>CADECX010000021.1 GCA_902825865.1 uncultured Alphaproteobacteria bacterium
GAGTGCAACAGGTTCGCGTCCACCGAAAAGGGCGCTTCGCCGCGCTTGTCCTTGGCGATGGGAATCTGGTGCGCCTCGGCGAATTCGAGCAGCTTGGTGCGGCTGGTCAGGCTCCACTCCCGCCAGGGCGCGATCACCTTGATGTCGGGCTTGAGGGCGTAATAGCCCAGCTCGAAACGCACCTGGTCGTTGCCCTTGCCGGTGGCGCCGTGACACACCGCATCGGCCCCGACTTTTTCGGCGATCTCGATCTGCTTCTTGGCGATCAAGGGCCGGGCGATGGAGGTGCCCAGCAGGTAGACGCCCTCATAGACCGCATTGGCGCGGAACATGGGGAAAACGAAATCGCGGACGAATTCCTCGCGCAGGTCCTCGATGAAGATGTTGCCGGGCTTGATCCCTAAGGTTTCGGCTTTCTTGCGCGCGGGCTCGATCTCCTCGCCCTGCCCCAGATCGGCGGTGAAGGTGAAGACTTCGGCGCCATATTCGGTCTGCAGCCATTTCAAAATGACAGACGTATCCAGCCCGCCGGAATAGGCGAGCACGACCTTTTTGATGTCTTTCTTGGACACGTCGAAAACCCTCGAAAATCGGCGGGACTATAGGGATTTGAGCCCCAAAATCCACCCCTGCTAAAGCTTGCCTGCCAGCCAGAAAATCAGGGTCAGAACCAGGCTGACCAGGATGCAGGTGACGATGGGGAAGTAAAAACCGCCCTGTTCGCCCTGGATGGCGATGTCGCCCGGCAACCGCCCCAGCCCCAGCCGCGTCAGATAGGGCCAAAGCAATCCCGCCGCCACCAGGACCAGGCCGATCAGGATCAGAAGACGGTTCATGGCGATCCCAAGGTTAGAGCGAGGTGAACCAGCCGGTGATGGAATAACGCGCCGCGCCGGCGAACGGCGATATGAAACCCACCAGATGCTCCTGCGGCGCCGAAAAGATGTTCAGCGCATTGAAGGCCGGCGGAAAGCCTTCGCTGATATGGCCGGGCCGGTCGGAAAACAGCAGCGCCCCGCCCCAGTCCAGGCGCCATTGCGGCGTCAGGTTGAGAACATAGGCGGCGATGCGCTTTTGCGCATTCAGCCCGTCGCCATCGTCATGCTGGCAGAGGAAATGGCCGGGCCGGTAGCGCGTGGCCTGGGCCGAAGCATAGGCGATGGCCGATGAACCGGTGACCGTCCTGGCGAAATCCAGAACCGGCGTACTGTTGAGGAAGGCGGTGACGGCTGAAAGATGGTGCGACGGGTCCGGATAGGGCTCGCCCACATTCGACATTGGATGAACGTCGTACAGGAAATGGAATTTGTCCCGCGCCCGCGCATAGGCATCCGCCATCATCATGCTGTGCTGCTGTTGGGTCAGAAGATGGGCCGGCTGCAGTCCTTCGCGGTCGCCGCCCCGGGCGAAAACCAGATATTCGGTCTCCTGCTCCAAACAGCGATGAATGCGGGCGGCGCTTTCCGGTGTCAGTATGCCGGGAATATGGGCCCGGCCGTCGCGCCGAAAGCGATCGACAATGCCGGCCATGTCGAGCGCCGGATTGAGAGCGGGGTCGCTCAATGCGGCATCCGCGACAGTTGCGAGGATTGCAGCGCGTCCATCTCACGCGCCATGCGGGCTGACGCGCGTTCTTTCACGCTTTCGCTCTTGAGCTGGCCGCAGGCCGCCATGATGTCGCGGCCGCGCGGCGTGCGCACCGGCGAGGCGTAACCGGCGCGGTTGACGATCTCGGCGAATTTCTCGATCTGGCTCCAGTCCGAACATTCATAGGGCGCGCCGGGCCAGGGATTGAAGGGGATCAGATTGATCTTGGCGAAAATGCCCGCCACCAGCTTCACCAGGGCGCGCGCATCGGCCAGAGAGTCGTTGACGCCTTTCAGCATCACATATTCGAAGGTGATGCGCCGCGCATTGGAGGCGCCGGGATAGGTGCGGCAGGCCTCGATCAATTCGGCAATCGGATACTTCTTGTTGATCGGCACGATTTCGTCGCGGATATCGTCCTTCACCGCATGCAGCGAAATCGCCAGGCTGGAGCCGATCTCATTTCCGGCGCGCGGGATCATCGGCACCACACCGGCGGTCGACAAGGTCACACGGCGCTTGGACAGCGCCAGAGCATCGCCGTCCATCACAATGGCCAGCGCCGCCTTCACATGGTCGAAATTGTAAAGCGGCTCGCCCATCCCCATCATCACGATGTTGGTGACTTTGCGGCCCGGCGCGGTCGACGGCCAATCCTCCAGCGCATCCTTGGCGATCAAAAGCTGACCCAGGATTTCCGAAGGGGTCAGATTGCGCACCAGCTTCTGGGTGCCGGTATGGCAGAAGCGGCAGTTCAGGGTGCAGCCGACCTGGGAGGAGACGCACAAGGTGCCGCGATCGCTTTCCGGGATATAGACGGTCTCGAATTCGATCCCCGGCCCGGTCTTGAGCAACCATTTGCGGGTGCCGTCCTGCGAGACTTGAGCGGTGACAATTTCGGGCCGCGCCAGGGTGAAGGAATTTTCCAGCAGGGTGCGAAAATCCTTGGCCAGATTGCTCATAGACGCGAAATCGCGCGCGCCATGGACATAGATCCAGTTCCACAGTTGGTTGGTTCGCATCGACAGCGATTTCGCCGACACCCCGGCAACCGCCAGCGCGGACTTGAGCCCGTCCCGGTCAAGACCGATCAGCGAAGTGGGGATGTCGGCAGGAGCACTCATCACATCGGACAGGCGGCGTGAATCTTGTCCAGCGCGTCCTTGAATCCGGACAGGCTGTAGGTGTCGACGGTCTTGGTGCCCCGGGCGCTGACGCCGCTGGCCACCGCCGACACGCCTTCCTGCATGGCGGTGATCAGCCGCGCATTGTCGTCCAGTCTGTGCAGCCAGGAGCTGCCGTCCTTGCCGGTGTTGCGGATGAAGAAAGCGAACTTGTCGCCCCCAACACCCAGAGCGGCAACGCCCTTCTCATTGCCCTGATAGCCGTAAACGATCTGGGCTTCGCCCTTGATCTTGCGTGCGGGCCAATCCGACACCATCAGATAAATCGGTCCGCGCTTGGCGGTGGCCGGGCGGGTGGCGCGCGGCTTGGACAAGGCAAAGCAGGTCAGGCTGTCGCCGCTGCCGGAGGAATAGGCGGTCCAGTTGCCGAACACGCCCAACAGATTGGCGGGTTCCGCCTTGGCCGGCAGCACCAGCGCCAGGCTCAGACCCATGCAAATGCCCAAAACCTTGTTCATCTCTGCTCCGGCTAAATCGATTCGACGCTCAAAATTGCAGCGGAATCCGGCGTTTGTGCGATCGGCCGGGAAGATACTGGACAGTGCCCGGCCCGTGCAAGTTGTTCCTAGGGCGAGGGATTTTGTGGCCTGAGCAGGGTTGCTAGCGACAGCGTGGCAACGAGCGATGTGGGCAATCCAGCCCATGAGCGACGAGCGACGAACTCAGGACGCAAAAGACCCGCGCTACTCTCTGAGGCCATAGCCTTTGGCGTAAAGACGCCAGACTGTCAGACCTAATACAAGAAGGGACAACAAAGTCAGGCCGATGCCCAACCCCGGCGGCGTCTCGTCAAAACCGATCATGGAACCGCGAATACCATTGATGAAATAGAAAAAGGGATTGGCCCAGGCCAGCCAGCGCAGCCATTCCGGCAGCATTTCCACGGTGTTGAAGGTCCCGCCCACCATCGACAAGGGCGTCAGGAAAAACACCACCGGCATGTTGAGCTGCTCGAAGCTTTTGGACCACAGCCCGACAATGATGCCCAAAAGGCCGAACACCGCCGACACACTGACCATCCAGAACAGGAACAGCGGCCAGGATTCGACATGGGTCGCGCCGAAGCCGACGCCCATCAGCATGATGCCGATACCGGTTACCGAGGCGCGCAACACCACCACCGACAGGCTGCCCGCGATCATTTCGGCATAGGAAAGCGGGGCGACCAAAGTCTCCTCGATAAATTTGATGAAGCGGGAGAAATAGATCGCCGAGGAGGATTGCAGGAAGGCGGCATTGACCACGTTCATCATCACAATGCCGGGCAGCACGAATTCCAGATAGCGGTGGCCGCCGATATGGGTGATGCGCCCGCCGACCACAAAACCGAAAATGAAGATGAACAGCAGCGCCGAGATCCAGGGCGCGATAAAGGCCTGGATCGGCACCCGCATCATGCGCGACACCTCGCGCCGGACCATGGTGTGCAGGCCGATCCAGTTGGTGCCCAGCGGCGGTTTGGCTTGCATGCTATTGGCCCGCCACGTGATCGGCTTCGGCGCCGGTCGCCACCAGATAGGCCTGTTCCAGCCCGCCCGGCCCGCCGGCGATTTCTTCCTTGCTGCCCAGGCGGGCGATCCGGCCCTTGGCGACAATGGCGATCTGGCGGCAGAGCCGTTCCACTTCTTCCAGATAATGCGAAGTCAGAAGGATGGTCTTGCCGTCCTTGTTGATCTCGGCGAGATAGCGCCACAGCACCCGGCGCAATTCGACGTCCACGCCGGCGGTCGGTTCGTCCAGGATAATCAGCTGTGGATCGTGAACCAGGGCGCGCGCCAGCACCACCCGCCGCTTGAGGCCGCCCGACAATTCGCGGAACTGCTTTTTCTGATGCGCCACCAGATCAAATTTCTCCATCAGCATGTCGATGCGCTCTTTGCGCAGCCGCGCCGGCATGCCGAAATAGCCGCCCATCCAATCCACGATCTGGCGCGGCGTGGCGAAAGGATCGACATTGAATTCCTGCGGACACAGCCCGACCAGGCGGCGCGCCTCGCGATAGTCTTTCACCGAATCCAGGCCGAAAATCTCAATCGTCCCGGCACTGGGTTCGGCAATGCCGGTGACGCAATGGATGGTGGTGGACTTGCCCGCGCCATTGGGACCCAGAAAGCCGAAAAACTCGCCTTCCGCGATGGTCAAAGACAGTTCCTCGACCGCCACCGTGCCGCGGCGATAGACCTTGCGGAGATTGTTGATTTTCAGCGCCGGGATGGACATGGCGCCTTATATGGAACTGACGCCGATTTTTCCAAGACTATTTGCGTGGTAACCACGTGCACTGTCTCTCAATAGTCACGTGGTTTCGCCAAGGGGGCGCCCCAATTGTGGACCGGCGGAATATCGGCGCCTCCGCTGGGCGTCACCGGCCGCCCGCCAAAGCGGCCCGAGCTTACCAAACGGTCATAAAGCACGATGGCGCCCGCCATCCCGACATTGATGGAAAAACGGGTGGGAATTTTCACCACGAATTCGCAAAGCGACAGCATCTGGGGCGACAGCGAATAGCGTTCCGCGCCGAAGACATAAGCGGCGCAGGACGGGTGACGAAAACGGGGCAGCTCCACCGCTTCGTCGGTGATCTCCACCCCCACCAGGCGGCAGCCCAGCGGCAGGCGGAAATCCTCCGGCCGCTCGAAGGAATAAAAGGGCAGCGCACCCTGCGCCCGTGAGGTGTCGCTGTTGGCATCGGACAATTTCAGGCGCGGCGCGATATTAAAGAAAAAGCTGGCGTCAAAGGCGTGCGCGATCCGGACCAGATTGCCCAGATTCATCGGCTTGGATACGCCTTCGACACCAACTGCAAAGTAGCCGCGCACGTCCCCTACCCGAGTCGCAAAACCCGGTGAGGTTCTAGCACAGTCTTACTTGTTCTTGGCTTTCAGCGCCGCGGCCGCCGCGAGGTCTGCCTTGTCCAGCGCCACGGTCTGATACTCGACGCTCTGGACGATGCATTGCTGCGGACCGACCAAATCATTCTGAAGCACGGAATCGCCCCGCTCGACACAGGACAGGGTGCCCACGCCGCGCGTCCTGAAGCCCAGGGTGAGATGGTGCTGCAGATTGTAGCAGACGCCGATGAAATTCAGGCGATAACGCTTGCGCGCCAGGTCGGTGACGATCAGCGAGCGGTTTCCCGGCACGGTCTTGAAGTCATAGATATTGCGCTGGCGCAGGCAGGGCGGCTCCGAAGGCGGCGGCGGAGCCGGTTGGGCAATGGCCGGCAGGGCAATCAGCAAAAAACCGGCGGCCAAAAGAGAACGAGTCATACGATCCTCCATGCGCCCCTCGACAGTCACTCTACTACAGAAGACGTAGGAAGCGAAACCAAATTTTTCCTGGTACGTTCCGGTACTGGCGGAGCCCTCAAAAACAGACCATCTCTCCAATGTCCAAACCCGACCTCCGTTCCCGCGTTCGTTCCGCGCCCCTGTTCAAGCAGCTGGGACCGGGCCTGATCACCGGCGCCGCCGACGACGATCCCAGCGGCATCGCCACCTATAGCCAGGGCGGCGCCCAGTTCGGCTTCAACCTGCTCTGGACCATGCTGCTGACATTTCCGCTGATGGTGGCGATCCAGATGGTCAGCGCCTTGATCGGGCGCGTCACCGGCCGGGGCCTCGCCCGCAACATGAGCGAGGTGATGCCGCGCCCGCTGGTGCTCACCCTGCTGGCGCTGTTGTTCATCGCCAACACCATCAATGTGGGCGCCGACCTGGCCGCCATGGGCGCCGCCGCCAAGCTGGTGACCGGCCTGAACGAACATGCCTTCACCTTGTTCTTCGCGTTTCTGTCGCTGGGGCTGCAGCTTTTCATTCCCTATCGCAAATATGCCCGCTTCCTGACGGTCCTGACCTTCAGCCTGTTCGCCTATGTCGCCATCCTGTTCTTCCTGCCGCTCAACTGGTCTGAAATCGGCGCCGGACTGATCGGACTGCATGCCGATCTGAACGAAAGCGCCGCCACGACCATTGTGGCAATCTTCGGCACCACCATCAGCCCCTATCTGTTTTTCTGGCAGAGCGCGCAGGAAGTCGAAGAGGTGGACCAGAATGCCGATCAGCATCCGTTGCGGGACCGGCCGCGCGAAGCGCCGCGCGCGCTTCGCCGCATCCGGTTGGACACCATCACCGGCATGGCCATGTCCAACCTGATCGCCTTGGCGATCATGATCGCCACCGCCGCGACCTTGCACAGCCATGGCATCACCACCATCGACAGCGCCGCCGACGCGGCCAGCGCGCTCAAGCCGATCGCCGGAGATTTCGCCTTTGCGCTGTTCGCCATCGGCATCATCGGCACCGGACTGCTTGCGATTCCCGTTTTGGCCGGATCAACAGGCTATGCGGTGGCGGAAGCGGCGGGCTGGAAGACCGGGTTGGACCATATGCCCTGGGAGGCGCGCGGTTTTTACATGGTGATCGGCGCGGCGGTGCTGCTGGGGCTGGGCATCGACTGGTCGCCCATCGATCCCATCAAGGCGCTGTATTGGAGCGCGGTGCTCAATGGCGTGATCGCGGTGCCGATGATGGCGGCGCTGATGTTTGTCGCCTCCAGCCGCAAGAAGATGGGCCAATTCAGCGCCGGCTGGGTGTTGGGCGGGCTGGGCTGGCTTTGCACTGCCATCATGGCGGCGGCGACGATCACCATGTTATATGTGAGCTTACACTAACATCTCTCCATGGCCGGGCTTGACCCGGCCATCCAGAGTCATAGGCGGTGTAGAACGAGTTTATACCCTGGATGGGCGGCCCCTCTTCCAATTAAAAATGGGCCGCCCATGGTGAGGAGAGAAATGCATATTCTGGGCTGGATTGTCTTCGGCGCGATTGTTGGCTGGCTGGCCAACGGCATCATGGGCAAACGGGGCAGCGGCTGCTTGGTCAATATCGCGCTGGGATTGGTCGGCGCGCTGGCGGGCGGCTTTCTGTTCCAGCAAATCAGCGGCAACTTCACCTATGACCAGCACGGTTTCATCGTCTCGACCCTGGTGGCGGTGATTGGCGCCATCATCGTGCTGGCGATCTGGAACGCCATCACAGGTCACAGGCCTTTACGCTAGGCCTCACCCTTCGACAGGCTCAGGGTGAGGAATAAAATCGACTCCTCATGCTGAGCTTGTCGAAGCATGAGGGCTTGTTTCATTTGTCCTTCGCATCGGCGTGGGATTTCCTACTTCAGGAAATCCAGCACCAGCTTGGTGGTGGCCCCGGGATTTTCCTCCATGATCCAATGGCCCGAGGCGGGGACAATCCCGACGCTCACATTGCTGGCGGCAAATCTGAGCTCCACACCCATGCCGTCGCCAAAGGAGCTTGCCGCCCCCAGCGCCAGCACCGGTATTTTCAGCTTGCCCTTTGCCAGCAGCGCGTTGTTGTCGACGGCGTCCTGCGTGAAGGCCTTGAACTGCTCGAACGCCGAATGCATCGCGCCGGGCCGGGCATAGAGGGCGGCATAATGGTTGCGTGTCGCCTCATCGATCTTTTTCGGGTCGGCGGACAGTTCATTATAGAAACGGTCGAGATAGATGCGCTCGCGCCCTTTCACCAGGCGCTCGGCATCGGGGCCACGGAAATTGAAATGCCACAGCAGCGGATTGAGCAGAATCTTGTCCCAGTTGCCGATACCCGGCAGCGGCGCGTCGATCACCACCCATTTGGTGATGCGCGACGAATATCGCGCCGCCAGGGAATAGCCGACCATGTTGCCGATGTCGTGCGTGACGAGTTGGGCCTTGTCCACCTTCAGGGCGTCCATCACGCCCGCAATGTCGCGCGCCTGATTGAGCTTGGTGTAGCCATTGCTCGGATGCGCCGACAGGCCCATGCCGCGCAGGTCCGGCACGATCACGGTGTGATCGGCGACAAGCTTGGCGGCAATGGGCGACCACATATCGCCGGTGTCGCCGAAGCCATGCAGGAACACCACCGCCGGCCCCTGCCCGCCCACCCGGACGTGAAGCTCCGTGCCGTTGGTCTTGATGGTCTGGATTTTAAAAGCGGCCGGAAAGGGCTCGACCGCCCAAGCGGGCACGGCAAACAGCAGCGCGGCCAATGCGCCGGAGAAAAAACGGATCATCAAAATATCCTTTGAAAATTATTCGGCCGCGGGCTTGTGGAGATAGATTTCGCCGCCGCCGTGGCGGAACTCTTCCGACTTCTTGGCCATGGCGGCACGGATTTCCGCCGTCGATAAAGTGTCGTTCTTGCCCTTGGCGGCATCGCGCACTTCCTGCGAAATCTTCATGGAGCAGAATTTCGGCCCGCACATGGAGCAGAAATGCGCCACCTTGGCGCCTTCCGCCGGAAGCGTTTCATCATGATAGAGCTGCGCCGTTTCCGGGTCCAAAGCCAAGGCGAACTGATCGCGCCAGCGGAATTCGAACCGCGCCTTTGACATGGCGTCGTCCCAGATGCGCGCCGCGGGATGGCCCTTGGCCAGGTCGGCGGCATGGGCGGCGATGCGGTAGGCGATCACCCCCGCCTTCACATCGTCGCGGTCGGGCAGGCCCAGATGTTCCTTGGGCGTGACATAGCAAAGCATGGCGCAGCCGAACCAGCCGATCATCGCCGCGCCGATGGCGGACGTGATGTGGTCATAGCCCGGCGCCACATCGGTGGTCAGCGGCCCCAGCGTATAGAAGGGCGCCTCGTCGCAAGCGGCCAACTGCCGGTCCATATTTTCCTTGATCTTGTGCATCGGCACATGGCCGGGGCCTTCGATCATCACCTGCACGTCATGGCGCTGCGCGATTTTGTTCAGCTCGCCCAAGGTGTCCAACTCGGCGAATTGCGCGGCGTCATTGGCATCGGCGGTGGAGCCGGGGCGTAAGCCATCGCCCAGGCTGAAGGACACGTCATACTGTTTCAGCAGTTCGCAAATTTCCTCAAAATGGGTGTAGAGGAAATTTTCCTTGTGATGCGCCAGGCACCATTTGGCCAGGATGGAGCCGCCGCGCGAGACAATGCCGGTGACGCGGTCCGCCGTCAGCGGGATATGCGCCAGCCGCACCCCGGCATGGACGGTGAAATAATCCACGCCCTGCTCGCATTGTTCCACCAAGGTGTCGCGATAAATCTCCCAGGTCAGGTCCTCGGCGACGCCGCCGACCTTTTCCAGCGCCTGGTAGATCGGCACCGTGCCGATCGGCACCGGGGAATTGCGCACGATCCATTCGCGGATGGTGTGGATGTGGCGGCCGGTGGACAGGTCCATCACCGTGTCCGCGCCCCAGCGGATCGACCACACCATCTTGTCGACTTCCTCGGCAACGCCGCTTGTTACGGCGCTGTTGCCGATATTGGCATTGACCTTGGTGAGGAAGTTGCGGCCGATGATCATCGGCTCGGTTTCGGGATGGTTGATGTTGGAGGGGATGATGGCGCGGCCGCGCGCGATCTCCTGGCGCACAAATTCCGCCGTGATCTCGGCCGGGATACTGGCACCGAAACTGTTGCCGTCGGCTAAGGCCGAGCGCCCCAGATTTTCGCGGGCGGCGATATATTTCATTTCCTCGGTGATGATGCCCTGACGCGCATAATAAAGCTGGGTGACATTCCTGCCCGGCTTGGCGCGCAGCAGCTTGACCCCGTCGCGGTTGAATTGCGGCACGGTGAGTTTTTCGCCGCGCTTGAGGCCGTCATCCTCGGGCTTACGCTCGCGGCCGACATATTCCTCGACATCGCCGCGCGCCAAAATCCACTCGCGGCGGCGGGCGGCAAGCCCCTTCTCGATATCGATGGCGACGCTGTCGTCGGTATAAGGACCGGACGTATCGTACAGCCGCACCGGCGGCTCGCCGCCCGACAACGGCACTTCGCGGAACGGCACACCGCCCAGCATCAGCTTGCGCGAACCGGGCAAGGCACCGCGTGTGATGGAAAGCGATTTGTCGAGAATGGGCTTGTTCATATGACCTCTCCCTACGCCGGTGTGAACCGGATCAGGTTCTAAGGGATCCGCGGGATTGCGGTCTCAGTCCTCCGAAGCCTTGGCGAAGGAGGACACCCCTGGGAAGGCGCAATCATAGACCTGCGGGGTCGGGTTGCAAGGCTGCTGCCGATACCCGAAAATGTACAAAACGGGCTATTGGGGAGCTTCGATGGATACCATCGGTGCCGGAATTGTGGATCAAACGGACCGTGGACCCCAAGGTGTCAGCGGCTGGCTTCTGGTCTTTGTCGTCTATGCGGCTCTTGCCGCACTGCTGAACATCATCCTCGGCATTGTTTTCTTCATGGGCCAGGTACCTGAATTGGATTCCCTGTCGGCCGGAATGAGCCTGCTTGTTGGGTTGATATTTCTCGTCAGCGCAATCTTGATCGTTTTGCGAAAAAAGTTGGCTCGAATATTATCGCTTGTGGCGTGCGGAATATTGGTGGCCATCGGATTCTTGACAGTCGGTATGATGATTGCCGGATTCGAGAAAGTTACTCTTGCCGAGGCGGGCCAGGCCGCGCGCGACCTTGTGCTCTCGGCGCTTTGGTTTCTGTATATTCTGCGCTCACGGCGCGTGGCAAACACGCTTGTGAATTAAGACGCCGCAAACTGTTTGAATTCGCCGATTACCGCCTTGACCGCCGCCGCCACGATCTTTTCCCCAGCTTCGATACTGGCCTGGCTGGGGTCGGAACCGATGCGCCCGTCTGGGAAGCGGCGGCGGTAATCCTCGGCATCCAGGATCGGGCCATTGGGGGCGATGCGCGGGCTCATGGCGACTTGCTTGACGGCTTCGGGATAGCCGAACCATGTGACCGATACCTCCGACGGCGTGGCGTGGCTGCCCTCGCCCACCGGAAAAAGCTGGCGGCAAAGATCCATCACCCCAGGCAATTCCCACCAATTGCGCAAGCTGCAGCGCAGCGGCGCCCCTCCATTGGAACCAGATTTGGCGCCGGACCGGTCAAAGGTCACGCCGTGATAGATTTCGGAAAAAGCCGCGGTGATGGTGGCGATATTGCCGCCATGGCCGTTCAGCCAATAGATGCGCTCAAAGCCGTGGCGGGCGAGGCTCTGCGACCAGTCCACCATCGCCGCGATCATGGTGGAGGGACGCAGGGTGATGGTGCCGGAAAATCCCATATGATGCTGGGCCTGTCCGACATTGAAGGTGGGGCCGACCAGAAAGCCGCCTTCATCCCCTGCGCGCTTGCCGATGATTTCCGGACACAGCGCGTCGGTTCCCAAAAGTCCGTTGGGGCCGTGCTGCTCGGTAGAGCCGATGGGGATCAGGATGGCCTTGGATTTGGCCAGATAGGCCTCGACCTCGGGCCAGGTGGAAAGATGAAGCTGCATCAGACGCCTTGCGGTTTGGGCCACGATCATAGCACCATCGCGCCAGAGACAAGCCCAAAAGAGACCTGACAATGTCCGAGAGCCTGATCCCGGTCGCGGAAGAGTGGAAAAAGCGCGCCTTCATGACCGAGGCCCAATACAGGGCCGCTTATGAGGAGTCCGTGCGCGACCCCGACGGCTATTGGGGCCGGGAAGCGGCGCGGCTGGACTGGCTGAGACCCTTCACCAAGGTCAAGAATGTCAGCTGGGACCCAGACAATCTTTCCATCAAATGGTTCGAGGACGGGGCGCTGAACGTCTCGGCCAATTGCATCGACCGCCATCTGGCCAAGCGTGGCAACCAGACCGCCATCATCTGGGAAGGCGACGATCCCGCCGACTCCAAACACATCACCTACAAAGAACTTCACCAGCAAGTCTGCAAATTCGCCAATGTGCTGAAAGCCCGCGGCGTGCAGAAAGGCGACCGCATCACCATCTACATGCCCATGATCCCGGAAGCGGCCTATGCCATGCTGGCCTGCACCCGGATCGGGGCGGTGCATTCGGTGGTGTTCGGCGGCTTCTCGCCCGACAGTCTGGCGGGCCGTATCACCGACTGCGACAGCAAGGTGGTGATCACCGCCGATGAAGGCCTGCGCGGCGGCAAGCCGGTGCCGCTCAAGAAGAACACTGACGACGCCTGCGCCAAGGCCCCCGGCGTCACCAGCGTGATCGTGGTCAAGCGCACCGGCGGCGCCATTGAGATGAAAGCCGGACGCGACGTCTGGTATCACGAAGAAGCGGCGAAGGTGCCGGCAGATTGCCCGGCGGAGGCGATGGGCGCGGAAGACCCGCTGTTCATTCTTTACACCTCAGGTTCCACCGGCAAACCCAAGGGCGTGCTGCACACCAGCGGCGGCTATCTGCTTTGGGCGTCTTATACGCACCAATATGTGTTCGACTATCACGAAGGCGATATCTATTGGTGCACCGCCGATGTCGGCTGGGTCACCGGCCACAGCTATATCGTTTATGGCCCGCTGGCCAATGGCGCCACCACCCTGATGTTCGAAGGCGTGCCCAACTATCCCACCACCTCGCGCTTCTGGGAGGTGATCGACAAGCATAAGGTCAACATCTTCTACACCGCGCCGACCGCCATCCGCGCCCTGATGCGCGACGGCGACGCGCCGGTGAAGAAAACCAGCCGCGCCAGCTTGCGGCTGCTGGGCTCGGTTGGCGAGCCGATCAATCCGGAAGCCTGGCTTTGGTATCACCGCGTCGTGGGCGACAGCCGCTGTCCCATCGTCGATACCTGGTGGCAGACCGAAACCGGCGGCATCCTGATTTCACCTTTGCCCGGCGCCACCGCGCTCAAGCCCGGCTCGGCCACACAGCCGCTGCCCGGCATTGTGCCGCAACTGGTGGATGCCGACGGCAAGGTGCTGGAAGGCGCCGCCAGCGGCAATCTCTGCATCCTGGACAGCTGGCCCGGCCAGATGCGCACGGTCTATGGCGATCACCAGCGTTTCGCGGATACCTATTTCAAGACCTATCGCGGCAAGTATTTCACCGGCGACGGCTGCCGCCGAGACGAGGATGGCTATTATTGGATCACCGGCCGGGTGGACGATGTGATCAACGTCTCCGGTCACCGCATGGGCACCGCCGAAGTGGAAAGCGCCCTGGTGGGCCATCATGACGTGGCGGAAGCCGCCGTGGTCGGCTACCCGCACGACATCAAGGGCCAGGGCATTTATGCCTATGTCACTTTGAAAGTCGGAGTCGCCGCTACCGATGCCTTGAACGACGAATTGAAAAAATTCGTCGGCCATGAGATCGGGCCCATCGCCAAGCCGGATGTGATTCAGTTCGCGCCCGGCCTGCCCAAGACCCGCTCCGGCAAGATCATGCGCCGCATCCTGCGCAAGATCGCCGAAGGCGACACGTCAAGCCTGGGAGACATCTCCACCTTGGCCGATCCGAGTGTGGTGGACGATCTGATCAAGAACGCCAAAAAATAGCGTGTACATATTTTTCTATCTGCTGGCGGCGATGGGCGTCGCCTATTGGGCCAGGCTGCGCGGACGCAATCCACTGCTCTGGTTCGCCGCCTCGGTGGCGCTGACGCCGCTGGGCGGCAGCATCGCGCTGATGATCGCGGACAAATACCGCCGCTAGGCGCGGCTTCGGTTTGCCATGGTGGCATATCCGTCCATCGCCGCGGCGAGATCGATATCCTTCTGGGTTACCCCGCCCGCATCGTGAGTCGCCAGGGTCACATCCACCTTGTTGTAGACATTGAACCATTCGGGATGGTGATCCATCTTGGCCGCCAGCAGGGCGCAGCGCGTCATGAAGGCAAAGGCGGCGTCGAAATCCACGAACTGGAATTTGCGGGTGATGGCCTCGCGGTCCTTGGCCAATTCCCAATCGGGCAGCCGCATCAAGGCCTGCTTGAGCTCTTCAATCGTCAGCTTTTTATTCGAAGTGGGCGCCATCGAATCCTCTCAACGGATATTCCTGTTCGATCCGGTAGATACTGCCATCACTGGTCAGTTTGCTGGAATAGAGGCAGAACGTATCGACGCGGAATTCGTCGCTGGTGGCCAGGGCATGGGCGATCAGCCATTCGCGTATCTTGTCCAGGTCGGGATGGGAGAGCCGCGCCAGGGTGACATGCGGCATGAATTTATGCGCGTCCTGCGGCTGGCCCACCCGGCGGATGGCGGTATCCACCTTGCGCGCCAGATTTTCCAGTAGCTCATTCCTGCGCGCCGCCGCCCACAGGCTGTGCGGCTGCTTGTTGCCGAACTGGCCGACGCCATGAAGCTGCAAGTCGAACGCCGGCGCATCGATCCCCGCCAGGGCATCCTCGATGGCGCTCGCATCGCGCCCATCCACCTCGCCGATGAAACGCAGGGTCAGATGCAGTTGTTCGCGGCTTTGCCAGCGCGCGCCCGGCACCCCGCCCTGCAACAGCATCAGCCGCTGGGCGACGGAATCGGGAATCGGCAAGGCAACAAACAAGCGCATGACTCTACGCCGCTCTGCCCAACGGCAGGCGTCCGCGAAACAACAGCAGCACCGCGCCATAACCCAGCGCGGCGCAAATTATCGCCGACGCCAGAGCGGCGATATCGCCATGGGCCCGCAACAGATGCGCGCCCAGCCAGGCTCCCGCTCCGGTCGCCATGGCCGCCAGCAAGGCGGCGGGAAGCGCGCGCAGAAACTGGCTTTCGATCACCAGCAAAGCGCGGTTTTTTCCGATCCAGGTCAGCACCCCGACATTGATCCAGGCGCCGAAGGCGGTGGCCAGCGCGATGCCGGCTACTCCCAGGCCGAAACCCCAGACAAAGACGAACTTCAGCGCGATATTGCAGGTCATGGCGATGATGGTGGCCCGCGCCGGCGTCGCCGTGTCATGCCGGGCATAGAAAGTGGGCGCCAGGATGCGGATCAGCGCCATGGCGGGAAGACCCAACCCGTAAGCCGCCAGCACCTGCCCCGCCAAAGTCGCGGCTTCGGCATCAAAGGCGCCATGGGCGAACACCGCGCGCATCAAGGTGCCGGGAATGGCAAGGAAAGCAAAGACGAACGGCAAAGTCAGCAACAGGATCATGGCGGCGGAACGGTTCTGCGCCGCATCCGATCCGGCGCGGTCGCCCCGCGCCAGCCGCGCCGACATTTCCGGAAGCAGCACGGTGCCCAGCGCGATGCCCAACACCCCCAGCGGCAATTGATTGATGCGATCGGCGTAATAAAGCACCGTCCGGCTGCCGGTGGGCAGCAGGCTGGCGATCACCGTATCGATCAAGGGCGCCAGCACCACACTGGCCTGGCCGATGGTCACCGCGCCGATGGCGACGAAGAAGGTCTTGATTTCGGGCGAGAGGCGCGGCCAGGAAATGCGCAGCCACAAGCCTTCGCGCGCCCCGGCCCAGACGATGAAGATGAGTTGCGCCACCCCGCCCAGCAGCACGCCCCAGGCCGCCGCATAGGCGGCGTCGGGAAACCAGTGCCAGGCCAGCAGGCACGCGATCATCGAGAGATTGAGCAGGTTCGACCAGGCGGCGCCCGCCCAGAAGCGGTCGACGGCATTGAGCATCGCCGACAATTGCACCGCCACCACCGTCAGCATCAGATAGGGAAAGGTCACCCGCGCCAGGCTGACGGTGAGGTCGAACTGCTGGGGATTGTTGACGAAGCCCGGCGAGACGATCGCGATCAGCTGGGGCATGAAAATCAGCGCCAGCGCCAAAAGCACCAGCTGCCCCAGCATCAGCCAGGAAAAAACCCCATTGGCGAAAGCAGCCGCCTGCGCCTTTTCTCCGCGCGCCTGGAGCGCGGCATAGCGCGGCAGAAAGGCCGGATTGATGGTGCCTTCGCCGAAAATGGCGCGGAAATTGTTGGGAAACAGGAAGGCGACAAAAAACGCATCGGACAGGATGCCCTTGCCCAGGATCCAGGCCAGCAGCATGTCGCGGCAAAAACCGGTGATGCGCGAGGCCAGCGTGAAGCCGCCGACCGAGAGCAGCTTTCGCATCATAAAGTTTTTTTGCTTTCGGTTTTTTTGATTTCTTTTTTGATTTCTGGGGCTACCAATTTTTTCACTAGCGGCAGGATGCGCGCCACGATCACCTTCACACCAGCGGGATTGGGGTGCATGCCGTCCGCCTGATTGAGTTTGGGATTGAGCGCCACCCCGTCCAGGATGAAGGGATAGAATAGCACATTGTATTCCTTGGCCAGCCGCGGATAGATCGAGTCGAACTGCTTGACATAATCCGCGCCCAGATTGCGCTGCGCTCCCATGCCGGTCAGCAGCACCTTCACACGCGCCGCCTTGAGCTTGCCCAGGATGGCGCGCAGATTTTTCTCGGTTACGGCAGGCGGGATGCCGCGCAGCATGTCGTTGGAGCCCAATTCCAGAATCACCGCATCGGGATGGTCGGCCAGGGACCAGTCCAGACGCGCCAGCCCGCCGGCCGAGGTATCGCCGGACACCCCCGCATTGGTGATGACCGCGTCAACGCCTGCCTGTTTCAAGGCCTTTTGCAGCTGGACGGTGAATTCGGTCCCCGGCGGCAGGCCATAGCCCTGGGTCAGGCTGGTGCCCAGCGCCAGAATTTTTACCGGCGCCGCCCATGCCCGCCCCGTTCCCGCCCCAAAAAAGAGCGAAAAAGCCAAAAGCAGAACTATGCTAAGCAGCGTCTTGAAAGTGCGTATCGTCATTCTTAATCCGAATAGGTCATGAACAATCCCCCGCCCGCCCTTCAGCTTCAAGACATAAGCCTGACGCTCAAAAGCCTGGCTGGGCCGGTGGACATCCTCACCGGTGTATCCTTATCCGTGGCGCAGGGCCAAACCGTGGCGCTGACCGGCCCCTCCGGTTCGGGAAAATCCTCGCTGCTGATGGTCGCGGCGGGGCTGGAAAAACCCACTTCGGGGAGCATTACCGTCGCGGGCACCGATATCACCCGGATGAGCGAGGACGGGCTGGCCCGATTCCGCCTGGGACGCGTGGGGGTGGTGTTTCAGAGCTTTCATCTCATCCCCACCATGACGGCGCTGGAGAATGTCGCCGTACCGCTGGAGCTGATGGGCGAGCCGGATGCCTTCGCCCGCGCCGAGCGCGAACTTCGCGCCGTGGGATTGATCCTGCGCGCCGACCACTATCCCGGGCAATTGTCCGGCGGCGAACAGCAGCGCGTGGCCCTTGCCCGCGCCTTGGCGCCGGGGCCGCTAATCCTGTTCGCAGACGAGCCCACCGGCAATCTGGACGGGGCGACCGGCGCGGGCATCACCGATCTGCTTTTCGCGCTCAATGCCGAACGCGGCGCCACGCTGTTCCTGGTGACCCATGAAGAAGGCCTGGCGCGGCGCTGCAACCGCATGCTGCGCATGGCGGACGGCAAAATCGTAAATGGTGATGCTCATGCTTCGACAGGCTCAGCATGAGGATTTTTAAAATCATCCTCACCCTGAGCTTGTCGAAGGGTGAGGCCTTATGAATTTGCGGCTGGCCCTGCGCCTGGCCCGGCGCGAGCTGCGCGGCGGCTTTGCCGGTTTCCGGATTTTCTTTCTCTGTCTGCTGCTGGGCAGCGCCGCCATTGCGGGTGTGCAGTCCCTCAGCGACGCCTTTCTCGCCGGTTTGCAGGATCAGGGACAAATCCTGCTCGGCGGCGATGTTTCGGTGCGCCAGGTGCATCGCCCGCTGGACGCAAAGGAGCAGGCGTTCCTCACCGACAGGGGCCGGGTTTCGCACTTCATCTCCATGCGCGCCATGGTTTACGCGCGTGACAACCAGTCCCGCCAGCTGGTCGAACTGAAGGCGGTGGACGATCGCTGGCCGCTGTTCGGGGCGGCGAAATTCATCCCAAACCAGGCGCTGGCCGATGTGCTGGCCTGCGAGGATGACGGTATTTGCGGCGCCGCCGCCGAACAGACTTTGATCGACCGGCTGCATGTGCAGCGCGGCGATCTGATCAAGCTGGGCAATGCCACCTTCCGGATGATGGCGGTGCTGGACAAGGAGCCGGACCGCGTTTCGACCGGATTTGAGCTCGGGCCGCGGCTGCTGGTGTCGCTCAAGGGCATGCCCGCCACCGGCCTGGTCAGCACCGAAAGCCTGGTCAACTACACCTATCGCGTGGCCTTGAAGGACGCATCCGGTGATCGGGTGCGGGCCCGCGCGGCGATGGACCGTTTTCGCGATGACGCCGTCAAGACGTTTCCGGAAAGCGGCTGGAACATCCGCGACCGCAGCGATGCCGCCCCCGGCATCAAGCGTTTTGTCGACCAACTCACCATGTTCCTCACCCTGGTCGGGCTGGTGGCGCTGGGTGTGGGCGGCGTGGGCGCGGGTCAGGCGATCCTGGCCTTTCTGGATCGCAAGCGCGCCGATATCGCCATTCTCAAAACCCTGGGTGCCAGCGGCAGCTTCGTCTTCCTGATCTTCTTTCTGCAAGTGATGGCGGTGGCGTTGCTGGCCACTTTGCTGGGCGCAGCATTGGGCGCCGCCCTGCCCTTCGCCACCGTCTGGGTCTATGGCGATGTCTTGCCGGTACCGCCCAGCTTCGGCTTCTATCCCATACCAATTCTACTGGCGCTGGCTTTCGGCCTGTTGTCGGCGGTGGCTTTTGCCGTGCCGCCTTTGTCGCGCGCCCGCGCCGTTCCGCCCGCCAGCCTGTTCCGCGACACGGTCGCGCCTGTAAAGCTGGAAGGCCAGAATCTGTACCGCGCCATTTCGGTGGCGGCAGCGATTTGTGTCGCCGCGCTGACCCTGGTGGTGGCGCCCTCTCCGACTTTCGCTGCGGAATTTCTGGTGGGCGCGGTCGGCGTGCTGGCGCTGCTCCGCCTGCTGGCGGAAGGATTGCGCCGCACAATCGCAAAAATACCGCGTCCCAAATCGCCCTTGGTGCGGCTGGCCTTTGCCAATCTGGTGCGGCCGGGCGCGGCCACCGGCGGGGTGGTCACCGCCCTGGGATTGGGCCTGACGCTTTTGGCCACCGTCACTTTGCTCAGCGCCACCATCAACGCCCAGGTAGCCGGTGCCTTGCCCGAACGGGCACCCAGCTTCTTCTTTGTCGACATTCAGTCCGGCGAAGCACCAGCCTTCGACCGCATCATCACCGGCTTTTCCAGCGCCTCGGAGTACAAACGCACCCCGATGATCCGGGGACGCATCACCGCCCTCAACGGCGTGCCGTCGGCCCAGGCCCAGGTCGCGCCGGGGGCCAAATGGGCGATGAACGGCGATCGCGGTATCACCTATGCCGCCACCCCGCCGCCCGGCACCGTCATCACCGACGGAAAATGGTGGCCCGCCGATTACCGCGGCCCCACTTTGATCTCGCTGGATCAGAACATCGCCCATGGCACGGGATTGAAGATCGGCGACAGCATGACCCTCAATGTGCTGGGCCGTCCCTTTGAGGGCCGCATCGCCAGCCTGCGCAAGGTGGATTTCACCAATGGCGGCCAGAATTTCACGCTGGTGCTGTCGCCGGGGTTGATCGACAAAGCCCCCCACGCCTTCCTGGCCACGGTGCGTATTGCGCCGGAGCAGGAGAATGCCATGTACCTGGCGGTGACCAACCGCTTCCCCAACATCTCCACCGTACGGGTAAGAGACGCCATCCAGCAGGTGCAGAATCTGCTTGCCTCCCTGGCTCAAGGCGTCAGCGCCGCCAGCCTGATCACCATCCTGGCGGGCCTCTTGGTGCTGGCGGGCGCCATTGCGGCGCAAAGCCGGGCGCGGCTCTACGATGCCACCATCCTGAAAGTCTTGGGCGCAACCCGGGCGCGAATCGCCCTGGTCTATGTCATCGAATATGGCGTCTTGGGCGCCGCCACCGGCCTGTTGGCGCTGGCGGCGGGCACCTTGGCGGCCTGGATCATCGCCATGACGATTCTGGACGTGCCCTTCACCTTCGACACCAAGGCGGTGATTGTGACCGTGGCGGGCGGCGGGGCGGCAACCCTGTTTTTCGGCCTGTTGGGCGCCCTGGGCGCCCTGTCGGTGCGCCCGGCGCGGCGGCTAAGGTCCACTTAACCGTCTTTAATCTGTTGTTTTTGGGTAATTTTCGACGGCCTTGATACCGCCACAGCAAACCACGATATATTAGGGGTCAAAGGGAGTAACAAATGGCTGACTATGACAACCGTTTAGTGCGTGGCGCGACGACCGTCGCCGACACGATGGATGTGGGCCTGCGCGCGCACATGCTGCGGGTTTACAACTACATGGTGGGGGCGTTGGCGCTGACCGGCACCGTGGCCTACATCTTCGCCAATACACCGGTCTTGCTGAATCTGATTTATCGGGTCGCCCCCAACGGCGCGCTCCAGCCCACCATCATGGGTTGGATTGTGATGCTGGCCCCGATCGGGCTGGTGCTGCTGCTGTCCATGCGCATCAACCATATGAGCCAGGGGGCGGCGCAGGCCACCTTCTGGGGCTATGCCGCGCTGGTCGGCGCGTCCTTGGCCTCGATCCTGATCGCCTATACCGGCGCCAGCGTGGCGATGACCTTCTTCGTCACCGCCGGCACCTTCGGCGCCATGAGCCTGTGGGGCTATACCACCAAGCGGGATCTGACCGGTTTCGGCAGCTTCCTGTTCATGGGCCTGATCGGCATCATCCTGGCGAGCCTGGCGAATTTCTTCTTCAAGTCGCCGATCATGGATTTCGTCATCAGCGTGCTGGGCGTTCTGATCTTCACCGGTCTGACCGCCTGGGACACCCAGAAGATCAAGAACACCTATTATGCCGTGGGCGGCGACGTCGCGGTTGCGGGTAAGGCGGCGATCATGGGCGCCCTGGCGCTCTATCTCGACTTCCTGAACATCTTCCTGTTCCTGCTGCGCTTCCTGGGCAATCGCCGCTAAGCGCTGGCAAATGCAAAAGAAAAGGCCCGGTGGAAACACCGGGCCTTTTTGTTTTCTACTCAGCCAGCGCTTTCAACAGCTTTTTATCGAATATCCGCAGCACCTGGGCCAGTTCATGGCCGCGCTTGAGAATCATCCCGCCCGCCGCGACGACGCTGTACTGGCCCTGTTTGGCGCGCAGCCGGGGATGTTTTTCGATGCGGAACAAGGGCATCTCGGCGGCGTGGCGAAAAATGGAGAACACCGCCGCTTCTTCCAGGAAATCCAAGGCGTAATCGCGCCACTCGCCGGCGGCAACCATGCGGCCATACACGCTCAGGATACGGTTAAGCTCGTGGCGATCGAACGTGACCTGCGGCACAGTCGCGGGAGACATGTCACGCGCCGCTTTTTCAGCACCGGCGGCGCGGTGCAAAGATATGGGTTCTTCCACCATCCATCCTGATGATGGGGTGGGAACTCTCGCGCTGCAAGCCGGGAACTTCCAACTTTCTTATCCGATTTGTCATGGCGTGCCCCGAAATGGTCATGATTGAACCATGGCGTGGCCGCTTTCAGCGGCCAATAATTGGTGGTCGGTTGGCTGTGAGTCGTCTCGGATTAACAAGCCCCCCAGCCCCTTTCCGGGGCGGCATCGCGCCAACCGATACTTCCAACTATAGCACCCAGCCTCCCCCGCGTTTCTCCGGCGCGAGGGAGCGCACATTTTTTATGGTCGCCTCGCGTCCCTACGCTTGGCTCCGGGTTGGCGGCTGCTCCTATTGCCGGAGCGTTGCAATAAATTCCCGAATCCAGGCGGCATACTGGCCGAACAGTCCACCAATACAGCCCACCAGGGCGCAGACCATGACCCCATAGGGCAGGAAATCATCGGGCCGGTCGCCCAGCAGATTCGCCGTGCCCACCGCCGTCAGGCCGCAAGCGGCCCCGATCACCAGGCCGCCCAGCGCACCCGCAACATAGCCGCGCGCCAGGTCGCGGGCATAAAGCAGCCCCGCGGTGCCGGCGATCATCATGCAGCCGAACAGGCCGAAATGCTTGGTGAGGAAGGGCCGGTAATGGCCCAGCACCATGAAGCCGGCCTCGAGCAGCACCCCGACCAGCAGGGCGCGGTCGAGAATTTTGGTATCGATCAGGGTCTTGGCGATCTGTTTCATGCCCAAAGCCTAGCGTGCACGCGCACGGCGTAAACCCCTTTTTTGGCGGCATCCTTGCGGCGAAATGCCGATTTCTCTAATCAGTTCCGCATGGTGGGCGAAACTCTCAGCATGGCTCCGGACGTGTTCCTGCGTGATCTTTGGTACATGCCGGCGCTGGCTTCCAGCCTGCGCCCGGGCGACATGCGCCGCGAGATGTTGCTGGGCGAACCGGTGCTGCTGGGGCGGATGAAAGACGGCGCCCTGTTCGCCATGCGCGATATCTGTCCGCATCGCGGCGTGCCCTTGTCGGCGGGCCGCATCATGCCCGAGGGCAGTGTGGAGTGCCCCTATCATGGCTGGCGTTTCAAGGGCGACGGCCAGTGCAGCAAAATCCCCTCCCTGACCGGCGAGGAAACGCTGGATATCCAGAAGATCAAAGTCCGCTCCTATCCGGTGCGCGAACAGGATGGATTGATCTGGGTCTATATGGCGGCCAAGCCGGGCGGCGCGCCCAAGAGCGAGCCACCGCGCGCGGGCTCCAGCCATCCCATGCGCTGGACGGAGACGCAAACCTTCCGCTGCGGCATCGATCATGCCGTGATCGGGCTCATGGACCCGGCGCACGGGCCTTACGTCCATGCCCATTGGTGGTGGAAGAAAACCCCGCGGGTGAAAGAGAAGCACTATGCGCCTTTGCCCAATGGTTTTGTGATGACGCCGCACAAGCCATCCAAGCCGGTCTACAGCCTGCTGGGCGACGTCACCACCGAGATCACCTTCGAGCTTCCCTCCACCCGATTCGAGATCATCCGGGGCAAGCTGTTCGGCCTGACCTTCAAGGTTGTGGGCATGACGGTCTGCACCCCGCGTGATGCGGAGACCACCGACGTCATCCAGACCTTCTGGTGGCCGGGCTGGCTGAATTTCATCTATCCGTTTTTCTGGACCCTGGGCCCGACTTTCATCGGCGACGACCGCAAGATCGTGGAGCTGCAGCGCGAAGGCTTGAAGTTCAATCCCAATCTGATGCTGATCCAGGACAGCGACCAGCCCGCCATCTGGTACCACCGCGTCAAGAAAGCCTGGGCGGAATCGGTCGAAAACGGCACGGACTTCGTCAATCCTGTGCAGGAACGGACCCTGCGCTGGAAAAGCTGAGCTGCTGCGCACGGAGCATCGGCCCGGAAAAGCGCGGGCGATCCTGCTTTATACACAGCTAGATCGCGCTTTTCCGTCAGGCCGTGCGACCATCGAAAAAGAGGGGTTGCGGCACCGGCCCGACCCGTCTAAACGGTCCCCTTAACCTACATCTTGGCCGGCCCCAAAACGCCCTCAAAAGCGTGGCCGGTTCGCGCGCGACCGAAGAAGCTGAGCCATGCCCAAACGCACCGATATCCACACCGTCCTGATCATCGGCGCGGGGCCCATTGTCATCGGCCAGGCCTGCGAATTCGACTATTCCGGAGCCCAGGCCTGCAAGGCGCTGCGCGAGGAAGGCTATCGGGTGGTGCTGGTCAATTCCAATCCCGCCACCATCATGACCGACCCGGACATGGCGGACGCCACCTATATCGAGCCCATCACGCCGGAGATGGTGGAAAAGATCATCGCCCGCGAACGCCCCAATGTGCCGGCCGGCAAGGTCTTCGCCCTGCTGCCCACCATGGGCGGCCAGACCGCGCTCAACACCGCGCTCAGCTTGCGCAAGATCGGCGCCCTGGAGCGCCACAATGTCGAACTGATCGGCGCCACCGCCGACGCCATCGACAAGGCCGAGGACCGCGAACGCTTCAAGCAGGCGATGCTGTCCATCGGACTGGATGTGCCCAAGGGCTATACCTTGAAAGGCCAGCTGCGCCAGAAAAAGGACAGCAGCGGCAACCCCATCTATGACGGCAACAATGCGCCGGTGATGGAGTTGGGACCGGAGACCTTGTCCAAGGCGCTGTCGGTGCTGGATGAGGTTGGACTGCCGGCGGTGATCCGTCCCAGCTTCACCATGGGCGGCACCGGCGGCGGCATCGCCTATAACCGCGAGGAATTCTTCGCCATCGTGGAAGGCGGTCTGGAAGCCTCGCCCAC
Source organism: uncultured Alphaproteobacteria bacterium (assembly GCA_902825865.1). Taxonomy (GTDB): domain Bacteria; phylum Pseudomonadota; class Alphaproteobacteria; order Micropepsales; family Micropepsaceae; genus Rhizomicrobium. The sequence continues at coordinate 24,662 of CADECX010000021.1, forward strand.
CAATGAAGTGCTGATCGAGGAATCGGTGCTGGGCTGGAAGGAATTCGAGATGGAGGTGGTGCGCGACAAAGCCGACAACGCCATCATCATCTGCTCGATCGAGAATATCGACGCCATGGGCGTGCATACCGGCGACAGCATCACCATCGCCCCGGCCTTGACCCTGACCGACAAGGAATATCAGCGCATGCGCTCGGCCTCGATCGCCGTGTTGCGCGAGATCGGAGTGGAAACCGGCGGCTCCAATGTGCAATGGGCGGTGAATCCGAAAGATGGCCGCATGGTCATCATCGAGATGAACCCGCGCGTGTCGCGGTCGTCGGCGCTGGCCTCCAAGGCCACCGGCTTTCCCATCGCCAAGATCGCGGCGAAACTGGCCTGCGGCTACACCTTGGACGAATTGCAGAACGACATCACCAAGGTAACCCCGGCCAGCTTCGAGCCCACCATCGACTATGTCGTCACCAAAATTCCGCGCTTTGCCTTTGAGAAATTCCCCGGCGCCGAACCGCTGCTGACCACCTCGATGAAATCGGTGGGCGAAGCCATGGCGATCGGCCGCACCTTTGGCGAATCCCTGCAGAAGGCGCTGCGAAGCCTCGAAACCGGCCTTACCGGCTTTGACGAGATCGCGCTGGACAGTGATCCCGCCGCCATCCGCGCCGCGCTGGCGCGCGCCACACCGGACCGCTTGCGGCTGACGGCGCAGGCGATGCGCCACAAATTCCCGCTGGACGAGATCCAGCGCATCACCGGTTATGACCCCTGGTTCCTGGGCGAAATCCAAACCATCATCCAGACCGAAGAGCGGGTGCGCGCCGACGGACTGCCAAAAGACGCCAAGGGCATGCGCCGTTTGAAATCCATGGGCTTCTCGGACGCGCGGCTGGCCAAGCTGGCCGGCGTTAAAGAAGCGGCCGTGCGCCGGGCCCGCCAGAGCCTGGACGTTCGTCCCTGCTTCAAGCGCATCGACACTTGCGCCGCCGAATTCGCGGCGCTGACGCCCTATATGTATTCGACCTATGAATTTCCCGTGGGCGGAAAAACCATTTGCGAAAGCAATCCCACCGACGCCAAGAAAATCATCATTCTGGGCGGCGGCCCCAACCGCATCGGCCAGGGCATCGAGTTCGACTATTGCTGCTGCCATGCCGCCTATTCGCTGTCGAAGCAGGGCTATGAAACCATCATGGTCAACTGCAATCCTGAAACCGTTTCCACCGACTACGACACCTCCGACCGGCTCTATTTCGAGCCACTGACTCTCGAAGACGTGCTGGAGATCATTCACAAGGAACGGGAAAAGGGCACCCTGGCCGGCGTGATCGTGCAGTTCGGCGGCCAAACGCCGCTCAAGCTGGCCAACGGCTTGCGCGATGCCGGCGTCCCCATCCTGGGCACCAGCGCCGACGCCATCGACCTGGCGGAAGACCGCAAGCGCTTCCAGGCGCTGCTGGAAGAGCTCAAGCTCAAGCAGCCGCGCAACGGCACCGCCATGACGGCGGAAGAAACCGTCGCCGCGGCCAAGACCATCGGTTATCCGGTGATCCTGCGCCCCTCCTATGTGCTGGGCGGGCGCGGCATGGTGGTGGTATCGGATGAAGGCGAACTGAAGAAGCAGGTGGAATCCGGCGAGCTGTTCCGCATCTCGGGCGACAACCCTGTCTTGATCGACGGCTTTCTCAACCGCGCCACCGAAGTGGATGTCGATGCGATCTGCGACAAGGACGGCGACGTTTTCATCGCCGGCATCATGGAACATATCGAGGAAGCCGGGGTGCATTCCGGCGACAGCGCCTGCTCGCTCCCGCCACGGTCACTGTCGAAGGATATCCTCGCCGAAATCGAGCGCCAGACCGTCGCCATGGCCAAGGCGCTGAAGGTCCAAGGCCTGATGAATGTGCAGTACGCCATCCAGGGCGGCGAGATTTATGTGCTGGAAGTCAATCCACGCGCCAGCCGCACCGTGCCCTTTGTCGCCAAGGCCATCGGGCTTCCGGTGGCGGCTATCGCATCGCGCGTGATGGCGGGCGAAACGCTCAAATCCATGAATCTCAAAAAGCCCAATCACTTGTTTCAGGAAGGCGGGCACATCTCGGTCAAGGAAGCGGTGCTGCCCTTCGCCCGCTTCCCCGGCGTGGACACCATTCTGGGGCCGGAGATGCGCTCTACCGGCGAAGTGATGGGCATCGATGTGAATTTCGGCCGCGCCTTCGCCAAGAGCCAGATCGGCGCCGGCACCAAGCTGCCCACCGGCGGTACCGTGTTCCTGTCGGTTAAGGATGGCGACAAGGATTTGATCGAAGCCCCGGCGCGCGAATTGCTGGCGATGGGCTTCTCGCTGATCGCCACCCGTGGCACCGCGCGCGTGCTGGAAAGCAAAGGCCTGCCGGTCGAGACCATCAACAAGGTGCTGGAGGGGCGTCCGCATGTGGTGGACGCGCTCAAGAATGGCGAGATCAACCTGGTGTTCAACACCACCGATGGCGCCCAGGCGCTGGCGGATTCGTCGTCGATCCGCCGGGCGGCCCTGACCCTGAAGGTTCCCTACTACACCACCATGGCGGGGGCGGCGGCGGCGACCCAGGCGATCCAGGCCCTGAGATCTGGCTCTCTTGAAGTCGCCCCCCTCCAGTCCTACTCTTTGTGATGTGGCGCTGAAGTTCTTCAAGAATTTATCAGCAAAATCAGTGATTTAACAAGTAGCAGGTTCGGCAACCGGCAAAGTCCGGGGCTCAGAGCCTCTTTTTGCCGGACGGAAATAGACGATGGAAAAGATCCCGATGACCGCCGCAGGCTTCAAGGGCCTGGAGGACGAGCTGAACCAGCTCAAGAATGTGGACCGCCACGAGATCATCAAGGCGATCGCGGAGGCGCGCGCCCATGGCGATCTGTCGGAGAATGCCGAATATCACGCCGCCAAGGAGAAGCAGAGCTTCATCGAAGGCCGGGTGATGGAATTGGAAGACCAGATCGGCCGCGCCGATGTGATCGACATTTCCAAATTGTCGGGCACCAGCGTCAAGTTCGGCGCCACCGTGACCTTGGTCGATGAAGACACCGACGAGGAACGCAAGTTCCAGATCGTGGGTGATGTGGAATCCGACGCCAAGAAGGGCCGCATCTCGCTGTCCTCGCCCATCGCGCGCGCCCTGATCGGCAAGAGCAAGGGCGACACGGTGGAAGTGGCGGCGCCAGGCGGGGCGCGGTCTTACGAGATCGTGAAAGTGGAATTTAAGTAGTCGCTAGAAGATGCCTGGGATGAATCGCGCCGTCTTGGCGCGGTAGGCCGCATATTCGGGATAAGTGGCTTCCAGCACCTGCTCCTCGAAATAGCTGCGGATCCACAACAGGGTCACGACCAGCAGCGCCAGCACCCAGGACCAGGGCGCGGCGAATTGCAGCGCGGTGCCGATGATGGTGATCATTTCCACCGCATAAAGCGGATGGCGGGCATGGGCATAGGGACCGCTGGTCACAAGCTTGCGCGCCTCGGGCATGATCGAGAAAGACTTGCCCAGCCGCGACAAGACCAGGAATGAAGACAGACTCCCCACGCCGATCAACACGGCCGCCAGGATTTGCATGGGCAGGCTCAGTTGCGCCACCGGCAATTGCAGGATGCCGACGCCGGTGAAAGTGCCCAGCACCGCGAAAATGCGCGGCACCACGCCTTTGGATTTTGCGACCGGCTTGTCGCGCACCACCAACAGATAAATCAGCAGCAGGTTGAAGCACGCCGCCGCCAGCAGCGAAAAGAACCGCGCCCAAATGAAGAGATTGGCGGTCCCCGCCGCAATCATCGTACCGTCATGGACCAGGATGGCGCGCATTTGCAGGGCGCCATAGACGAACCACAACATCAACGGCAAGCCGGCAATGGCATCATAGGTCTTGGTGTCGCGCGCCTTAAGCCAGCGCGGATCGGGCTCGCCGGGCAATAGCGACCAGATCAGCAACGCCAGCCAGCCCGGGCCGAAAGAGACCAACGCAACCGTCATGCCCACCGAAGACAGATTTTGCGGATCGAATGTCAGCAAGCCGGGCGCCAGGAAATGCGCGGCGACCGCCTGCGCCGGCGACGCCAGCATATTCAGGATAAGAATGGCCAGAAACTGGCGGCGGGCGCGGGCAAAAGCCAGAACCGAGGGCAAGAAATATACGAACAGCGTGAAGGCCATCGCCAGCAGCGCAATGCCTTTGGTCTGGCCGGTCAAAATGTCGTGCAACATGGGTCCCCCAACTCACTTAGTTTTTCATTTTTTTGTTCGCGTTATTGTTCGCGCCGCGCCAAGACCGCCACCATCTCCGCGACTTCGACGAACTTCCCATCCGGCGAGAATTCCCGCAAGGCCGCCTCCAGCGCGGCGGCGAATTCCTCCTGCCGGGAGCCCAGAGATTGGGGGGCGGATTGCGACATGGACAAAGCGCGGCCCACAATATCCTGGGCGCTCAAGGGCTGGCGGACGGTGACCGACAGTCCGTCAACTTTCGTGAAAGCGGAGGCAAACAGAAAGGGCTCATAGCGGCGATGGCCCCCAGTGCGTCCCTTGGCCTTATCCGGGCGATAGCGCTCCTGCAAATCGCAGAGAATCTTGAACCAGCCATTTTCCGCCACCGGCGGATGCGCATCGTGAAACAGCGCCACCCCCCCGTCCGGGGTCACGATCTTGTCCAGCATGGCCAAGGTGGCGGCACGGTCCATCCAATGAAAGGAACGGCCCATCGTCACCAGCCGGAAAGGCCCCATTGCGGGTGTCAGATCCTGCGAACCGCCCGGCAAGCTTGTCAGGGCGACGCCTTGCGCCTCGGCCGCTGCTCCCGCCGCCGCCAGCATCTCGGGCTCGGGGTCCATGGCGGTGACCGCCATCCCCAGCCTTGCAAAGGCAAGCGCCAACATTCCCGTGCCACATCCCAGGTCCAGAACCCTGTCTCCCGGCTTGAGGCCTGCCAGGGTCGCCACGCGCACCACCAGCCGATCGGGAAAACCCAGCCGGAAACGCTCGTAATGGGCCGCCACGCTTTGAAAGGGCCGGGATTGGCCAAGTGTCATAAAGGGAACCTTTTGGACTTTGCTTTGTTGGTCATGGGCTTATACTAACCCGATCGTCTCCCCCAATGGATTCCATGTCCAATATCGCGCTAGTCGACGACGACAAGAATATCCTGGCTTCCGTCAGCATGCTGCTGGAGCAGGAAGGCTATCACGTCCGCACCTTTTCCGATGGCGCGGCGGCCCTGACCGCCTTGACCACACAGCCGCCCGATCTGGCGATCCTGGACATCAAGATGCCGCGCATGGACGGGCTGGAACTGCTCCGCCGCCTGCGCCAGGCGCAGGATTTGCCGGTGATCTTCCTCACCAGCAAGGACGAAGAGATCGACGAGTTGATGGGCCTCAATGCCGGGGCCGACGATTATATCCGCAAACCCTTTTCGCAGCGCCTGCTGCTGGAGCGGGTGCGCGCGGTGCTGCGCCGGGCCGAAGGCAAGAGCGCACCTGCCGCCAATGGCGTGGAAGTGGCCAAGAAGGAAGCCTTGGTGCGCGGCAAGCTGGCGCTCGATCCCCAGCGCCATGAATGCACCTGGGACGGCAAGCCGGTGCGTCTCACCGTCACCGAATTCTTGATCCTGCAAGCGCTGGCCCAGCGTCCCGGCTTTGTCAAAAGCCGCGACAGCCTGATGGATGCGGCTTACGACGATCAGGTCTATGTCGACGACCGCACCATCGACAGCCACATCAAGCGCCTGCGCAAGAAATTCAAGGTCGTGGCCGACGATTTCGACGCCATCGAGACGCTGTATGGCGTCGGATATCGATATAGAGAATAAGGGGCCATATGCCCCATTTCTCAGCGCTCACCTGGCGCATCCTTGCCTTCAACGCGCTGGCCTTGATCGTCCTTACCGGCGGCGTTGTGCTGGTGCAGGCCTCGGGGCGCGGCCTGGTCGAGGAACGGCTGAATTCCATTCAGGAGCAGGCCAATATCGTGGCCGGCACCATCGCCCAGTACGCCACCGACCCCGACCGTCATCAGCTCAGAACGGATGAAGCCGAGCTCCTGCTGCCGCAACTGATCGCCCCCACCAGGCTGCGCGGCCGGCTCTATGTTCCCGACGGCAAACTCGCGATCGATACCCGCAACATCCTGGCGCGCAATGTGGTGCAGTCCGACGAATTGCCGCCGCTGGATGCCAAGAGCCAGGTGCGGGAATGGATCAAGCGGCTGCATGACGGATTGGTGGGGGTCAGGCCCTTCACCAAGCTCGAGCCTTATTATGAAGGCGGCAGCGACGGGCGGGTCTATCACGAGGTCACAGCCGCGCTGACCGGCCAGGCGGCGTCCGGCGAGCGGGTCGACGACCGCAACCGGCTGGTGCTGTCGGTGGCCGTGCCGATTCAGCGTTTCACCGCCATCTATGGCGTGCTGCTGCTGTCCACCGAGGGCGGCGACATCGACGACATCCTGCAGGCCGAACGCGCCCAGCTGATCGAGGTTTTCGCCGTCGCCCTGATGGTGATGCTGCTGTCTTCCCTCTATCTGGCGGGCACCATCGCCGAACCGGTAAAGCGGCTGGCGGCGGCCGCCGACCGGGTGCGCTCTGGCCTGGGCGGGCGCAGCGACATTCCCAATTTTCCGGAACGCACCGATGAGATCGGCGATCTGGCCGACAGTCTCAGATCCATGACCAGCGGCTTGTACGACCGCATCGATGCCATCGAAAGCTTCGCCGCCGATGTGGCGCATGAGCTCAAAAATCCCCTCACCTCACTGGCCAGCGCGGTGGAGATGTTTTCCCGCGCCAAGGACGATGAAACCCGCGCCCGACTTCTGGAAATCATACGCGGCGACGTCAAGCGCATCGACCGGCTGATCACCGACATTTCCGACGCCTCGCGGCTGGATGCCGAATTGTCGCGCGAGCTCAAGGAGCCGGTGGGGCTTTCCAAGTTCCTGGCGACCTTGATCGAGGTCTATCAAATAACCGAAACCAACCCTCAAGTGGAGTTCGTCCTGCGCGACGAGCTTCCACCGGGCACCACCGTGCGCGGACGCGACGAAAGATTGGGCCAGGTCTTTCGCAACCTGATCGACAATGCCATTTCCTTCAGTCCGGAAGGCGGCAAGGTGATCGTCTCCGCCAGCCAGCGCGACATGGTCGCCCGCGTCACGGTGGACGATGAAGGGCCAGGCATTCCACCCGGCAATCTGGAATCGATTTTCGAGCGTTTCTACACCGAGCGGCCGAATGAAAATTTCGGGCGCAATTCGGGCCTGGGCCTTTCCATCGCCCGGCAGATCATCGAGGGCGCCGGCGGACGCATCTATGCCGAGAACCGCGCCGCGCCCGATGCCGGCGCGCGGCTGATCGTCGAACTGCCCGTGTCGCCGCTCGATGTCTGAAGCCAATATTCATGCCAGTTGCGTGGCGATCGGGGCGCAAGGCGTTTTGCTGCTGGGTCCCAGCGGCGCGGGAAAATCCGATCTGGCGCTCAGGCTGATCGATGAAGGCGCAAAACTGGTGGCGGACGACCGCACCATCCTGTTCGTTTCCAGGCGCGCCCTGCACGCCAAGCCGCCCGCAAGCATCAAGGGCCTGCTGGAGATACGAGGGCTCGGGATCGTGGAATTGCCGGTGCGCGCTCAGGTGAAGATCGCGCTGGCGGTGCGGCTGGGCCGGGAAGGCGCGCGCCTGCCCCAGCCCGCCATTTACCATCCGCCCACAGGCTTGAAGCCCTTGCGGTCGCCGCCCATGATCACGCTCGACGCCCGCTTTGCCTCCACGCCGGCCAAGATTCGCGCCGCTTTGGCGGCTTTTTCGCAGAACGCTTTCCGCGACAATTTTCACTTGAAATAGAAGCGCGCGTCACCAAATAACCCCTTTCCCCGGCTGGCGCTTTTGTTACTGTCCCGCCGCCCCAAGGAACCCGCATGATCGGTATTGTTCTTGTTACGCATGGCCGCCTGGCTCAGGAATTTATTTCCGCGATGGAGCATATGGTGGGCCCGCAAACCCATCTGCGCGCCGTCTGTATCGGACCGGAAGACGATATCGAACGCCGCCAGCGCGAAATCGCGGCGGCCGCCAAGTCGGTGGATGTCGGCCGCGGCGTGATCATCGCCACCGACATGTTCGGCGGCACGCCCTGCAATCTGGCGCTCACCCTTTTGGAGCGGGGCAAGATCGAGGTGCTGGCGGGCGCCAATCTTCCCAGCCTGATCAAGCTGATCGACATTCGCGCCAAGCTGCCGCTGGACCAGGCGGTGAAAGAAGCCATCGAGGCGGGGCGCAAATATATGCGCGCCGGCAGCGCGGATCTGGGATGAGCGCCCTGCACGCCAGCGCCGCTATCCGGAACAAGCGCGGGTTGCATGCCCGCGCCAGCGCCAAGATCGTCGAAGCGGCGGCGCGTTTTCAATCCGAAATTCACATCCTCAAGGACGGCAATGCCGTCAACGGCCGCTCCATCATGGGTTTGATGATGCTGGCGGCCTCGATCGGCTCCACCGTGATGATCACGACCGAAGGCCCCGATCAGGATGAAGCCATGAAGGCGATCCTGGCTTTGTTTGAGGCCAAGTTCGGAGAAGAGTGACCTGCGGTCACTCTTCTCCGAACTTGGCGTAAATTCCGGAATGGCAACGACACCATGAATCGCTTGCTCGCCTTTGTGCTGGGCTTCCTGCTGCTGGCGCCGGTTTGCGCCGGCGCCCAAGTCCAGCAGCAACCCGCGTTGCCGCCCGGCATACAGGCCTTTCCCTCGCTCTGGCACATCAAGGGCGAACAGGGTGAGGTTTACCTATTGGGCTCCGTCCATGTCCTGCCGCCCCGTGTGCATTGGCGTTCCCCGCCCATCACGCGCGCGCTGTCCCGCAGCGATGTGTATGTCTTCGAGGTGCCGCAGGATGACTCGGCGATGGCTGAGCTCAGCGGCTTGATCCAGGTGAAAGGCTTTTTGCCGCCGGGCGAAACATTGCGCGGCCAATTGCATGCCAGGGCTCTTGCCGATTTCGACGCGGCCGTCGCGGCCTCGGGACTGCCGCCCGCCCAGCTGGAGCGGGCGCGGCCCTGGCTCGCCGCCCTGCAAATGACCTTCGCCCAGATTGCCAAGCTCAACTTCGCGCCCGACAATGGCGTGGATGCCATCCTGATGAAAGAAGCCGCCCAGAAGCGCGAGCCCATGCGCTATTTGGAAACGGTCGCCGATCAGTTCGCCGTCCTGGCGCCCGACGACCGCGCCTTGGAACTGGAGGAGTTTGAATCCAGCCTGAAGGATTTGCGCGACATGGCGGGCGAGATCGAACCGATGGTGCGCGCCTGGAGCACCGGCAACCAGGCCAAGCTCGACGAACTGATCAACGGCGATCTGAAGGATTTCCCGCAAGCGCGCAAACAGCTGCTGGACGACCGCAACAAGCGCTGGGTGCCGCAGATTCAGGCCATGCTGAAGGAGAAACACGTCTTCTTCATCACCGTGGGCGCGGGCCACCTGACCGGTCCCAATGGCGTTCCCGCCCTGCTGCGCCAGGCCGGCTACAAGGTCTCTGGTCCATAACACGCTGAAATATCTATATAAATACTGCTATGCCAAAGGATATGCAGTTTTCTTTATATCCTTCTTGCCCCTGCCCGGCCCCGCTGCTATAGCCCGCCTCGCAATTTGAGGAATCGCGCGCATGGCCGCCTTCAACGATTACATCGTCAAAGACATTTCCCTCGCCGATTGGGGCCGCAAGGAGCTCAACATCGCCGAGATCGAAATGCCCGGCCTGATGGCGACCCGCGCCGAATATGGCAAGTCACAGCCGCTCAAGGGCGCGCGCATCGCCGGCTCGCTGCACATGACCATCCAGACCGCGGTCTTGATCGAGACCTTGAAGGCGCTGGGCGCCGATATCCGCTGGGTGTCGTGCAACATCTATTCGACCCAGGACCATGCCGCCGCCGCGATTGCCGCCGCCGGCATTCCGGTCTTTGCCGTCAAGGGCGAGAGCCTGAAGGATTATTGGGACTACACCGCCAAGCTGTTCGAATGGCATGGCGGCGGCTATCCCAACATGATCCTGGACGATGGCGGCGACGCCACCATGCTGGTGCATCACGGCTTGCGCGCCGAGAAGGGCGACACCGCCTTCCTGGAAAAGCCGGAGAATGAAGAAGAGGAAGTCTTCTACGCCCTGATCAAGCGGCTCTTGAAGGAAAAGCCCAAGGGCTGGTTCGCCGAGATCGCCGCCAGCATCAAGGGCGTGTCGGAAGAAACCACCACCGGCGTGCACCGCCTCTATCTGATGGAGAAGGAAGGCAAGCTGCTGTTCCCCGCCATCAACGTCAATGACAGCGTCACCAAGTCCAAGTTCGACAATCTTTATGGTTGCCGCGAGTCTTTGGTCGACGGCATTCGCCGCGGCACCGACGTGATGATGTCGGGCAAGGTCGCGATGGTCGCGGGCTTCGGCGATGTCGGCAAGGGCTCGGCCGCTTCGCTGCGCCAGGCCGGCTGCCGCGTGATGGTGTCGGAAATCGACCCGATCTGCGCCCTGCAGGCCGCCATGGAAGGCTATGAAGTCGTCACCATGGAAACCGCCGCGCCCAAGGCCGACATCTTCGTCACCGCCACCGGCAATGTCGATGTGATCACCCTGGACCATATGCGGGCCATGAAGGACCGCGCCATTGTCTGCAACATCGGCCACTTCGACAGCGAGATCCAGATCGCCGCCACCAAGAACCTCAAGTGGCACAACATCAAGCCGCAGGTCGACGAGATCGAATTCCCCGATGGCAAGCGCATCATCATGCTGTCGGAAGGCCGCCTGGTGAACCTGGGCAATGCCATGGGGCATCCGAGCTTTGTGATGTCGGCCAGCTTCACCAACCAGACCCTGGCGCAGATCGAGCTGTGGCAGAACACCGGCAAGTACCAGAAGAAGGTCTATGTCCTGCCCAAGGTGCTGGACGAGAAGGTCGCCCGCCTGCATCTGGGCAAGGTCGGCGCCCAGCTAACCGAACTGTCCAAGAAGCAGTCCGACTACATCACCGTGGCGCAGTCCGGCCCCTATAAGCCGGATACCTATCGCTACTAAGGCTTGTCCCTAGACGGACCAAAGGGCGCGCTTCGGCGCGCCCTTTTGCTTTTGGGCCGCCCAAATTCTTAACGCCCTGATTTGACTCACAATTTGTCCACAGCCTACTAAATCTGGAGTTGTGGGCCGGATTTAGATTTTAGTAATTTATTAACCACAAGTCCTAGTCGGACTCGCCCTCCGAAGCTATCTTATTGATTCCAAAGTGATTCGCCGAAAAGGCGAAAAGTTAACGGGGGCTGGCGGCATGCGTCCCAGGTTCATGGGACAGGGCGGAAGGCCGGGGGCAATGGGGCGGCACTGGCAGGGCATCCTGCTGGGTGGCCTCGTCCTTACGCCCCTGCCTGCCTTGGGCGCCGTGGAAATCGCCATCACCGACGCCGCCGTCCTGCAGAATGGCAATCTGCTTGTGTTGTCCGCGCTGGCGGTTGGCGGCGTGGCGCTGGCGATCGCGGCGGGACTTTGGGCGCTTGCCGAACAGCGCGCCGCGCGACGGCTGCGCCGCGCGCTGCGGCTGGTGGGCACCAAGACCAAGGCGGCGGTCGGCGAACGCGACGCGCTGCTCAGTGCCGGACGCGACGCCTTGCTGGTATGGGGCCGCGACGGCGCCGGGCCCTTTTCCTATGGCGGCGGCGACGAACTTTTGCAGTCCTGCCTGAAGGGCGCCGACGCGCTGACGCTTTCCACCGCGCTGGACGGCCTGTCGGATCGCGGCGTGGCCTTTCAACTCAAGGTTCATGACAAAAATGGCCGCGCCCTGATGTCGCGCGGGCGGGCGGTGGGCGGCATGGCGGCGGTCTGGCTGCAGGAAGAAAATGTGCAAGGCCAGGAAAGCGGCGAGTACAAGGCTATCCTGGACGCGCTGCCGATTCCGGTCTGGCTGCGCGACAAGGGATTGGCGCTGGCCTGGGGCAATCACGCCTTCCTCAAAGGCGCCGGCGCCAAGGATCTGGCAAGCGCCAGGCGCGAGCAATTGGCGCTGGACAAAAACGAACATAACTTGGCGGCGGCGGCCCGCGCCCAGAACACGACCCAGCAGGAGCGCCGCTTCTCGGTGATCGGCGGCCAGCGCCGCGCCTTGGACTTCATCGAAATCCCGTTGGGCGATGCCGGCGTGATCGGCGCGGCGGTGGACGTCACCGAAATATCGGCGGCGGAAGCCAAGTTGCAGCAGCATGCCGACGCCCATGCCGACACTTTGGACAAGCTGCAGACCGCGGTGGCGATCTTCGGCCGCGACCAGAAACTGACTTTCTACAACAAGGCATTTGTCGGGCTGTGGGGGCTGCCGGAAAGTTTCCTCGACAAGCGTCCCAGCGACGGCGAAGTGCTGGACCGGTTGCGCGATACGCGCAAATTGCCGGAACAGCGCGATTACATGGCCTGGAAGCGCGGGCGGCTGGCGCTGTATGCCGAAGGGGCACGGCAAAATTCCAGCGAAGACAGCTGGCATATTCCCGGCGGACAGACCATCCGGGTGCTGACCCAGCCGCATCCTTTCGGCGGCCTGACCTTCCTGTATGAAGACGTCACCGCCCGGCTCAACCTGCAAAGCGACTACAACACCCTGATGAAGGTGCAGTGGGCGACCTTGAACACCTTGAGCGAAGGCGTGGCGGCCTTCGGTCCCGACGGCAAGCTGAAGCTCCACAATGCCGCTTTCGCCCGCATCTGGGAATTCGACCGCGAGGATCTGGAAGGCGAGCCGCATGTGCGCACCATAGCCGCCTTGTCGCGCGACAAGTTCGGCGACAGTGCGATCTGGGATCAGTTGATCCAGGCCATCATGGCGGGCGCGGGCGCCCGCGAGTTGGGCGATGTCGAACGCTCCGACCGTTCCATCCTGTCGCTCTCCACCTCGCCTTTGCCCGACGGCGCGACGCTTGTAACCTTCAAGGATGTCACCGACCGCTTCCGCATCGAAAGCGCCCTGCGCGACCGCAATGAGGGGCTGGAAGCGGCCGACCGCCTCAAGTCGGACTTCATCAAGCATGTGTCGTACGAGTTGCGCACGCCGCTCAACACCATTCTGGGCTTCTCCGAGCATCTGGCTAGCGGCACGCCGGGCCCGCTGAACAATCAGCAGGAAGAATATATCCAGGCCATCGTGGCGGGCGGCAACACGCTCAAGAATCTGGTCAACGACATTCTGGATCTGGCGCTGGTGGAATCGGGCGCCTTGCGGCTGGAACTGGAACGCATCGACCTGACCGTGCTGATCGCCGATATCGCCAGTCATGCGCGGGAATGGGCCACCAAAGTCGGGCTGAGCTTGAATGTCGAGCTCGGCAAGGAGGCCGGGATTTTCCTGGCCGATGCAAGGCGGCTGCGCCAGATCGTCTTCAATCTTCTTTCCAATTCCTTCAAATATACGCCGCGCGGCGGCACCATCACCCTGACGGCGGCGATCGTGGGCGAGGATGTGCAGATCTCGGTGGCCGATAACGGCCCGGGACTGCCGCCGGACATGAAGGCCAATGTGTTCGAGCGTTTCTCCGCCAAGGGCCGTTCGGGCACGCGCGCGGGCGCCGGGCTGGGCCTGGCGCTGGTCAACCGCTTCCTGGAATTGCATGACGGCTGGGTCGAGATCGAAACCAGCAATGGCGGCGGCACCCTGGTGCGCTGCCATCTGCCGCGGCGGGTTCACGACGACGAGCCGCATCCGGAACAGAGCGCGGATAGAAAAACCGCTTATCTGTAAAAATCAGGCGTGCTGAGTTTTCGGCAGCATGAGGACAATCCCGTCCAACTCCGCGCTCATGCGCAGCTGACACGACAACCGGCTGTTCGGGCGAACATCCGGTGCGAAATCCAGCATGGTTTCTTCCATTTCGCTTCGGGGCGGCAGCTTGGCCTGCCATTCCGGCGCGACATAGACCTGGCAGGTGGCGCAGGAACAAGCGCCGCCGCAATCGGCATCGATGCCGGGGACCAGATGCTTGACCGCGCCTTCCATCAAGGACCAGCCTTCCGCGACTTCCACGGTATGAGCCTTGCCGCCGTCTTCGATATAAGTGACTTTGTATTTCGGCATCACGCCATCTGCTTCATGGGAACGGAGGTGTCGGCCAGCATCTGCGGCGCGATCTTCTTGCCCTCGCCCACCCATTTCTTGCCCATCAGATATTCGGGGGCGGCATTGACCGCCTCCACCGCCGCCACCGCGCCGTCGCGCAGGTGAAACACCGCGAATTTGCGGGAGGCGGGATCGCCGCGCAGCACCAGCCGGTCGCTGGGGCGCGCCAGGCCGGCGATTTGCAATTTCAAGTCGTACTGATCCGACCAGAACCACGGCACTTCGCTATAGGTCTTGTGCTTGCCCACCATCGCCAGCGCCGCATGCTTGGCCTGGTCGATGGCGTTCTGCACGCATTCCAACCGCAGAGAATGGCCTTCGCGCCCGACATGGCGGGTGCAATCGCCGGCCGCCCAGATATGGGGATCGCCGGTGCGCGCATTCTGGTCGACCACAATGCCGTCCTCGCTGGCAAGACCGGCATGGGTGGCAAGCTCGTCGCACGGCACCACGCCGATGCCGACCAGCACAATGTCAGTGTCATAGCGCTGGCCGCCCGCGATAATCCGCTCGACCTTGCCATTGCCTTCAAACGCTTCCACCCCGGTGCGCAGCTTGAGCTTGACCCCGGCCTTTTCATGCTCGGCGGCATAGAAAGACGAAAGCTGCGGCGACACGGCGCGCGCCATCAGCCGGTCCATGGCTTCGAACACCGTCACATCCAGGCCGCGCTTGGCCCCCACCGCCGCCACTTCCAGTCCGATATAACCGCCGCCGACAATGGCGATGCGCTTGCCGGGCTGAAACGCTTCCTGCAGCCCGTCCACATCAGCGATGGTCTTGAGATAATGAATGCCGGGCAGATCAGCGCCGGGGCATTTGAGCTTGCGCACCCGCGCGCCGGTGGTCAGCAACAGCTTGTCGTAAGCCAGCTTGCGTCCATCGGACAGTTCAACGGTGCGTTCGGCGCGATGGATCGCCTTGGCGCTGGTGCCCAGCAGAAGCTCGCAGCCGGTTTCGGCATAATAGCTGTCGGCCTTGAGGAACAGGCGCGGCCGCTCGAAGGTGCCCAGCAGATAGGCCTTGGACAGAGGCGGGCGCTGATAGGGCGGATAGGCCTCGTCGCCCACCATGGTGATGGGGCCATCAAAGCCTTCGGCGCGCAAGGACTGCACCGCCTGAGCGCCCGCCTGGCCGGCGCCGATAATCACAACAGATTCGGGCATTTTGGCTGGTATTCCGTAATTCGCGCGCGGGGTTAGCATGCCCGCCCGGCGCGGGCAAACCCACCCCTTCCGAATGGGAAAATGGCGGGCTACAAGCGATGCCATGGCCCCCATTTGCGAGACGTTCCGCCGGGAGTTTCCCCTGCCCGACCTTGACGCCACCGCAAGGCTGGGCGCGGGCATCGCATCCGGCTTGAAGCCTGGCGTGGCGGTCGCCTTGTGGGGGGATCTGGGCAGCGGCAAGACCACCCTGGCGCGGGCCATTCTGCGCGCACTGGGTGTCAGCGAAGATGTTCCCAGTCCGACCTTCACCCTGGTCCAGAGCTATGACACAAAGCCCCCCGTGGCCCATTACGATCTTTATCGCCTGAAAAGTCCGCGAGAGATGGCCGAACTCGGTTTCGATGACGCGCTGGCGGATGGCGCGGTGCTGGTGGAATGGCCTGAGCGCGCGCCGGAAGTTCTGCCGCCGGAAGCTTTGCATGTCCGGCTGTCTTTGCAGGAGGGGCTGCGCCTGGCGCGGCTGACCGGTCCTGGCGAATGGGAAGCACATGTCTGATCGCCCGACTTCTAATCGTCAAGTTGCGATGAAGGATTTTCTGGCGGGAGCCGGTTGGGGCGCGGCCACTGTCTCGCCCTGGCTGGGAGATGCCTCCACCCGCCGCTACGCACGGCTGGCGATGGCCGGACGAAACGCCATGCTGATGGATCAGCCGCAAGATGCAGAAGGTGCGGTCGCGCCGCCCGGCGCCAGCGAGGATGTGCGGCGTGCGCTTGGTTACAACGCCGTGGCGCGGCTGGCGGGCGCGGATTGCGCCCGTTTCGCCGCCGCGGCGGCCTGGTTGCGCAGCCACGGCCTGGCGGCGCCGGACATTTATGCCGCCGATCACAAACAGGGATTTGTCATCCTGGAAGATCTGGGCGACGCGCTGTTCGCCGAAGTGCTGGCGAACCATGGTGGCGAAAAACAACTTTATGAAGCCGCCGTGGAAGTCTTGGCGAAAATCCATGCCAATGATGCGCCCGCCGCTCTGTCCGCCGACAAGCCGCTCTTCGCCTATGATGAGGCGGCGCTGGTGGCAGAAGCCGATCTTCTGGTCGAATGGTTCCTGCCCCTGGCTTTGGGCCGCAAGGCGACGGATGCGGAAGTGTCGGAACATCGCGCGTTATGGCGCGCCGCCCTGGCCGGAATCGGCATAAGCCGCCGCGTGTTCGTGCATCGCGACTATCATGCCGAAAACCTTCTATGGCTGCCCGAACGGCGCGGCGTCGCCCGTGTCGGCCTGATCGATTTCCAGGATGCCGTGGCCGGCAGCACGGCCTACGATTTGATCTCGCTGGTCGAGGATGCGCGCCGCGACGTCAGTCCGGAGCTGGCGGAAGCCGCCACCGTCCACTATCTGGCGGCAATGCGGGCGCAAGGCACGCCGGTCGACGAGGCCGCCTTCCGTCACGAAATGGCGGTGATGGCGGCCCAGCGCAATGCCAAGATCGTGGGCATTTTCGCCCGCCTCCATAAGCGCGACGGCAAGCCGCGCTATCTGGCGTTCCTGCCGCGCGTCTGGGCCACTCTGGAACGGGACCTGGCGCATCCCGCCCTGGCGGATCTGCGGGCATGGTATGATCGCGTGATTCCAAAAGACAAACGCCGTGTGGAGCCACCTTTGAGCAAAGGAAAAGCGTGAGCAAGGTCACCGCCGCAATGATCATGGGAGCGGGACTGGGGCTGCGCATGCGGCCCCTGACCGACGACCGGCCCAAGCCGCTGGTGACGGTGGGCGGCAAGACTTTGATCGATCATTCCATCGACCGGCTGGTGGCGGCCGGCGTGAAGCTTGTGGTGGTCAATGTTCACTACAAGGCCGAGATGCTGCAGGCTCACCTGGCCAAGCGGCGCGATGTCGAGATCGTCTTTTCGGATGAGACCGACAAATTGCTCGATACCGGCGGCGGCGTGGTCAAGGCCATGCCCCATTTCGGCAACACGTCTTTCTTTGTGATCAATTCCGATTCCATCTGGGTGGAAGACGCGCCCGCCCTCCCCGCCATGCTGGCCAAATGGGATGAAAGCCGGATGGACGGATTGTTGCTGCTGGCCGAGATGTCCACCGCCATCGGCTATGACGCCCAGGGTGATTTCATCTTGCGGCCCGACGGCCATGTGGTGCGGGCGCGCGGCAATAGCGGCGCCGCCTATGCCTATCCCGGAGTGCAGATCGTGCATCCGCGCCTGTTCGCCGATGCGCCGGGGGGCGCTTTCTCCACCAACATCATGTGGGACCGCGCCATCGCCGCGCAAAGATTGTCCGGCATCGTGCTGGACGGAACCTGGATCCATGTCGGCACGCCGGAAGCGCGCGAGGAGGCCGAAGCCGCCCTCGCCGCCCTAACCGCAGCATGAAGCCGGCGGCGTGAAGCATCCATCACTCTTCACCATTGCCGCCAGCGCGCCCTTCGCGGAAACGCTGGCGCGGGGCCTGATCGCGCGCGCCGGGGACGATCCGCTGGCGCTATCCTCGGCCATCATCTACCTGCCCACCCGCCGCGCGGCGCGCGGTTTCGGCGACGCTTTCGCTGCCGTGATGGGCGGCGCGGCGCTGCTGCCGCAGTTCCGCCCGCTGGGCGACAGCGAGGAAGACGAACTCTTGTTCGATGCCGCCAGCGAAGGGCTGGAGCTTACCCCCGCCATCGCGCCCTTGCGGCGGCAATTGCTGCTGGCGCGGCTGATCCGCCAATGGGACCGGGCCGGACGCGGCGGCCTTTTGTCTTTCGCGCAAAGCGCGGCTTTGGCCGACAGCCTGGCCAAGGTGATGGACGAAGTCGAAACCCAAGGCTGCGATCTGTCCAAGCTCAAGGACCTGGCGCCCGCCAACCTGGCCGAACATTGGGAAGGGGTTTCACGTTTCCTGGGCCTGCTGCGCGACCAATGGCCCGCGATTTTGGCGGCCGAGAATGCCGCCAATCCCGCCGCGCGCCGTATCACTGCGCTGCAAGGATTGGCCCGGCGGCTTGAAGCTTCACCCCCGTCCGGTTTTGTGATTGCCGCGGGTTCGACCGGCTCCATCCCAGCCACCGCCGAACTGCTGGCAACCATCGCGCGCCTGCCGCAAGGCGCGGTGGTGCTGCCGGGGCTGGATCAGAGACTGGATGCCGATAGCTGGGAGAGGCTGGACCCCGGCCATCCGCAATATGGCTTGCGGCAATTGCTGCAGAAAATCGGCGCGGAACGCGAAGACGTGACGGACTGGTTCGCCGCGCCGGACAATCCGGCGCGCGAAAATCTGTTAACCGAAGTGTTGCGCCCTGCGCCCACCACCGATGTCTGGCGCGAGCTGGCGCAGCAAGACGATCACGGCATCCGTGAAGGCCTCAAGAACTTCGGATTGATCCAGGCTGCCGATCCGGCCCAGGAAGCCCTGGCCATCGCATTGGCCTTGCGCGAAGCGCTGGAAATTCCGGGCCGTACCGCCGCCCTGGTCACACCAGACCGCAATCTGGCGCGCCGGGTCGCCGCCGAGATGACGCGCTGGAATATCGCGATCGACGATTCCGCCGGCCGCCCCTTGGCCCACACCGCCGCCGGCACGTTCCTCTGTCTGCTGGCGGAAGCAGCGCATACGCGCTTTGCGCCGGTGCCGCTGCTGGCCTTGTTGAAGCATCCCTTCGCCCGCCGCAGCCAGGACGGCGCATCTTTCCGCGCCCGGGCGCGCGAATTGGACCGTTGGTGCCTGCGCGGGCCGCGTCCCGATCCTGGTCTTGCGGGTGTGACCCGCGCCATCGCCAAGGCCGGACAGGCGCGCGTTCCGCCACCTGCCTCAGCGCTGGCCGGCTTGACGGAATGGTGGAAGGAGATCGCGGTCCTCCTTGCGCCGCTGGAAAATCTGTTCGCGCAAGGCGATGCGCCGCTGGAAGTCTTGCTTGATGAGACGGTCCGGGCCGCCGAGGCCTTGGCCTGCGACGAAAATGAAAATTGCATCTTGTGGGCCAATGATGACGGCGAGGCGGCCGCCGGACTTGTTGCCGCCCTCAAGCTTGCGGTGGCGGATTTGGAGCCGGTCGAGCCCGGTTCCTGGCCCGCACTGCTGCGCAATCTGGCAATGAAGCTGCCGGTGCGCGCCGCCTTCGGGCGCCATCCGCGCCTGGCCATTCTGGGGCCGTTGGAAGCACGGTTGCAGCGTTTCGATCTGGTGGTGCTGGGCGGCTTGAACGAAAGCACATGGCCGCGGAGCCCCGGAACCGATCCCTGGTTTTCCCGCCCCATGCGCGCCAGCCTGGGCCTGGAACAGCCGGAGCGCGGCATCGGACTTTCGGCCCATGATTTCGCCATGCAGGCTGCCGGGCCCTGTGTCTTGCTCAGCCGCGCCTTGAAAGCCGACGGTGCGCCCACCATCGCCTCGCGCTGGCTGCAACGTTTGACGCAACTGACCCGCGGCCTGGGATTGGAAGATGCGCTGGCGCCGAAACTGGACTATGCCGCCATCGCCGAGCGGATGATGGATGTTCCGCTGGGGCCCCGGCTGCCCCGGCCCGCGCCCACGCCTGCGGTCGAAACCCGGCCGCGCCGACTGTCGGTCACCGAAATCGAAACCTGGTTGCGAGATCCCTATGCCATCTACGCCAAGCATGTTTTGCGCCTCCAGCCCTTGGACGCGCTGGACGAGCCGATCGGACCGTTGGAGCGAGGCACCGCGCTGCATAAGGCGCTGGAAATCTTCATCGCCAAGTATAAAGACGGATTGCCGGACGATGCCGAGCGGCAACTGACCGCTATCGCCGACCAGGTGTTCGCCGGAGCCGGCATTCCCAAGGCGGCACTGTCCCTGTGGCGTCCGCGTTTCGGCGCGGCGGCGCGCGGCTTTGTCGAATTCGAACGCGAGCGCCGCCAAAAAGTCGCGGCGTCGCATCTGGAGATCAAGGGTAGCCTGGCGCTGGGCGACTTTACCCTGACCGGAGTGGCCGACCGCATCGACCTTCTCAAGGACGGTACGTGCGCGATCCTGGACTACAAGACTGGCGCGATTCCCACCATCAAGCAGGTCGAACAGCTTCTGTCACCGCAATTGCCGCTGGAGGCGGCGATGCTGGCGCAAGGCGGTTTCCCGCAAATCGGCGCACGCATCGCCGAAGATTTGATCTATCTCAGCCTTGCCAGCGAAAAACTGGCGCGCACGCCCCGGCATATAGACGATGCGGCGGCGCTGGCGGAGGAAGCCGTCACCCAATTGGCGCGGCGCATCGCCTGGTTCCGGGAAGAATCCACCGCCTATCGCCCGCGCGTGCGCCCTTATCGCGCCGATATCGCGGGCGATTACGACCATCTGGCGCGGGTCAAGGAATGGTCGCCTTCCGGCTGGGGCGAAGAACCATGACCCGCGATCCTTCCATGATCGCTTCCGATCCGGAGATTTCCGCCTGGGTGGCGGCCAATGCCGGGGCCGGCAAGACTTACACTTTGGCCAACCGGGTGGCGCGGCTGCTCTTGGCGGATGCCGAGCCGCAGAAAATCCTCTGCCTGACTTTTACCAAGGCGGCGGCGGCGGAGATGCAGGACCGGTTGTTCCAGCAGCTTGGCAAATGGTCGATGCTGCCGGACGAGGAATTGCGCGACGCCATCATCGCCATCGGCGGCGACGCTCTTGCCTATCTGCCTTTGGCGCGGCGGCTGTTCGCGGCGGCGCTGGAGACCCCGGGCGGATTGAAGGTCCTGACCCTGCACGCCTTCTGCCAGATCGTGCTGTCGCGCTTTCCCATCGAGGCCGGCATTCCGCCCGCATTCGAAGTATTGGACGACCAATCGGCGCGCGAATTGATCAGGGAGGCGCGCCAGCATGTGCTGGAGCGCGCGGGTGCCGGGGACGGAAAATTGCAGGCCGCGGTGGCGCTGCTGGTGATCGAAACCAGCGAAGCCACTTTGACCAGGATTCTGGATGCCGCCCTGGGCAACGACCGCCGCAAGCTGGACCGTTTTTTTGCCGATATCGAGGATCTATCGGCCACAGTACGCGCCGCGCATGGCGTGGAAGACGGCGAAACATCGCACGGTATCGCCGAGGACTTTTGCGCCGGGCTGGCGCGCGACATCACCCGTCTGCGCGAAATTCGCGATTGGCTGGCCGGTGGCGGTAAAACCGATGCCAAGGCCGCCGCCAAGCTGGATACCGTCTTTGCAGACGATCTGGTTGCTGGTTTTGACGCCTTGGAGAGCTTCTTTCTCACCATCGAAGGGAAACCGCGAAAACTCGCCACCAAGGCGCTGGCCGACGCGCGCCCGGACCTTCTCGCCGCACTGACCCAGTTGCAGACGCTGTTCTGCACCGCCGCCGAACGCCGCCGGGCGGCGCGGGCCGCCGAACTGTCACACGCCGCCCTGACCTTGATCGAAGCCATGCGCAACGACTATCAGAACGCCAAACGGCTGCGCGGCGTGCTGGACTATGACGATTTGATCGTGGAGACGCGCAACCTGCTGCACCGGCGCGGCGCCGCACAATGGGTTCTCTACAAGCTCGACGGCGGCATCGACCATGTGCTGATCGACGAGGCCCAGGACACCAGCCCCGAGCAATGGGAAATCGTCCAGAAACTGACCGAGGAATTTTTCGCCGGCCAGGGGCGCGAACGCGGCCAGCTCCGCACCATTTTCGCGGTGGGTGACGAAAAACAATCCATCTTTAGCTTCCAGGGCGCCGACCCCGGCCAGTTCGAGATCAACCGCCGCCATTTCTCCGAAGTGATCGCGGGCGCCGAGCAGCATCTGCATGAGGTTCCACTGATCACCTCGCGCCGCTCGGCGCCGGAAATTCTGGCCTTTGTCGACAAGGTGTTTGAAGGCCAGGTGGCGCGGGCCGGACTGACGGTGAAGGACACCCAGATCGAGCATGTCGCCTATCGCGACACCGCCAAGGGCGGGATCGAATTCTGGCCCGCCCTGGCGCCCGAGCAGGAAGAAGAGACCGACTATTACGCCCCGGTCGATGCGGTGCAGAAAGAAGGCCCCGTGGCGCGGCTGGCCGCCCAGGTGGTGGACAAGATCGCCGGCTGGCTGAACAGCCGCGCCCGGCTGCCAGGGCATAATCAGCCGATCGCGCCGCGCGACATTATGATTTTGCTGCCGCGCCGCGAGCCTTTCGGCGGCGAAGTGATCCGCCAGCTGAAATTGCGCCGCATTCCGGTGGCGGGCGCCGACCGGGTGCGGCTGACCGAACAGATCGCGGCGATGGATTTGATCGCCCTGGGCCGCTTTGTCCTGCAGCGGGAAGACGATCTGACCCTGGCGGCGCTGCTGCGTTCGCCGCTGTGCGGCCTCAGCGAAGAGGATTTGTTCTCCCTGGCGCATGGCCGCAGGGGCGATCTGTGGAGCGCCTTCGTGGCGCGAGGCGGCGACTATCCCGAGGCGCATGGCTTTCTCTCCGCCATGCTGGCGCGCGCCGATTACGCCCCGCCCTTTGAATTCTATTCCCATGCCCTCACCGCCCTGGGCGGCAAGGAGAAGTTGCTGGCGCGATTGGGCCAGGAATCCGCCGATGCCATCGATGAATTTCTTTCCCTCACTTTGACGCAAGAGCAGAACCACACGCCGTCCTTGGAGAGTTTTCTGGATTGGGTGGAGCGCGGCTCGACCGAGATCAAACGCGACATGGAACGCGGCCGCAACGAAGTGCGGGTGATGACGGTGCATGGCGCAAAGGGATTGGAGGCCGATATCGTCATCCTGCCCGACACCACTGCCTTACCCGAGCCGCCCAGCCGCAAGGGACATCTTCTGTATCAGGATGGTACCGTGCTGTTCCCGCTGCCCAACGACGAAGCGCCTGAGATCGTCAAAGCCGCCAAGGCCAGAGCCGAGGAAGAAGCCCTGAAGGAGCATCGCCGCCTGCTCTATGTCGCACTGACCCGCGCCCGCGACCGGCTCTATGTCTGCGGCTTTGAGAGCAAGAAAGGCGTGAAGCCGGGTTCCTGGTACCAACTGGCGCAAACCGCCGT
Source organism: uncultured Alphaproteobacteria bacterium (assembly GCA_902825865.1). Classification (GTDB taxonomy): domain Bacteria; phylum Pseudomonadota; class Alphaproteobacteria; order Micropepsales; family Micropepsaceae; genus Rhizomicrobium. The sequence goes on from CADECX010000021.1 coordinate 47,974, forward strand.
TGAAAGCCTGGGCGTGAAGGTCACAAGGGGCGATGGCGAAATCACAAGCTATGGCGCGTTGGATGAGGAGCGTGGCGATCTTGCCGCCGCACCAGGCGTACCACCGCACCTGCCGGATTGGATTGCAAAGCCCGCGCCGCCGGAACCGGCTTTACCGCGTTTGATCCGGCCATCGGATGCGCTGGGCGTCACACCTCCAACTTTTTCGCCATTGGACAAGGGCGCCGCGCGTTTCCGCCGCGGTTTGGTGGTGCATGCTTTGTTGGCGCGGCTGCCGGAGATCGCGCCCGGCAAGCGCCGCGACGTCGCGCTGAAATTTGTTCAAGCCAGCGGGCTGAAAAATGCAGCTGCGCTGGTCGATGAAACGCTGGCGGTGCTGGACGATCCCGCCTTTGCCATGGCCTTTGGTCCCGGCAGCCAGGCGGAAGCAGGCCTGCTGGCGGACCTTTC
>CADECX010000022.1:0-16292 GCA_902825865.1 uncultured Alphaproteobacteria bacterium
TCATCAGAAAACAGCCGATGACCATTTTCATGGTGGAACTGGGCTGACGTGCGCCCTGCCAGTTCCATAGAGCCAGTATCCAGGGCGTGAAAACGAAAACCACAAAGGGATTGAGCGACTGGAACCAGGTGAAGGGAATCTCGGTATGCCAGCCGAACAGGTTGATGGCCCGGTCGGTATTGTCGATCGACCATAGCGCGCCGGTATTGCCCTGCTGCTCATTGCAGGCCCAATAGAGGGTGAGGGGAATGACCAGCAGCAACAGCGCGCCAACCGACCGCCATTCTTCCTTGGTGAGCGGCTGACGCGGTGCATTCTGTGTCTTGGCGCGCATGGGTTCGGGCGGCAGATCGCGCCAGCCCCAAAAATAGATCGCTATGCCCAGCAGAATTCCCACACCGGCGGAGGCGAAGCCGTAGTGCCAGCCCAGCTTTTCGCCCAATGTGCCGCAGACAAAGGGCGCCAGGAACGCCCCCAGATTGATGCCGATATAGAAAATCCCATAGGCGCTGTCGCGTTGGGGATCGCCGCTTTGATACATCAGGCCCACCTGGGCGGTGGTGTTGGGCTTGAATATCCCGCCGCCGACAATCAGCAGCAGCAGCGCCGGGAACAGCAGCGCTTCCGACGCCATCATGAAATGGCCCAGGGCCATCAGCACCATGCCGAGCACCACGGTATAGCGCTGGCCCAGATGATTGTCGGCCAGCCAGCCGCCCAATAGCGGCGTGGCATACATCAGGCCCATATAGGTGCCGTAGACCAGCGAGGAAAAGGATTGCGGCGTCTGCGCTCCCATCAATGCTTCAAAAAACGCATTGATCTGCGGATAGAACAGCACATGCTCGACTTGGCCGGGCAACAGCAGATATTTGACCAGATAACCGACCAGAAGCGCGCGCATGCCATAGAAGGACAGGCGTTCCCACATTTCGGTTCCGAACAGGAAAGCGAGCCCGCGCGGATAGCCGAACAGGGTGCGGTTCATGCGGTGCGCGTCCGCCGCAGCAGCCAGCCGTAAAGCAGGGCGGTCAGCCCAGCCCATCCCAGCAGACCGAGCGGCAAGGCCAAGGCGAAATCGTCTGGTACCAGCGCCAGGGGCGCGTCACGGTTGGCCGCCACGATGATTGCGGCGTTGATCACGCCGAAGATGCTTTCGCCCACGATCATGCCCGAAGCGATCAGCACCCCCAGCCGCTCGGCGCGCGGCGTGCGGGCGCGGCGGTTGTAGAGCCAGCCGATCAAGGTGCCCACAAATACCGGCAAGGTGATCGACATGGGCAGATAGATGCCGAAACCCACCGCCAGGGGCGGAATTCTCAGCCAGCCGCGCATGCGGCAAAACTCGTCCAGGGCGACAACGCACAGGCCGATGCCGATGCCCAGGCCGATGAAATTCCAGTTGAGATCGCCGCCGATCACCCCCAGGGCCAGGGTCGAGATCAGATTGGCCTGGGGCGCGGCCAGGGGCTGGGCGGTGATGGTGTTCAGATTGGCGGCGCCGGCAAAACCGTAAGCCTGAGCCAGCAAATTCAGCACATAGGGAATGACCAGCGAGGAAGCGACCACGCCGATCAGCAGCGCCACCTGCTGGCGCCAGGGCGCGGCGCCCACCAGCTGGCCGGTCTTGAGGTCCTGCAGATTGTCGTTGGAACTGCACGCTCCGGCGAACAGCATGGACGTCATGAACAGCGCGGTGGCGGCCAGCGCCTTCACCGGACTTCCCGAAAAGAACAGCAGCAGGAACAGCGAACAGCCCACCACCGCCAGGATTCCGACGCCGGAGATCGGGCTGTTGGACGAGCCGATCAGCCCCGCCATATAGCCGCAGATGGCGGCGACGATGAAACCGAACAGCAGCATGATGGGAATGGACAGGGCCGCGATGCCGACGGCGCTGGCGACCAAGCCCGCATCGGCGGCAAAGCGCCAGGTCAGTATGGTGGAGGCCAGCAGTGAGAGCCCCGCCAAACCGATCATCAAACGCACGGAAATATCGCGGTCGGTGTGATCTTCACCCGCTGCCGCACCTTGGCGAGCGGCCACTTGCGCCAACCCGGTCAGGATCGGTCCCATCATGCGCACCAGCGACCAGATCGCCGCCACCGCCATGGCCCCGGCGCCGATGAAGCGCACCTGGGTGCGCCACACCGTCATGACCGACTCGGCCAAGGGAGCGTCACTCGGCGTCATCGCGGTCAGGATGGGAACCGCACCCAGCCACGCGATGGCGATGCCCAAAAGCATGGCCACACCAACCGATATGCCTACCAGATGACCGGCGCCGACCAAGGCCAGTGAAAAAGAAAAGGTGTAACCGGTCGCGCCGGCGCCCAGACGGAAGAAGCCCTGGGTGGCATCCACGGCCAGCCGCAACGCCGCCGCGATGGTCAATCCCGCCGACGCCAGCGAACCCAGGATCACCGCCATCAGGCCTTCGCGCGCTTCTGGATTGTCGGAACGGGCGTCCGATCCGACGCGCAGCACTTCCGCTCCCGCCAGGCCTTCGGGATAGGGAAGACCGGAATGGGTCACCAAGGCGCGCCGCAAGGGAATGGTGAACATCACGCCCAACACGCCGCCCGCGATCGCCAGGAACAGACAGGTCCAGAAAGGAAAACCGGTCCAGAAGCCGATGATCACCAGTCCGGGCAGCACAAAGATGATCGATGCCATCGCCCCGGCCGAGGAGGCCACCGTCTGGACGATATTATTTTCCCGGATATTGGAACCCGGCAGCAGCCCCAGCAGCGCCATGGAAATCACCGCGGCGGGGATGGAGGTGGCGAAAGTCAGACCGACCTTCAGGCCCAGATAGACATTGGCGGCGGTGAACACAAAGGTCAGGGCCACGCCCAACAGCAGACCCCGCAGGGTCAGTTCTTTGCCGGGCGCGGAATCCGTGTTCATCCCCCGACCTTGCCCGCAAACTTACGGTAACTCAACAAACCGTTCTTCCCGGTTATAGGCGGTAAAGCCTATCCGCTGGTACAGCGGCAGGGCGCGGGGATGGTCCAGGGTGCAGGTGTTGATGGTCAGCCGCTCGATCGGCTGCAGCCAGGCATTGATGCAGGTGTGATAGAGGAAAAAGTAACCCATCCGCTTGCCGATGGCGTCCGGCATCAGGCCGAAATAGGAAATGTTGCAGGTCCCCGGCTTGCGCAGGTCCAGCTCCGCCATGCCCGCGGGATTGCCTTCGACATACAGGACAAAGAGCTGGTTGCGGGGATCATGGATCACCTCCGCCAGCGCTTCCTTCGACAGCTTCTTGCGATCCACCCAATAATAGTCGGCGCCGATCGTGTCGTAGAGATAGCGGTAGAAATGGGTCGGCGGCTTTTCGCATTTCAGGAACGCGACCTTGCCGCGCGGCTGGGGCGGGGGCAGGGCGGATGGCTTGGTGGTCAGTTCCAGGAACGTCACCGTCATCGGAATGCGGCGCTTGCTTGTTCCCTTCTGCACCATCAGCCGGTCACCACCGGCGCTTCGGAGCGCGCGCCCCATTCGGTCCAGGAGCCGTCATAGAGCGCCACATCTTTCGCGCCAATTTCGTCCAGCGCCAATGACAGCAGGGCGGCGGTAAGGCCGGAGCCGCACGTCGTCACCACCGGGCGGTCGGGATCGACCGCATCGAACACACCGCGCAACGCTTCCGGCGGTTTCAAGGTGCCGTCCTCGGCGATCAGCTTGCGGTAGTGCACATTCAGGGCGCCGGGCATATGGCCGCCACGCACCCCGGCACGCGGTTCGGGCTCTTCGGCCTTGAAGCGTCCGGCGCTGCGGGCATCCAATATCTGCGCGGACTTTCCCGCCACGACATCCATCATCTGGCCGAAGCCGCGGACGATTTGCGGCCTGGCGATGGCGGTGAAAAATTTGTTGCTCGGTTGGGCCGGTCCGGTTTCCACGGCGCGGCCTTCGCGCTTCCATTTGGGAAAGCCGCCGTCCAGCACCTTCACCTTGTCGTGCCCCATGGCCTTGAAGGTCCACCACAAGCGTGGCGAAGAAAACAGGCCGCTGCCGTCATAACTCACCACGGTCTCGCCATCGCCGATGCCCAGCGCACCCACGGCGCGGGAGAATTCGCCCGGCGATGGCAGCATATGCGGCAGACCGCCGGACTTATCGGCGATGCCGTCTATGTCGAAAAATACCGCGCCGGGAATATGCCCGGCCTCGAATTCCTTGGCCGGCTGGCGCTCTTCATCGGGCATGTACCAGGACGCATCCACCACCCGCACATCCGCCAGATGCGCCGCCAGCCATTCGGTGGAAACCAGATTGCTCATTCAAATGGTACGTCTATCGGCGTGCGTTGTTCCACCAGCCAGGGCGGGCAGGGCAGACCCTTCTCGCGCAGGAATTCCGGATTGAACAGTTTGGACTGATAGCGGTTGCCGTAATCGCACAGCACCGTGACGATGGTATGGCCCGGCCCCATATCCTTGGCCATGCGGATGGCGCCCGCCACATTGATGCCGGTGGAGCCGCCCATGCACAGGCCCTCATGCTCCAACAGGTCGAACACGATGGGCAACGCTTCCTCGTCGGAAATTTCATAGGCATCGTCGAACGGCGCGCCTTCCAGATTGGCGGTGACGCGGCCCTGGCCGATGCCTTCGGTGATGGAGGTGCCGTGGCTTTCCAGCTTGCCGGTCTTGATCCAGCTATAGATCGCCGCGCCATGCGGATCGGCGGCGGCGATGCGGATATTCCTGTTGCGCTCTTTCAGGGCGATGGCGACGCCGCCCAAGGTGCCGCCGCTGCCCACGGCGCAGGTGAAGCCATCGACCTTGCCGCCGGTTTGCACCCAGATTTCCGCACCCGTACCTTCGATATGGGCCTGGCGGTTGGCGACATTGTCGAACTGATTGGCCCAGACCGCGCCCGCGGCTTCCGTTTTCGCCAATTGCTCCGCCAGCCGTCCCGACAGTTTCACGTAATTGTTGGGGTTCTTGTACGGCACGGCCGGGACTTCGATTAGCTCCGCGCCCAGCAGACGGAGGGCATCCTTTTTTTCCTGGCTTTGGGTGTCGGGGATCACGATCACGGTCTTGAAGCCCATGGCATTGGCCACGGTCGCCAGCCCGATGCCGGTATTGCCGGCGGTGCCTTCGACAATGGTGCCGCCGGGCCGCAAGGCTCCGCGCTTGATGGCGTCCTGGATGATGTAAAGCGCGGCGCGGTCCTTCACCGACTGGCCGGGATTGAGAAATTCCGCCTTGCCCAGAATTTCGCACCCCGTTGCTTCCGATGCATGGCGCAGGCGGATCAGCGGCGTGTTGCCGATGGCGGCGATGACGTCTTTTTTGATCATTTCGGGCATGGCTGGAAACTAGACGCCCAATGTTACCGCTTCAAGGCTTGGAAAGCGGCCAAAGCGCGCTCCCGGCCCTGCGCCAAATCCACAATCGGGGCGGGGTAGCCGGCGGGCGGCTGCGGCGCGGTCCAGGGCTTGTGGATGAATTTGTCCGGTACCGCCTTCAATTCCGGCACAAAGCGCCGGACATAGTCGCCCCGGGGATCGAATTTTTCACCCTGCAGGACAGGATTGAAGATGCGGAAAAAGGGCGCGGCGTCGGCGCCGCAACCCGCCACCCACTGCCAGTTGGCGCTGTTGTTGGCGAGATCGGCATCCACCAGCGTGTCCCAGAACCAGGCCTGGCCCTCGCGCCAGTGAATCCCCAGATGCTTGATCAGCAGGCTGGCCACGATCATGCGCACCCGGTTGTGCATCCAGCCCGTCTGCCAGAGCTGGCGCATCCCCGCATCGACAATGGGAATGCCGGTTTTCCCCTTGGTCCATGCTTCAAAATCCTTCGCGCTTTTGCGCCATTGGAATTTCTCGAAGCGCTTGTCCAGCGGCAGTTCGGGCAGGGTGGGATTGTGAAACAGAAGCTGGGTGCAGAATTCCCGCCAGCCCAATTCTTTCAGGAAAGTCTCGCTGCCGCCGCTATGACCGTGCGTCGTCACGGCTTGCCAGATTTGGCGTGGTGAAATCTCGCCCCAATGCAGATGCGGCGACAGGCGCGAGGTGCCGTCACGATCCGGCAGGTCGCGGGCACGGCCATACTCCTTCACATCATCCAGAAAATCATACAGCGCCGCATGGGCCGCTTTTTCGCCCGGCGTCCAATCAAAGCCTTTCGCCCAGTCCGGCTTGGCGGGCAGAAGTTTCCAATCCTTCAGCGCCTCGCTTTTGGCCTTTTGCAGATCGAGCTTGCGCGGGGCGGCCAGCGGCTTGGCCACATCCATGGCCCGCATCGCCTTCCAGAAAGGTGTGAACACCCGGAAGGGCGTGCCGCCGCCGGTCTTCAACTCCCAGGGCTCGTGCAGCAGGGCGGCATTGAACGTCTGAACCGTCACGCCATCAGCGCTCAGATCGCTTTTGAGGCTTTTGTCTCGTGCGACCGCAAAAGGTTCGTAGCAGCGGTTCCACACCAGCGTGTCGGCGCCGCCTTCCTTCACCAGCGCCCTGACGATCTTGGCTGCATCGCCCCGGCGCAGCACCAGCCTGCCGTCCAATGCCTTGTCCAACGCGGCCAGGGAATGATGCAGCCACCAGCGCGACGCGCCGCCCCATTTCCACGCGCCTGGACTTTGGTCGTCCAGCACGAAAAGACAGATGACCGGCCGGCCGGATTTTACCGCAAAGTCCAGGGCGGGGTTATCGCTCAGCCGCAGGTCTTGCCGGAACCAGACCAGTACCGGCTTCATTTATTCGCCAGCTTTGCGCATTCCTCATGCCGGTAGCAGGTCGTGAGGTGATCGTTGACCATGCCGGTGGCCTGGGCGAAGGCATAGACGATCACCGGCCCGCAGAAATTAAAGCCGCGTTGCTTGAGTTCCTTGGCCAGGCCTTCGCTCATCGCGGTCTTGGCCGGGACCCGGCCCCGGCTGTTGAAGCGATTGATCTTGGGGACGCCATCGACATGCTTCCATATAAGCTCGCGGAAGCCGCCCGGTTCCCTTTCCTCGATCTCCAGCCACAGCTTGGCGCCCTTGATGGTGGCGTCGATCTTGGCCCGGCTGCGGATAATGCCTTCATTCTTTAACAGCCGCTCGACATCGCGCTTGCCGTAACGGGCGATCTTTTCGGGCGCGAAATCGTGGAAGGCTTTGCGGAAATTCTCGCGCTTGCGCAGGATGGTGATCCAGGACAGTCCCGCCTGAAAACCGTCCAGCACCAGTTTTTCATACAAGGCGCGGGGGTCATATTCCGGCACGCCCCATTCGCTGTCGTGATAGGCGCAGTAAAGCGGGTCTTCGCCCGGCCACCAGCAACGCTTCTTTTCCATGCTCAAGCGAGCCATGCGGGTTTTTTTATTGCAACCGGAATTCCGGCGGCGGCGGCATCGCCGCTGCTTTCCTCCAAGCGGTCCAGCCGCACCAAGGCAAAGGCGGTCTGGCCGTGGCTGGAAATCAGTTCGCCTATCTCGGTACCGCCCCTGGTCACCGCGCCAGCGGCGGGAAGCGGAACTTCCGCCGTCACGGTCAGGATGCGTTTGCGCGAGGTGGCGCGATGCTTCATCCGCGAGGTCAGTTCCTGGCCGATGTAACAGCCCTTGGTGAACGAGACGCCGTTCAGTTCCGCCAGCCCCGCATCTAGTGCGAAGATTTTCTCGGATCCGAAATCTACGCCCTCCGGAATGCCCAATTGGAGTCTGTGCTGGTGATAGACGCGTGGACCGGAAAGGTTGGCGGGCATCTCGGCCCTGGCGCCGATGCTGCGCAGGCCAAGACCGGTGAAGCGCGGATCGGCGAAGGTCACGGCTCGATCGGCATAAGACACAATCCTGTTGTCGGGATGCCCCGCCAGATTGACATAGACGCCCAAGGGATCGCGCGCCTCAATCCCGACCTTGGAACGCAATTTGTACATGCTCAGCTTTTTCAGCAGCGCATCCCGCTGCTCCCGCGCCACATCCAACAGCAGCGCGCCATCGCCTTCGGTCACCAGAAAATCGAACAGGATTTTTCCCTGGGGCGAGAGCAGGGCGGCATAGAGTCCGCTGCCCGGGGCCAGCCCGCCGGCGATATCGTTGGTGACCAGGCCTTGCAGAAAATCGCGCGCCTGCGGCCCCGAAATGGCCAGAACTGCGCGGTCATCCAGATAAGCGGGTTCCATCCCCTCCACTTAGGGGGAGTGGCGGCGGTTGCCAAGACCGGGAGGCTGGGCTAACTGCCTTGCCCCATGAAGGACAGTTTCGATCTGTTGATCCGGGGCGGGATCGTCGCCACCCCAAACGGCATTGCCCCCGCCGATGTCGGGGTTATCGCAGGGCGCATTGCCGCCATCGGTTCCTTTCCGGATGCCAAGGCCGCCACCGCGTTCGAGGCCAAGGGCCTGCATGTGCTTCCCGGGGTGATGGACACCCAGGTGCATTTCCGCGAGCCCGGCAACACCCACAAGGAAGACCTGGCCAGCGGCAGCCTGGCGGCAATCCTGGGCGGCGTCACCGCCGTGTTCGAGATGCCCAACACCGCGCCGCCCACCACCACCCGCGCCGCCATCGAGGACAAGCTGGCGCGCGCCAAGGGCCGCATGCATTGCGACCATGCCTTTTATGTCGGCGCCACACCCGCCAATATCGGCGCGCTGGGCGAGCTGGAAAAGATGCCCGGCGTTTGCGGCATCAAGGCGTTCCTGGGTTCCTCCACCGGAACTCTGCTGCTCAACAAGGAGGCGGACATTCTCGCCGCCTTGAAAGCAGGCAAGCGCCGGGTCGCGGTCCATTCCGAGGACGAAGACCGCATGATCGCCCGCAAGCATCTCGCCGAACGCGGCAAGCCCGAGACCCATCCGGTTTGGCGCGACGCCGAATCCGCGCGCATGTGCACCGAGCGGGTGCTGCGTCTGGCGCGAGAAGCGGGCCGCCGCCTGCATGTGCTGCACATCACCACCGGCGACGAGATTCCGCTGCTGGCCGCCGCCAAGGATATTTCCACCGCCGAGACCACGCCGCAGCATCTCACGCTGTCGGCGCCGGAATGTTATGAACGGATCGGCACCTATGCCCAGATGAATCCCCCGATCCGCGATGAAAGCCATCGCCAGGCCCTGTGGGCGGCGGTGCGCGAAGGCGTGATCGATGTGATCGGCTCCGATCACGCGCCCCACACGCGCGAGGAAAAGGACAAGACCTATCCCGACACGCCTTCGGGCATGCCCGGGGTTCAAACCCTTGCCACCATTCTTCTGGATCATGTCAACAAGGGCAATCTGACCCTGGAGCGCTTCGTCGACCTGACGGCTTCGGGCGCGCAACGCATTTTCGGCATCGCCGGCAAGGGCCGCATCGCCCGCGGTTATGACGGCGATTTCACCATCGTCGATCTTGGCCTGACCCGCATGATCGAGAACAAATGGATCGCCTCGACCTGCGGCTGGACGCCGTTCGACGGCATGAAGACCAAGGGCTGGCCGGTCGCCACCATCTTGCGTGGACAAATCGTCATGCGTGACTTCGCAGCCACCGGTGCCGCAACGGATGCCGCTTTGGGCCAACCCGTGCGTTTCGTGGAAACGCTGGAACAGGCATGATCTATTTCTATTTGATCGCCTCCGGGGTGTTGATGGGGCTGGTCGCGGCGGTTCCCATCGGCCCGGTGAACCTGATCTGCATCCGCCGCAGTTTTGCCTTCGGTCCGCTCAACGGCTTTGTTTCCGGACTGGGCGCGGCGCTGGGCGACGGCATTTTCGCCGCCATCATGGGCTTCGGCCTGACCTGGATCGCCCAGATGATCGAGGGCTATGCCACCATCATCGAGCTGGTCGGCGGCGCCCTGATGGTGTGGATGGGCTATCGCACCTTCATATCGCCGCCCGTGCCGCGCTGCCTGGAGACCAAGACCGACGGCGAAGGCACCAACCTGGCCCGCGCCATGGTGTCGACTTTCGCCCTGACCATCACCAATCCGGTGACCCTTTTGTCATTCGGCGTGATGTTCGCCGGCCTGGGCGGACTGGCGGGCGGCCCCGGCAGCTACAATGATGCCGGCTTTGTGGTCGCAGGCGTGTTGCTGGGTTCCACCGCCTGGTGGCTGGCCCTGACCACCTTTATCGGCCTTTTCCACACCCGGATCGACGAAAAGGCCATGCGAATCATCAATCAGGCCTGCGGCGCCCTGGTCATGGCCTGCGGCCTGGTGGTCCTGGTCCACCTGGCGAACAAATTCTGGTGATTTTCCGCCATTTCCGGGCAGGACAGGGGCTTTGGATGCAGCAGGCCGGCTTGCTACAATGGGACAACCGTATCGGACCGAAAGGTCCGGACCGGCAGGTGGGCGGCAGTAGCGTTCGGAGCGTGACATGAAGCGTAGCGTGGCGATTTTTGCCCTTGCCCTGGCGGTCTTGGCGGGAGGGACGGTTTCGCGCGTCCTGGCGCAACCCGCGCCCGCCAATGCCCAGGCGAAACCGGTGTCCGATGCGCTCAGCATCGACGCCAATCTCAAATATCTGGAAGACAACAAAGTGAAGAAGGGCGTGATCAACCGCCCCAGCGGCTTGCAGTTCCGCATTCTTCAGAACGGTTTCGGCAAGCGGCCGCAACGCACCGACACGGTGAAGGTCTATTACACCGGCAAACTGATCAATGGCGTGGTCTTCGACGGCACCTCGCCGGGATTGCCGGCCTCCTTGAACCTCAGCTCCGTGATCCCCGGCTGGATCGAGGCCTTGCAATTGATGCGCGAGGGTGACCGCTGGCAGTTGGTCATTCCGCCCAATCTCGGTTACGGCGTGCGCGGCGCGGGTGACGGCGTTATTCCGCCCAACCAGACCTTGATCTTCGACATCAAGCTGGTGGAAACCACGCCGGCGCCCAGGCGCGGCGAGAAGGGTTACATTCCCGATCCCAGCGAGCGGGAAGAACAGTAAGCATCGTGCTGCGCAGTTTCATCACCCGGCTGTGGACGGCGCGGCATCTGGGCGGCGGCAAGCTCCGGATCCTGATCGCGCTGGTGATGGTGGTCAGCGCCAGCGCGCTGTTCTGGACCAGCCGCGACTATACCGTGTCGGCGCCGGAATGGGACGGGCAGGTGCGCGGCATCGCCTACAGCCCCAGCCGCCAGTTCAATATCAACGATCAGAAGAACATCACGCCGGAACATATCTCCCGCGACCTGGCGCAGCTTTCGCATCTCACCAGCCGCATCCGCACCTATACGGTGGATGGCGGCATGGACAAGGTGCCGGAGATCGCGCGCCGCTACGGCATGACGGTGTCCTTGGGCATCTGGATCAGCCCGGACATGGAGAAGAACGACCAGCAGATCGCGCTGGCCATTCGCACCGCCCTGGCCAACCGGCGCACCATCGACCGGGTGATCGTCGGCAACGAGACTCAGCTTTTCGGCTATGTCTCGCCGGACCAGCTCAATGCCTATATCCAGCGGGTGCGCGCCGCCTTGCCCGCCCGCATCAAGGTCACCACCGCCGAACCCTGGTCGACCTGGATGCTGACGCCGGAGGTCGGCAAATATGTCGATGTGATCTTCGTCCACCTGCTGCCCTATTGGGAAAATGTGGACATTCGCGGCAGCCTGCAATCCACCGAGAAATTCTACAATCACGTCCAGGGCGAATTTCCCGACAAGCAGATCGTGGTGGGAGAAGCGGGCTGGCCATCGGAAGGGCGCACGCGCGGCCGCGCCCAAGCCTCCACCGCCAACGAAGCCTGGTTCATCCGCGCCTTCGTTCAGCACGCGATGGAAAAGGGCTGGGACTATTATCTGCTGGAGGCTTATGACGAGCCCTGGAAAGACGCCAATGAAGGCGTGGCCGGGCGCTATTGGGGCCTGTTCGACGCCACCGGCAATCCCAAATTTCCCTTCACCGGCTTGATCCGTACCTTCCCGGAATGGCGCGCCTATGCGCTGATGGCGGCGGTGCTGAGCCTGTTGTTGGGCCTGTTGGTGCTGGGACGCATGCCCAAGGTGCGCCAGACCGGCTATCTGGTGATGGGCGGCATGATCGTGCTGATCTCCACAGGTCTGCTGGCGGTGATCGACGCCACCGCCCTGGAATATATCGATCCGACCAACGTCGCCGCTCTGGTCGCCATGTCGCCGCTGGTCATCCTGGCTTGCGCGGTGATCCTGACCGAAGGCATCGAACTGGCCGCCAGCCTGTGGCGGGTGGACCGGCGGGTGGTGCGGGTCGGCATTCCCGAAAAGAGCCCGCGCGTCTCCATCCATGTGCCCACCTACAACGAACCGCCCCAGATGGTGATCGAGACGCTGAATGCGCTGGCGCGGCTCGACTACGACAATTTCGAAGTCATCATTCTGGACAACAACACCCCCGATCCCGAAACCTGGCGGCCGGTGGAAGCGCATTGCCGTGTGTTGAATTCCGGTTTTGCGCGCTTCCGCTTCTTCCACTTTGACGGCCTGAAGGGCTTCAAGGGCGGCGCCCTCAACCGCGCCTTGGCGCTGACCGATCCGGACGCCCGCTATGTCGCGGTGATCGACAGCGACTATCAGGTTCAGCCTTTCTGGCTGCGCCGGGTCATTCCGTATTTCGCCTCGCCCGGCATCGCCCTGGTGCAGGGGCCGCAGGATTACCGCGACGCCTGCCAAAGCCGCTTCAAGTCCATGGCCTATGAGGAATATCGCGGCTTCTTCCATATCGGCATGGTGGAACGCAACGAACACAATGCCATCATCCAGCACGGCACCATGACCATCGTCGCCAAGGACGCGCTGGACGAAGTCGATGGCTGGAGCGAATGGTGCATCACCGAGGATACCGAACTGGGCCTGAAATTGTTCGAGGCCGGTTACGAAGCCGCCTATGTGCCGCAAAGCATGGGCTCGGGCCTGATGCCCGACACGCTGGAAGCCTTCATGACCCAGCGCTATCGCTGGGTCTATGGCGCCATGCAGATGCTCAAGCGTCACGCCAAGGAGATTTTCGCGGGCGCTTCGGCGCTGTCCTGGCCGCAGCGTTACCAGTTCCTGTCCGGATGGCTGCCCTGGATTTCGGACGGGTTGGGCATGGTGGTGACTTTGATGGCCATCGCCTGGACGATCATGATGTGGGTGCTGCCCAGCATGATCGACGTGCCGATGCCGGCATTGTCGGCCGCCGCCATGGCCCTGTTCGCCACCAAACTGCTCAAGACGCTGTTGCTGTATCCGCCCAAGGTCGGCTCGGGCGTCAAAGGCGCTTTTGTGGCGTCGGTGGCGGGCCTGTCTCTGACCCATACGGTCGGCAAGGCGGTGTGGACGGGACTGTTCACATCGGGCAAGCCGTTCCTGCGAACGCCAAAATGCGCCGATCCCGCCAACTTCAGCCAGGTGCTCAGGGTGGTGTGGCAGGAAGCCGTGCTGCTCGCCCTGCTGCTGATGGCCATGATCTCGATGGGGTTCGCCCGCGGTTTCCAGGATCCGGCGGTTTCCATGTGGATGGTGATGCTGGGGGTGCAAAGCCTGCCGTACCTCGCCACCATGGTGACGGCGCGAATCTCGGCCCATTCCAACCAGACGCCGGACGCGCTGGCGCCGGAAGCGGTCAAGCTGCCGCAAGCGGCGTGATCCCCATGCTTCGACAGGCTCAGCATGAGGATTTTGTCATTCCTCACCCTGGTCGAACGACGCTGTCGCTAACGACTGGCGAAGGTTGAGAGGTCTAGAAGCGCCAGGATTTATCCCTATATTATGCCCTCGGTCCCGGAGGTTGGTCCCTTGATGAGCGTCATCCTGTTCCTGATCGCCCTGTATTGGCTGCCCACCCTGATCGCCCTGGTGCGCCAGACCCCGTCGGCTCTGGGCATCGCCATGCTCAACTTCTTCTTGGGCTGGACGGTGATCGGCTGGATCGTGGCGCTGGTCTGGGCCCTGGCGGCCAACCCGCATGCCCGTATCATCGTGATTGAGAACGGCCGGGTGGTACGCTCCTAGGGGCCGGATACGGGGCAGGGGATGAGGCGGGATAGTCTAGGCGCATTTGCCGGTGCCACGCTTGAGTGGCTGGTGGCGCTGCCCAGTCAGGCGGCCAATCAATCCACAACCGACCTGTCCTTCGCCAACAAGTCGCTCGCCGCCTTCTCGGCAATTTGCCGGGTGGAAGCCCGCGCCGAACCTTCCGACAAAAATCGCTCCATCTTTATTCAGGCCGGCATGGGCGATGGCGGCTTCTCCATCTCCACCGCCAATCCCAAGGCGCAAGCCTGGTTCGACTATGGCTGGAAGATGTTCCACGCCTTTTATCACGACGATGCCAAGCTGGCGTTCGACAAGGCGGTCCAAGCCGATCCCCGTTGCGTCCTGTGCCTGTGGGGCCAGGCCCTGTCGCGCGGCGCGGTGCAGAATTACGACGCCGAAGAGGCCGACTTCAAATCGGCGCTGGAAATCGCAAAGCGCGCGCAAGCCCTGGCCAAGACAGTGCAGGACAAAGAGCTTACCGCCGCCTTGGTGCGCCGCTATTCCCGGGCCCAGGATGCCGCCGCCGAACATGATTTCGCCGCCGATCTGCTCAAGGCAGACAAACTTCGTCCAACGACGGACCTGCAATTGCTGGCCGCCCAAGTGGTGCTGACGGAACGGCGGCGGGGCAAGACGCCGTCGCCGGAGGCCGATGCGCTGGCAAAACAGGCGGTGGCGCTGGTTGAACCGGTGCTGGCCAAGGCGCCCAACAACACGGCGGCCATCCATTACTATATCCATGCCGCGGAAGTTGCCGGACACCCGCAATCGGCCTTGCCCTATGCCGAAAAGCTCGGCCGCCTGGCGCCCAATGCCAGCCACCTGATCCATATGGCGGCGCACACCTATTTTCATATGGGCCGCTATGAGGATGCCGCCATCGTCAATGCCTCGGCGATGCGAACCGATTCCGATCATCTGGAGGAAACCAAGACCAGCGGCGGCCTGTCGGGCGCCTTTTATTACCAGCACAATCTGAGTTTCGGCATGGCCGGCACCCTGATGTCCGGCGACAAGGCGCTGGCGCTGAAATTCGCCGATCATTTCCACCGCGCCTTTCCGGAAAAAGATTTTGCCAAGGACGGCATGAGTTATGACGAAGGACGGCGGTTCACCATTTACGCCCGTTACGATCCGCAGCGGATGCTGGCGCTGCCGGAACCCGAAGCCGACAGCCCGGATACGCGCAGCTTCCATCACTATGCGCGTGGCGAGGCCTTTGCCGCCCTGGGCGATGCCAAATCCCTGGCGGCGGAAATGGAAAAGATCAGCGGCGACGGCCGCACCTTCAAGCTCGCCCGCGCTGTTCTGGCGGGACGGCTGGCGATGCTGCAACACCGCTTCGCCGATGCCGCGCAGGCCTTCGAGCAGGCGGTGGCGGAGCAGGATGGCTTTTCGCCCCACGCCTGGGACCCGCCGCCCTGGTGGTACCCGGTGCGCCGCAGCGCCGCCGCGGCCTGGCTCCAGCACGGCCAGTTCGCCAAGGCCGCAGACGCGGCGCAGAAAAGCCTGGTCGCCTGGCCTTACGATCCCCTGGCTTTGCTGATCCTGTCGCGGGCCAATGACGGCCTGGGCAAGCGCGAGGAGGCCCGCCGTTATGAGGGACAGGCAATCGGTCTTTGGATGGGCGATCTTTCCAAGGTGAAGCTCGACACGATCTAGGCTGGGCTAGAGCCGCAACATCGGCGGGATCAGTTTCCCGGGATTGAGAATATTCTTGGGATCGTAAGCCTGTTTGAGGGCGCGCATCGCGTCCAGTTCTTCGTGACTCTTATAGCGCGGCAACTGTGCCCGCTTCATCACCCCGATGCCATGCTCGGCGCTGATCGAGCCGTCAAATTCCTTCACAATGTCATGCACCGTCTGCTGCACGTCTTCCCATTGCGCCATGAAGCCGGGATCGTCCCCCGCATTCGGCGAATTGAAATTGAAATGCAGATTGCCGTCGCCCAGATGGCCGAAGCTGACGGGCCGCGCGCCGGGCAGCATCGCCAACACGGCAGGCACCGCCTTGGCCAGGAAATCGGGGGTGGCGGCCACCGGCACCGAAATATCATGCTTGATCGAGGCGCCTTCGCGCTTCTGGGCTTCGGAAATGGTTTCCCGCAGCTTCCATAGCGATGCCGCCTGGGCGGCGCTGGAGGCCACCACCGCGTCCGATACCAGGGTCGCCGTGATGGCGTCGGCCAAGCCGTCCTCAAAACTGGCGGTGAGATCGGCGTGCGCCCCGCCGGTGGCTTCCATCAGCACATACCAGGGCGAGGCGGCGGAGAAGGGATCGCGGCTGCCGTCGATATGCCTGGTGACGAAGTCCAGCGCGATGCGCGGCATCAGCTCAAAGGCCGACAGCATGCCGCCGGTAT
>CADECX010000022.1:16302-47834 GCA_902825865.1 uncultured Alphaproteobacteria bacterium
TTCACGGCGGCGACGGGCGAGGGCACCGCCGACAGGGCGGTGACCGAAACCTCCGGCCTGGGAAACAGCCGCAAACAGGCAGCGGTGATCACGCCCAAGGTGCCTTCGCTGCCGATGAAAAGCTGCTTGAGGTCGTAACCGCTATTGTCCTTGTGCAGGGCCCGCAGCATGGGAAGCACCGTGCCGTCCGCGAGCACCACTTCCAGCCCCAGCACCAAAGCGCGGGTCATGCCATAGCGCAGCACATGGGTGCCGCCGGCATTGGTGGCGATATTGCCGCCGATGGTGCAACTGCCTTCCGAGGCCAGGCTCAAAGGAAACAGCAGATGCTGCTCTCCGGCGGCGCGCTGCACCTCGGCAAGCGTGACACCCGCCTCCACCGTCACGGTCATGCCGCCCTGGTCCAGGCCGCGAAGCTTGTTCAGCCGCTTGGTGGAGAGCAGAACTTCATTCTGGAACGGAATCTGCCCACCCACCAGACCGGTATTGCCGCCCTGGGTGACGATGGCCGTGCCGGTTTCGTGGCAGATGGCGAGAATGGCCGAGACTTCCGCCGTACTGGCGGGCTTGAGCAAAAGCTGAGACTGGCCGTGATACTTGCCGCGCCATTCTTCCAGATGAGGCGCGATCTCGCCTGGATCGACGGAAAATCCCTTGGCTCCGACCGCGTCTTTCAACCGGTCATGCAAGGTCATCTGGGCGCGGCCGCGCGCCTGAGCCGGTCGTTGATCGCTTCGCCGATGCCGGAATCGGGGATGGGCGAGACCGCGATCTTGGTGGCGCTCTTGTCCAGCTCGCGCAGCATGGCGAAGAGATTGGCGGCGGCTTCCTTGAGATCGCCATTGGGGCTGAGATTGAGCTTGGCGCCTGGCGCATCGCCAAAGCCGAGCAAGACTTCGCCGGATTCGATCTCGCTGGCGTTCAACCGCAAAGAGGCGCGCGGCGCATAATGGCTGGGCAACTGCCCTGGCGATGAGATCAGGCTGCCGGGCGCGCCCAAGGGGCCGATCAGGTCTTCGATCTCTTCGCGCGGAATGGCGCCGGGCCGCAGCAACAGCGGGCGATCGCCATCAAAACCGATCACGGTGGATTCAATGCCCAGGGTGGCGCTGCCGGCATCCAGAATGAAATCCAGCTTGCCGCCCAGACTTTCGGCGACATGGGCGGCGGTGGTGGCGGTGACCTGGCCCGATTGATTGGCCGAAGGTCCCGCCACGGGCCTGCCGGTTTCCTTCAAGAGCGCGATGGCGGCGGGATGGGACGGCGCACGCAAGGCCACGGTGTCCAGACCCGCGCTGACCAGCAGCGACAGCGGAGAATTTTTGCGCCTGGGCAGAACCAGGGTGAGGGCGCCCGGCCAGAACCTCTCCGCCAGCGCCTGGGCGCGCGGCGAAAGTTCCACATGACGCCGTGCTTCTTCCAGATCGGCGACATGCACGATCAGGGGATTGAACAAGGGCCGCCCCTTGGCGGCGAAGATCGCGGCCACGGCTTCGCCATTGGTGGCGTCGGCGCCAAGGCCGTAAACGGTCTCGGTCGGAAAGGCGACAAGGCCGCCTTGCTTGAGGATGCGGGCGGCTTCAGCGACGCCCTTTGTGTCGGCAATGGCGGTTTTGGTCAAAAGGTCAATCATGGGGCAGGCAATTTAGCGGCTGTGGCCCCGATGTCGAGGGCCCGCTGCGCAGGGGCCTCATTCCGTGTCATATAGGCAGTAAATCGGGGTTAATATGGCACTGGCGGGCAAGACGCTCTTCATCACCGGCGCCAGCCGAGGCATCGGTCTGGCCATCGCGCTGAGGTGCGCGCGCGACGGGGCAAACATCGCCATCGCCGCCAAAAGTGTTACGGAAGATCCGCGCCTGCCCGGCACCGTCGCCGGCGCCGCGGCCCAGATCGAACGGGCCGGCGGCAAGGCGCTGCCTCTTCCCTGCGATATCCGTTTCGAGGATCAGGTGTTGGCGGCGGTGGACGCCTGCGCGCGCCGGTTCGGCGGAATCGATATCTGCGTCAACAATGCCAGCGCCATTTCCCTGACCGGCACCGAAGACACGGCGATGAAACGCTTCGACCTGATGCATCAGGTCAATGCGCGCGGAACCTTCCTGGTCTCCAAGGCATGTATTCCCCATCTGAGGAAAGCCGCAAACCCGCATGTGCTGATGCTGTCGCCGCCGCTGAATCTGGCGGCCAAATGGTTCGCGCCGCATCCCGCCTACAGCATGGCGAAATACGGCATGAGCCTGTGCGTGCTGGGCATGGCGGAAGAGTTTCGCGGCCAGATCGCCTTCAATGCACTGTGGCCGCGCACGGCCATCGCCACCGCCGCCATCCGCAATATCCTGGCGGGCGAGGAAGGGCTCTCCCATTGCCGCAAGCCGGAGATCGTCGCCGATGCCGCCTGGCATATCTTGGGCAAGCCCAAAAGCTTCAGCGGGAATTTCCTGATCGACGACAATTTCCTGGCCGAGAATGGCGTGACGGATTTCGACCAATACCGGGTCGATCCGGCCAAGGACCTGATGCCGGATTTCTTTGTGCCGGACGACATGCCGCCACCGCCGGGCGTTTCGCTGAAAGCGGTTAGTTAGGCTTTTTACTTTCCAACTGCTTCCCGCTCTCGGCTTGTGGCGTCCAAGGCGCGACCGCCGGCGGCGGCACCGGCACGGGCGCGGCCACATCGGCGCCCTGCAACGCCTCGCGCACCCGCTTCTTGAGATCGGACAGGGTGGCGAGATAGCTGCTGTTATGCACCCAGGCATGAACCGTGAGGGTGGTGGAGATGGGGCCCAGCATGTCCACCTCGACCGTGGCGGCGGGCGCCTTGAGCACGCGCGGCTCACGCGCCAAAGCTTCCAGGATATTCTTCTGGACCGCATCGATATTCTCGCTGCGGTCTATCTCGACGGTGAAATGCGTCCGCCGCGTGGTCTCGCGCGAGGAATTTATGATGGTGCCGGAAAACAGAGTGGCATTGGGAATGGAAACAAAATTGCCGTCTTCGGTGACGATCTCGGTGCGGAACAGTCCGATCTCCCGCACCGTGCCCGCCACCTCTCCCACTTTGATCCTCTCATAGACCCGGAAGGGACGCAGGATCAGCAGCATCACCCCGGAGGCCACATTCGACAGGGTGCCTTGCAGCGCCAGGCCGACGGCCAGGCCCGCCGCGCCCAGCAAGGCGATCAGGGAGGTGGTCTGGACTCCGAACTGAGTCAGCACCGCCACCACCGTTACCGCCAGGATACCGTAGCGGGCGAAGTTGGAGATCAGCGGCTTCAAGGTGTCGTCGATGTAATGGCTGCGGTCGATCAGATCGTGGACCCAGCGGCTGATCCAGCGCGCCGCCACCCAGCCCGCGATCAGGATCAGCACCGCGATCAGGAAATTGACCGCGCCATTGACCATCATCACGGTCAAGGCGGGAATCGCTTCCTTCACATCCGCCGGCATGGCGGAAACATCGGGAAGCTTGGGGGCTAATGCAAACAGGGCCATGTTCATCGACTTTCGCTCAGTTCCGTAACGCTTGACCGCAAAGTTGGTTTTGGAACCAATGGCCGCATGCGGATCGCGCGGATCACCGTTATCCTGAGTTATGCAGCGATTTTGGCGGCAATATGGTTGCCGCAGGACAGTTATGCGGCACGGGAAGAGCGCTTCATTCCTGACTGTGCCGGCAATGTGGAAATCGCCCATGCCCGCGTCGCGCGGGTGGAACGGGATGGCGGGCTGATCCTTGGCGGCGGACGCAGCGTAGGGCTGGAGGGCATCCGGCTGGCGCTGGACCGCCCGCGTCCATTGGCGGATCAAGCGCGCTCCGCTCTGGCGGCGATGGCGCAATCCGGCACCGTGAGCTTTACCGCTACGCCGCCGGTGCAAGACCGCTATGGCCGGCCGCGGGTCCATGGGTTCGGCGCGCAGTGGCTGCAGACGGCGCTGCTGGAGCAGGGGCTGGCCCGTGTCTCGATTTCTCCCGACCGCAGCGAATGCGCCCCGGACCTGTATGAAGCCGAAGCCCGTGGCCGCGCCAAACGGGCCGGGCTCTGGGCGCTAACCGCTTACCGGCTGCGCTCACCCCAGGACCTGAAAGGAAGCACCGGCAGCTTCCAACTGGTGGAAGGCCAAATCAGCCGTATCGGCCGCGTCGACGGCCGCACCGTCCTGGATTTTGGGGGCAGGGACGGCTTCTCCGCCGTGATCGCTGCGGGCGACCGGCGCGCCTTCCGTGATTTCGATCTTGACACATTGTCAGGACATCGCGTGCGCGTCCGCGGCATCGTGCAGGACCATCGCGGGCGAGCGGAAATCTTGCTTTCCAATCCATTCCAGATTGAGCGTCTCGAACCTTAGTCCGCTATAGTGCGAAAGAGCGGGGGGCTTGGATGCGTACAGTAGCTGCGTTGGCATGCGCGATGTCACTGGCGTATCCCTGCTGGGCGCAGGATGCGCCGCCGCCGATCCGCCAGTTCGATCTTCCCACCATTCAGAAGCTGGGACATGACATGTATGTCCAAGACCAGGCGGCCTGGCACGCGACAGACGCCTTGCAAGCGCTTCATTCCGTGGCCGAGCTGCAGAAAGAAAAAGTGCATGGCTGGATCGTCGAGGCGGACGGCCGGCTTGTGCGCTTCATACGCGACGGTGAGGGCGGGCCGGAAGCGGCCTATGACATCAACTATGCCAGCGGCAAGCCGGTGGTCTCGGTGCCGCAGGACCGTCACTTGAGCGACACCGAGAAAGCCCAGCACAGCGCAAGCTTGCTGGCGATCAAAAGCATTACCCAACGCTGCGGAGAAAATTACAACACCGTGGTCCTCAGAGATCCGGAGGGCGATGGCTGGCTGGCCTGGGCTTTGGCTGCGACCCTCAACCCCGACCGGATCATGATGGGCGGACATATCCGCCTGACGGTGTCCGCGGATGGCACGGCGGTCATCCGGCGAGACGCGCTATCGCGCTCCTGCACCATTCTCGGCAAGTCGGAAGGGGGCAGGCAGGCAGACAGCGTATTGATAACGCAATTGGTGTCCGACATTCCCGTGGAAACAGCCGTTTTCAAGAGCCTTGAACATCGCATACCGATTTTTATCAGTACGCCTGACAGGGCCCTTTGGGCCGTGGAGGGCGACAAAATCCGGAAAGTGAAACAATAGAACCAAAGAAAAAGCCCGGTGTTTCCACCGGGCCTTCTCACCGATAGAGGATCGGTAATTCTTATGCCGCCTTCTTGGTCAGCATGCCTTCGACGCGCTTGACCGCGGTCGGCTCGTCGGTCTTTTCGACGGCGGCGACTTCGCGGGCCATGCGGGCCAGGGCCTTTTCATAAAGCTGGCGCTCGGAATAGGACTGTTCCGGCTGGCCGCCGGCGCGGTGCAGGTCGCGCACCACTTCGGCGATCGACACCAGGTCACCGGAGTCGATCTTGGCTTCGTACTCCTGGGCGCGGCGCGACCACATGGTGCGCTTGATGCGGGCGCGGCCCTTGAGGGTGTTGAGGGCGCCGGCCACGACTTCGGGCGAGGACAGTTTGCGCATGCCCACGGCCTTGGCCTTGAGGGTGGGGACGCGCAGGGTCATCTTGTCCTTTTCGAACTCGATGATGAACAATTCCAGGCGGGCGCCTGCAACTTCCTTTTCCTCGATGCCGGAGACCTTGCCCACGCCATGTGTCGGATAGACGACATGATCGTTGGTCTTGAACTCATGCTTCTTGTTGGAGTTGGCGGGAACCTTCTTGACGGGCGCGGCAACGGGCTTGGGCGGTGTCTTAACGGCGGTCATCTTTTTTCCTGTGGTGACAAAATCGGCTTATCCACCGGTGGGGCGCCGGATGGCAGCTGACTGTCCTGTGTCTGAACGGCAAAGACCCTATCACAAGATTGTCGAAAAAGGAAGGAAAAACCGCGCCATCCCATTGATTTGGCGATGTTTATTCAGGCCTGCCGAAAGGACAGGGAATTCAACCATTTGTGACGGTTGTTCCGTGGGCGGACTACAGTCGGGCCGTGTAGGCCGTTTAGGAGCCAGAACCGGGGTTGGGGGAGAAGAATTTCTCAAACTTGTCCGGTACGCCCTGCATTTCCTTGGCGTCCGAGGGGGCCTCGCCCTTCTGGGCGATATTGGGCCAGGTCCTGGCATATTCGGCGTTCACCGACAGCCACTTTTCCAGGCCCGATTCGGTATCGGCCTTGATCGCTTCGGGCGGGCATTCCGGCTCGCAGACCCCGCAATCGATGCATTCATCGGGGTTGATGACCAGCATGTTTTCGCCTTCGTAGAAGCAATCCACCGGGCAAACCTCGACGCAATCCATGAACTTGCACTTGATGCAGGCTTCGGTGACGACATAGGTCATGGGCGGGCTCCAGGCGGCCGTTTGGCAGAAAACGCGGCTGTGCTTACGGCGCGTCGGCCCGGGAGGCAAGGGCATTGAGGCCGCAGTTTTTGCGAATGGCTCTCAACTAATCAAGCATTTCATAGAGGATCTGGGCTTCCTTCGCCGAACCGCGCTTTTCCGCCAGCGCCAGCACCTTTACCGCGATCACTTGGCTGCCCTTGCCCAAAGTGAGGACGTCCCCTGCCTTCAGCACATGGCCGGGTTTATCGATCCTGGCCCCATTCAAACGGATGCGGCCCGACGCGATCGCGGCCTGAGCCAGCACCCGCGTGCGATAGAAGCGGGCATGGAACAGCCATTTGTCGATACGGCTCATCTCAGACGTAACGCGGCAAGACCTGCGAAAGGTGAATTGGGATCGGGTGGCGGCTCAGGCTTGCGCGGTCTATCGCGCGGGCGCGGCTTTTCCTTGGCTCTTCGCCATACCGGCTTGGCGTCCGCCACCGCCACCATTCGCCAGCCCAGCGCGGCAAGCACCTGGGACGCTTCTTCCTTGCTGGAGCCAAGCAGCGATACCAGTTTGGTCTGCAGTGTTTCCGCATCGGTGCCGGACGAGAGCGCCTGTTCCAGCTCATCCTCGAGCCGTTCCAGCATGTCAAAGCGAATGGCGCGTCCACCCATCACCGCAAACCCGCCGGCGTGAAGCGGCGCGGTATCCGATCCTTTATCGACGGCAAAGGATGTCAGCCCCGGCGCAGGCGGGGCAGGTGGCGCTTCCTTCTTGTTCCACACGCCCCAGAGCAACGTGAGCAAGGCGGCCGCATCGGGCCGCAGCAGCTTGGGCAGATAGACGGTGCGCCGGCCGAACCAGACGCCGAAGGGGCGCAAGGCCCGCACCAAAGGCCCAAGTTTTTCCGGCAGCGCCAGATTGCTGCGTTCCATCGCGGCAAAATTCTCCGCCAGTTGATGGGCGATGCCGCGCGCCTGGCCGATCAGGGCGCTTTGCTCGCCGGTTTTGGCGTCGGCGGCGTCGCGCAGCGCCAGCAGCGGTCCCAGCTTGGCGGCGATCCGCGCCGCGATCCAAGTTTCCAAACGCGTATGCAAGGCATCTGTCTTCACATGCGCGTCCGCCAGCATCTCGATATTGGGCGCCAGCGGCGAGGCACCGGCAACCAGTCTTGCCACGATCGCGCCGTCCCACCACAGCTTGCCATGTTCGCTGAGGGTGATGGCGCCATCTTCGGCGCCGGCCAAGGCCGCACTGCGCGCCGCGATTTCGCTTTCCAGGCCTTTGAGCGCGGCGGCGCGCAAGGTGCGGCCGTGAATGCCGACCGCGCGGGGATCGGGCACAAAACGAAAGCCTTCCAGCTTGCCGATGGCCTCGCCGCCGATGGAAACGCCGCCTGCCTCGTCCAATGCCAAGGAAGCGAATTCATCGTCGCGCAAATGCTTCATCAGCACCGAGGTGCGGCGGTCGATGAAGCGCTGGGTCAGTCTTTCGTGCAGCGCGTCCGACAGCCGGTCTTCCACCGCGCGGGTGATGCCCTGCCAATGGGCGCCGTCACGGGTCCAGCCCTGGCGATGGGCGGCATAGGTATAGGTGCGGATCTGCGCCAACCGTCCCGACAAAGTGGCGACATCGCCTTCGCTGACATCGGCGCGGGCGATGTGGCGCGCCAGCCAGTCGTCGGGAATGACACCGCTTTCGCCACTGAGAAACAGGAAAATATTGCGCACCAATTTGACATGCTCGTCGGTGGAAAGTTTGCGGAAGTCCGGCAGCTGGCAGACGTCCCACAGCCGCGCCACGCTTTGGCGCGAGGTGGCCAGGGGGGCGACTTCGGAATCCTGCGACAGGATTTTCAGCGCCACCGCGTCGCTGGCGGGCCGCGCCCGCGTCAATCCGCGTTCCGGCGGCGGGGCATCCAGGCTTTCATTCAGGGCCGCCAGGCTGCGGAAATCCAAATCGGCATTGCGCCATTGCAGCACCCGCACCGGGTCGTAGCGATGGGTTTCCACCCGCTGTACCAACTCATCCTCGAAGGGTTCGCAATCGACCGAGACGCCGAATGTGCCGTCATTCATGTAGCGTCCGGCGCGTCCGGCGATCTGGCCGATTTCATCGGGCCGCAAAGCCCGCATGCGGACGCCGTCGAACTTGTCGCGCGCGGCGAAGGCGACATGATCGACATCCATATTGAGGCCCATGCCGATGGCGTCGGTCGCCACCAGGAAGTCCACATCACCCGACTGATAGAGTGCAACCTGGGCGTTGCGGGTGCGCGGTGATAGCGCCCCCAGCACCACGGCGGCGCCGCCGCGCTGGCGGCGGATCACTTCGGCGATGCCATAAACATCGTCGGCGGAAAAACCGACCACGGCGGAACGGCGGGGCAGGCGGGTGAGCTTCTTCGCGCCGGAATAGGCCAGGTCGGAAAAGCGCGCCCGCGTGACAAACCAGGCCTTGGGAATGAATTTCTGGATGATGCCCCGCATGGTGTCGCTGCCCAGCAGCATGGTTTCTTCCTCGCCGCGGGCGTGAAGCAACCGATCGGTGAAAACATGGCCGCGTTCAGGATCGGCGCAGAGCTGGATTTCGTCGATCACCAGGCAGGCGACCGGAATGTCCAACGGCATGGCCTCGACGGTGCAGACGTAGAAGCGCGGCGCCTTGGGAACGATCTTTTCTTCGCCGGTGATCAGCGCGACTTCATGGGGACCGCGCAGCTTGACGACGCGGTCATAGACCTCACGCGCGAGCAGCCGGAGCGGCAGTCCGATCATGCCGGACTTGTGGGCCAGCATGCGTTCGATGGCGAAGAAGGTCTTGCCGGTATTGGTGGGCCCCAGAACCGCGGTCACTTTGGGGATATTTTGGCTCATTGGCGGGTGTCAGGTTTGAGAAAAATACTGATGAAACAAAGTTTTATACGGTTCCTAGGCCAAATTGCCCGCGAAATGAACCCGCCACAATCGAGAGCTGTGGATGCAACATTTCGAACCAGTACGAAGATGGAACATTAGTGGTCCGAATCACTAACAAAATTAATATCTGCCTTTGTTCTCATACATTTAGCTGGATTTGGGCGGCCCGCAACCACCACATCTAGTGGTCCTCCCGATCCGTCGGGCTTTGTCTGGTCCCACAGACTCTATTCCGTACCCTGATCAATTATGGAACTTTCCCTGACGCTTTCAGGGCTTGAAGCCTTTGGGGACTTGGCCGTCCACCTTCACCGAATTGGCCAGGATCGCCAGCACGCCATATTTGGTGTCGGCCCAGATTCGGACGGGTACGGAGTAATCGCGGCCCGCCACCGCGCTGGGCAGGGTGACGAACCAGGCATGGATCACCGGAAACTGTTCGTTCTGCTTGAGCACCCGCGGACGAAAGCCCGCGATCTGGCGATAGCGCGCATCGCATTGCACGCCCTTGCCTTGATAAAGGCCACTGTCGAGCCGCACATCGACTTCGCGCACCTTGGTGATCTCGATGTCATAGCGGCGGCGGCCGTCGAACACCGGCGCGGTAAGGCCGCAGGGATTGCCTGCCTGCGTCCCCACGCCGCTGAATATCAGGGTTATCGCGCTTAAGGGGTCCAGGGTGTTCTTGGTGTCATCCGGTTTCACTTCAAAACCGGTGGTGGAATAGACCGGATCGGCATAAAGCCGCGGCGGCGCGCCGTTTTCATAGGTCAGCGAGACTTCCTGCTTCTTGCCGGCGCGGCCGGTGTAGAAGCTGTCGTAGAGCGTGGGCATGAAATTCTTCGCGCCCAGCTTGCCCGTGGATGTCGCCTGGATTTCCGATTGCCAGAAGGTGTTGATCACACCGGAGGTCTGCAAGGTGGAGACCGAATGGTACTCGCTGCTGCGCAGGGTCGTATCCAGTGTCATCCGGCCCATGGTGAGGCCCCCGGCATAAAGGGTCATGCCGACTTCCAGCCGGGAACCCGGCTGGGTGGGACCTTCGCCACCCGCCCCACCCGCCGCCAGGGCGGGTAGGCTCAGGACATGGATCAGGACAAGGCAAAGCGCGGTTTTCTTCATGGCGACCCGTATCAGGCCCTCTCAACAAGGGCCGGAATGTGCCTGTTTATATTGGTGGTTTTGGGGCATAGGCCAAGCCCAAACCTTATGGGCCCGGTTCCGGCTTGACCATGGAGCCCGATTTGCCTATGAACCCCGCTCTTTTGCGGGGACAACCCGCTGAAATCCTTGCGAATCGTGAGATCTGCCCATGTCCCGCCGCTGCGAATTGACCGGTAAAGGCACCCAGGTTGGCCACAATGTCAGCCATGCCAACAACAAGACCAAGCGGATCTACCGCCCCAATCTGCAGACCATCGCGCTGGCCAGCGAATTGTTGGGCAACAGCTACAAGCTGCGCATCTCCATGAACGCCCTGCGTTCGGTGGACCGCAATGGCGGCTTGGATCCTTTCATCCTGAAGTCCAAGGACAGCGTCCTGTCGCCCAAGGCGCTGCGCCTGAAGCGCGCGATTGCAAAGAAGGCCGCCTCAAAGGCGGCCTGACCATCGAGAAAGTAGGCCGCCGCGAAGGCTGCTTAAGGCCGTCGCCGGTTACCGGCGCGCCCATACCACATGGCCTCCGGCCCGCCCGGTCTGTATCCGCCGGTTCAAATAACGTGCGCCGATTTCGCGCGGACCCAGATCTTCGATCCTTCCAAAGCCTTTGCTTTTGAGCAGCGCCGTCATCTCCGGCGGATCGAAATAAGAGCGAAACGGTTCGCCCAGAGCGGCGACACGCTCCACTAGCGCCATCACCAGCTTGCGCTGCTTGGGCGGATAGCGTTCCGGGGCTTGCGAATAGTCGAACACGATTTCGCTGCCGGGAATTGACGCGGCGAAATCCAGTGTCGCGTGGATGGCGTTTCGCGTCAGATAGGGCACCACCCCCAGCCAGACAAAAAAGGCGGGCGCGGCAAGGTCGAAACCGGCCAAGGCAAGCCCATCGGCAATGTTCTGCTGTTCGAAATCGACAGGCACAAAGCGCAGGCCCGCGGGCGGATTCATGCCCGCGATCCGCTCGCGTTTCCAGTCCTGGGTGACGGGGTGATCGACTTCGAACACGGCGGCATTCGGATTGCGCAGCGCCGTGGTGTCCAGACCGGCGCCCAGCACCACCACCTGCCGCACACCGCGCGCCACCGCCTGCGCAAGAAAGTCCTGGGCAAAGCGGCTGCGCACCGCCACGAACGAGCGCATATGGCGGTGCTGGGGCGATGAGCGCTCCGCGATCAAGCCTTCCGAATCCGGGCCCAAAATGGATTTTGCGAAGGGATCGGCGAAGATATGGCCGCCATCCAAGACTTGATGGACGGCGCGATGGACCGCCACGCCGAGCGCCGTGCGGCTGGGGCCGGTGAGCGGCATCAGGCGCGCTTGCGCCCGCGGACCGGCCTGGCGTCTTCTGCGAACAGATCGGTCAACTGGTCGGTCATGGCGCCGCCCAACTGCTCGGCGTCCACGATGGTGACGGCCTTGCGGTAATAGCGCGTCACGTCATGGCCGATGCCGATGGCGGTCAGTTCCACACTGGAACGGGTTTCGATTTCCTCGATCACCCGGCGCAGATGCTTTTCCAGGTAATTGCCGCTGTTCACCGACAGGGTTGAATCGTCCACCGGCGCGCCGTCCGAAATCACCATCAGGATCTTGCGCTGTTCGGCACGGGCGCTGATGCGGTTGTGGGCCCAGGTCAGCGCCTCGCCGTCGATATTTTCCTTCAGCAAGCCTTCGCGCATCATCAGGCCCAGATTGCGCTTGGCCCGTCGCCAGGGTTCGTCGCCGGACTTGTAGACGATATGGCGCAGATCATTGAGGCGGCCCGGCTGCGGCGGCTTGCCGGCGGCCAGCCATTTCTCACGCGCCTGTCCGCCTTTCCAGGCCCGGGTGGTGAAACCCAGTATCTCGGTCTTGACGCCAACCCGTTCCAGGGTGCGGCCCAATATGTCGGCGCACATCGCCGCCACCATGATGGGGCGTCCGCGCATCGAGCCGGAATTGTCGAGCAGCAAGGTCACGCAGGTATCGCGGAAGGTGGTGTCCTTTTCGCGTTTGAAGGACAAGGGATACATCGGATCGATGATGATGCGGGGCAGGCGCGAGGCGTCCAGCATGCCTTCTTCCAGGTCATACTCCCAATGCCGGTTCTGCTGCGCCATCAACAGTCTCTGCAACTTGTTGGCCAGGCGCGACACCACCCCCTGCATGGAGGACAATTGCTGATCCAGAAAACCGCGCAGCCGGGCCAGTTCCTCGGCTTCGCAAAGATCGGTAGCGGCGATTTCCTCATCGAATTCGGGGGTAAAGACCTTGTAGCCCCATTCGTCCTGATGGGCGAAAGGCCCGTCGTTACGCTGCGGCTTGGCGCCATCTTCCGGCTCGGTGGCGTCCGAAAGGTCCTCGGATTGCTCCGAGGCGCTTTCGGCATCGACTTCCTCGCCGTCTTCGCTGTCGGCGGCGGATTCGGTGGCGGCGCTTTCGCCGTCCTGCTGGGCGTCCTGGTCTTCGCCTTCGTCATTTTCGCCTTCGGGACTTTCGCCCTCGGCGTCATCGTCGGAGGATTGATCGGTGTCACTCTGATCGCCCAGCGCCAGATGGTTGAGCATGGTGCGGGTGAGGCGGGCAAAGGCCTTCTGGTCGCGCAAGGCGCTCGCCAGCTTGGCAAGGTCTCCGCCCGCCTTGCCTTCGATAAAGGGCCGCCACAACTCGACCGCATTGGCGACCGAGGCAGGCGGCTTTTCGCCGGTCAGGCTTTCGCGCACCAACAGGCCCAGCACGTCGGCCAACGGGGCTTCGTCGCGCCCGCGCGCCTTGCCAAGTCCGCGATTGAGCAACCGCTGTTCCAGCCCGGAGGCGAGGTTCGAGGCCACGCCCTTCATCGCCAGGGCGCCGATCGCTTCCACCCGCGCCTGTTCGGCGGCTTCGAAGGCGGCGGCGCCGTCCGGGGAAGCGGGACGGAATTTGCTGTTCACTTTTTCGTCGTGATAGGCCCTGCGCAAGGCATAGGCGTCGCCGGTGCCGCGCACCAGCGCGATGTCATGGGCGGACAGATTGCGATGCGGCGAGGGCAGGCGGGCCTTCAGCCCCTTGAGCGCCGGCGGTTCGCTGGAAAAGGCGACTTCCAGCTCCGGCTCGGCCGCCAGCGAACGCACCGCCACCGAAACGGCCCGCTTGAAAGGTTCTGACGGAGACTCGGGCTTGGCCACAGACAACCCTTTTCTCGCTAGGCGACCAGCACCTTGGCGGCGCTTTCCGGCAATTCCTCGCCAAAGCAGCGCTGGTAGAATTCCGCCACCGAGGCCCGTTCCAGCTCATCGCATTTGTTGAGGAAGGTGAGGCGGAAGGCGAAGCCGATATCGCCGAAGATTTCGGCATTCTGCGCCCAGGTGATCACGGTGCGCGGGCTCATCACGGTGGAGAGATCGCCCGCGACAAAGGCGTTGCGGGTCATGTCGGCCAGCCGCACCATGGCGGAGATGGTCTTCTTGCCTTCGGCATTGTTGTAGGCAGGCGCCTTGGCCAGCACGATCTCTTCTTCGGCGTCATGGGTGAGATAATTCAGGGTGGTGACGATGCTCCAGCGGTCCATCTGGCCCTGATTGATCTGCTGGGTGCCGTGATAGAGGCCGGTGGTATCGCCAAGACCGATGGTGTTGGTGGTGGAGAACAGGCGGAAAGCCGGATGCGGGTGGATCACCTTGTTCTGATCCAACAACGTCAAGCGGCCGGAAACTTCCAGCACGCGCTGAATCACGAACATCACATCCGGGCGTCCGGCGTCATATTCGTCGAACACCAAGGCCACCGGACGCTGCAGCGCCCAGGGCAGCAAACCTTCGCGGAATTCGGTGACCTGCAGACCGTCCTTCAACACGATCGCATCCTTGCCGATCAGATCGATGCGGCTGATATGCGAGTCCAGATTGATGCGGATGCAGGGCCACTTTAACCGTGCGGCCACTTGTTCAATGTGTGTGGACTTGCCGGTGCCGTGATAGCCCTGGACCATGACGCGGCGATTGTGCGCAAACCCCGCAAGGATGGCCAAGGTGGTGTCGCGGTCGAAACGGTAGGCGGGATCGATCTCCGGCACATGCTCATTGGCGCGGCTGAAGGCGGGCACCTTCATCTTGGTCTTGATGCCAAAGACGGTGGCGGCATCGACTTGCGTGTCGGGCGCGGCGTTGGTGTCCAGGGTTTCGGTATGGGTGCTCATGGCTCTGATCCGGGGCCGCTGCCAAGGGGGCGCGGGCGCGGTAATGCCCGTTTCAGGTGAGAAGCCCGGAGGCGCGCAACACGCCATAGGCCTTGATGACCTGTTTCAGGCGTTCTTCCGCACCCCGGTCGCCGCCATTTGCGTCGGGATGAAAACGCTTCACAAGTTCCTTATACCGCGCCTTGATCTCGATCAAGGTGGCGTTGTGCGCCAGCTGCATCGTGTCCATGGCCTTGATCTGAAGCCGCGTCAAATGCCGCTCCGGACGCCGCACGGCGGCGGTTTCGCCGTCCTCTGCAAACATCGCATGGCTGTCATTCAAGCCGCCCAGTGCGGTCTGGCCCAGACGCGCCTTGGCGCCGCGCTTGCCCATGGGCCAGGTCGGACGGTGACCGGTCAGCGCTTCCTCGCGGAACCGCTTTATGTCGTCGTCGCCCATATCCTTGAAGAAATCCCAGGCCTCGTTATGGGCGCGGGCATGGGCCGCGCAATACCAGATATATTCCGACAGGTTCTTGGGCGATTTGGCGACCCGGCAGTTGCCCGCCTTGATGCAATCCGGCGCCTCGCACATGCGAGTCTCGGGCTCGACCTTGCGAGCCTTGTCCGGCTTGATCCGGATGTCGCTTTTGAAGCGCGATGCGCGGGGTTGGACCATGCAAGGATTATGGGATTGAAAGTGTAAAAGACAAGGAAACGTATTGCTTGACTTTCCTGGTGCCCGGGAGAAGTTCGTACTATGCAGGTCGCCGCCGACATCCGGGACAAATTAACCGCCGCCTTCGCGCCCGTGGCGCTCCAGGTACGGGACGAAAGCGCCAGCCATGCCGGCCATGCCGGGGCGACGCGCGGCGACGGCAGCCAGGGCGAAACGCATTTTCACGTCACGATTGTGTCAGCTGCCTTCGACGGCGTCTCCAGAGTGCAACGCCAGCGTCTGGTCTATGACGCCCTGAAAGACGAACTCGCCGGTCCGGTCCATGCGCTGTCGCTTTCCGCGCTTACCCCGTCGGAAACTCAGAAACAGCTTTGAGCGGCGGCACAATCCGCAGCGCGGTGATCTGGTTGCGCTGACGGCGCATGATCTCGAAGGTATAGCCGAAAAAGGCGAAGCGCTGCCCAGGGTCAGGGATGGTCCCGGATTGGGAGATCACCAAGCCCGCAACGGTGGTGGCGTCGTCTTCCGGCAGCGCCCAATCCAATTCGCGATTGAGATCGCGCACCGGCACCGTGCCATCCACCAGATAGGAGCCGTCGGGCCTTTCGCGGACATGCGGCCGCGCCTTGGCCCGATGCTCGTCGGGCAGCTCGCCCAGGATTTCCGACAGGATATCGCCCGGCGTCACCAAGCCCATCAGCGCGCCATACTCATCCACCACCAGCGCCAATTGGGTGCGGCGCTGACGGAAGGCGTCGAGCTGCTCTTCCAGCATGGTGGTGTCGGGCACGAACCAGGGTTCGCTGGCCAGGATGGCGATATCGACCTTGCCGACATCGCCCTTTTCCAGAACCGCCTGGGCCAGATGCTTGACGTGCAGGACGCCGACAATGTTCTCCGGCGTGTCGCGCCATAGCGGAATGCGGTTGTAACCGGCCTTGAGCACAGCGTTCAGCATTTCCGCCGGCGGATCATCGGCATTGATGGTGAACATCTCGGTCCGGTGCACCATCACGTCGGACACTTCCATTTCCGCGAAACGGAAGACGTTGTGAATATATTCGGCCGGCCCGCTCCCCATCTTGCCGTGCTCGGCCGAAACCTCGACCAGGCCCTCGATTTCGCTATCGGTCAGGACGTCGTGATGCGGCGCTTCCTTGACGCCCAACATGGCCAGGATCGAACGCGAGGCGGCGTTGAGCAGCCAGTTCAGCGGATAAAAAAGCAGGAAGGCGCCGCGCAGCGGATAGGCGATCCACAGCGCCACCGGCTCGGGTCTGCGGATGGCAAGCGTCTTGGGCACCTGCTCGCCCACCACAATATGGAGCGAGGAGAAGACCAGGAACCCGACCATGAAGGCGGTAAAATGCAGCGCTGAAGGGGACATGTGGAGAGGCGCAAGCGCCGGACCCAGCAGGGCTTCGACGGTGGGCTCACCGACCCAGCCCAACCCCAGCGAGGCCATGGTGATGCCGAGCTGGCAGCAGGCGAGATAGGCTTCGATATTGCCCAATATATCCCGCACCAGCCGCGCCCCGATCTGGCCGTCCTCGATAAGGGCGTCGATGCGAAAACCCCGCGCTTTCACAAGCGCGAACTCGGCGGCGACAAAAAAGGCGTTCGCGGCGAGAAGGAAGACCGCCAGCAAAAGATCGATAACGGGGAAACTCATCTTCCGGCGATAATGTCGGCAGGCATTGAATGGGGGTCCGGTGGAAAATAGCGAGTATAACCGGATTTAGCCGCCCGTCAGGACCGATTTTACCGCCTCCAGCGGCACATCGCGGGTGACAAAGGCTTTTCCCAATCCTTTGAGCAGGATGAAGGTCAACTGGCCATCGGCAACTTTCTTGTCATGGGCCATGTGGCGGATCAGCTCGCCTGGGCTGGGCCGGACGCCCGCGATATCGGAAATCGCGGAGGGCAGGCCGACCGCCTTGAGATGCGCGATGAAACGTGCCGCATCCTGGCCGGGGCAGAGACCCAAATTGACCGACAGGCGGAACGCCAGCGCCATGCCGATGGCGACGCCTTCGCCGTGAATCAGGCGGTCTGAGAATCCCGTGGCGGCCTCAAGGGCATGGCCGAAGGTATGACCCAGATTGAGCAAGGCGCGATCGCCGGTCTCGCGCTCGTCACGCGCCACGATATCGGCTTTCATCTTGCAGGAATGGGCCACCGCCTTGACCATGGCGGCTTCATCGCCGCCAAGCGCCTTGGTGGCGTTCACCTCAAGCCATTCGAAGAATTGCGCATCGCCCAGCGCGCCATACTTTACGACTTCGGCATAGCCGGCGAGCAATTCGCGCTTGGGCAAGGTCTTGAGCAAGGCGGTGTCGGCGATCACCAGGCGGGGCTGATGAAACAGGCCGATCAAATTCTTGCCTTGCGCGGCGTTGATCGCGGTCTTGCCGCCCACCGATGAATCCACCTGGGCCAGGAGCGTGGTGGGAATTTGCGCGAACGCCACGCCGCGCTTGAGCACGCCGGCGGCAAAGCCGGTGAGATCGCCGATCACCCCGCCGCCCAGCGCAATCACCAGCCCCTTGCGGTCGATCTCCATATCCAGCAGCGCGCCGGACAATCTTTCCAGCCCGGCGAAACTTTTGCTCGATTCACCCGGCGGCAGCACAATGGCGCGCGCATCGATCCCGGCGGCGCGCAAATTCTCCAGCAGGGCAGGCAGATGAAGTTCGGCGACATGGCTGTCGCTCACCACCGGCACCACGCCTTTCGCGAGCGGTTTCAACAGCGCCCCGGCGCGCGCCAAAAGCCCGGCGCCGACATGAATGTCATAGGCGCGGCTATCCAATCCAACGGTAATGGTCTGGCTCATGGCGCTTCGCATAGCTTATGAGCGGTGAGGGCCGCAACGATCTTGTCCACCAGCGCGCTATGCGGCTCATCGCCGGAATCCAGCACCATGTCGGCCAGGGCATAGACCGGTTCGCGCACCAGCAGCAGTTTTTCCAAGGTGCCGCGCATGTCGCCGTTATTGAGCAGGGGACGGGCCTGTTCATGCTCCTGGCGCTTGCGCACCCGGCCCAGCAGGATTTCGACCGGCGCCCGCAGCCAGATGGAAAAGGCCTCGCTCTTCATGGTGGCGCGCGTGTTATCGTCCATCCAGGCGCCGCCGCCGGTGGCCAGAACCATGACCCTGTCATGCAACAGGCGGGCAATGACATTGCGTTCCAGGCGGCGGAACTCGGGCTCGCCATACTTGGCGAAGATGTCCGTCACGCTCATGCCCGCCGCTTCCTCGATCTCATGATCGGCATCGGCGAAGGGCACATCCAGGCGCGCGGCAAGGCGCTTTCCGATGGAGGTCTTGCCCGCCCCCATCATCCCCACCAGCGCCACTGTCTTGGCCAAACTCATGCCACCCCGATACAGCCATGGTAGATTTCTGTCCATGACTCGCGCCAAGCCGAAATCGTCCAGCCGCCAGACCGGCTCAGTGCACCTGATCGAGACCTTCCTCGACATGATGAGCGCGGAGCGCGGCGCCGGCGCCAACACGCTGGCCGCCTACCGGCGCGATCTGGTGGATTTCGCCGGGCATTTAAGTGGACGAGGGGCCGACCCCGCCAAAGCCAGCCGCGAACAGGTGCGGGCCTTTCTCGCCGGCCTGTCCTCTTCCGGCATGGCGGCTTCAACCCAGGCCCGCAAGCTTTCGGCGCTGCGCCAATTTTACGGCTTTCTGTATACGGAGGGCATCCGCGCCGACGATCCCACCCAGACCATCGCCGCGCCCCAGGCGCGCCGTCCCTTGCCCAAGATTCTTTCGGGCGAGGATCTGGAGGCGATGCTGCGAATGGCGGCTGAAGACACCTCACCCCAAGGCCTGCGGCTCAGCCTGATCGTGGAAATGCTCTATGGCGGGGGCCTCAGGGTTTCGGAACTGGCGGGCATGCGTTTGGCGGCGGTGGCGGGCAAGGGCGAATTCATCCGGGTTACCGGCAAGGGACAGAAAGAAAGGCTGTCTCCGCTCAGTCCGGCGGCGCGCAGCGCTTTGGACGCCTATCTGGCGGTGCGTCCGTCGTTCGTGCCCGAGCATGACAAGAACAACCGCTATCTCTTTGCCTCGCGCGGGACGGACGGGTTTCTCACCCGGCGGCGCTTTCATCAGCTTTTGAAGGCGCTGGCGGCCAAATGCGGCATCGATCCGGCCAAAGTATCGCCGCATGTGCTGCGCCACGCCTTTGCCACCCATCTGGTGGAAGGCGGGGCGGACCTGCGCAGTGTCCAGACCTTGCTGGGCCATGCCGACATCGCCACCACCCAGATTTACACCCATGTGGCGCGGGACCATTTGAGCCGGGTGATGCGGGCGGCCCACCCGCTGGCAGGAAGCAAAGCTATCAAGAAATCAAGCTAAGACATTGTAATATAATAGGTCTTTAGCCATTTCCTTTCCCCGGTACCTGTGCCATTTTCCCAGGCCATTGTGGGTTGAGTCATGCACTATCTGGAATTCGAGCGTCCCATTGCCGAGTTGGAGGGCAAGATCGTCGAGCTGAGGAAGCTCGCCGAGGTCGATCCCAACATGGATATCGGCGCCGAAGTCGAACGGCTGGAGAGCCGCGCCGGTACCCTGGTGGCCGACACTTATGCCAGGCTGACCGCCTGGCAGAAGGTCCAGGTGGCGCGCCACCCCGAGCGCCCGCACTTTCTGGATTATGCCCGCCGCCTGTTGGAGGACTTCACGCCGCTGGCCGGCGACCGCAATTTCGGCGAGGACCAGGCGGTGGTGGCGGGGCTGGCGCGGTTCCGCGGCCGTCCTGTCGCCTTTATCGGCCAGGAAAAGGGCAACGACACCCAAAGCCGCGTGAAGCACAATTTCGGCATGGCGATGCCGGAGGGCTATCGCAAGGCGGTCCGCATTTTCGACCTGGCCGACCAGTTCGGCCTGCCGGTGCTGAGCTTTTGTGACACATCCGGCGCCTATCCCGGCGTTTCCGCCGAGGAGCGCGGCCAGGCCGAAGCCATTGCCCGTTCCATCCAGGCGGGCCTGAATGTCCGCTCACCCTTTATCGCCACCATCATCGGGGAAGGCATGTCGGGCGGCGCCATCGCCATCGCCGCGGCATCCCGCGTCTATATGCTGGAGCATGCGATCTATTCGGTGATCTCGCCGGAAGGCTGCGCCTCCATCCTGTGGCGCAGCGCCGAAAAGGCGCAGGACGCCGCCAATGCGCTCAAGATCACCGCCCAGGACCTGCATCAGCTGCGGGTGATCGACGCCATCGTGCCCGAACCGATGGGCGGGGCGCATCGCGCGCCGCTGCACGCCATCGATGCCGTGGCGGATCAGATCGCGGCGGGTCTCAAGGAAATGGACGGCGTGTCGGGCGAGGAATTGCTGCGCCAGCGCCGCGCCAAGTTTCTCGCTATGGGGCGAAACCTGTAAGACGCGCACCGTTCAAAACAAAAAGGCCCGGCAGCGATGCCGGGCCTTTTGTTTTTCGAGACGCTGATCAGCGCGCCATGGACAGGCTGCCGTTCGGCACCCAGCCCTTATTATCGACTTCGTCGGTGACTTCACGCCAGGCGCCATCGGTATTGCCGGTGGGATAGAGGATCATGCCGGGCTCGAGATCGCGCACCACCTTGCCCTTCACATCGGGGGACGACCGCATCACGCCGGGACGCGACATGGTGACGGTGCGTTGCGGCGCATCGGCCTTGGCATTCTCGGACAGGCCGCCCATATCGCCCACCAGCTTGGTATAGGCGTCGATATAGGCGAGGGTGACCACCTGGCCGATGGCGGTGTTGGCATAAGTGGAAGCGCCCGCCGCGCCGAAGGCGCCCACGCCGAAACCGCCAAACCCGCCGCCGAAACCGACATCGGTCTTGGAGCCATGGCCCTGGGCCATCGCCTGCTGTTCGCTGGTGCGCACATTGGTGACGGTCAACAGCACGTCGGCTGTCGAGGACGAGATATTGATGTTGGCGACAATCGCGCCGGCAAAGCCGCCCATGAAGCCGCCCAGCAGGCCGCCGATGTTGGAGCCACTGGCATTCTTGTTCTTGGACACGATGTCGGGCACCAGGATGTAATCCGCCGCACGGACCTGGCCGCCGCCGATATTGGACCCGCCCTGCAACGCGCCGCCGGCCGCCAAAGCGCGTTCCTGCTGCGCCATTTCAAAACCCTTGCCGCGATCCACCAAGGTGAAGCAGCCGGACTGGCGCACGAAGAGCTTCAGCAAGGCCTCGGGCGATTCCAGGCCCAGGCCTTCCCACCATCTGGTGTCGGGCTCGCGCACCGCCAAGGTGCCGATCTTGTGACCGCAGGTGGGAATCTGGGCCTGCTTCTCGGCGGTCTTTTCGGCGATCGAAGCCGCATAAGTCGGAAAGGCCGCGAACGGCGTCGACGCCACCGACAGCATGGCCGTCATGGCAATGGTTTTGCCCAAACGCATGGTACACCCCTTGAATTGTTCGACCTGCCACGAACGCGCCGCCTGGCAGGCGAATACCGCCCTCACGCGCGGACCAAGGTCCGCGCCGCGCAGATTATCCCACGGCGCAAATTCTGCAATAGTTTCAGCGTACAAATGGGGGCGGTGCCGGAATGGTTACCACCAGCCTCTCCATTTGAACCACATCAGTGGAATCACCCCGCTTAGCAAGATTGTGACAAGGGCGAGGGGATAGCCCAGGTGCCAGGTAAGTTCCGGCATGAAATGGAAATTCATCCCCCAGATGCCGGCGCAAATCACCGGCGGGATGCCCACCACCGACCAGATGGTCATCACCTTGAACAGGTCATTCTGCTCGGTGGCGATAAATCCCAGATCGGCGTCCAGCAGGAACTGGAGTTTGTCGGTGAGGTGAACCTCATACTCGTTGAGCGATTGCACGTCGCCGGAGGCCACCTTGAGCCGCGCCTTGACGTTCGTTTCCAGCCAGTCGTCGCCATGTTCGATGATGAAGGGAATGGCGCGTTGCAGGACCAGTTGCGTGTCGCGGATATGGCTGAGCCGTTCGCCCATATCGCCGATCTCCACCAGGATATCGCGCAGCATGCGGTTGACCTGGGAGACATTGCTCTTCTGCATGTCCTGCATCTCCTTGTGGAAGATGCGCTGGGAAATCTGGAGCGCTTCGGCGCGCAATTCCTCCAGCCGGTCGGCGCCGTAATCGATCAGCGCCTCGATGATCACCATGAAAATATCGGGCGCGCTGCGGGGGCGGCGCTCCACGCGTTTGGTGATGGCCTCGAAGGTATGAAGCTTGGCGAAGCGGATGGTGACCAACAGATCCCTGGTGAAGACAAAGCCCAGGGGCGAGGTTTCGTCCTCGCCATTGCCGGGCTTCTTGTGCGGCGTCACCGGAACCGAGATGGCGAAAACCCCGTCCTCATACTGCAACCGGCTGGAGAATTCGATTTCTTCCAACTGTTCGCGGGGCGGAATGTCCAGCTGATAGACGGTGCAGGCCTTGGCGATCTCTTCATTGGTGGGGTTGAAGAGATCCACCCAGACCAGTTTGCCGCCGGATTGATGTTCTGTCAGCACGCCTAAACTCTCCCGACAGAATCTAGCGGCGCCGTTAGCTCAGCGCCCCATGACAGTGTTTATACTTGCGCCCCGACCCGCACGGACAAGGCGCGTTGCGCTGGACCTTCTCCCAGGTTCCCGGATCCTGGGGGTCCACCGCCGGAATTTCATCCTGCCACATGCCGGGCTGCTCGATCTCATTCTCGCCGGTCAAGGGATTGATGTGGGAGGCATGCATCTGGGGCAGGGGGGTCTGTTCCAGCGGCGGCGGCGGCGCGGTCTGGATCTGCACCTGCATCAGCTGGCGCACCACTTCGGTGCGCAGCTTGACGAGCAGGTTCTGGAACAGTTCGAAGGCGTCGCCCTTATACTCGTTCAGCGGATCGCGCTGGCCATAGCCGCGCAGGCCGACATATTGGCGCAGATGGTCCAAATCGACGATATGCTCGCGCCAGTGATGGTCCAGGGTCTGCAGCAGGATCGCCTTTTCGACATAGCGCATAACGTCGGCGCCATATTCGACGGTGCGGGCGGCGGCACGGGCTTCCACCGACTTTAGAATGCGCTCGCGCACTTCCTCATCGGCAATGCCTTCTTCCTTGGTCCAGTCCACCACCGGCAGATCGATACCGAAGATGGTGCGGACTTCGTTTTGCAGGCCCTGGGCGTCCCACTGCTCGGCATAAGCCTTTTCCGGAATGTGGCGCTCGACCAGCATCTCCACCACTTCCTCGCGGAAATCGGCGATCTGGTCGGAGACGTCTTCCGAGGACATGATCTCCTTGCGCTGATCGAAGATCACCCGGCGCTGGTCGTTCAGCACATCGTCATACTTCAGGATGTTCTTGCGGATCTCGAAGTTGCGGGCCTCGACCTTTTGCTGCGCCTTTTCCAGCGCCTTGTTGACCCAGGGATGGGTGATGGCTTCGCCCTGTTCAAGCCCAAGCTTGGTGAGGATGGCGTCCATCCGCTCCGAGCCGAAAATCCGCATCAGGTCGTCCTGCAGCGACAGGAAAAATTTGGAAGCGCCGGGATCGCCCTGGCGGCCCGAACGGCCGCGCAGCTGATTGTCGATGCGCCGGCTTTCATGGCGCTCGGTGCCGATCATGTAAAGGCCGCCGGCGGCGAGCGCCTTCTGCTTGTTGGCGGCGACTTCGGCGCGGATGCCATCGATCCGCGTGGCGCGCTCGCCCTCATCGGTGATGGCGGAAAGTTCCTGCTTGATGCGCATCTCGGCATTGCCGCCGAGCTGAATATCGGTGCCGCGGCCCGCCATGTTGGTGGCGATGGTCACCGCGCCCGGGACGCCCGCCTGGGAGACGATGAAGGCTTCCTGCTCGTGATAGCGGGCATTGAGCACATGGTGCTGAATGTTGCGCTTCTTGAGCAGGGCGGAAAGCTCTTCCGACTTCTCGATCGAGGTGGTGCCGACCAGCACCGGCTGGCCCTTTACGCGGCATTCCAGGATCAGCTTGATGATGGCGTCGTTCTTTTCGGCGACGCTGCGATAGACTTCGTCGTCGGCATCCTTGCGCGCCACCGGCAGGTTGGTGGGAATTTCCAGCACATCCAGCTTGTAGATGTCCATGAATTCGGCGGCTTCGGTCATCGCCGTGCCGGTCATGCCCGCCAGCTTGTCGTAAAGGCGGAAATAATTCTGGAAGGTGATGGAGGCCATGGTGACGTTTTCCGGCATCACCTGGACGCCTTCCTTGGCTTCCAGCGCCTGGTGCAGGCCCTCGGAATAGCGGCGGCCTTCCATCATGCGGCCGGTGAACTCGTCGATGATGATCAACTGGCCGTTCTTGACGATATAATCCTTGTCCTTGTGGAACAACATGTGCGCCTTCAGCGCCTGGTTCACATGATGGACGATGGTGATGTTCTCGGTGTCGTACAGGTCGCCCTGGGGCAAAAGGCCGGCCGCCTTCAGCAGCTCGCCCATATGCTCGTTGCCCTGTTCGGTCAGCGACACCTGGCGGGATTTCTCGTCCAGTTCGTAATCGCCTTTTTCCTTTACCTCTTCATCGACAAGGCTGCCGTCCTTCTCCTTGAGCTTCTTGCCGGTCTTGGCCTTATGCGGCGCGACAAGATGCTTCATCACCGCATCGACCTGGCGGTAGGTCTCGCTTTGATCCTCGGTGGGACCCGAAATGATCAGCGGCGTGCGGGCTTCGTCGATCAGGATGGAGTCGACCTCGTCGACGATGGCGTAGGCGTGGCCGCGCTGCGCCATGGTGTCCAGCGAGTATTTCATATTGTCGCGCAGATAATCGAAGCCGAACTCGTTGTTGGTGCCGTAGGTGATGTCGGCGCCGTAATTGGCCTTGCGCTCCGTATCGTCCAAGCCATGGACGATCACGCCCACGCTCATGCCCAGGAAACGGTAGATCTGGCCCATCCATTCGCTGTCGCGGCGGGCGAGATAGTCGTTGACCGTCACGACATGGACGCCGTCGCCGGTGAGGGCGTTGAGATAGACCGGAAGGGTGGCGACCAGGGTCTTGCCTTCGCCGGTCTTCATTTCCGAGATATTGCCCTTGTGCAGCACCATGCCGCCCACCAGCTGAACGTCGAAATGGCGCTGGCCCAGGGTGCGCTTGGCCGCCTCGCGCACCACCGCAAAGGCCTCCGGCAGCAGATCGTCCAGGCTCTCGCCCTTTTCCAGCCGCTCGCGGAAGGCCGGCGTCATGGCCGCCAGTTCGCTATCCGACATGGCCACGAAACGCGGCTCCAGGGCATTGATCTTGGCGACCGTGCTCCAAAGCGGTTTGACCTTGCGGTCATTGGCCGAGCCAAACAGCGACTTGGCGAGCGAACCCAGCATAAAAATCCTCTACATCCGGTCGGAAAGGGGGGGCGCCCACTTCTAGGACCAAAAAGACCGCCAAATCCGCATGGCGGCCGCGCGGGAGACATAAGAACGCGCTACTCTCTTGTCAAACCGGGGATTTTTAAGAATAACCCCGCGAATTCGGGGGGAAACTCGGGGGGAACATGGCCAAAAGCGCGAAATCGACTCAGAAGGCAGGCCATGCCGTGTCTCCCCTGGCTCCCAAGGCCTTTCCCAAGCTCCCGCCACTGGCTGGGGTAAGGCTGGCGACGGGTGCGGCCGGCGTCCGCTACCAGCAGCGCACAGACGTGCTGTTGGCCCTGCTGGCGCCCGGAACCCAGGTGGCCGGGGTCTTTACCACCTCCAAAACGGCCTCAGCCCCGGTGTTGTGGTGCCGGGACAAGCTCAAAGGCAACGAAGCCCGGGTTTTGGTGGTCAATAGCGGCAACGCCAATGCCTTTACCGGCAAGGCCGGCCAGGAGGGGGTGCGCGAGATCGCCGAGGAAGCCGCCGCCGTGGCGCGGTGCCGCGCCTCCGAAGTGTTCATGGCCTCCACCGGTGTTATCGGGGAACCGCTTCCCACCCAGAAAATCACCAAGGTCCTGGCCGGGCTGGCGGCCCAGGGCGCGGCCGGCAACTGGCGCGCCGCCGCCGACGCCATCATGACCACCGACACCTATCCCAAGGCGGCCACCGCCACCGCCCTGATCGATGGCGTGAAGGTGACCATCAACGGCATCGCCAAGGGCTCGGGCATGATCGCGCCCGACATGGCGACCATGCTGAGTTTTGTTTTCACCGACGCCAACCTGCCGGCTGGCGTGCTGCAGGAATGTTTAAGCGCGGGCGTGGGACCCAGCTTCAATGCCATCACCGTGGATTCCGACACCTCCACCAGCGATACCTTGATGCTGTTCGCCACCGGCAAGGGCGGCAAGCATACCCCCATCGCCAAGGCGAGCGACAAGAAGCTCACCGAGTTCCGCCGTGCTTTGGATGGCCTGCTGCTGGACCTGGCCTTGCAAGTGGTCAAGGACGGGGAGGGCGCGCAAAAACTGATCCGCATCGATGTGAGCGGGGCGCAAAGCGACGCCGCGGCCAAGAAGATCGCGCTGTCGATCGCCAATTCGCCGCTGGTCAAGACCGCTATCGCCGGCAACGACGCCAATTGGGGCCGTATCGTGATGGCCGTGGGCAAGAGCGGCGAGGCCGCCGACCGCGACCGGTTGACCATCTCCTTCGGCGGTCATGTGGTGGCGGAAAAAGGCATGCGCGCCGCAAAATATAACGAAGCGACCGCGACCAAGGCGGTCGCGGGCCGCGAGGTCGTGATCGCGGTCGATCTTGGCCTGGGCAAGGGCGCAGCGCGCGTTTGGACCTGCGATCTGACCCACGGCTATATCGACATCAACGGGTCATACAGATCGTAGCGGAGGGGGCGCGGGCCTTTCGCGTCGTGAGTTCGTCGCGCCGTCGCTCATGTACTGTTCGTACACATCGCTAGGCGCTCCTGCACACGCCGCGAAATCCCTCGCGCCGCGCAGGGCGGCCTTATGCCAACGCCGCGTCCAGGCTGATTTCGCACTTCAACAGCTTT
This sequence comes from uncultured Alphaproteobacteria bacterium, assembly GCA_902825865.1. Taxonomy (GTDB): domain Bacteria; phylum Pseudomonadota; class Alphaproteobacteria; order Micropepsales; family Micropepsaceae; genus Rhizomicrobium. The sequence goes on from CADECX010000022.1 coordinate 43,476, forward strand.
GACACCGGGCAGCCTTTTTCCGCCTTGCCCGCCAGCTCCTTGAACTTGGCATCGTCGATGCCGGGAATCTTGGCGCGCAAGGTGAGATGCGATTTGGTGATGGTGAAGCCGTCGTCTTTTTTCTCCAGGGTGATCTCGGCCTTGGTGTTCATCTCGCTGGCGGTGAATCCGGCTTCACCCAGGATCAAGGAAAGCGCCATGGTGAAGCAGCCGGCATGGGCGGCGCCGATCAATTCTTCCGGATTGGTGCCCGGCTTGCCTTCAAAGCGCGCGGCGAAGCCGTAGGGATATGCATTCAAAGCGCCGCTTTTGGTGGAAATCGCCCCTATGCCGTCCTTGAGGCCGCCCTGCCATTTTGCCGTGCCGAATGTCGTCATCTGCTTCTCCTTTTTGCCTTTGTCTCACAACGGAACAATTCCACACAATTTTAGTCCATGCTATTCATAACGCTTAACCCCACCTTAGCGTCGTGGACGAAATTATGAACTCGCCGCCGCCCTTGATCCTTGTTGTTGCGGTGGCGTTGGTGGATGCTGATGGGCGTGTGCTCATTGCACAACGGCCGGAAGGCAAAAGCATGGCGGGGTTATGGGAATTTCCTGGCGGCAAGATCGAAGCGGGCGAAAGCCCGGAAGACGCGCTGATCCGCGAGCTGCGCGAAGAGCTCGGCATCGCGGTCCAAGCAGCGTGCCTGGCGCCCTTCACCTTCGCCTCCCACAACTATCCGGATTTTCAGCTGCTGATGCCGCTTTATGTCTGCCGGCGCTGGGAGGGCACACCGCAACCCGGCCATCACGCGGCCCTGAAATGGGTGCGTCCCAAGGACATGAAAGACTATCCTATGCCCGCGGCCGACTTGCCGCTCATCCCCATGCTGCGAGATCTGCTATGATCTATTTTCTGCGCGATATCCGTGGCGCCACCGCCATCGAATATGGAATGATCGCCGGCCTGATCGCGCTGGTGGTCATCACTGCGGTCGGGACAGTGGGCTCGACGCTTTCTTCCACACTTTACGCCGCCATCGCGGCCACGCCTTAATTTCGACCCCCATCCGTCGCAGCTCGGGTTTGCTCCGCAAACACTTCGCTGCGACACCTTCCCCCTTCCTATGCTTCGCATGAAGGGAGAAGGAAGCTGGTGCGTACTGATGGTCGCGCCGCGATGTGCGGCGCTTGAGATTTTATTCCCTTCTTAGACGGTGCTCATCGGTGCCCAGGGCATCGGCCAACCGCGTCTGGGCGCTGCCGGGTTTCAGCGGCACCTGCTGGCTTTCATGCGGCGCCCAGCCCGTCAGATAAACCGTCTCGAACCGGGCCAGCAATTTTCCATCTTCGCCATGCTGGCTTGCGTAGTGCGTCACCAGAGATGCCAGCGTGTCACGGCGCAGGGGATGTTTGCTGCGTTCGCTGAGAAAATTCGTCAAGCCATGCACCCGCAGGTCCCGCGCCAGGCCTGAAAGATCGCGATAGCGGACGGTCAGCCGTTCGACATCGGCCACCGGCAAGGCAAATCCCCCACGCTGCAGCAATCCGCCCAGATCGCGCACGTCGGCGAAGGGCGAGACCCGGGGACTGACGCCGCCGCGGGTGACGATTTCGGCCTGGGCGAAAGCGGCGCGCAACTCGCTCAAACTGGAGCCGCCCAGAATCGCGCCCAGAAACAGGCCGTCGGGCTTGAGGGCTCGCCGGATCTGGACCAGCGCGCCGGGCAGATCGTTGATCGACTGCAGGGAAAACAGGCTGACCGCCAGATCGAAAGAGGCCGGGACGGTCAGTATCTCTGTTGCGTCGAAATCGGCGCAGAGCCAATTTTGCGCAAAAGCCGCGATCTCATCCGGCACCGCTTCGCCGATCAGAAGCCCATGCTCGAATTTGCGCGTGACCGCTTGCAGCCGGTCGGCGACGCCTTCCACCGCCGCGCGATACAGAAAACGGTCGCCGCCCAGCCGCTTGGCGCGCGCGCGCGCGTTCCGGCATGCGGAAAAATCGAAAAGGGGCGGGCGCCCACTGTTTGGCAAGTCGGACATCTTCGTTAGACTTAGCATATCGCAAGAACGGGAATTCATGGCCACAAACGCCGCCAGAGCAGTGCTGGACATGTTGTTTCCGCCGCTTTGCATGGCTTGCCGGACAGCCGTGAGCCAGCCCGGCTTTTGTCCGGCCTGCTGGAGCGGCATCAGCTTTCTGGAGGGGCAGGGGTGCCGCTGCTGCGGCCTGCCTTTTGCGGTGGCTTTGGCGGGCGACAATCTCTGTGCGCCTTGCCTGGCCAAGCCGCCCGCCTTCGACAGCGCCCGCGCCATTCTGGCCTATGACGAAAAAAGCCGGGGCGCGATCCTGGCGCTCAAACATGCCGACCGGTTGGATCTGGTTCCCGGTTTTTCCCGTTGGCTCAGCCGCAGCGGCAGCTCGCTTCTCAGGGACAGCGATCTGGTAATGCCGGTGCCGTTGCATCCCTGGCGGCTTTGGCGCCGCCGCTACAACCAGTCGGCGGAACTGGCGCGGCGGCTGGCACGGGATTGGGCGCTGGCATACGACCCGGGCGCCCTGACGCGCACCCGCTCCACCGCCAGCCAAGGCGCCATGGCCAGCGCGCTGGCGAGACGGCGCAATGTCCTTGGCGCTTTCAAGGTTCCCGATCCGGCCAGGGTGGCGGGGCGGCGCGTCTTGCTGGTGGATGACGTGTTCACCACGGGCGCGACCGTGGAATCCTGCGCCCGGGCGCTGAAACGGGCAGGCGCGGCGCGGGTCCATGTGCTGGTCCTGGCCCGCGTTGTGAAGGCGTCGGACGTGCTTATATAGGGACGGTATTTGAGTCCCTGGCCTGTCATGAAATCCGTCCGCATGTATACGACCCCGATCTGCCCCTATTGCGTACGCGCAAAGTCGCTGCTCAAGAAAAAGGGGGTGGATGTCGAGGAGATCGACGTCTTTATGGATATGCAGGCGCGGGAGGAAATGGAAAGCCAAAGCGGCGGCGCCCGCTCGGTACCCCAGATTTTCATCGGCGACACCTATGTCGGGGGCTGTGACGAGCTTTATGCCTTGGAAAAGGAAGGCAAACTCGATCCCTTGCTGGCCTAATTTCGCGCCCTTCCCCCTTTAGAACCGCGCGCGGCCCCTAGACAAAATAGGCCGGTCCCCGGAAGATGCGGCCAAACAACTCCAAAAACGGGAAGGGACCTCCATGAAAAAGCTGCTGCTCGCCTCTGTCTCCTTGATGCTTGCCGTTCCGGCCGTGCAGGCCCAGCCTGCCAACCCCGCGCCCACCATCGCGGCGGCGCCGACGGCGGAAGAAATGAAGCTGCCGCGCCCGGCCCGCGCCAAGGGCATTTCCACCGCGCTCGCCATCGAAGCGGCCCAAGTCGCCAACGCGTCCTGCCTGGCCAGCACCTACAAGACCACCACCCTGGTCACCGACTCCGTCGGCGTACCGATCGTGGTGATCTCCAATGACGGCGCCGCGGCCATCACCCAGCGCATCGCCATGACCAAGGCTCAGGCCGTGCTGAAGTATGGCACCAGCAGCGGTGAAGTCGTTGCCAAGGCCGGCAAGGACACCGCACTGGCCGCCGAAATCAAAGCCAATCCGCTGATCGACACTGCCCGTCCGGGCGCCTATCCGATCCGTTCGGGCAATGAGCTGGTCGCCATCATCTCGGTGTCGGGTGCGCCCGGCGGCGACAAGGATGAAGTCTGCGCCCAGGCTGCCATCGCCAAGATCCAGGGCCGCTTCTAAGGAGCGGCCGCGAACCCGAGTGCTTGCACAGCAAGCGTGTAGGGGTCCCTAGCGAAAGCGTAGGGACGCGGCACGACCATTAAAGAGGGCAACTTGAAAAAGCTCCTGCTCGGCTTTGCTGTACTGGCGCTGACCTCACCGGCATCCGGGCAGGACCTTTCTCCCACCATGGCGCCGCCGCCGGCCGATATTACCGGCCCGCGTCCGCATCGCGCGGTGGGCATCACCACCGATCTGGCGGTGGAAGCGGCCATGGCCGCCAACGCCTATTGCGCCAAACTGCCCAAGAATTATCGCGTCACCACCCTGGTGACCGACAGCGAAGCGGTGCCGATCGCGCTTATTTCCAATGACAACGGGGCGCAGATCACCCAGCGCATCGCCATGGGCAAGGCGCAGCTGGTGGTGAAGTACAAGATGCGATCCTCCGATGCGGTGGAACGAGTCAAGACCGATGTCGCCTTCAAGGCCGAGCTTGCCGCCAATCCGCTGATCGTGGCGGCGCGGCCCGGCGGCAATCCGATTCTGATGGGCGATCAGCTGGTCGGCACCATCAGCGTGTCCGGAACTCCCGACGGCCATGACGATGAATGCGCCATGGCCGGACTGGACAAGATCAAG
>CADECX010000023.1 GCA_902825865.1 uncultured Alphaproteobacteria bacterium
GGCGATCAGCGGCGCGGTGGCGAAGCCGAACTCGTCGGCGCCGAGCAGCGCGCCGATGGCGACGTCGCGCCCGGTACGAATTCCTCCATCCACCTGAACAGCGATACGCCCGCGCAGGCCGTTCAGCACCAGGGTCTGTTGCGTCTCGGCCAGGCCGATTTCCCAGGGGCTGCCGGCATGGGTGAGCGAGGTCAGCGGCGAAGCGCCGGTACCGCCTTCAAAGCCGGAAATGGTCACATGATCGGCGCGGCATTTGGCGACACCCGCCGCCACCGTGCCGACGCCCACTTCCGACACCAGCTTGACCGAGATGCGCGCTTTCTGGTTGACGCTCTTGAGGTCGCGGATCAGCTGCGCCAGATCCTCGATGGAATAGATGTCGTGATGCGGCGGCGGCGAAATCAGGCCGACGCCGGGGGTGGAATGGCGCACCTTGGCGATATTGGCGTCCACCTTGTGGCCGGGAAGCTGGCCGCCTTCGCCCGGCTTGGCGCCCTGCGCCATCTTGATCTGGATGTCGTCGGCATTGACCAGATATTCCGCGGTGACGCCGAAACGGCCCGACGCCACCTGCTTGATCGCCGAACGCATGGAATCGCCGTTGGGCAGGGGCGTGAAACGATCGCTTTCCTCGCCGCCTTCGCCGGTGTTGGAACGCCCGCCGATGCGGTTCATGGCGATGGCCAAGGTGGTATGGGCCTCGCGGCTGATCGAGCCGAAGCTCATCGCGCCGGTCGAGAAGCGCTTGACGATTTCGTTGGCCGGCTCGACCTCGTCCAGCGGAACGCCGTCGCCGGCCTTGAACTGCATCAAGCCGCGCAAGGTGAGCAGGCGCTCATTCTGGTCGTTGATGGTCTTGGCGAAGAGCTGATACTCGGCCGGATTGTTGCCGCGCACCGCATGCTGAAGGCGCGACACCGATTCCGGCGTCCAGGCGTGATCCTCGCCGCGCAGCCGGAAGGCATAGTCGCCGCCCACATCCAGCATGTTGCGATAGACCGGATTGTCGCCGTAAGCATCCTTGTGACGGCTGACGCAATCCTGGCCGATTTCCTTGATGCCGATGCCCTCGATGGTGGAGGCGGTGCCGGTGAAATATTTCTGGATCAGGTCGGTGGAAAGACCGACCGCATCGAAAATCTGGGCTCCGCAATAGGACTGGTAGGTGGAAATGCCCATCTTGGACATCACCTTGAGCACGCCCTTGCCGATCGCCTTGATATAATTCTTCTGCACTTCGTAAGACTTGAGCGACAGGCCCTGGCGCACCCTGATCTGCTCCAGGGTCTCGAAAGCCAGATAGGGGTTGACCGCTTCGGCGCCATAACCGGCCAACACGCAGAAGTGATGCACTTCGCGCGCCTCACCGGTTTCCACCACCAACCCGGTCTGCATGCGCAGACCCTGGCGGATCAAATGATGGTGCACCGCCGCCGTCGCCAGCAGCGCCGGCATCGGAATCCGGTCCGCACTCACGGCGCGGTCCGACAGGATCAGAATATTGTTGTCGGCCAGGACCGCATCGGTGGCGTTCAGGCAGATGCGTTGGACAGCGTTCGACAAGCCTTCCGCGCCTTCGCTGGCCGGCCAGGTGCAATCGATGGTGGCGGTGCGGAAGGCGCCGTCCACCAGGGTGGAGATCGAGCGGATCTTCTCCACATCGGCATTGGTCAGGACCGGCTGCGACACTTCCAGCCGCTTATGCGCGCCCGCGTCGCGCCCCAGAAGATTGGGACGCGGACCGATCATGGAAACCAGGCTCATCACCAGTTCTTCGCGGATCGGATCGATCGGCGGATTGGTGACTTGGGCGAAGTTCTGCTTGAAATAATTGTAAAGCAGCTTGGGCTTCTTCGACAGAACCGCGATGGGCGTGTCCGAACCCATGGAACCGATCGGATCGTCGCCCGCGACCGCCATCGGCTCCAGGAAGAACTGCATGTCTTCCTGGGTGTAGCCAAAGGCCTGCTGGCTATCGAGCAGCAGTGAAGGATCGTTGGCCTTGGCGCGATGATCTTCCGGAAGGTCGGGCAGATCCCCCAGCTTGAACTGGGCTGATTTCAGCCAGTCCTCATACGGTTCGGCTTCGGAGAATTTCTTCTTGATCTCTTCGTCTTCGACGATGCGGCCTTCCTCAAAGTCGATCAGCAGCATCTTGCCGGGCTGCAGCCGCCACTTGCGCTTGATCTTCTCCTCGGGCACCGGGATCACGCCGGATTCCGAGGCCAGGATCACCAGATCGTCCTCGGTCACGATATAGCGCGCGGGGCGCAAGCCGTTGCGGTCCAAGGTGGCGCCGATCTGGCGTCCGTCGGTGAAGGCGATGGCGGCGGGGCCGTCCCACGGCTCCATCAGCGCGGCATGATATTCGTAGAATGCCTTGCGCTTGGCATCCATCATCTTGTTGCCGGCCCAGGCTTCCGGGATCAGCATCATCACCGCATGGGCCAGCGGATAGCCACCGGCGACCAGCAGCTCCAGCGCATTGTCCAGGCAGGCAGTGTCGGATTGGCCGTGCGGAATGAGCGGCCACATCTTGTCCAGGTCCGGGCCCAGCAATTCCGACTGCATGCTGCGGCGGCGCGCATTCATCCAATTGACATTGCCGCGCACGGTGTTGATTTCGCCGTTATGGGCGATGAAACGATAGGGATGCGCCAGCTTCCAGGACGGGAAAGTGTTGGTGGAGAAACGCTGATGCACCAACGCCACCGCCGACACGGTCAAGGGATTTTGCAGGTCGCGATAGAAGCGGCCGACGTCATGCGCCAGCAACAGGCCCTTATAGACCACGGTGCGGGTGGAAAGGCTGGGGATGTAAAGCTGCTGGATCGCCGGCAGCTTGTGCTTCTTGGCCAGTTCGGCCAGCGGATTCTGCGCTTGCTTGCGGATGGTCAGGATTTTGCGCTCGAACTGATCCTGGTCGCGGATATGCGGGCCCGCGGCGATGATCGCCTGGCGGATCAGCGGCATGCCGTCCAGCACGGTCTTGCCCAAACCGGCGGGATCGGTCGGCACATCGCGCCAGCCCAGCAGCTTCTGGCCTTCGACCTTGATGAAATGCTCGAACTGCTTGACGACGATTTCGCGCGCCTTGGCTTCGCGCGGCAAAAAACACATGGCCACGGCATATTGGCCTGGCGGCGGCAGGGTGACGCCGGTCTCTTTCGCCCATTCGCGGAACAGAGGATCGGGAATCTGAATCAGAATGCCGGCGCCATCGCCCACCAAGGGATCGGCGCCGACCGCGCCGCGATGGTCCAGGTTGATCAGAAGCTGGAGGCCCAGCCCAATGATCTCATGGGACTTGGCGCCCTTGATGTTGGCGACAAAGCCGACGCCGCAGGCGTCATGCTCGTTGCTTGGGTCGTAAAGACCCTGTTTTGGCGGCAAACCCATACAAACCCCAACCGTCGTTCAGGCATACGTTCCCCGCCCTCTCACAAAAGGCCAAGGAAACGCCGATTTCTTAGAATTACCCGGCATGTGAACACGTCACCAGTTGCGGCGCAACATGTCAGGTGTGCGTCAATTTAATGAGTGTCCGTGCGCTTTGAGAATGATTCACAAAAAGCCGGTTCCGATTGACTCTCTCCCGGGTCGGCGCATTATAGAACATATCATGAACAAAAGCGCAAAATTGGCGGAATTGCGCCATTTCTTGGCACGCTACGGCCTGCCGCCCGACCGGCCACCGATCGCCTTGGGTCATCCACAGGCAGATGCGGTTTTGGGAGGCGGTCTGCGGCCCGGCGCCCTGCATGAAGTCTTCGCGCAAGGGTGGAGCGCGGGCGGCTTTGCCGCGCTGCTGGCGACGCTCGCCGCCCGCAACTCTTTCAATGGGAAAGGGGGGCCGCTTTTCTGGATCAGACCCGATTATGAGGCGATGGAATATGGCGCGATCTCGCCGAGCGGCCTGCTGGAACTGGGCGGCGATCCGAAGGCGTTGATCCTGCTGCGCACCAGGAACACCGCCGATGCGCTGTGCGCGGCCGGCGACATCTTGGCGTGTGCGCATGTGGGCGCGGTGCTGCTGGCAGTGGAAGGCATGCCCAAATGCCTGGATCTGGCCGCCAGCCGGCGTCTGGCTTTCGCGGCAGGCGAAAGCGGCGCCACCATTCTTGTCTTGCGCAACGGCGCAGCGCCTGCGCCCAGCGCGGCGCTGACCCGCTGGCAGGTGACGAGCGCATCCTCGCACAGCGATGACGATGCCCATGATGATGATTGGGGCAATCCGGTTTTTGCCGCGCAGCTCATTCGTCATCGCCTGGGCGGGCTGGGGAGCTTTCAGATGAGATGGAATCCTTCAAATGTCTGTTTCGAAACGGCGGATACTGGCGCTGTGGTTTCCGCGCCTGCCGGCCGATCGCTTTATTCGCAGGAACGGCGGGCCGTTTGAGGCGCCGCTGGTCGTAAGCCTGAAGACCGGCAATGCCCTGCATGTCCATGCCCTGGAGATGCGCAGCGCCAAACTCGGTCTTTATAAAGGCCAGCCCTTGGCCAATGCGCGGGCCATGGTGCAGCCGCTGACAGTGGTGCCGGCCGACGAACGCGCCGATGCCGCCTTGCTGGAAGGCATCGCCGATTGGTGCGACCGCTTCACCCCGCTGGTCAGCCTGGACCCACCGGATGGATTGTTTCTGGACATTACCGGGGCGGCGCATCTGTTCGGCGGCGAAGCGGCCATGCTGACGATGGTGATGCAACGCATCGCGGATCAGGGCTTTGCCGTGCGCGGTGCAATTGCCGGAAGGTCCCTGGCGGCGCGCGCCTTGGCGCGGTTTCAACCGCGCGCCATCGTACCCCCGGGCGGTGAGGCGCAAACGATGGCGCCTTTGCCCATCGCGGCGCTGGATTGCGACGACAAGGTTTTGCGCGCCCTGCGTCATGCCGGTCTCAAGACCATCGGCATGGTGGCACAGCGTCTCTCCAGTGAATTGTCGGAGCGATTGGGAAAAAACTTCGTCGCCCGGTTGAGCATCCTGTTGGGCGCGGAAGAACAGCCGCTGCAGCCGCGACGCCCCCTGCCCGACCTGATGGCCGAGCAACGCTTTGCCGAACCCATCGTCACCGAAGATGCCATCGCCGCCTCGCTGCTCAGCCTGGCCGAATCTTTGAGCGAAATATTGGAGCGCCAGGGCCGCGGCGCGCGGCTGCTGGAAGCGGTCTTCTTCCGCGCCGACGGCAAGGTGGAGCGTATCGCGGTGCGCACCGGCGAAGGCCTGCGCGACCCCCAAATCATGCTGCGGCTGTTACGCCAGAAGCTGGACGCCCTGGCCGATCCGCTGGACCCAGGCTTCGGTTTCGATGTCATCCGATTGGAAGCTTTGCTGGCGGAAGAAACCAAGCCCAGCACCATCAGCTTCGACAGCAACGAGAATGCGCGCCAGCAAATCCTTTTTCTGATCGACCGGCTATCCGCACGGTTCGGCGAGCATCGGGTGCAGCGCTTTGTGCCGCAGGACACCCACATTCCTGAAGCGGCAAGCGTGGCGGTGCCAGCCCAGGATCGTGATTTCGGACCGGAAAATTGGCCGTTAAAGCGCCAGGCGGGTGATCCGCCGCGAAGACCTTTACGGCTGCTGGAAAAGGCGGAAGGAATTGCCGCGGGATTGCCGCTGGCGCCGGATGGCCCGCCAAAATTTTTCCGTTGGCGGAAATGTCATTTCGATGTGGCGCGTGCGGAAGGCCCCGAACGCATCGCCATGGAATGGTGGAGAAGGGCGGGGCTCACGCGCGATTATTTTCGCGTGGAAACCCGCGACGGTCAGCGCTTCTGGCTGTATCGCGATGGTCCGCACATGCAAGACCAACCGGCGCCCCGTTGGTACCTGCAAGGCGTGTTTGCATGAGCTACGCAGAGCTCGCCGTCACGACCAATTTTTCCTTTCTGCGCGGCGCCTCCCATCCGGGCGACTTTGTCGAACAGGCCCAGGCACTGGGTTATGCCGCCATCGGCATCGCCGACCGCAACAGCTTGGCCGGCGTGGTGCGCGCCTATGAGAAATGGAGGAAGCTGAAAGACCCACCGCGCCTGCTGATCGGGGCGCGGCTGGTGTTTCGCGACGGTACCCCGGACATTCTGGCATACCCCAAGGACCGCAAGGCCTATGCCCGGCTGTCGCGGCTGATCTCGGTCGGCAAGCTGCGGGCGGAAAAAGGCGAATGTCTGCTCGACCTCGCGGACCTGCTGGGACATCGCCGCGGCTTGCTTCTCATTGTCATGCCGTCCGATCTGCAGGCCGCAAAACCTGCTCTATCCCAACTTGGCGCCGACACCTGGCTGGCGGCCTCCATGCTCTATACCGGCGAGGACCGCCGCCGCTTGCGCGATCTGCGCCGCACTGCGCGTGAGGCGCGCGTCAAGCTGATCGCGGTCAATGACGCGCTCTATCATGCCCCCGAACAGCGCGATCTGCAGGATGTCGTCACCTGCATCCGCGAGCATGTAAGCTTGAAGGAAGCCGGTACCCGTTTGCAGGCCAATGCCGAACGGCATTTGAAAGAACCGGAGGAAATGGCGCGCCTGTTTCGCGACTGTCCCGAGGCGGCGAAAGAAACATTGCGTTTTGCAGACCGCATCACATTCAGCCTGGATCAATTGGGCCAGCGCTACCCACGCGAACCGGTGCCGCGCGGCAAGACTGCCGACCGGCATCTGCGCGACCTCGCCAAAGCCGGATTGAAATGGCGCTATCCCCAAGGAACACCGTTCAAGGTGGCACGGCTGGCGGTCAAGGAATTGCGCTTCATCGCCGAAGGCAGGATCGCGCATTACTTCCTGACCGTGCATGACATTGTGAAGTATGCCCGCAGCCAGAACATCCTGTGTCAGGGGCGCGGCTCGGCCGCCAATTCGGTGGTCTGTTATGCCTTGGGCGTCACTTCGGTCAATCCGATGGAAATCGATGTGCTGTTCGAACGCTTCCTCAACACCGAACGGCGCGAGCCGCCGGACATCGATGTGGATTTCGAACATGAGCGGCGCGAGGAAGTTATCCAGTATGTCTATAAGCGCTATGGCCATCGCCGTGCCGCACTGACCGCCACCGTCATCCATTACCGTCCGCGCAGCGCCATTCGCGAAGTCGGCAAGGTGTTCGGCCTGACCGAAGACATCACCGGCAAGCTGGCCGACACGGTGTGGGGCCATCATGGCGATGAGATGAAGGAGCATCAGGTGATCCAGGGCGACTGCGATCCGGGCAATGCAGCGGTCGCGCGCGCCGTCGGCTTCGCCAACCGGCTGATCGATTTTCCCCGTCATCTCTCCCAGCATGTCGGCGGTTTTGTGCTGACCCGCGACAAGCTGGACTGGACCGTGCCCATCGGCCCCGCCGCCATGGACGACCGTTACTTTATTGAATGGGACAAGGACGATCTCGACACTTTGGCGATCATGAAGGTGGATGTGCTGGCGCTGGGCATGTTGACCTGCATCCGCAAAGCCTTCGACTTGATCCATGCCCATGCGCCCAGCGGACATGAGCCCAAGCTATTGCTGGGAACGGTGCCGCAAGAAGATCCGCTGGTTTACGACATGCTGTGCGACGCCGACGCCATCGGCGTGTTCCAGGTGGAAAGCCGCGCCCAGATGAACATGCTGCCGCGCCTTAAGCCCAAAGAATTCTACGACCTGGTGGTGGAAGTGGCGATCGTGCGGCCCGGACCCATCCAGGGCGGCATGGTACATCCCTATCTCAAGCGCCGCGCCAATCCATCCTTGATCAAGTTCCCCTCGCCCCATCCCGATCACGGCCCGTCCGACGAATTGTACGAGCTGCTGAAAAAGACCATGGGCGTGCCGCTGTTCCAGGAACAGGCAATGCGGCTGGCCATTGTCGCGGCGAAATTCTCTCCCGAGGAAGCCAACGGGCTGCGGCGTTCCATGGCGGCCTTCCGCCGTTCCGGCACCATCAACACCTTCCAGGAGAAGTTCGTCGGCCGCATGACGGCGCGCGGCTATGACCCCAGTTTCGCGCAAGCCTGCTTCGAGCAGATCAAGGGCTTCGGCAGTTACGGTTTCCCGGAAAGCCATGCCGCCAGTTTCGCGCTCTTGGTCTATGTCTCGGCCTGGCTCAAAAAGCATCATCCGGCCGCCTTCGCGGCGGCGCTGCTCAATGCCCAGCCCATGGGTTTCTATGCTCCGGCCGAGATCGTGCGTTGCGCGCGGGAGAACGGAAAAGTCACGGTGCTGGCGCCCGACACCGCTTTCAGCGACTGGGATTGCACCCTGGAGCGCAACGAGAAAGGCGCGCTTTGCCTGCGTTTGGGCTTTCGCCAGATCGACGGCTTGCGCGAGGAGGATGCCCATACCATCACCCGCGAACGCGGCTATGGCTATCCCAGCTTCGCCGATTTCGCCCGCCGCACCGGCCTGCCCAAGCGGGCGCTGGTGACGTTGGCGGAGGCCGATGCCTTTCGCGGCTTCGGCTTCGACCGCCGCGAAGGATTATGGGCGGTGCGCCGCTTGCCCGATGACGATCCTCTGCCGCTGTTCGCGCATGAAGGAAATCGAGGGGGCGCCGCCCCGGAACTGGGCGCGGAGCAGATCGCGCCGCTGCCGCTGATACCGCTCAGCGAGCATGTGCTGGCCGATTACCAGACCATACGGATGTCGCTGAAGGGCTATCCCACCCAGTTCCTGCGCGATGGCTTTGCGGCGGAGGGCATCACATCCTGCGCGGATGTAGGCGCCTTATCCGATGGCGCGCCGGTGCGCTGTGCCGGTGTGGTGCTGGTGCGCCAGTGCCCCGGCAACGGCACCACCGTCTTTATCACGCTCAGCGACGAAACCGGTGTCTGCAATGTGGTGATCTGGGAACGCACCTTCCGCCAATTCCGCAAGGAAGCAATGGGCTCACGGCTTCTGCTCGCGGAAGGCAAGGTGCAGAAAAGCCCGGAAGGGGTGATCCATCTGATGGCCGACCGATTGATAGACCGCAGTCAGGATTTGAAACGCCTATCGGGAGAGGATGTGCCCAAACACAAACCGGTTCATCGCCACCCCCGCGATGTCCGCATACTTCCACCGTCTCGAGACTTTCACTGAACTAAGCCTGCGCCTTGACGGTGCCGTGACGTTCCAGCTTGCCCCAGCCGACAAAGGGGCCGCGCAGCGCGGTCCATAGCGAACGCAGCACCACATAATACATGATCTGGCGATAGCCGAAGCGCTGCAGCGGCAGCCACCATAACAGCCGCCAATCCTCGCGCCGCTCCAGGGCAAATCCCGCCATCGCCGCCAACAGGTCCACGGCAATGAAGACGGCATAATAGATGCCGACCTGGCGCAGATTTTCGCCGGTATAGGTCCCGACATGCTGGATATAATTGATGTATTCGCCCACCAGCTGCCACAGCAGCAAAAGGTCGGCCACCGGCGCCAGGGTGGTGAGCAGAATCTGGAACAGCCAGACTTGCGGCAGTGCCACCAGCCCCAATTCGCCATGGTTTTTGTTGAACGTGATGCCGCGATATTTCCACAGGCACTGCAAGGTGCCGTAAGCCCAGCGGAAGCGCTGCTTGGCCAGCCCGCCGACCGTGGCGGGGGCCTCGGTCCAGGCGACCGCGGTGGAATCGAAATGCACCCGGTATCCCTTGGTCTGGATGGCGATGGTGAGGTCCTGGTCCTCCGCCAAAGTGTCGGCCGGAAAACCGCCCAGCTCGCGCAGCACATCCCGCCGCCAGGCGCCCACCGCGCCCGGCACAACGGTCAGCGTGTCCAGCGCTGATAAAGCGCGGCGCTCCAAATTCTGCGCCACAATATATTCCAGCGCCTGCCAGCGGGTGATCATGTTGATGCGATTGCCGACCTTGGCGTTACCCGCCACCGCGCCGATTGTGGGATCGGTGAACCAGCGCACCAGGCGCGAGATGGTGGTTTTCTCGAACTGGGTATCGGCATCCAGCGCCACCACCACCGCGCCTTGCGCATGCGCCAAACCGACATTGAGCGCATTGGCCTTGCCGCCATTGGGAATCGAGATCACCCCGACCCTGGAATCGCCCGCGAAACGAGAGCGCGCGATCGTGGCCGTGTGATCCTTGGAGCCGTCATCGATCACCAGCACTTCCAGATTGGAATAATCGCTGGCCAATATTCGTTCGATGGTGGCAATGATCACTTTTTCTTCGTTAAAGGCTGGAATCAGAACCGTCACCTGTTCGCCCACCTGGCCTCCCGGCATCGGCGTAACCGTCCCCTTGGCCCGGTTCCACAGTGCCAGGCCGACCAGCGCGAAAAGCCGCGCCACACCCAGCACAATGGCGCCCAGAAAACAGTAGTAAAGGAATTGCGCGACATAGCTGATGGTCATGAACACGGCGCGGTCGGCATAAACCGAGATTGTCAGGGGCAGGCGCGGCATCACATCATTGCGCTTCATCCCGCCCAGTTCCGACAAGGGCACAAAGCTGTAACCGCGGGCCCGCAGCGCATCGATCAGCCTGGGCAACAACAACAGTGTCTTGCTGCGGTCGCCGCCGGAATCATGCATCAGCACCACATTGCCGCGCAGATCCGGATTGGGACTGTTCAACGCCTTGAACACCTGACCCAACATCTGGTCGACCGAACGCGCTTCCCAATCCAGCGTGTCCAGATTGGCGGTCACCTCGATATAGCCCAGCGACTGGGCTTGCTTGATCGGCTCGATCTCCTCGGCGTCCGAAGGCCGGGCGTCGGTGAGATAAGGCGAGCGGAAGAAGCGCATCGACCGGCCCGTCAGCGCCTGAAACAGACGCTGGGTGGCGTTCAGCTCCAGCCGCGTCGCTCCCGGCGATGTGTCGGCCAGATTGGGATGGGTGAAGGTGTGGTTGCCCACCTCATGGCCATCGGCCATCACGCGTTGCACCAGGCCGGGATGGGCCTCCATATTGGAGCCGATCATGAAAAAGGTTGCGGGCGCTTTCTTTTCCTTGAGGATTGAAAGGATGGAAGGCGTCCATTCCGGATCAGGCCCGTCGTCAAAGGTCAGCGCCAGTTTTTTCGGATCGGCTCCGCCCACCCGGCGGATCACATAGCTGGTGGGCAGACTGTCATAACGCTCGTCGACAATATCGCCGCTGCCCTTTTCGATGGTGAGGCTGCGCGCGCCCAAGGTGGGATCGCCCACCACCTGCAATATCTCGCCATCGCCGTCGAAATCGACATCTTCCAGATTGTTGGCGATGCGCTTCAGGCTGCCGGGGGCGGGCAAGTCATAGGGCCGGCCCATCAGGGGAAGGATGCTGGGGTCCTCATAGCCCAATTTCCACAAGGCATAACCTGCCGGACGATAGGGATCGGCGGCATGTATCTGGTTGAAGGCGGTGACACCGTCCAGGAACCAGACTTGATGAACCCCGTCGGTATCGTTGTAGCTGAAATGCGGATTGTTGGTGGCGGGATCGAACAGCACGGTCGCGCCATTGTCGCGCGCCGCGGCCATCGCATATTCGAAACTGAGAACAGATGCGGGATTTTTGCCCGCCCAGTCATAGGCCCAGGACCCGAGGGTGACGATGGTGGAATCCGCGGGCAGCTGGCGCATTCGCTTGTCCAGCGTCTTTTCGTACCAATCCTGGCCCGCAATGGAGCCGGCCGGGCCGTTCTGATCCACCTGGTCGTAGGCCATCAGCATGGTGTAATCGACGATGTCGGCAAAGGTCTTATAGGGCCATTGCTCGTCGTCGAACGCCACCGCCTGGGCGATGATCCAGTCATGCGGCGCAAAGGCCGCCGACATGCGGGTGAGGAAATCTTGCAGATCCTTGTGTGCGGACACCGGAACGTCCTCAAAATCCACCGTCACGCCTTGCAGCTTGTTGTCACCGACAAATTTGACGATTTGGTCCAGCAGGCGGTCGCTGCGGACGCGGTCGGCCAGAAGCTTGGCCAGGCCCGGTCCATCCCATCGGCCCAGAGTCGCATTCTGGATCATGGGCAGAATCGCGACCGAGGGTTTGGTGGCGCGGATGAAATCCAGGGCACGGCGGTCGAGCCGGATTTGGAATTGAAGCTGCGGACCGTCCAGCGACATCCAGCTGGGGATCACCCAATCGAGGTTTTTCAGCGAGCGTTTCAGTGACCCCCAGCTGGGATCATCCTTGCCCTGCCAGTTGGTATAAAAGCCGATCGCCAGCGGGCGGTCCTTTTGCGGTTTGAGAATGGCGGGCAAGGCGCGGCTGGGCAAAGCGCTTTGATTGCGATGAAGCCGGGCGATCTCGTCCAGCCGCTGCTTGCGCGCGGCGGTGGCGAGCCGCTCGGCGCGCGCCAGCAGTCCAGGCTTCTGCGCCCGCTTCACCAGATTGGCCGGTGGCCGACCCGGCAGATTCAATCCGGCGACCGGCGGCGCCAAGACCAGGCTGGCGGCGAACCCCACCGAAATAACCAGCAGGGCGATGCCTACAATCCAGGCAAGAATCCGTATACGGGCCGCGCGGCGTCCCGAAGCGTCAAAAAAGATCGGCGCGTTGACCATCAGCGGTCGATACAACCCATAAGCCTGGGCGGCAGCGCGTCATGGCGTCGCCCTGGCGCTGAACCCGATGGCGCTGTCATGCGTTCATGCTACCAGAGGGGGCAGCAGCGATCAGGCGATTTTCACGTGGTATCTTATAATTGTACGAAATGTCCGGGCTATTGCTGCTCCTATCCCCTGATCCCGCTTAAGAAGCGCGACGTGCAGCGCCTGGCCGATCACTTCGGCCTGAGCTTCGAGGCAGCCCGTAAGAAATTCACAAAGGTGGATGGCGAGGAACCCTATGCCATGCGGCGCAAGGCCGATCCCCACTTCGGCAAGACATGCCGCTTTTTCGATATCAAGAAGCGGGCCTGCACCATCTATAGCGCCCGCCCCACCATCTGCCGCGAATATCCCGGCGGCGGTTGCGGCTATTACACTTTCCTCATGGCGGAGCGGAATTCGCAGGAAGACCCCAGCCATATCGCCTCGACCTGGAACGTCTGACCCCTCTTATTTTGTGACGGGACGGGGCGGCAATGGTGCGCTGCACCCTAGTAAATGCCTTGGCCCAAACGCTTTTTTTTGATCTAACAGATTGAAAGAACACGGGGAGCTGAGGGGAGCCAGCGGGGCATCCGAGAACAAAACCGTTCCGGTCTTCTTCGCAAATCCCGACATCTCAAACCGGCCGCGCCAGGTGCGCGGACGCAAGGGTAAGTGAGCAAGCGTGGCGCAGTACGCGCCCGCGTGAAGGGGAACCGCGACGCCGCAGGCGCCGCCAGACGGAGATAGAAAGATGTTTCAACAGCTACTGACCCCCGTAGGTGACAGCCTGCTGCTGTCCTTCCTGGTTGCCGCCCTCCCGATCATCGTGGTGCTGGTGATGCTGGGTGTGTTGCAGCGGCCCGCTTGGCAGGCCTCGCTTGCCGGCCTGCTCACGGGCCTGATCATTGCTGTTGCCGTCTGGCAGATGCCGGTGAGCCTGGCCCTGAACGCCACCGCTAGCGGCGTCGCCTTTGCGCTATGGCCGATCATGTGGATCGTGTTTGCCGCCCTGATCCTCTACAACGTCGCGCTGCTATCGGGGCGCTTCGACGCTTTCCGACGCTGGGTTCTGGAACATCTGCCCAACGACAAGCGCATCGTGCTGATCGTCATCGGCTATGGCTTCGGCTCGCTGCTGGAAGGCGTCGCCGGTTTCGGCGCCCCCGTGGCGATCACCGCCTCCCTCTTGATCCTGCTGGGCTTCAAGTCGATCGACGCGGTGGTTTATGCCCTGATCTTCAACACCGCTCCGGTGGCCTTCGGCTCCCTGGGCATTCCGATCACCACCCTTGCCGGCGTCACCGCCTATAACGCCGACATACTGGGCGCGATGGTGGGCCGCCAACTGCCCTTCTTCGCCCTGCTGCTGCCCTTCTATGTCATGGCCATGTTCGGCGGCATGAGATCGATCCGCGATCTGTGGCCGGTGCTGCTGGTCGCCGGCGGCGCCTTCGCCATCGGCCAGTTCGTTTCCTCCAACGGCCCGCTCATGTCGATCCCCTTTATGACCTACCAGTTGACCGACGTGATCTCGGCGGGCTCGTCGCTGATCGCGACCGTGCTCTTCCTGCGCGTATGGCAGCCAAAGCCCAACGCGGAGTTTGCACTGGTGGTGCCGCCCGAGGATCCCAACTCGCCGCATCGCCATGTCGCGCCGTGGCAGGGCTGGATGCCCTGGGTGATCATGATTGGCGTGGTGGGCGTGTGGACCCACTTCGCTGTCGCCGCCTTCCTCAGGCAGAGAATCGAATGGCCGGGTCTGCATAACCAGGTTTTCAGAACCCTGTATAAAGACACCTATCCTGCCATCTGGAACTGGGAGCCTTTCGCCACCGGCACCGCCATTCTGGTGACGGGGATCATAACGGCGCTGGTTTGCGGCCTGTCGGTCTCGAAATTCCTCCAGGCGGTGCGCACGGCCTGGGGCCAGATCCTGCTGCCGACCGTGACCGTGACGGCGATTGTCGGTCTGGCCTTCCTCGCCAACTACTCCGGGCTGACCTACACGCTGGGCCTGGGCGTAGCGCAGTCGGGCTGGCTGTTCCCGCTGCTCTCGGCCTTCCTGGGCTGGCTGGCGGTGTTCCTGTCGGGCAGCGACTCCTCCGGCAACGCCTTGTTCGGCAATTTGCAGGTCGTTGCGGCCAGGCAGCTGGGCTTTGACCCGGTGCTGATGGCGGCCACCAACTCATCGGGCGGCGTTTTCGCCAAGATGATCTCGCCGCAGAATATCGCCACCGGTGTGGCCGTCAGCGACCTGAAGGGTCATGAATCGACGATCTTCCGGCGAACATTCATCCACTCCATCGTGTTCACGATACTGCTGGGTATCCTGGTGTTCCTGCAGCAGCATTTCTGGACCTGGATGATCCCGCACTACTGACCGGCAGCGGCAAATTGACCAATGAAAGGCCGGGCGTTGGTGTCCCGATTCCGAAATTCGCACGATCTCTATATGAGGCACTGAGCGAATTTCGGAATCGAAGGACACCAGCAACTTATTGAATCCTAGGGTCGCCCCGGTTTCGAAGGTCGCATAAAGCGCGATATCAATCAGGTGCGACCTTCGAAACCGCGACCCTAGGGGGTCCGGCCTTTTCGTTTGGAGCCAGCCGTTTTAGGCTATGCACAACCCCTCACAAAAGAAGAACGTCATGGTGGAGAGAGTTTCGGTTCACGGTCTTCAAGTCGCGCGCGCCTTGCACGATTTCATCGCCCAGGAAGCGCTTCCGGGCAGCGGCGTCGATGCGGAAAAATTCTGGTCCGGTTTCGCCGCCCTGGCCGTCAGGCTGATGCCGCAGAACAAGGCCTTGCTCAAGGAACGCGACCGGCTGCAAGCCGCGATCGATAGCTGGCACAAGGCCCATCCCGCCCGGCCGATCGACGCGGGCGCCTACACCGCCTATCTCAAAGAGATCGGTTATCTGCTCACCGAAGGCCCCGACTTTCAGATCGCCACCCGCAATGTCGATCCGGAGATCGCCGAAATCGCCGGTCCGCAGCTGGTGGTGCCGCTGACCAATGCGCGCTTTGCGTTGAACGCGGTCAATGCCCGCTGGGGCAGCCTGTATGACGCGCTCTACGGCACCGATGCGATTGCGCAGGACGGCGAGTTGGCGGCCGGCAAGGGCTATAACGAAAAGCGCGGCGCCGCGGTGATCGCCTTTGCCCGCGAAACCCTGGACAGGTGCGCGCCGCTGGCCGGCGGCTCCTGGAAAGATGTTTCCGGCGTGACGATCGAAGGCGGCGCGTTGAAACCGGCGCTGAAAGACCCGTCACAGTTCAAGGGCTATTCCGGCAGCGCCGCCGATCCTTCGGTCATTCTGTTGGCACACAACGGGCTTCATATCGAAATCCACCGCGACCGCGCCACACAAATCGGCAAAAGCGACAAGGCCGGCATCAGCGATGTGGTGCTGGAATCGGCCATCACCACCATCATGGACTGCGAAGACTCCATCGCGGCGGTGGATGCGCAGGACAAGGCCGACACCTATCGCAACTGGCTGGGGCTGATGGATGGCACTCTGACCGCCAGTTTCCAAAAAGGCGGCAAGACCATGACGCGCGCCGCCAATCCCGACCGCGACTACACGGCACCGGACGGTAAAAACGTCACCCTCCCCGGCCGCAGCCTGTTGTTCATCCGCAATGTCGGCCATCTGATGACCAGCGACGCTGTTCTTCTTCCTGACGGCAGTGAGATCGGCGAAGGCCTGATGGACGGCGTGGTCACCAGCCTGGTGGCGCTGCATGACATCAAGGGCAAGCGCCGCAACAGCCGCAAGGGCAGCATCTATATCGTCAAGCCCAAGATGCACGGCCCGGCCGAAGTGGCCTTCACCAACACGATTTTCGATGGCGTGGAGGACATTCTCGGCCTGGAACGCCACACCATCAAAATGGGTGTGATGGACGAGGAGCGCCGCACCTCCACCAACCTGAAGGAATGTATCCGCGCGGCGCGAGACCGCATCGTTTTCATCAATACCGGCTTTTTGGACCGTACCGGCGATGAGATGCACACCTCCATGTATGCCGGCCCGATGGTGCGCAAGGGCGAGATGAAGACCTCCAAATGGCTGGCCGCATACGAAGACCAGAATGTCGATATCGGCTTGGCTTGCGGTTTCCAGGGCAAGGCGCAGATCGGCAAGGGCATGTGGGCGATGCCTGACAGGATGGCCGATATGTTGAAGGCCAAGATCGGCCATCCCATGGCGGGTGCATCTTGCGCCTGGGTGCCTTCGCCCACCGCCGCCACTCTGCACGCCTTGCACTATCATCAGGTCAGTGTGAAGGCGCGGCAGGATGAACTGAAGTCCCGCGCCCGCGCCAAGCTGTCTGACATCCTCACCATTCCGCTGGCCGACCGGCCCAACTGGTCGCCGGATGAAGTGCAGCAGGAGTTGGACAATAATGCCCAGGGCATCTTGGGCTATGTGGTGCGCTGGGTCGATCAGGGCGTGGGCTGTTCCAAGGTGCCCGACATTCACAATGTGGGTCTGATGGAAGACCGCGCCACCTTGCGCATCTCCAGCCAGCATATCGCCAACTGGCTGGAACACGGCATCTGCAAATCCGATCAGGTGCTGGAGAGTTTGAAGCGCATGGCCAAAGTGGTGGACCAGCAGAATGCTGGCGATCCGCTCTATCAGCCCATGGCGCCCGGCTATGACGGCATCGCCTTTGCGGCGGCCAGCGATCTGGTGTTCAAGGGCAAGGAACAGCCCAGCGGCTATACTGAGCCGCTACTGCACCAGGCGCGACGCGATCTTAAGGGCGACTAAGCGCTCTTATTCAGCGCCTTCAGAATCGCATCGGTCATCGCCGTGGTCCCGACCTTGTTCATCCCCGGCTGCATGATATCGCCCGTGCGGTAACCGTCCGCCAGCACGCTATCGACCGCCTTTTCCAGCCGCGCCGATTCGTCCTTCATGCCGAAGGAATAACGCAGGCACATGGCAAAGGAGAGAATGGAGGCAATCGGATTTGCCAGGCCCTTGCCCGCAATATCGGGCGCCGAACCATGGATCGGCTCATACAGCGCCGAAGGCAGGCCGTTGGGCTTCTTGTCGCCCAAGGACGCCGACGGCAGCATGCCGATGGAGCCGGTCAACTGCGCCGCCTCGTCCGACAAGACGTCACCGAACAGATTGTCGGTGACCAGCACGTCGAACTGCTTGGGATTGCGCACCAGCTGCATGGCGGCATTGTCGGCCAGGATATGGTGCAGCTCGACATCGGCATAGTCGCGCTTGTGCAGGGCGGTGATGACTTCCTTCCACAACACGCCGGTGACCATCACGTTCGATTTTTCGGCGCTGTGCACCTTGTTGGAGCGCAGCCGCGCCATGTCGAAGGCGACGCGGCAAACCCGCTCGATCTCGCTGGTGGTATAGACGCCGGTATCGACGGCGCGCTTCTGGCCGTCCGGCAGATTGGTGGTTTCCTTGGGCAGGCCGAAATAAACCCCGCCCATCAATTCGCGCACGATCAGAATATCCAGGCCCGAAACGATTTCCGGCTTCAGGGTGGAGGCATCTTTCAAGGCGTCGAAGCACAGCGCGGGACGCAGATTGGCATACACGCCCATATCCTTGCGCACCCGCAGCAAGCCGCGCTCGGCGCGCTTTTCAAACGGCAGGCCGTCCCATTTGGGACCGCCGACCGAGCCCATCAGCACCGCGTCAGCTGCAATCGCTTTGACGAAAGTCTCATCGGGATCGGGACGGCCGGTGGCGTCGATCGCCGCGCCACCCAGCAGCGCTTCCTCGGTCTTGTAGGGCAGGCCCTTTTGGCCATACCAGCCGACCACCCGCATGGTGGCGTCCAGAACCTCGGGACCGATGCCGTCGCCCGGCAGCAGAAGCAGCTTGTACTCGTTCATGGGAAACTCTCGTTGGGCGTGAAGCGACGGTTAGAGCCAGGGCGCCTGGGACTGTTGGCTTTTCTCGAAGGCGTCGATCTTTTCCCCGGCCCGCAAGGTCAGGCCGATATCGTCCCAGCCGTTCAAAAGGCACTGCTTGCGGAAAGCATCGACCTCGAACTTGATCATGCCGCCATCGGGGCCGCGAATTTCCTGCGTCTCCAGATCGATGGAGACAATGGCATTGGCGCCGCGCTCGGCATCGTCCATCAGCTTGTCGACCTGCTCCTGCGGCAGCTTGATCGGCAGAATGCCGTTCTTGAAGCAGTTGCCGTAGAAGATGTCGGCAAAGCTGGGCGCGATGACGCAGCGGATGCCGAAATCCAGCAGCGCCCAGGGCGCGTGCTCGCGGCTTGAGCCGCAGCCAAAATTATCGCCCGCCACCAGAATCTTGGCCTTGCGATAGGCCGGCTTGTTGAGCACGAAATCCGGCTTCTCGCTGCCGTCCTGATTGAAGCGCATCTCGTCGAACAGCGCCTTGCCCAGACCGGTGCGGTGAATGGTCTTCAGATATTGTTTGGGGATGATCATGTCGGTATCGACATTGATCATGTTCAGGGGGGCGGCAACGCCCTCGAGCTTGTTGAATGGTTCCATGGCGGGCGGACCATACTTATTTTTGGGAAAAAGTGAACCTCCCGCTTTGGCTACAAAAAACCCGCCTTTTGGGCGGGTTTTATGTCTCAAAGAGGCGTTTTTCAGTCCGCTTTGGCGGGCTCGACATAGAGCTGCCGGCTGGCATCCACGAACAGGAACAGCAGCCCGCCGATCAGCGCCAAGGCCGACACCGCATAGAAGGCCATGTTCCAGCCATAGGCCGCGACGATATAGCCGGTCGCCGCCGCCATGATGGTGCCGCCGATATTGCCCAAGGTGTTCATCACCGAAGACACCGAACCGGCAAAATTGCCCCCGACATCCAGCGACACCGCCCAGGCATTTCCCACCACCAGTTCCAGCCCGAACACCGCCAGACAGAACAAAGCGGCGCTGGCATAGACATTGGGCTCCAGCACCGCGATCGGGCAGACCACCGCGGCGATGAGGAAGCCCGTCACCGCCACCACCTTGCGCGCGAACTTGATGCGGCCGGTCTTCTTGATGATCTCGTCCGAGAACCAGCCGCCGCAGATATCGCCGATCACGCCGGCCGCCAAGGGCAGGCTGGCGAAGATGCCCATCTGGGTCAGGCTCATGCCGCGCGCGGCATCCAGATATTTGGGAAACCAGGCCAGGAACATGTTGAGGGCATAGCCGTAGCAGAAATAGGACGCCGCCAGGACCCACATTTGCGGGCTGGAAAGGATCGGGCCCCAGGGGATCGATTTGCGCTTGGGCGTGGCGCCCAAGTGGGCGTGGATCAGCTCCCGTTCGGCATCATTGGTGCTGGCATGCTCGACGGGATTGTCGCGATAGTAAAAATACCAGACACCGGCCCACACCACGCCGACCAGCGCGAAGACGAAGAAGGGCATGCGCCAGCCGAAATGATAGATCAGATAGGCCACCATTATAGGCGTGATGGCCGCGCCCAGCCGCGCGCCGGCATGGGTGACGCCCTGGGCCCAACCGCGTTCCGACGGCAACATCCAGCGCGACAGCGAACGGGTGGCATTGGGGAAAGCGCCGGCCTCGCCCATGCCGAACAGGAAGCGGCAAACCACCATCGAGTTGACCGACCAGGCCAGCGCGGTGAAGGCGGTGAAAGCCGACCACCACATCACAATGATGGTCAGCATCTTGCGCGGACCGATGCGGTCGCCCAGCCAGCCGCCCGGAATCTGGAACAGCGAATAGCTCAGCTGAAAGGCGGCCAGTATCAGGCCCACCGTCTGGATGCTGAAGCCGAATTCCTTCTGGATCGAAGGCATGGCGGTGGAGATCAGCACCCGGTCGAAATAGGTGACCATGTAAAGCAGCACCGTCAACCACAGAATAGTGTGGCGCACGCGGGTCGGCCGGACGGCGGGTGAAGACATGGACATTTCCTTCAGGCAAACGGCGCGGATGGAAATCCATCCGCGCCGGAACGCAAATAGCAGTCAACTTAATAGGGCGTTGGGCTGCGATCCTTCCAGCCGCCGGTGCAGGCATTGGACGGGCGGCCGCGGCAGGTCTGCCAGACGGTGGGCACGGAATTGCCCGCGACATAGACCGCCGAAATCGACTTGGTGTTGCGGATATCGGCCAGCGGATCCTCGTCCAGCACCACCAGATCGGCCCATTTGCCGGTCTGGATGCTGCCGATGGATTTGTCGCCCAGCCAGGCGGCGTTATCGCTGGTGGCGGACTTTATGGCGTCCATCGGCGTGCGGCCCGCCATCACTTCCATCGCCAGTTCTTCATGCGCATTAAAGCCGGGGAAGCGGCCATTGGGACCGGAGTCGGTACCCATGCCGGTCTTGACGCCCGCCTTTATCATCGCCTCGTAATTGTCCATCGCCTGCACCACGGTGCGGCCCATATCGGCGAACAGCCGCTTTTCATACGGCAGGCCGGGGAAGCGGATGGCTCCGAGCATCACGGCCTTTTCGCGGGCGGGGCCACGCAGCGCCGTCAGTGTTCCGGGTGTGACGCCGCGCGTGAAAAAGGGATCGTTGATCCAGGGCATCACCGCCATGCTGTAGACGATCTCGCGGCTGAGGGTCGAGGCGATCTGCCAGGTGCCCTTGGCCTTCATCATATCGGTCAGTTCCTTGTCCACCGCCTGATCGCGCACGATATGGGCGAAACCGTCCACGCCCTGGCGCACCAATTCCTTGGCATCGGCCAAATAATAGACATGCGCCCAAACCTTCAGCTTGTGCTTGTGGGCCTGGTCGATGATGGCCTTGGTGACCGGATAGCTCATCTTGACCGGGATCATCTTGCGCTCGTCGTCGATCCAGAGCTTGATCAAATCGACGCCCTTGGCCGCCTGTTCGTCCACCGACTTGCGCGCTTCTTCCGGCGTCGAGATCGGCACATTAAGGCCATACAACCCGCCATAACCGCCCTTGGCCACCATGCCTTGGCCGGAGGTGAAAATACGCGCCATTTTCGGGCGGCCGGCGCGCAGATCCTTGCGGACATCGAAGATGACGTCCTTGTCGGTGCCCGCCACCTGCACGGCGGTCACGCCATAAGCGGCATAGGTCTTGAGATCGGCCTCGACATTGGCGCGATCATAGAATTTCACGTCCTGAGTCACGTCCCTCATCATTCCGACGTGGACATGGCTGTCGATCAGCCCGGGCATCACGAACTTTCCGGGCAGATCTGCTACCCTCGTCCCTTGCGGCACCTTGAGGCCGGCGGACGGGCCGACATAGGTGATCTTGCCGTCGGTCATCACCACCGCGGAATCGGGCTTGGCAGCGGCACCGGTGCCGTCGATCACCGTGACATGGTTGAGGACCGTGGTTTCCGCCATTGCCGGCAGGCTCGCCGCGACCAATGCCGCAACCATCGCGCCAAGTTTCAGACCACGCATGTTCCACTCCCCAAAAGATATTTTCGTATGCAGGTGTCTTTAGTTCTTACGGCAGGGACGTGCGAAAAAAAACAGCAAAGAGTTACGCTGCACTGCGGCATGAAATGCCGGCACCCCTGGCAAAAAATAATGCCGCCTTCGGTAAGGAAGGCGGCACCAGTTGCGCGGGTTTATCCCGCTTTATTCACGTCACCTGGCGGCGCTTGACCGCCTAAGGCGGTACACACTGCCACGGCTTGCGCCGATAACGCGTTGATTCCTTGTCTTGTTTCCTCGACCCCCGGTCAGCGGTCTTAAGCCGCTTTCACCAAGCGCGGCTCCCTTTGGGCGGGGCCACTTGGGACAAGACTATGACAGGCCCCGGACAAAGACAAACAAAGCGAAAGCGATAAAATGCGGGAATGCCTGTTGCGCTGCGGTTTTGCGCGCGCGACAAAACGCGCCTAATTTCGGCGCAACCATCAAAAGGGGATCAGACATGGAACAATTTTCACGCCGCGACGCGATGGCGGGAATGACCGCGGCCGGTGTTTTGTTTTCCGCGCCGGCTTTTGCCGCCAATCCGGTCATCCCGGAAGCAACCATCGCCGCGCGCAAACACGCGCCGGTCATCCCAAAGAAAGTGAACCAGCTCTACAACCTCAAACCCACCGTCGATCAACCCAACGACATGCAGTTCGCGCCGAACGGTGAGTTGTGGATTCTGGACCAGAAAGATCCCAACGCGGTCTTCACCATCGATCCCAAAAGCGGAAAGGTCCTGTCCAGCGTGGTGACAGAATCCATCCATGGCAGCGGCATCACCTATGGCAACAACGCCTGGTTCATCACCTCGACCAAGGTTGTCACCGGCAATCCCTCGACCCTGAAGGTCGATCCCAAGACGGGAAAGACGCTGAAAAAATGGGAAACGCCGGGCTTTGGCATCTATGGAAACTATCTCACGCGCGAGCGCAAGCCGGGCGAACTGCCGCTGGAATCCGGCGGCCATGGCGTGAAATGGGCGGGCAAAGGACAATATTGGTTGGCGACGCCGGCAGGCGGCAAGCTCTACCTGATCAATGCCGAAGCCGGAACCATTGCACGCACCATCCAGGCGCCCACTATCCGTACCCACGGCATCGCGCTTGATGGCGATCACATCTGGTGCGTGGGCAGCGATGAAGCCGAGATCTACAAGCTGCAAATGTCGGACGGCGCCATCGTCGCCAAGATCGTGCTCGACAAGGTGAACGACCCATCGGTGCACGGGCTGGACATCAAGGATGGCGTGCTGTGGTATTGCGACGCCGCCAAAGGCTGGGTCTGCAACCTCACCTGACGCGCAACTTAAATAATTCATATCGAGGGGGAACTATGGACCGCCGCACATTGATGACCGGCATGCTGGGAACGGCTGCCACCGCGCTATGGACACCGCCCAGCGCCTTCGCGCTCGGCCTGCCCAAGGACAAGATCAAGCGCATTCGTTATTACAAGACACCCACCGATGCGGCGGGGCGGCCCAATATTCACCAGCCGACCTTCAACCAGTCCACCAATGTCGTCACCATCGAGACCGAAGGCGGATTGATCGGCGTCGGCGAAGGCGGCGAGCCTTCGACCATGGAGCAATGCGCCGGCCTGTTGATCGGCCAGGATCCGTTCCGCGCCGAGCATCTATGGCAGCGCATGTATCGCGGCTATTTCTATCCGGCGGGACGCGAGAAGACCCACTCGCTGGGCGGCCTTGATCTGGCGCTGTGGGACATGAAGGGCAAGGCGCTGGGCGTGCCGGTATGGCAGCTATTGGGCGGCAAGAGCCGCGACCATATCGAATGCTACGCGACCTCCTATCCCACGCCCAAGGGCGGCACGCTGGAGGACGCAGCACGCAATTGCATCGCCGAAGGCTATCGCGCCATTCGCATCGGCACTCTCGGCGAGCGGGAATTCGACCGCTTCCAGGCGGTGCAGGATTCCTTTGAAGCCTGCAAGCTGCTGCGCAAGGGCGCGGGCAAGGACGGCGGCTGGGCGATCGACTTCCATGGCGTGCTGGACCAGGAAGACGCCATCAATCTGGCGCGCTTGATCGAGCCGTTGCGCCCCTATTTCGTCGAAGATCTGGTGCGCGGCGAGAATATCGAAATCTACAAGACCATCCGCCCGCGCCTGGGCGTGCCGATGGCGGTGGGCGAAATCTATGGCGCCAAGTGGGACACCAACATGCTGATCGAAAATCAGCTGATCGATTATGCCCGCTGCACCGTGCCCAATGTCGGCGGCATCACCGAATATATGAAGATTTGCGCCATCGCCGAGACCCATTATGTCGGCATGATCCCGCATTTCACCGGCCCCATCGGCGAGACCGCGCTGGTGCATTGTCTCACCGCGACCTCCGTCAAGGCCCTGATGGAGATGACCTCGGCGGGCCGCCAGCCCTGGCCGTATCTGCCGCAATGCTATGACTTCAAGAACGGCAAGCTGTGGCCGAATGAACGTCCAGGCCTTGGCGTACAGCTGGACACCAGCAAGCTGCAGATGATCGGCGATTGGACGGAGGCTTATTCTCCGATCCCAATCAATCACAGGCCCGACGGCAGCTTCACCAACTGGTAAGCGCGGTTCTTTTGGGTCGTGAGTTCGTCGCGCCTTCGCTCGTGTACGTCTTCGGTACACGTCGCTCGGCGCTCCTGCTCACGCCCCAAAATTCCTCGCGCTTTGAGCTTGGGCTTAACTAGCAGCTTTAAAGGCGGCGACCGCCTTCTGCGCACGGGCCGCAATGTCCGCGTCGGTGAAATCCGGCTTGAACAATTCCGAGCCCAGACCAAAGCCCGCCGCGCCCGCCTTGCGCCATTCCGACATGTTGCCGGCGCCGACCCCGCCCACGGCATAGACCGGAATGGTTTTCGGCAACACCGCCAGCATGGCCTGAAGATGGCCGATGCCGCCGGTGGAGGCAGGAAACAGTTTGAGATATTTCGCGCCCGCCGCGATGGCGGCGAAGCCTTCGCTCGGCGTGTAGAAACCCGGCATCACCGTCAGGCCCTTGGCCACGC
This sequence comes from uncultured Alphaproteobacteria bacterium, assembly GCA_902825865.1. GTDB lineage: Bacteria > Pseudomonadota > Alphaproteobacteria > Micropepsales > Micropepsaceae > Rhizomicrobium. The sequence continues at coordinate 24,934 of CADECX010000023.1, forward strand.
CGCGCGCAATCACGCTCGCGTTGGTGTTGGGCGTCACCATCAGCTTGCCGCCGGCACTCGCCACCTGATCCGCCTGTTCCACGGTCAGCACCGTGCCCGCGCCGGTCAGGCAGCGATCGCCGAATTGCCTGGCCAGCATCTCGATGCTCTTGAACGGCTCGGGCGAATTGAGCGGCACTTCGATGGCGCGAAACCCGGCGCCAAACAAGGCATCGGCCACGCCCCCGATCTTGGCGGGCGTGACGCCGCGCAGGATCGCCACCAGGGGCAGTTCGGCCAGCAATTGATCAGGGTTCATGAAAAAATTTCCGCATGGGCATGGACAAGACCGGCCAAGGACGCGCGATCGCCATCGATCACTGCGCTTTTCACATCATAGGCGCTGAGCGCCTTGCCATAAAGCGCCGCCAGCGCGGGGGTGCAGATCAACTGCACCGGACTGTCGAAGGCAAACAGCGCCAGAACGGTCGCAATGTCCTTGCCCAGGACAAGGCCGGACAAATAGGACGCCGCGTCACTTTTGGCCATTTCGCCGGTGACCACGCGGCTTCTGACGCTGAACAGCAAATGCAGCAGATCGGCTTTTTGCCGCGCGAAATCCAGTCCCAGCATGAAAGCCGGATTCTGCGAATCGACCTCGCCGCTGTCGCGCGCCAGCACACTGTGACGGCGCAGCAATTCGAACAACTCGCCCGACAGCGCGGTCTGAAACTGGGTCACCGCGCCGTCGGTCACCGCCACCCATTTGGCATGGGTGCCGGGCATACAGAAAATGTGGCGCCCCTTGGCCAGATTGGGATGCAGACGCAACGCGCCCAGTATCTGTGTTTCCTCGCCGCGCATCACATCCGGCGCGCCGGTTTTGCCGCGGCAGGTCAGGCCGGGCAGGATGGCGATGCCGCGCTCGCCCGCCTGGAACCGCAACGCCGCGCCGGCGATCGCCGAGGGTTGTGCCGGGCATTTCAGATAGGGGACTTCGCGCCACCCGATGGTGGAACCCACCATGCCGCTGAGGATCGCGGGCAGAACGCCGTGCGCCTTGTCCCAAGCGGCCACCGCCGCGCCAAAACGGCCGGCGCAATCGGGCACCGAGGCACCTTCGCCCTCGCCCCGCGCCAGCACATTGCCGCCCGCGTCGCAGAGATAAAGCCGTAACCGGCTGGTGCCCCAGTCGCCCGCAATAAAGGCCGCCTTGCTCATGGCGGTCTTCTACAGCCAGCTTCAATTCTTGTCGAACAATGTTCCGGGCCCTGCCAGCACGCGGCGGGCGATCAAGGACGCCTGATGCCTGCCAGTATCCGCTGATAGAAGTCGCGGTCCCGGCTTGCCACCCGGATGGTCACAAGATTGTCGCCGCGGCGCACGCCTTCGGCAAAAGCCGCCGCGTCGCGTTTGCTGATCCCGGCTTCGATCAGCGCCCCGACCACGCCGCCAGCGGCCCCGCCTGCCATCGCGCCCGCAAGAGCGCTGGCCAGCCATCCCGCCGCCACCACCGCGCCGATGCCGGGCAGGACAAAGGCGCCCAAACCAGCAAGCAGCCCCGCCGCACCACCCAGCGCCGCGCCCACACCGGCGCTGCGATTCGCGGTATGGCGTATCCGGCTTTGAGACGGCGCGATGATGCCGATATCGCCGTCACGCAGGCCCGTCGCTTTCAGCTCGTCAACCACAGCGCGAGCCTCGACCCCGTCACGATACAACCGGGATAGCGTGATCATCATGTACCGGAACTCCACAAAACCCATCAACACGCAGGAGCAACACCTTGTCGCCGGAGCCGTTCCGTGCGGAACCGAATTTAATGTCGCCGGTTATGCTTGGCGGTCAGCCCCCAGGAGGTGGTCATGGCCGGCAAATATTCCAAGGCCGCGTCCAAGAAAGTTGAAAAGGCCATGCACGGGCGCAAGATGGGAACGCTCAAAAGCGGTTCGGGACGCAAAGTGAAAAGCCGCAAGCAGGCCATCGCCATCGGCCTGTCCCAAGCTCGCAAGGCGGGCGCCAAGGTGCCGAAAAAGGCGACGCGGAAAACGAAAAAGAAAATCTGACCTATTTGGATTTGGGCGGCACCAGGCCACGGTGCTCCAGCATCGGTCCGATATCGGGGTCCTTACCGTAAAAGGCGCGGAACATCGGGCCATAGTCCATCGTATGGCCCTTGGATAAAATCATGTCGCGGAAACGCTGGCCATTGGCGCGGGTCAGTCCGCCATTGGCGGTGAACCAGGCATAGGCGCTGGTATCCAGCATCACCGTCCATTGATAGGCATAATAGGCGCTGGCATAGCCATTGGCCCAGATGTGCAGGAAATAGCTGGAGCGGTAGCGCGTCGGCACATTGGGAAAATCGGTGCCGGTTCTTTTCAAGGCTTGGATTTCGAAAGCATCGACATCCTGTTTGGCGGCACTCGCCGGCAGACTGTGCCACTGCATGTCCAGCTGCGAGGCCGCCAGCAACTCGCCCAGGGCATAGCCCTGGCCCCAGGTTTGCGAATTCCTGATGCGGTCCACCAGCGCCTGCGGGATCGTCGCCCCGGTTTTGTAGTTCACCGCATAATGTTTGAGTATTTCGGGATAGAGCGCCCAATGCTCATTGAACTGCGAAGGGAACTCGACAAAGTCGCGCGCCACATTGGTGCCGGAAACCAGCGGATAGGTCTGGTTGGCGAACAGACCATGCAAGGCATGGCCGAATTCGTGGAACATGGTGCCGACATCGTCAAAGCTGATCAGGGCCGGCTGGCCGGGTGCGGGCTTGGTGAAATTGCAGACATTGTAAATCACCGGTTTGGTGCCCAACAATTTGGACTGGCCGACGAAATTGCTCATCCAGGCGCCGCCGGTTTTGTTGTCCCGCTTGAAAAAATCGAAATACATCAGGCCGATCGACGTGCCGTTCGCTTCGAAGACCTCGAACACCATCACATCGGGATGATAGACCGGGATGTCTTTGCGCTGTTTGAAGGTGATCCCGTAGAGCCGGGTGGCGGCATAAAGCACGCCGTCCTTGAGCACCTTGTTGATCTCGAAATAGGGCCGCAGCGCATCCTGATCCAGGTCATAGCGTTCCTTGCGCACGCGTTCCGAATAGCGCTGCCAGTCCCAGGGCTTGAGGTCGAACCGCTTGCCTTCCTTGTCGATCGCGGCCTGGATCAGCCTTGCTTCCTCCGCCGCCTTGGCGCGGGTCGGCGCCACCAGCTGGCTGATGAATTTCTCCACCGCTTGCGGCGTCTGGGCCATCTGATCGTAGAGCACATAGGCCGCATAGTTGGGATAGCCCAGCAGTTTGGCCTTCTCGGCCCGCGAGATGGCGAGCTGGGCAATGATGGCGCGGGTATCGTTCGCGTCCTTCTTTTCGGTGCGCGTCCAACTTTGATTGAACAGTTTCTCCCGCACCGCGCGATTGGACAGTGACGTCAGCAAAGGCTGCTGCGTGGTGTTTTGCAGCGGGAGGACATATTTGCCCTTCATGCCCCGCGCCTTGGCCGCCTCCTCCGCGCTGGCGATTTCGGCCTCGGTCAGGCCCGCGAGATCGGCCTTGTTGTCCACCACCAGCGCGCCCGCCTTTGCGCCCGCCACCAGCTTCTGCTGAAACTGCGTTTCCAGACCGGCATTCTGCTTGTTGATCTCCTGCAGCCGCGTCCGTTCCTTGGGCCCAAGATTGGCGCCGGCATGAACGAACTGGCGATAATAAATCGTCAGAACCTGCAGCGCTTCGGCGTCCAGCTTCAGGCCGGCGCGGCGGTCGTAGAGCGACTTCACCCGCGCGAACAATTTGGGATTGAGATAAATGGCATCGCTATGGGCCGCCAGCTTGGGCGCCACCGCCGTCTGCACCTTGTCGAGGGTGGGATTGGTATTGGCCTGCACCACCGCGAAGAAGACGCTGTTGACCCGGTCCAGCATCCGCCCTGAACGCTCGATTGCCACGATGGTGTTGTCGAATGTCGGCTCGGCCTTGTTGTCCGCGATGGCCGCAATCTCGGCCAGCTGTTGCTGCATGCCTTTTTCAAAGGCGGGCTGGTAATCGCCATCCTTGATGATGTCGAAGCGCGGCGCCTGGTACGGCAGGGTGCTTGGCGCGTCGAACGGCGCGGCCCATGCCGGTGTCAGTCCGGGCGCAGCCAACAGCAAAGCCAATCCGGTGATTGAAATTAGGTCGCGCATATCCGCCCCCGAAAATCGAAAGGCCGATATTACCCGGCAATCGCAGCGGCGCTAGATAGACTTGCCGGTGATCGCGGCGGTGGCGGCCGCGACCTCTTCCCTTATGCCCTGCTGCTTGTGCTTGCCCAGGCTCAGGACCGTCTTGACGGTCCAATCATACTCGCCCGGCAAAGCGGCACGGATGGCGGTGACCTGGCTGGGGTCGATCTTGACGGCGGCGCCATTGGGCTGGGTCAGGCTCACCAGGTCCGGCTTGGCCGGACGGAAGTCGGCCTTAACAAGCTGCAGTTTCAGGGTTTTGGCGATGCCGCCGACATAAGCGCGGGTTTCGGCGGGAAGCTTCGCCCCTTTGAGATGATCCTCCAACCGGCCCGGTCCGGCATTATAGGCGGCGAACATCGCCGGATAGCCGTATTTGTGATGCAGCCAGCGCAGATAGGCCGTCCCCGCCATGATGTTGTCTCGCGGCACGAAAGGATTGTCGCCCAACTTATGCTGGACAGCCATCTCGACATAGGTTCCCGGCATGACCTGCATCAGGCCAATCGCTCCGGCGCGGCTGACGATCGGGGTGCCTTCACCCAGCATGGTGCGCCCGCCGCTTTCCTGGCGCATCACCGCGCGAATCCAATTTTTGGGAACATGAAACCGCTTGGAGGCATCGGTGATGATGCCGTCCCAGCGGTTCAACAATTGCGCCGGCGTCATGGTGGATTCTTCATCGAATGCCGAAGGCACGATTGGTGCCGGCTTGCTCAACAAGCGCGGCAGGACCGGACGGCTGGCGGTGACATTCTGCTGCGTGTTGAAATGCGCGGTCTGCATCATCAGAGCCGCCGCAGCGAGAAAACTGCCAAAGATGGTGGCACGGGTAAACCCGCGCGAAAGAGGTCTGGAAGCAGCAACAGATTCAAGTTCGGACACAGTGGCTCCAATTGGGGTCAGAGTGAAAGACTGGCGGCGGAAATCGCGGGCGCTAAAACTTTTCCATATGGCGCGGAACCAAACGACGCCGCGTGTATGCACCCCAGCTGGGCCGAGGTAACGGCACATTCCCGCGATTTCAAGCAGCAACTTTGCGGAACATAAAGTTCCTGCGAATTACGGCAGACGGCGAGCGCGCAGATGCGCGGTCAAGGCTTTGATATCGCCGTTATTTTGCGCGATGACGGAGAGAAATTCGTCGCGCTGCGCCAAGGCCAGCCACACGCCCGCCACGCCGATATCCACCAACAGCGGCGTTGCGCCATCGGTGCGAACACGAAAATCGATTTCCATGGCCACCGCTCCCGGTCCGGTCATATTGCTGGTGACGACAAAATCGCCGGGCGCGCGTTCGCGCGACGAGATCACGCGCAAGCTCTGTCCGGAATAGAGCGCGAAATAGGTTTGATAGATCGCCATGGCATAGTCCTGATAGGCCGCGGCATAGTCATCGATATCGGGCTGCGGCGCGCTTTGCGCGTAGCGCCCCAGCATGAACAGCGCGGTGCGCTTTACGTCCGTCAATCCCACAAGAAACGAAGCGAACCGTTCGCGGCGCTGAAGTGGATCGGCGCTGCGGTCATTGAGGATGTCGAAGCCGGTTTGGATATTGCCGCTGACGAAATCCTCGGCGGCGTTTGCAGCCCAGGCCGTGGAAGCACCCAGAGACACAAACGAAGCCGCCAGCGCGCCCGCGCTGAGCAAAAAATGCCTGCGATGCATGAACATTCCTTAGCCGGGCCGCATCAGGGGCGGCCGTTGGGCCCCAGCTTGGTGTGTAGCACGACAAAGGAGCCTGAAATATGGCCGTCGCGATAGCGCCTGTTGCGTTGCGCCATCGCTCGGATTTGAGAAACTTTGAGAGATTCACCCCTTTCTTGATGGCCGCAGCGTCCTTGCGCCGCTGGCTCCCCTCGCGCCGCGCTGCTAAAGTGCCTCTAACAACGCCTTACTTAAAAGGCGCCGGGGGAGGACTAGATGAAATTGATCCATTGGGCCGCCATCGCGGCTTTGAGTGTGGCTGTTGGATCGGACGCTGTGGCTCAGACCCAGGCGCCAACCGCCGCGCCGTTTACGAACACGAAGAGTATCGTCGCCTGGGCAGCCAAGCCTACCAGGCTTCCGCCCTATACCGGCCCCAACAAACTGGTCTATCGCCTGGCGGACGTGCTGGCGTCGCACAAGGGTAAGCAGAGCTGGCAGCAGGAAGTGTTTCTCAGCCGCGACTATGCCGGCGCCTGGATCTCCATGGCCCCCGGCGAAAAGACCAAGACGCAATTCTATGGCGACGACCGCGTCTTCTGGGTGGTGCAATCCGGCCAGATGAAAGTGACCATCGAAGGCCAGGAGCCTTTCATCGCCGGAAAGCATTTTTTGATCCAGGTGCCCAAGCGGCTGCAATACAGCATGGAGGTGGTGGGCAATGAACCGGCGCTGCGCTTTGAAATGCGTCCCGCCGGCGAGTCGCCCAGCTATCCGCTCAGCGAAGCGCCCACCCCGGCCAAGGGCGTGACATACGTCAAGGCGGTCTATTCCGGTCATGGCAATTACGACGGCAAGGTCAATGTGCCTTATGTCGATTTCGAAAAGCAGATCGTGCAGGGCGGCGAGAAGCGCCGCGTGTGGCTGCGCGACGACAATAATTACGTCACCATTCTGCGCTCGGAGAAGGGCGCGCCCACCCCGCCCGACAATCAATGGGGCCATTTTCACGCCAACTTCCCGGAAATCTGGATGATCATCGAAGGCACCCAGCAATTCCTGGTCGAAGGCGAGAAGCTGATCACCGTGACGGACGGCGATCTGATCGGCGCGCCGACCGGGCGCTACCACCGCGGCTCGGCCTCCGGTGACGGCCCCTCAACGCGGCTGGCCTTTATCCCCCGTCCCGACAATGTGCACTGGACGCAACCGGAGCTGCTCAACAGCGGCGGCGACTGATTTCTCAAAGGAGCTTTGACGTGACTCGCAATGTCTTTCTGGCGCTGGCTCTTGCGGCGATCGCCACACCTGTTTTCGCTGCCGATTATCAGACCAATCTGGGTCCGATGCCGCTGGATGACGAAACCAAGGCCGTCATCGCGGGACGCGGCGAAGCCACCGCCAGCTATGACGGCAAGACTTTTGTCGTGAAGGGCGACTTCCGGGGCATGCCCTCCAATGCCATCAGCGCGCATGTCTTCGATTCGCCGGTGCCGGGGATGCCGGGCAAAAAGCTTTTCGACCTGGATGTCACCAAGGCTGCCGGCGGCACCATCTCAGGCAGCTTCAAGTTGACCAGCGCGCAAGCCACCGCTTTGCGCACCGGAAAGCTTTACATCCAGATCAATTCCGAAAAGGCGCCGGCGGAATATCCTTGGGGGCCCAAAGGCACGCTGTGGGGCTGGCTGTTCCCGGCGCATGAAACCGTGGGCGCCAATGTGCCCCAGCAGGATCACTGGTTCATTCCCCAGCTCGATGTACCCGCGCGCTAATTTGATTCCGCGCGCCAACGAAATTTGAGGACGTTTACAATGCGTAAGACAACTGGATTGTTTCTGGGTGCGGCCGCCACGATCGCGCTGGGCGCGCTGGGCATGGCGGCGGTTGCTCAAGGCGCCGCCGGCCCCTTCACCACGGCCCAGGCCAATGACGGACAGGCCATGTACAATGCCGCTTGCGCCGGCTGCCATCTGCCCGATCTGAGCGGCACCAATGATGCGCCCGCGCTGGGCGGCACCGCCTTCATGGGCGCATGGGGCAAGCGCACCACGGCGCAGCTTTACAGCAAGATCGCCACCACCATGCCGCTGGGCGCCGGCGGCAGCCTGAACGAGAAGCAATATACCGACATCGTCGCTTATATTCTGGAGCGCAACGGCGCCCGCGCCGGCAATGCCGCCTTTGCCCCGGCCACAGCGGTGGCCATCGGCTCGATCGCCAACGGCAAGCCGCCGGCCAACCGCCCGGCGCAGGCCGCCAGCACGGAAGAGCCCGCCTCCACGCCCGCCGCCACACCCGGCGGCGCTGCCGCTGCTGGGCAGAGTCTGTTCCAGCGCGCCATGTCGGGCCAGCGCGTGCCCGATCCCGGCGGCTTCGGCCTGCCCGCCCAATTCGGGCTGCTGCTGGAAGGCAATATCCAGAATTACGTTCCGGTCACCGACGAGATGCTGCGCAATCCCCCGGCCAGCGACTGGCTGATGTACCGGCGCAATTACCAGGGCTGGAGCTACAGCCCGCTGGGTCAGATCACGCCCCAGAACGCCGCATCACTGCAACTGAAATGGATGTGGTCGCTGCCCGAAAACGGCACTCTGGAAATCACGCCGCTGATCCATAACGGCGTGCTCTTCATCTGGGGCACCAGCAACACGGTCCAGGCGCTGGACGCGCGCAATGGCGAACTGTTGTGGGAAAACCGCCTGGGCCCTGCGCCGCGCCGTCCGGGTCCCGGTCCCTCGACCGAGGAAACCCGCTCCATGGGCCTGTGGGGCAACAACATCTATGTCAACACGCCGCAAGGCCACCTCTATGCGCTGGACGCGCGCACCGGCAAGCAGGTGTGGAAGACCCACATCACCGACGAGAAAATGTTTCCCAACAATGCCGGGATGGTCGGCGGTTCCACCGGCGGCGTCATCATCGTCAAGGGCCGCGTGCTGGTCGGCATGACCAATTGCGGCCGCAAGGGCGACGATAATCACTGCTATATCAGCGCCTATGACGCCAAGACCGGCAAGCGCGACTGGAAGTTCACCACCGTCGCGCTGAAAGGCGAAAAGGGCGGCGACACATGGGGCGGCCTGCCCGATAATGAACGCAAGGGCGGCGAGACCTGGATCGCCGGCACCTACGATCCCGACAGCAACACGACCTATTGGGGTACCGCCCAGGCCAAGCCGTGGCGGCGCGACCTGCGCGGCAGCAAGGATGGCGCCACCGACTATGCCAACTCGACCATTGCGCTGGACGCAGACACCGGCAAGTTGAAATGGTCCTACAATCACGCGCCGGGCGAGTCGCTGGACCTCGACGAAGTGTTCGAGCGCGTGGTGGTGAATCGCGGCGCCGAGAAATACCTGCTGACCATCGGCAAGCCGGGCATCCTGTGGAAGCTGGACGCCGCCACCGGCAAGTTCCTGGCCGCCAAGCAGACGGTGTTCCAGAACGTCTATGAGAATTTCAACGAGAAAACCGGCGCGGTGGTCTACCGCAAGGACATCTATAACCAGAAGGTGGACCAATGGCTGTCCTCCTGCCCCGGGCCGCAAGGCGGCCATGACTGGCAGGCGACCAGCTATCACCAGCCCAGCGACACGCTGATCATCCCCTTGTCGCAAAGTTGCGTCTTCATGCTGGGCAACGGCTCGCAGACCTATTTCGAGATGCCGGGCACCAATGGCAACAATGGCCGCCTCTCCGCGTACCGCACCAGCGACCTCAAGCCGCTCTGGTCGTTCCAGCAGCGTTCGCCCTTCCTGACCGGCGTGGTCTCGACGGCGGGCAATGTGGCCTTTGTCGGCGATTTCGACCGCGTCTTCCGCGCGGTGGACACCAGCAATGGCAAGACGGTGTGGAAGACGCGCCTGGGCACCACGGTACAAGGTTATCCGGTCAGCTTCAGCGTGGACGGCAAACAGTATATCGCCGTCACCACCGGCCTTGGCGGCGGCAGCCCGCAGAACAAGCCCGCCACCCTGCTGCGGGAAGTTCACCGTCCCGCCAACGGCTACAACCTGTTCGTGTTCGGCTTGCCCGACGACAAGTAAAGTCTGAGCCGATGAAATATGACAGGGGCGCCGGGTCCTCCGGCGCCCCTAATCATTTGAATTACTTAATGTTTTTATGTCCGTCGGGACCCGCTTGACGCCGCCCGGTGCCTCATAGCAAGCAGTGCGCCAAAACGGGGTGCCACGTGCAGCGCTTTTTCCAAGCTTTGATGCCGCGCGAAGAAAAATTCTTCGGTCTTTTCAACGATCATGCGCGCACGTTGGTGGAAGGCGCCATCGCCTTGCGCGACCTGCTGGAAGGCGGTCCCGGCGTCGCCGATGCCTGCCGCCGCATCATCGCGCATGAGAACCGCGCCGACCTGATCGCCCGCGATGTGCTGCAAGGCGTACGCCGCAGCTTCATCACCCCCTTCGATCGCGGCGACATCAAGGACCTGATCGGGTTGTTGGACGATTCCATCGACCAGATGCAGAAAACCGCCAAGGCCATTACCCTGTTCGAAGTCACCAGCTTCGAACTGCAGATGCGCCAGATGGCCGACATCATCCTGCGTTGCGCCGAATTGACCGAGGAAGCCGTGGGTCTGTTGGGTGACATGCGCGACAATCATGCGCGCATCAACACCATCGCCGAGGAAATCACCCGGTTGGAGGAACAGGCCGACGAGTTGAACGACCAAGGCATCAAGGCGCTGTATCTCAAGCACAAGAACAGCGACACAATGGCCTTCATCGTGGGGAATGAGATTTACGACCATCTCGAAAAGGTCGTGGATCGCTTCGAGGACGTCGCCAACCGCATCAGCGGCATCGTCATCGAGCAGGTCTGATGTTACTGCTCGTCACTCTAATCGCCATCGCCCTGATCTTCGACTTTCTCAATGGCCTGCACGACGCGGCCAATTCCATCGCCACCATCGTTTCCACCCGCGTGCTGTCGCCGCGCTATGCCGTGGCCTGGGCGGCATTCTTCAATTTCATAGCCTTCGCAGTGTTCGGCCTGCATGTCGCCGCCACTATCGGTACCGGCATTGTCTCCCCCGCCATCATCGACGATCAGGTGATCTTCGGCGCCCTGATGGGGGCCATCATCTGGAATGTGGTGACTTGGCTGGCCGGCATCCCCTCCTCCTCCTCCCATGCGCTGATCGGCGGCCTGGTGGGCGCGGGCCTCTGCAAGGGCGGCTGGTCGGTGATTGTATGGTCGGGCCTGGGCAAAACCGCGGCGGCCATCGTGCTGTCGCCCGCCACCGGATTCTTTCTCGCCTTGCTGCTGGTCCTGGTCGTTTCCTGGAGCTTCGTGCGGGCCAATCCGCTGTGGGTGGATAAGCTATTCCGGCATGTCCAATTCGTCTCGGCCAGCGCCTACAGCCTGGGCCATGGCGGCAATGACGCACAGAAAACCATGGGCATCATCGCCGCCCTGCTGTTCGCGCATGGCGTGGAGGGCGGCACGTTCCATGTTCCCTTCTGGGTCGTGATCTCCTGCCAGGCGGCCATGGCTCTGGGCACCTTGTTCGGCGGCTGGCGCATTGTGCGGACCATGGGTTCGCGGATCACGCATCTGTCGCCGATGCAGGGCAGCTGCGCCGAAACAGCGGGCGCGCTGACTCTGTTCGGCGCGACCTGGCTGGGCATTCCGGTCTCCACCACCCACACCATCACCGGCGCCGTTGTCGGTGTCGGTGCGGCACGGCGGGTCAACTCGGTGCGCTGGAACGTCGCCAAGGACATTGTCGTCGCCTGGGTGGTGACCATGCCGGCGGCGGGGCTGATCGCGGCACTGTTCTATTTGATCGCCACGGCCTTCAAGCCCTCCTAGCCGCTTCACCCGCTGAAGCCCTTGCACCGTTCAAGCCGTCGGCTTGTTAACCAAGTCAGGCCGTCGATTTGGGATGTAGACGGATGAATTGTAAGCTGCAGGCCTGCGAATCATCAGGGCAGGGCAATGCAGGGCGAACCTCTTTTTCGCGAGCATGGCAAGCAGGTGGCGGCACTTTGCTGGCGCACCTCGCACAAGCACGGCTCTGGCATTGAAGTCCTGCTGATCACCTCTCTCAACAGCAAGCGTTGGATTCTGCCCAAAGGCTGGCCGGAGCCGGAATTGGGCCCGGCGGAAAATGCCGCCCGTGAAGCCTTCGAAGAGGCCGGGGTGACGGGTAAAATCAGCGCCAAGCCGATGGGCCGGTACCATTATCTGAAGGAAAGAAAAGACGGCGGCGGCATTCCCTGCAGCGTCGACGTCTTCATGCTTGAAGTCACCAAACAGCTGGACGACTGGCCGGAAAAAAACAGCCGCGAGCTGGTCTGGCTGCCCTTGGACCAGGCGGCAGCGCGGGTGGTGGAGCCCAGCCTGCGTCAGCTGCTCAAGGATTTCCGCAAGCCGCAGGCGATGTCTCGTCCCCGCAAAAGCGCGGCTCGATCCGCCTAGTCGTTCACCAGATCCAACGGATAGATCGGCCGCGTCACCTTGGTCCAGGGAATGCGCCGCATGTTCAGGCAGGTCGGGCCCGGCGTATCCGCCAGGAAGATGCGCGCCGCGATGGGCGCATAAGAGGCGCGAAAATGCGCCGGCGAGCGCACGAATACCAAAGCCGCCCTGGCCGGATCCAGGCCAAGCGACTTGTGAATGCCCAGATCCCATTCGAAATGCGCAATGGAACGCAGGTTCAGCCGGATGGCGCCGATGCCGAGGACCACGGTGAGGCCCATTTCGCCCACCATGCCATTGCCGCCTGGTCCCTCCAGCACATAAGTGCCGTCGCTGATGACCTTTACCTTGCCGGTGACGGTGAGCGGTTCGCCAAGTCCGGACCGCTTATGCCCGACCTTGAGCGTGACCGTCTTGCCCACACCAGCCTTGGCCGCCTCGGCCGCGGCCGCGGCATCAACAATGGTGCAGATGGTGATGCGGTCCGCCCTGTCCGCGCCGGCATGAAGCAGCGCCGCCAGGACGGCAGTGGAATCGCCGGCGCCGCCACCCGAAGGCGCATCGCCGGCATCGCTGGCGGCGGTGAGACCGGGCGATGAAAGGCCGATACGGATGATTTCGTCCAATGGCGTCACCTCAGGCTCGAATTCCGCACGGCGGTCCCAGGCCATTTTGGCGAGCTTGTCGGCGGCGGCCTGCGCCGCCTCCTTGCTCCCGGCACACACCAAGGCCGCGAAGCCCAGATCGGGCGTGTCGATCCAGGGCTGCACCGGAAACAGCGAGACATGCAGCACCTCGCCCCGCGCTTCCATGGCGCGGCCCTCCGCCACAATGTCGGACAAGGGCGGGGTGCCGGTGCGTGCGGAATCGGGGCTGAACACCATATGGCGCTTTGACAGCGCCATCACCGGCTTCACCTTGCCCGCAATCCAGTCGAGCAACAGGCTGGCGGCGCGATATCCGGTCTCATACATGTCGATATGGGGAAATTCGCGATAGCCGATATAGGCGACGTCGGGCTGGATCATGGCCGCGGTGATATGGCCGTGCAGGTCCAGCGACACGGCAATCGGCGTTCCCGGTTTCAGCTGCGCGCGCACCCGCCGCACGATCTCGGATTCGGCGTCAGGCTGGTCCTCCACGATCATCGCGCCGTGCAGCGCCAGGAACACGCCGTCCACGGGAGCATCGTTGGCCTGGGCAGCCTTCAACCGCTGTTCGATCTCGCCCATGATGGTGTCGAAGCTTTTGCGCTCCACCGTGCCCGATGCCATGGCCATGGTGGCAAGCAGCGGCACCGGCGTGGCACCGGCTTGCTTCAGCACATCCAGCGCCGCGGTAATTTCCAGCCGCGCCGAACCGAAGGCGGTGAGGAGTTCATCGCCGCGATGAAAATACTGTTCCTCGAAAGTCTTCACCGTGGTGGTGAAGGGCACAAAGCTGTTGGTTTCCTGCATGAAACCGGCGATGGCGATGCGCATGACGCTCTCCTTCCTGTTATATCGCTTGGCGGACCTTATATCGCCTGGCGGCGACCTGGGATCGCCGCCAGCAGGGCCTTGGTATAGTCGTCGGACGGCGCGGCGAAGATATCGCGGGTGGGACCGCTCTCCACCACCTTGCCGTGGCGCATCACCATCACACGGTGGCAGACTTGCGCCGCTACCCGCATGTCATGGGTGATGAACAGCATCGCCAGGTTCATCTGCATGCGCACATCGTCGAGCAGTTTGAGCACCTGGGCCTGCACCGTCACGTCCAGGGCCGAGACCGGCTCGTCGGCGATCAACACATCGGGCTTCAGCATCAAGGCGCGGGCCAAGCCGATGCGCTGGCGCTGGCCGCCGGAAAATTCATGCGGCAGGCGGTCCATCACCTGCGGATTGAGGCCCACCAATTCCAACATCTCGGCGGCCCGGCTGTGCGCCTGTTTGGGCGCTTCGCCATAGATACGCGGCCCCGCGGTGATGATGTCGCCCACCGTCTGGCGCGGATTGAGGGACGAAAACGGATCCTGGAACACCATCTGAATGCGGCGGCGCAAGGGACGCAAGCGACCCGCTTTCATATGGGCGATATCCGCGCCGTCCAGCAGCACCTCGCCCGCATCGGGATCGAGCAACCGGATCACACAGCGCGCCAAGGTGGATTTGCCGCTACCGGATTCCCCCACGATTCCCAAAGTCTCGCCCCGGCTGAGGGTGAGCGAAACATCGTCCACCGCGGTCGTTACCGCGCCGCGCGAAAACAGGCCGCCGCGGCGGAAGCGTTTGGTCAGGCCCCTTACCTCCACCAAGGGCCGCACACCGGGCGACGGCGGCAAGGCGCTTTCGCCGTGAGGAACCGCCGCGATCAGGGCGCGGGTGTAGGAATGGCTGGGATTGCCCAGCACCGCGCTGGTCGTGCCGCTTTCCAGAATATGGCCGTGACGCATCACCGCCACGCGGTCGGCCATGTCGGCCACCACGCCGAAATCATGGGTGATCAACAGCACGCTCATCTCCCGCTCCGCCTGGATGCGCTCGATGAGTTTGAGGATCTGCGCCTGGGTGGTGACATCCAAGGCGGTGGTCGGCTCGTCGGCGATCAGAAGCTGCGGCGACAAGGACAGCGCCATGGCGATCATCACCCGCTGGCGCTGGCCGCCGGACAGTTGATGCGGATAGGCCTTGAGCAGGCCGGCGACATCCTTGAGGCCCATCTGGCCCAGCAATTCGCCCGCCTGGTTCAAGGCCTGATGTTCGGAAATGGCGCGATGGGTGCGAATCTGCTCCGTCACCTGTTTGCCGATGCAAACCACCGGATTCAGCGCCGCCATCGGATCCTGGAAAATCATCGCCATGTCGCGGCCGCGCCGTTTGCGCAACGCCTCCGGCGCTTCGCGCAGCAGATCGGCGCCACCGAACAGAATCTGGCCGCCCGTCGCCGTCACGCCGCGCGGCAGCAAGCCCATAATGGCATGCGCTGTCACCGATTTGCCCGAGCCGGATTCCCCGACAATGCAGACGATCTCGTTGCGGCCAACATCGAGGCTGACGGTTTCGACCGCCAGCGGCCGGTCGGCCCCTTGCGGCAGCGACACAGTCAGATCGCGGATGGAAACCAGCGGTTCAGCCATCAGCGCCTGCGCCTGGGATTAAGGGCCTCGTTCAAGCCGTCACCGACAAAGTTCAACGCCAGCACCGTCACCATGATCGAAAGGCCGGGCAGGACCGTGGTCCACCAGGCCACCCACATGGCCGAGCGCGATCCTTCGATCATGCTGCCCCAGCTCAAGAGGTTGGGATCGCCCAACCCCAGAAAAGCCAAGGCCGACTCGGTAAGGATGGCGCTGCCCACCATCATGGAACTGACCGCCACAATCGGCGGCAGCGCATTGGGCAGGATCTGGGTGAAGATGATACGGGCATCGCGCATGCCCAGGACCCGCGCCGCCTCGACGAATTCGCGGCTGCGCAAGGAAAGAAATTCGCCGCGCACCACCCGCGCCACTTGCGGCCAGGTCACCAAGGCGATGCCGATCACGGTGGAGGCCAGGCTGGGCTGCATGAAAGCAACCAGCACCATCAACAACACGAAACTGGGAATGATCTGGAAGAATTCGGTGAATCGCATCAACAGATCGTCCACCAGCCCGCCATAATAGCCGGCGGTCGCGCCCAGCAGGATGCCGATGCCCACCGCGCACAAGGTCGAGGTGATTCCCACCAGGAGCGAAATGCGTGCGCCATAGGCAAGGCCCACCACCATGTCACGGCCCAGCACATCGCTGCCCGCAAAAAGCCCCGGCGCACCGGGCGGCAACAGCGGCATGCCCACAATGCTGAAGGGGCCGCGCGCAAAGATCAGCGGCGCGCTCAAGGCGATGGCCACAATCGCGACGAATACCGCAAAGCCAAAAACGGCGGTGGGGCGGGCAAAGAAGCGGCGCGCGAACTTCATCATCCCAACTCCACCCTGGGATCGGCGACGGAATAGGCGATATCAGTGATCAGGTTGAACAGGCTGACCAACAGGGCAGTGACGATGAAGATGCCCAGCAGCACGGGATTGTCGCGCGCTTTCACCGCTTCATAGGCCAGGGTGCCGATACCCGGCCAACTGAAGACATTCTCCACCAGCACACTGCCGCCCACCAGGATCGAAGCCTGCAGACCGGCATAGGTCACCAGCGGCAACAGCGCGTTGCGCAGGATGTGGCGGCGCGCCACCTGCCGCTCGCTGATACCCTTGGCCCGCGCCGTCTTGACGAAGTCCTGATCGGCCATTTCGATCATGGCAGTGCGGGTCAGGCGCGCGTAACTGGCCAGGAAATAGAGCGCCAAGGTCATGCCCGGCAGGATGATATGCTGGGCGATGTCGCCAAGCCGCGCCAGGCCGGTATATTCGGCGCCCATGGTCTCGATGCCGAAAGGCGGCAGCCAGGCCAGCCATACCGCGAACACCAGTACCATCATCATGCCCAGCCAGAATTGCGGCACGGCATAAAACAGCATGGAGAGGACCGTCACCGCGCTATCGCCGGCGGAGCCGGGCTTGCGCGCCGCCACCATGCCCAGCCAGATGCCCCCCGCCGCCGCCACCACAAGCGCGAAAGCATCCAGCAAGAGCGTGTTGGGCAAACGTTCCAGAATGATCGCCGTCACCTTCTGGCGGCGGACATAAGAGGTACCCAGATCGCCTTGTGCCACCGCCGAGGCATATTTCCAGAACTGCACCGGCAGGGGTTGATCCAGTCCGTATTCGGCGCGCAGGTTTTTTATAAAGGCTTCGTCGGCAAAGCCGGATTGTCCCGCCATCACCGTGGCGACGTCGCCCGGCGCCAGGCGGATAAGGAAAAAGCTCAGAACCACCACGGCGATCGCGACCAGCACCGTCTTGATCAGGCGCGCGGCAATATAACGAAGCTTCATGCCACTCTTCTCATGCCCCTCTTCATCATGCGAGAGCCGCCGCGCCGAAGCTGTCGCTGGGTCCATTGGGCCCAGTGATCACATTCTTCAATCTCTTGTTGTAGAAGAACATGGGCTTGCGCTCAAACATCCACAGCATGGCGACATCGTGGGTGAGGATCTGCTGCAGCCGGCTGTAGCAGGCTTGCGCTTCTTCCCGGCTGATCGCCACCGCGCCTTGCGCGAACAGCCGGTCCACTTCGGGATTGACATAGCCTTGCAGATTGGTCAGCGGCACGCCCTTGCGGATATTCGACGACAGATAAAAGCGCGACGTCCCGATGGCGGGATCGCCATAGGTGCCATAGGTGTTGTTGTCGCAGTCGAATTCCCAATTGCCGCTGCGCCGGCTCTGGGTCGGGTAGTCGGTGGCCTCCAGAAACACATCCAGTCCCACTTCCGACAGCGCCTGTTTTATATACTGACAGCCGCGCGTCCAATAGCCGCCGCCATCCGGGATCATCATGATGCCGAAGCGGTGGCGCACGCCGCCCAGCTTGGGCTTGCAACCCATCTCGTCCAGCAAGGCGCGGGCGCGCGCCGGGTCGTAATGATACTTGGTCAGGACCTTGTCGTCGTAGTAGGGCAAGGTGGAAGGGATCGGGCTGTGCGCCACTTTTCCCTGGCCGAAATTGATCGCCTTGACCAGGAATTCGCGGTCCACCGCATGCAGGAAGGCGGCGCGGAAGCGGCGGTCGCTGAACGGCCAGCGCCGCATGTTCAGTTCCATCACCGCGATCTCGCCGGTGCCGTTATAAGCATCGTCACGCGCCACGATGTTGGGATTGGCCATCATCCGTGAGGTCACCACCGTGTCGATATCATCCGCCATGGCGATATCGACCGCGCCGGTTTCCAGCGCCACCATGCGCTGTTCGGGCGTGGCACAGACCCGGAAATACAGCGAATGCATGCCGGGCCAGCCGGGCCGCCAGTAACGCTCATTGCGCACCAGATGGATATATTGGCCGCGCCGCCATTCCGCGAACTTGAAGGGCCCGGTGCCGATGGGTTTGAAGTTGTACGGGTTGGTGCGGAAGTCCGTGCCTTCATAGATATGCGCCGGCATCATGGGGGCGTTGGACGCCATCAAGGACAAAAGAAAAGCGTTGAACGGCTCCTTGAGATGGAAAACCACCGTATAGGCGTCCGGCGTCTTGATGCTGGCGATATGGCTGAAGGCGGCGCGGCTGCGCGGATTGAGCTGGGGTAGCATCACGCCGCAACTGAACACCACGTCGCGGGCGGTGAATTTTACCCCGTCATGCCACTGCACGTCCGTACGCAGATGAAAAGTATAGGTCAGTCCGTCAGGCGACATTTCAAAGGCGCGGGCAAGATTGGGATACGGCTTGAACTGCCAGTCGAACAACAGCAGGGATTCATTAATGTTGCCGCAGATCTCCTGCAGGATTCTGGTGTTGAACAAAGGAAGGTTCAGATGCGCCGGATCATCGGTCATCATGGCGTTGATAACGCGACTCTTGCCGGAAACCGCCCAGGCCTGCGCCGGCCAAGCCAATGCCGGAAAGCCAAGCAGGCCCGCCGCCCCCAACGTGGCCCGGCGGTTCAGCATGTCAAAGCTCCAGCGGGTCGAGCGGGAACACCGGACGGCGCAGCTTGGTATAGGGCAGCCGGGTGATGTCCGAGGTGCAAGGCCCCGACGTGTTCACCGTGAACTCGGCGGCCGCGATCTTGCCCCAGGCGACGCGATGGCCGACAGCCGCCTTGATCCCCACCATGCTGAGTTCTTCGGGATTGATGCCCTGGCTGCGCCACTGCCCCAAATCGAAGGGCGGCAACTTCTTGCTGTTGAGCAGAATGGTGAGGCCACGATGCTTAACCACCGCCGACGGGCCCATATCGATGATCTTGCCCAGCGAGCCGACCAGATGAGAATTCTTGTCCTCCAGCTCGAACACGCCGTCGCTGCGTGAGATCAATTCCACCTCAATGGTCACGGGCCCCGGATCGAGCGGACTGCCCTTGCCGCCGATCGGCAAAGTGATCTTGCCGCCGATAGGCACATTGGCCAGGGCCGAAACGCTTTGCGCATCGGCGATGGCGACACCGGCGCCCTGAATGTCGTACTTCAGCAAGGCCCGCATCACATCGGTGCCATCGCCCGGTGCGCCGCCGCCGATATTGTCGGACGGCTCCACCAGCAGAACCGGACCCTTGCCGCCAAACTTGTAATTGCTGTCGGCGAATTCGCGCACCACCTGATCCAGGTCATGCTGCTTGGGAATGCCATCTTCGCGCATGTCCCAGGCAATCTGGGCAAGCTCGCGCAGGCCATCCTGTGCCGCCGCTTCGTCGCCTTCGGTGATGATGCTGAATGCCACGCCGGCATGCGGCACATTGGAAAAGGCATAGCCGCCGACCACATTCACCGCCAATACACCGGGAACGGTTTTTTCCAGCCGCCGGGCGGCGTCTTCCAGCGCCCGCATCGGCCCGTCGCGCGTGCCGGTGCCGGTGGGCGGCCACACGATCGGCGTCACCAGCACGAAATGCTTTGGCCGCACGCCGGTCTTGAGACAGCGCGCCAGGAGCTCGGACGCCAGAACGGCGCTGTCAAAGGCATCGGTATGAGGACACTCGCGATAATAAATCATGCAATCGCTGAGATCGCCCATCTTGGGCGTCATGGTGCCGTGCAGATCGCCGACACAGTACACAGGCAAGGCCCCTGCTCCGCGCCTGGTGCGGATACGCGCCATCAGCTCGCCTTCGGGATCGTCGCATTCGCTGGTGACCATGGCGCCATGCAGCGATAAGTGAATGGCATCCAGCCCTTCGCCCAGCGCCTTGTCCAGCACGGGCTGAACTTCGCTCCAGAAGGCTTCGAACACCGCATGATCGACCGTGCCCGATGCGCCGCCCGTATAAACCACGCTGGGCACCACCTCCCAGCCTTCACGCTCGGCCACCGAAAGAAAACCATCCACCTGCGAGGCATCGCCCCGCCGCGCCAAAATCTCCGCACCCCGATGAATGACAAACCCTTCCAAACCGGTCGTATCGCCGGAAAAGGAATGGGTTTCGTGAAAAATGCCCGCAATAAAAACCCTGGTCATGTCTGCAACTCCCCCGAAAGCAAACTTTCGGCGGTTTTTCCGCTCCCCGCAAGCGCTGCCGCGTTGCACCATTGGCGTGATGATGTTTTTTAGTCACCATGCCCAAAGCGGGGGCTGATTTGCTGATTTTGAAACTAACCATCGTGCCGCTGGCTTTGCTGCTTTTCGGCATTGCCGAACGGCTCCATGGTCCCAGAATTGCCGGCTGGCTGGCGGGCTTTCCCATTGTCGGCGGCCCGCTTCTGGTTTTCGTCACTCTGGAACAGGGCAATGACTTCGGCAGCCAGGCAGCGTTGGGCGCCTATTTCGGCCTGGTTCCCTGGCTGGCTTTTACCGCCACCTATGCCTGGTGCAGCCGCTTTTGGAGTTGGTGGCGCTGCGCATTAGCGGGCTATGCCGTTTGGACAGTGCTGGCGTTTGCAGCGGTAACCATGCAGGGCGGCCCGCGCTGGCTGGAAATTCTGCCCTTCGCCATTCTGGTGGCCGCCGTCTGTTTTTATCCGCGCGGCGAGCCATCCGACGAAGAACGCGAGCAGGTCTGGTGGGGCTTGCCGGCGCGCGCGCTGGCGGGCGCGGCCTTGACGGTGGCCATCACCCAGTTCGCCAGCATGCTGGGCACGCGCTGGTCGGGGATATTCACCACCTTTCCGATCATGGGATCGATCATCGCCATTTCCAGCCACGTCCAGTATGGCCGTCATGCGGTGCAGGAGGTGGTCGCCGGCATGTCCATCGGCCTTGCGTCGGTGGCGGCCTTCTGTTTTGCGGTCTATCTGCTGTTGCAGACGACCGGGATATGGCCGGCATTCGGTTGGGCGCTGGCGATATCCACCACCACCCATGCGCTTACCTGGCTTTGGTTCAAGCACAAAACGGAAAAGGTCAGCTGATCTGCTTATTGGATTTCTTGGGCTGCTCCCTGCACCGCTTCCAGCGTCGCGTCGATCACCGCGTCGTTGTGCTCGGACGATACGAACCAGGCGCCGCGCTCCAACACCCGCACACCGCGTTTGAGCAAGGCATGGGCGAATTTCACATACAGCGC
>CADECX010000024.1 GCA_902825865.1 uncultured Alphaproteobacteria bacterium
GATGACGCGGTGCCAGAGCAAACCACAGGCCTTGAAATGGAACAATAGATTCGGGGCTTTGTGGACAGTCGTGATCGTTGCGAAACGTTTGCAACAGACGATGCGGCGCAGCAAAAAGCAGCTTTGATGCGTTATATACTAATCGATATCACGACAGCGATCCCGCTATTTCTTCCGGTGGAAGCGCTGATGCAAATCCACGCTCAGGCGGAATGCTTTCTTGAGATCGATATCATTGGCCAGCGATTGCAGCGACGCATCGCGGCACATGGATGCGTCGGCATTGCCGCCATTCTGCGCCAGATCGCACCAGGCAT
Source organism: uncultured Alphaproteobacteria bacterium (assembly GCA_902825865.1). Classification (GTDB taxonomy): domain Bacteria; phylum Pseudomonadota; class Alphaproteobacteria; order Micropepsales; family Micropepsaceae; genus Rhizomicrobium. Next base: position 318 of record CADECX010000024.1, read on the forward strand.
AGGACCAGACATAGCTTTGCTCCACGCCGCGGCCATAGAAGTACAGAGTGCCCAGCATCATCTGGCCTTCGGGTTGCCCATGCTGGGCGGCCTTGCGCAACCAGAAGGCGGCTTTGGGATAGTCCACCGCAACGCCAAGGCCGCGATAATACATAAAGCCTATGCCCGCTTGCGCCGGCGCATCTTCGCGCCCGGCAAGCGGAAGCCAGACACGCATGGCTTCGTCAAAGCGGCCGCCATGATAGGCCGACAGCCCTTTGCGGAACTCCTTGTCCGCCGGCGCGGCCTGAAGAGGATGCGCCGCCAGGCCGGCAATCGCGCCCGCAACCAGGACGCCAAAGGGCCATGCTCGACTGGAAGCGCGCCTGCGATGGGTGGAGAAGGGGCTCACGATGGCTGGGAGGCTCATTCGCATGGCCCTTGCAAGGTACAATTCGCTCGAAGCCCTCTCAAGCCTCTTCTCCCGCTGCGGCTCCGATGCGCCGTGTAATTTGTCCATCGGCTACGGTTTTACTGGACGGAAGCGCTTCCATTCGACATCGTTTGATACAAATGACCCGACTCTTTCTTCGCATAGACTTTGAGCCCTCCGGCAGCGCCCTGGGCCTGGGCATGGTGCAATTGCTGGAAGGCATCGCCGAACACGGCTCCTTGCGCCGCGCCGCCGCCGCCATGGGCATGAGCTATCGCAAGGCCTGGCTTTTGGTTCAGAGCGTGCAGAAAACCTTCGACGGTCCGGTGGTGACGGCGGAGGTTGGCGGAGCAACCGGCGGCGGCACCGAACTGACCGAGCTGGGCAACACCTTGCTCAAGCTCTATCGCCGGGTGGAGAGCCGCGCCGCCGACGCCACCAAGACGGAGCTGGAGCAGCTGTCTGGCATGGTTCGCGCAACCGCCGCGCCGCGCCGCGCCGGAAAACGCAAACGCACCACGAAGAATTGAGAGTGATTTAGAGTCTCGCGCCTGCAAACGCACGCATTTGTACTATGGAGTACAGTTAACCGCCCTGGCGATGACAGGGAACCCTCAGGCTTTGCGCCAAGCATAGAGTTAACCCCGCGTCTTAACCCGCTCTTAGCGCAACTGGTCGCAATTTTACGGTCAGCCATTGGGCGGCTGCGCAAAAATGCGGGCTTGGGAAATGCCGAAATTCGCTTACCGAAATCGCCAAAGACTGACGGAATTCTTGCCCGTCAGCGCATTGGCGATTGCCGGGCTGGTTCTGTCTGTTTCGGTCTTCCTGGTGCTGCGCGGCTATTATATCAACTCGGACCGGCAACAATTCCAGAGCGACGCCGCCTATTATAGCGGGGCCTTTAAAAGCGATGTGGAGCAGCATGTCTCGTCGCTGGCGGCTATCCATGCTTTTGTTACGGCGTCGCACGATGTCAACCGCTGGGAATTTTCCGCCTTCGCGCATCAGATCCTGCCGCAAAATTCCGGCTTCAAGGCGGTGTTGTGGCTGCCGCAGGTCAGTCAGCAGCAGCGCAAGACATTTGAAATCAATCTTCAGCGCGACGGACTCTATGGACTGAAGCTTCGCGAACTCACAGAACAGAACCGTCTGATCGATGCCGGGACGCGGCCGGCCTATCTTCCGGTCGCCTATGTTGAGCCATTCGAAAGCAGCGGCAATCTGATCGGCGTCGATCTTTCCACCAACAAAATCTATGCCCAACTGATGGCCGAGGCGCGCAGGAGCGGCAAACAGGCCGCGTCGCAACCGGTGTCTCAAGCCCTGGTCGCCGGCGCCAAGCCGCCTATCGTGCTGGTGGCTTTCCCGCTCAATCGGCCTGCGCTCAACCAGCTTAAGGCGCCGGGCGGGCGCGTGGCCCAACAGGTGCCGGCCCAAAAGTCGTTAGAAGGTCCGGAAGGTTATGTCCTGGGCATACTGCAACTGAATGGCGTCATCGCGGATGCGATCGGAACGCGTGCGCCGATCCAGGCGGGGATCGGATATGGCGATCCCTCTGGCCCTGCTGTGTTCGTTGATGGACGGGAAAAAACCACAAGTCTTGATCGCTGGTTCGGCGACTCCGAATTCCGTCAGATGGTGCCCTTCGCGGTCGCCGGCAAGCATTTCTTCCTGGCGCTGCGTTCGGCGGGCCACGGCAACGCACTGACCCGCGTTTATGCGCCGGCGGGCGCTGCGCTGCTGGTGCTGGCGCTTGCCGCCATGTTGGGGCAAAGCATGATCATCACCATCCTGCGCAAGCGCGAAGTCGAGCATGCCGTGATCGAGCGCACTGCCGAGCTCTCCAACCTCAACCAGACCTTGCGTGAAGAAGTGGCGCAGCGCCGCCAAGCCGAGGCGGCGCTCCGAGTCGCCAAGGACAAAGCGGAAAGCGCCAATCGCGCGAAATCGGTGTTTCTGTCCACCATGAGTCACGAACTGCGTACCCCGCTCAACGCGATAATTGGATTTTCGGACGTCCTGGTCCATCCAGGCCATAGCCTGGACGCCAAGACCGAGGACTATCTGAAGGAGATCAATCGCAGCGGCGTACGGTTGCTGGAACTTATCAACGACATTCTTGAAATAACCCAGATGGATACAGAAGATGCTGCCCCAAACGATCAGGTGGCACTCATGGACGTCATCGACACAGCGCTCTCGATGGTTCAGCCCCAGGCCGACCAAGCCGGGGTGTCTCTGAAACGCGGGGCGGACGAGACATTCGGCGTTCTGAATGGAGACGCTCGCCGCTTGCAGAAAGCGTTGCTCAATCTTCTTTCCAACGCTGTAAAATTCAATGAAAAGGGCGGATGGGTACAGGTCTCTGTCCGCCGTGACGGCGGATGTTTGGCGATTGAAGTCAGCGACAATGGCATCGGGATGCCTGAAGGCGCCGAAGCTTTGATCACCAAGCTATTCTCGCAATGCGATGCGTCGCTGGCACGCGGGCATGACGGTATCGGCCTCGGCCTGACATTCGTTCAGCGGGTGGCGCATTACCACGATGCCGCCCTGAATATATCCAGCCAGTTGGGGGAGGGGACGGTCGTCAGTTTGCGTTTTCCCGCGCATCGGGTCGTTCGGGCGCTGGAGGTGGCATGAGAAGCCGGCTGTTTTATCGTGCTTGGTTCCAGCCCCTGGCTTTGTTGGCGGCATTTCTCACTGTTTCCTGCTCTCAACCGGCAAAGCAGGCGCCAACGGTTTCCGCAAGCCCGGCACCGCAGACCATGAGCTCGTCCGTGTCACAGCCACCGGAGCATGACTCGATCGCGGATGAACGCATGGTCATAACGGTGCAGCGCGCGCTGACGCAGCTCGGTTATTCGGCAGGATCGGTTGATGGCGTTATGGGACCTGCCACCCGCCGCGCCATTCTCGCCTTTCAGAAAGACCGGGGACTAGCCGAGGACGGGCGCCTGACACCGGCGTTGGTGACGTTGCTCAACAATCTCGTGGCGCAACTGCCAAAAAACAGTATGACGGCCGTGGCGGCTGGCGACGTGCTGCTGTTTGGCGATGGCTCCAGGGAAATCGCGAAGGCCGAGCGCGCGGTGCCGTGGGAGCAGGAGAGCAAGGGGGGATTGGTGGCCATTCGCCCGTCAACCACTGGCTGGCCTCCCGCCGCCCGCGCCGGCTTGGATTGGGCCATCAGCCATGCCCTGGATGTGTCGGGTGGTCCGCCGATCAGCTGGTCTAGCACTGGCGTCCAACAGCATTTCGAAATTCATGCCACGGCAACCCTGTCGCCGCGAGAGACGGCGATGGCGGGCGATGCCGCTTCTTCTTGCCGGCATTTCGAATTGCGGGGCGCGGAGCGGCACTATCCGGGTCTGGCTTGCCGCGACCCAAATGGGGAATGGTATTTTCTGCATTCCCGCATCCGGCTGGCCCATCCTGCCCGAAGGCTGGGATCGCAAGCCGGTTCCGGGCGATAAGCCGCGAAACCTGTCTCAGTGCTTGGCGGCAAGGTCCATCATGGCCGATCCCGCCAGCAGGAACGCACCGACGCCGTAAGGCTGGGTATGGTCGGGGCCCACCGCGCCGGGCTCGCTGTTGATCTCCTGCACCCAGCCGAGTTTGCCGTCCGGGTTGACCGACTTGGCGAGCAGGGACCAACCGCGCTCCGCTGCCCGGCGGTAGGCAGGGGCTTTCAAGATGCCGGCATGAACACCCCAGGCCAGGCCATAGGTGAAAAAGCCGGTGCCGCTGGTTTCGGGCGGCGTGCGCGGTGACGGATCCAGCAGAGACGTCGCCCAGGAGCCGTCGCGCTTCTGCACGGAGATCAGTTTGGCGGACATTTTGACAAAGAGGTCCTGATAAAAGGGACGGGAAGGGGAATCCGGCGGAAGCACGGTCAGGATGCGCGCGAGGCCGCCATAGACCCAGCCATTGCCCCGGCTCCAGAAAATTTTCTCGCCATTTGTGCCGCGCTTTCCGAAATAGCTGCTGTCGCGATAAAACAATCTCAGTTCGCGGTCGAACAGCAAAGCCGTGGTGGCGCGATACTCTTTGTCCGCATGGGCCTGATAGCGCGGGTCCCTGGTCGCCCGGCTCAGCGCCGCCCAGCCCGGAGGGCCCATGAAAAGCGCGTCGCACCAGCACCAGCGGCGAAAACAGCCTTCGGGTTCGTCGTTCATTTTCAGGCTGCCGGAAAGATTGGCGGCGATGATGGAGTCGAACCGCTTGCGGACAGCGGCGATCATGCGGGGATCGCGCTTGCGGTTGAAGGCCCAGATCCAATTCTGCGCCACTTCCGTATCGTCGGCGGCAAAGGGGCGGGGTTCCAATTGCCAATTGACGCGTTCGCCCAGCGTGAAAATCGCATCGGCATAGCGAAGATCGGCGGAGCGGTCGGCCAGAGCGGTCAATCCGGTATAGAAAGTGCCCACCACCCAGCTCAGAGGCTTGAGCTCATCGGGATGTTTCAAGGGATGGCTGGCGGTGTCCGGATGGGCAAGCTCCCAATCCGCCACCCGTTCCATCAGGCGCAGTATGTCTTGCCGCTGCGCCGCTTGAGCATGCGAGGCGAACAGACACAGCAGGATCGCGATTGCGGCAGACTTCACCATGCTTGCTCTCTTGGCTTGTGGCGGTATGCCGCCCGGTGTCATGATGGCGGCCATAACAACATCATAAAGCGGCGATCTCCAGGGGGCTCATGACGCAGAATAAAACTCTGGAAGCCGCCGCGGTTCGCCGCGTCGGCTGGCGGATATTGCCCCTTCTCTTCGCCGCTTATTTTGTCGCCTATATCGACCGGGTCAATGTCGGCTTCGCCGCCCTGACCATGAACAAGGCGCTGGGCCTCACCGCCGAACAGTATGGCTTGGCCGCCGGATTGTTTTTTGTCGGCTATGTCGCCTTTTCGATTCCCGGCAATCTGATCCTGGCGCGGATCGGCGAGAAGATCTGGCTTCCGGCGATCATGCTGTTCTGGGGAACAGCGTCTTTCCTGAATGCCTGGGTCACCGGCCCCTATTCCTATTATGTCATCCGCTTCCTGCTGGGACTGGGGGAGGCGGGGCTTTATCCGGGCCTGCTTTATATCATGACAAAATGGGCGCCCGGACGTTATCGCGTCCGCATGCTGATGCTGATGATCCTGTCCACGCCTTTCTCCATCATGGTGGGCTCGCTGATCTCCCAGCCGATTCTGTTGATGGACGGGGTTTGGGGACTGGCCGGTTGGCAGTGGCTTTTCATGATTCAGGCCTTGCCGACCTTTGCGCTGGGATTGGTGTTCCGCTTCGCGCTGCCCGAAACGCCGGAAAGCGCGCCTTGGTTGCCGCCGGATGAAAAGGCCTGGCTGGTCCAACAATTGGCCGCCGAACGCCAGACGCGCGAAAGCGTGCAGCGCTTCAGTGTGAAGGAGGCGCTGACCAGTCCCATCATCTGGGCGATTGCGATAGCGGGCACCGGCATCAACATGGCCGCTTACGGCTTGATCCTGTTCCTGCCCTTGATGATCAACGCGCTGGGTGTCAGCAGCGCCATGACGCCGCTGGTCAACGCCATTCCTTTCGCCGTCGCGGCGGTGGCGATGGTTTTCTGGAGCATCCATTCCGATCTGAAGATGGAGCGCAACTGGCATGCGGCGATACCGGCTGCCTGCGCCGGCGTTGCGCTGATTTCCTGCGCCGTGCTCAAGGATCCGGTCGCGGTGATGGCGGCCCTGACGTTCGGCATCACCGGTGTGTTCTGTTATGTCGCGGTGTTCTGGGCGGTGCCTTCGGCGATGCTGACCGGACCGGCCGCCGCGGCCGGATTGGCGCTGGTCAACGCCATTGCCAATATCGGAAGTTTCATCGGTCCGTATCTGGTGGGCTGGATCAGGGACCAGACCGGCAGTTTTTCGCTGGGTATCGTGGTTATGGGTATCGGGCCGCTGTTGGCCGCCGTGATTGCGGCGAGCTTGCGTTCGGCGCGAAAATTCGAACAACCGGCGGCATTTGACGCTTCCGGCGGGCGGTCCTAGCATTGCGGCCATGATTTCCGAATCCGATGTCCAGCGTTATCACGAGACCGGTTATCTGGTGGTGCCGGATGTGCTGGATGCCGAACTTCTGGGGCGGGTGCGCCAGGCGCTGGATGATCTGGTCGCCAATGCCGGATCGGTCTCGGAGCACACCGATGTTTACGACCTCGAGCCGGGCCATACGCCGCAAAATCCCAAGGTCCGCCGCATCAAGCTGCCGCACACCCACACGCCGGTATTCTGGGAACTGGCGAACTACCGGCCGATGGTAGGGATCATGGAAAAGCTGCTGGGTCCGTCGGGCGTGCGGCTGCAAAGTTCCAAGATCAATCTGAAAGCGCCGCATTACGGCTCGCCGGTGGAATGGCACCAGGACTGGGCCTTCTATCCCCACACCAATGACGACATGCTGGCGGTGGGCGTGATGCTCGACGACGCCTTCATGGAGAATGGCCCGTTGATGGTGGTGCCCGGCTCGCACAAGGGACCAACCTGGGATCATCACTCGGGCGGTTATTTCTGCGGCGCCATGGATCCCACCCGCAAGGAAGTGGATTTTGGATCCGCGGTGCCGCTGACGGGCCGCGCTGGTTCGATGAGCTTTCATCATGTGCGGATGGTGCATGGCTCGGCCCAGAATGTCTCCGACAAGCCGCGGCGGCTACTGCTCTATGAATTCTCCGCCGGCGACGCCTTTCCGCTGATGGGCATCAAGGACTGGGAGCAATATAACCGCAATCTGGTGTCGGGGACGGTGATCAACACGCCGCGTATCGTGCCTGCGCCCGTGCGCATGCCGTTTCCGCCGGCGCCGTTCCAAGGCTCGATCTACGAAAACCAGACCACGTTACAGAACAAGTATTTCGAGCGGCGCGAAGCCGCCAAAGTCTAAGCAACGGCGCGCCAGAAACGCCGAAACATAACAGGTGGGGAGTGTGATGGACGCGAGCGCCCCATCGCCGACAAGATTGCGTCATGTGCTGATTTCCGCCGGGCTCGGCTCGGCGCTGGAATGGTACGACTTCTTCATCTACGGCATGGCGTCGGCTCTGGTGTTCGGGCCGCTGTTTTTCCCGGCCTATGACGCGACCGTGGGCACGATGGCGTCTTTCGCCACCTTTGCGGTGGGATTTTTGGCGCGGCCGTTTGGCGGCTTGTTTTTCGGCCATTTCGGCGACCGCTGGGGGCGCAAACCCATGCTGGTGGCGACCTTGCTGCTGGTTGGCGGCAGCACCTTCCTGATCGGCCTGCTGCCGACCTATGACCAGGTCGGTGTCTGGGCGCCCGTCATGCTGCTGGGGCTAAGGCTGATGCAAGGCTTCGGCGCCGGGGCGGAATATGGCGGCGCGGTGGTGATGGCGGTGGAATTCGCGCCGCCCGGAAAACGCGGACTGTACGGCGCTTTTGCGCCCATGGGCACCCAGGTCGGCAGTGCGCTGGCGGCTGGGGCTTTCCTGCTGGTCGGGGCCATGCCGAAGGACGACATGTTGGCCTGGGGCTGGCGCGTTCCGTTTCTGGTTTCATTGCTGCTGCTGGGGCTTGGTGTCTATGTCCGCGCCAAGGTGAGCGAGACGCCGGTGTTCCAGGAAGCAAGTGCGCGGCAACCGCCGTTGAAATTGCCGGCCCTGGAAGCCGTCCGCCGCAGTCCGCGCAACTTTTTTGTCGTGGTGGGGGCGCGGCTGGCCGAAAACGCGCTGGGCTATCTCTATCCGGTTTTCGGTCTCAACTATCTGATCAACACGCTGCATGTGCCGCGCAATGTGGCGGTCATGGGCGTGATCGCGGGGAGTATCGCGCTGTGCGGCGGCCTGGTTTTCTTCGCCTGGCTGTCGGACCGGATCGGGCGGCGCCCAGTCTATATGTTCGGCGCGCTGTTCTCGGCGGCTTGCGCCTTTCCCTTTTTCCTGATGGTGGAAACCAGGGATCCTGTCTTGATCGTCTTGGCCTTCGTTATTGAAATGGGCATCGGCAGCGCCGCCATGTTCGGGCCACAGGCGGTTTATTTCGCGGAATTGTTCGGGCCGCGGCTGCGCTATTCCGGCTTCGCCTTCGCCCGCGAACTGGGTTCGATCATTGCCGGCGGTCCGGCGCCGCTGATCGCATCCTCACTGGTGGCCGCCATGGCGGGCGCGCCTTGGGGCGTCTGCTGGTATGTGATCGCGATTTCGCTGGTCACCGCTTTTGCGGTGTGGTGCGGGCCCGAAACCTACAAGAACGATATCCGCGCCGACGATGTCCAAGACCGCGAAGCCGGGGTTCCGCGGGCGCACGCACCGCTTTGACGCGGCACGCCGCCGCCGCGGTCTGAAATATTTACCAATCGCTAACCATGGAAAGGGCTGCAAAGCCGGCGTGATGCCCGGCCACCCCTGTCATTCCGGCCATTTCCGCTAACATTTTTTTGTCGATTTCTTGTCAGTGTGGGGCGTGAAAACAGGTTCAGTAATGCAGTCCCCGCGGGAGAATGTTGCGTATCAGCTTGGGCGCTTTATTGCGCTGACGCTTCTGTTCGGCTTGCTGAACTATACCGGGACGGCGCTGTATTTCACCGCCGATGGCATCACCACCGTCAAGCCGTTCAGTGGCGTCGCCTTGGCGCTGCTCTTGATCAATGGCCGCAGCTGGCTCTGGCCGGTGCTGATTTCCGGCACTCTCGGCGCCGCAATCGCCAAGACGGCATTTTACGTCGAACCCGCCGTCATTACGATTCCGCTGATCACCACGGGCGCCTTGTTCCTGGTCTATCATTTTTGCCAGAAGTGGATCGGCGAGAAGATCGATTTCCGCGCCTGGAAGCAGCTGGTGCTTTTTATCGCGATCGCCGCCGCCGTCAGTGTCCTGTCCTCGCTTCCCTATGCTCTTGGGGCGAGGCTGTGGAACGGGCACCAGATTCTGAGCAACCTCCAGGCCTGGTTCGTTCCCACCACCCTGTCATATGTGATCTTCACGCCGGTGATCGTGCTTTTGGCCACGGCGGAAAAGGGCGTTTTCAGCCGCAATTGGCAGCGCCATCTCGCCGCCCAGTGCCTGTTGATCTTGACCTTGGTGCTCAATATCGCTCCGGTGGGCCTGCCCTTGATGTTCATGGTGCCTTTGGCGCTTTTGCTGGTGACCATGGCCTGCGAGATCGAAGGCGCGGCGCTGGGCCTGGTGGTGATCCAGCTTGTCCTGACGGCCGCCACCATCTCCGGCCATGCTCCGCGCGCGGTGAGCGAGTTTCCCTTGGGCCACCAGCTGTATTTCATGCAGGGCTTCATCGCCATCCTGATCACGGTGATGCTGCCGGCGGCGGCGGCCATCACCGAGCGCATCTCACTGCGCGGCGGCATGCAGGCCGCGCTTCTGCGCGAGGAAAAAGTCAACCGCGCCTTGCGCGTCAGCGAGCAGCGCGCCCTGGAAATGGCGCAACAGGCGCAAAGCGCCAACAAGGCCAAGTCGGAATTTCTCGCCAGCATGAGCCACGAATTGCGCACGCCTTTGAACGCTATTCTCGGTTTCTCGGAAATTCTCAAAGCCCAGCTCTATGGTCCGTTGGGCAACGCCAAATATGTCGAATATGCCGAGGATGTGCATAAGAGCGGCGCCCATCTGCTCGATCTGATCAACGACGTGCTGGATCTTTCCAAGATCGATGCCGGCAAGATGGACCTGCGCGAAAGTGTTTTTCCGATTCACGATTTGGTCAATGACGCGGTCACCTTGCTGCGCGACAAGGCCAAGGACCATGTCGGGCTCCAGGTACATCTGGAAGGACGGGTCGAGGTCAAGGCCGACAAGCGTTTGACCATGCAGATACTGATCAATCTGCTCAGCAATGCCGTCAAGTTCACGCCCGAGGGGGGCATGATAACGGTGGGGGCGCGTGATGTGCCCGGCCAGGGGCTGGAGATTTTTGTCGCCGATACAGGCATCGGCATGAACGAGACCCAGCTCAAAAAGGCTTTCTCGCCTTACGGTCAGATCGATTCCAAAATCTCGCGGGAACATCAGGGCACCGGTCTCGGTCTGCCCATTTCCCAAGCCTTGGCCCGGTTGCAGGGCGGCGACCTGACCGCCGAAAGCAAACCCGACCAGGGTACGCGCATGACCCTGACTTTGCCGGAAACTCGCGTCGTCAGGCGGGCCGAAAAGAGTTTGGCGGTCGCGGTATAATCCCGCCTATTTCAAGCGCTCGACCTTGTAGCTGCGCGGACTATCGTCGGTGCGCAAGCCGAAGCTTCCGAAAGTGCCCTTGGTGATCGTCACCGTATAGGCGGAAGGCTTTTTCAGCCATGTCGCCTTGCCGCCCAGAATATCGGTTTGACGCCATTCCTGCCCGTTCGCCAAGGCAACGACAAAGGCGCCGCTTGGCTCAAAGCGATAAGACGACATGCGCGCGACTGCCAGCGGCGGATCGGTCCCCAGCACGCGGGACCAAAAGCCGGGTTTTTCGTTGCTGCGCGGTACGGACTGCGTTTGGGAAGGGTTCAACGCCAGCTGCTGCGGCAGGGCGGTACCTGCCGCCGGCACAAGCCGCTGCTGGAATTCCGGCGCGGGCGTAAGCCCCAGCTGGGCGCGCATCGGCTGGTTGGCGCCATAGACGCAATCCAACCAAACCCGGTCGTCGTTGATCACGCCACAGCGCTGGATACCGGCCAGCACATCGCTGCGCGCGTCCGCCCAGGCCTGGGATGCGGCGGTGCAACCAAGTGCTGTCACCAAAATGGTCCTGCCGATAAGCATTGTACGTTCCCCCGAGTGCGGCGTCCGCTCCGGGCTTGAGTTTGCGGGCGCAGTGGGGGCAAATCAATGGCCAGGATGGCGGGTTAACTGGGGAAGGCCATGGGAAGGGTGAAACATTTGATCGATCGGCGTCAGGCGCTGGCACTGTCGGCGGGTGCGATGCTGCTGCCTGCACGCGCCGCAGATGCGCAAACCAAGGCGCAGACCGCCGTTCCGCCCAGCGTGATCACCATGCCGCCGCGGCAATGGGGGGCGGATGCGCCGCCGAATGTCTTCCCGGACCCGGATGTGTTGGCGCTGGACGACAGCTTCAATCGCCTGATCGTCCGCTATTCGCCGATCAAGCGATTGGGAACCGGCTATTTGTGGGCCGAGGGGCCCGCCTGGTCGGGTGAGGGGCACTATCTGCTGTTCAGCGACGTGCAGGCCGATACGCAGTATCGCTACATTTGGGGAACCGACATCGTCATCCCGTTCCGCAAGCCGTCCTTCAACAGCAACGGCAATTGTTTTGACTTCCAGGGCCGCCAGCTTTCCTGCCAGCATTTTTTCCGCCGCGTCGTGCGCTGGGAACTGGACGGTTCGATGACAGTGCTTGCCGACAAGTTCGAGGGCAAGACACTCAACGCGCCGAACGACATCGCGGCCCATCCCGATGGCAGCATCTGGTTCACCGATCCCGGCGCGGGCGCGGGCCTTGCCGAAGGCCATCCCGATGAACCCGGCGGTCCGCAAAATCCCACCGGCCTTTACGATCCCAGGCTGGGAGATTCGGGCGCGGGCCTGGGCACCGCGTTGCGCCGCGAACTGCCCACCAATGTCTATCGCTTGGATCCCAGCGGCAGGCTGGACATGGTGGTGCCGGGAGAGCGCTTGCGACCAAACGGCATCTGTTTTTCGCCGGACTATAAGCGCGTCTATATCGTCAGCAGCGGCATTCATACCGGCGAGGTCGTGGGCGGCAAGATAACGAACCTGCGCAAATTCACCGACTGCGTGATTGATGGCATCTATTGCCATACCGACGGCATCCGGGCGGACCGGGCGGGAAATATTTGGGCCAGTTCCAATTGTGTTTTGGGTTATGCCGGCGTGACCGTGTGGAATCCGGACGGCAAGGCGATCGGGCGCATCCGGCTGCCGGAAGGGGCCGCCAATGTCTGTTTCGGCGGGCCCAAGCGCGACCATCTTTTCATGACGGCCTCGCAGTCGCTCTATATGCTCAAGGTCAATATTCAAGGCGCCGCGCCCGGCTGAACCGGGCGGCCAGAATCAAGTAAATTTATTCCGGGGGACCGCAATGAAAAAACAAATCGCGATAAGCCTGCTGGTCCTGGTTTGCGCAGCGGGTTGGTGCGGAGCGCAAGCGCAAACCCGGCCCGTCTTCAAGGTCGATCCCTTTTGGCCCAAGCAGATGCCGCACGGTTACGTGTTCGGCGCCAGCGGCGGGGTGGCGGTGGATTCCAAGGACCATGTCTGGATCTACACCCGCCCGACCTCGCAGAGGATGACCTTCAGCAATCCGCCCAACGCGACCAGCGGCCAGGCCGCGCCCTCGGTGGTCGAGATCGCTCCGGACGGCACATTCGTCCAGGGCTGGGGCGGACGGCTGGCGATGAGCGAGGAGGAACGCACCCAGTTCGACTGGCCAGTGCAGGAACACGGCATCGCGGTCGACAACAAAGGCAATGTCTGGGTGTGCGGCAATGGCCGTGACGCCAGAAGAGGGTTGGATGACGACCAGTGCATCAAATTCACCAACAACGGCAAATTCATCATGCAGATCGGCAAATCCGGCAAAAGCAAGGGCAGCCTGGACACCGAAAATCTCAATCATCCCTCGCAGCCGGTTTATTGGGCGCGGGACAATGAGCTGATCGTCTCGGACGGCTATGTCAATCGCCGCGTCTATGTCGCCGATGCGGATACCGGAAAGTTCAAGCGCATGTGGGGGGCCTATGGCAACAAGCCCGACGACAGCGCGCCGCGCGACCGCAAATACGATCCGGTGCCGCAACAGTTCAATCTTTTGCACGGCATGACGGTGGCGCGCGACGGCACCATCTATGTCGCCGACCGCAATGCCAACCGGGTCCAGGCCTTCACCTTGGAGGGCAAATTCCTCAAGGAAGCCTGGGTGGCGCCGGGAACGCCGCATCATGATTTCGGCACATCCTTCGGGGTGGCGCTGTCCGGCGACAAGGATCAGCGATTTCTCTATGTCGCCGACGGGCACAATGTCCGCGTGCGCGTGCTGGACCGCCAAAGCTTGAAGGAAGTCTCCACCTTCGGCGCTCCGGGCCCCTATCCGGGCCAGTTCACCAACATCCATGTCATTGCCAGCGATTCCAAGGGCAATGTCTATGTCGGGGACGGCGGCGGACGGTTCCAGAAATTTGTCTATCAGGGCGTGGCGCAGTAGATTTCAGCCGGCATGATCGGTTTCGCGCGCAAATTCGGATTTGGAGCAGCTCTGACCGCCCTGTTCGCCGTTCAAGCGACGGCGCAGACGGAACTCGCCACCGGGCCATTCACGGCGGCTCAAAGCGCGGCGGGCCGCAAGGCCTACATGACCTATTGCGCCGCTTGTCACCAGGCAAACCTGTCGGGGAAGGGTGACGCCTATGCGTTGGCGGGCCGTCAGTTCATGGCCGGTTGGGTGAACCAGAGCAGTCAGAACCTTTACAATAAAATTCGATCTTCCATGCCGACCGGCGCCCCGGGCAGCCTGGAGGATGAGACGTATGCCAATCTCACCGCCTTCGTTCTGCATGCCAATGGCGCCAAGCCGGGACCGACGCTTTTTCTGAGGGCGCCGCCGTTGCGCATCGGCTTGATTGCCAATGGCATCGCTCCGGGCGATCTGGACCTCAGTGTGGCTCCGACTGCGCCATGACGTGATGAAGACCCTGACCTGGCTGTTCTGGGCCGTGGGATTTCTGCTGCTTCTTTTTCTTTTCCTGCGGTTGGACCCGGCTGTGGTTTGGGAATCGTTCGGGCGTGCGGGCTGGAGCGGTTTCGGCCTGGTGCTGGCAGCCGGATTGGTTCTCACCGCCTGCCTGGCGAGCGGACTGTATCCGCTTCTGTCCGGCGAGGCCTCGTTCAAGCTCACCTTCGCCGCCCGGCAGGTGCGGGACTCCGCTGGCGACATTCTTCCTTTTACTCAGATTGGCGGGATGGCGCTGGGCATGCGGGTTCTGGTGCTGGGCGGCATCGCCCCGTCGCGCGCCATTGCCGCCGGAGTGGTGGATGTGACCACCGAAATGATCGCGCAGGGACTTTTCATTTTCATCGGCATTGCGCTTGCCGCGCCCGCGATTGCCGCGGATCCCAGACTGGGCCCCTATCTGGGCTGGCTGGAAGCTTTTGCGCTGTTGTTTGCCGTGGCGCTGATCGGCTTTGCGCTTCTGCAGCTCGGCGGCAGCCATCTTGCGGAAAAATACCTTCGTCCGCGCAGCATCGGCGCCAGTGCGGCCGCCTTCCGAGACGCCCTCCATCATCTTTACCGGCAGCGCATGCGTGTTGCATTTTCCGTGACGCTTCATCTTCTGGGATGGTTTGCCAGCGGTTTGTGGCTTTGGGTGGTGTTTCGGGCACTGGGCGTAGAGCTGTCTCTCATCTCCGCCATTGCCATCCAGAGCCTGTTGGAAGGTTTGCGCAGCGCCATGGTCTTTATTCCCGCCGCGATCGGCATTCAGGAGGCCGGCTATGCCGCCCTGGTGCCGCTATTCGGTCTGGCGCCGGAAACCGGTCTCGCGATTTCGATTCTGCGCCGCGCCCGCGACATCGCCATCGGCGTACCGGTGCTGCTGATCTGGCATTTGGTGGAAGTCCGCCGGGCTCGCCGCTAATGCATTGCGGCCCAGCCGTCCTGACAGTATATGGGGCATAGAGGAAAAACGATCATGGCGCTGCCGAAACCCAATGTAACGCTCAAGGCCGGCAACGTCTTTGAGACTATCGTCAGCGGCCTGGTGATCCTGGTCGCGGTCTGGTTCGTCTTCTTTATCGTGACGCGGACCGGCACCGGCCATTTGGGGAGCTATGACCTGCAGGTGCGGCTGGCGGATGCCGGGGGCGTCAAAGTCGGCGGCGATGTGCGGCTTGGCGGCACCAAGATCGGCTCGGTCTTGAGCCTGGACCTCGACCCCAAGGACTATAGCGCGCTGCTGCGCGTGCGGGTGCGCGACGATCTTTCCCTGCCCGTGGATTCCACGGCGAGTGTTTCCGGCGCGGTTCTGGGCGAGCAGTTTGTTTCCATCAGTCCCGGCCGCGCCGAAAAATCGGTGCAGCCCGGGGGCGAATTGGGCATGCGCGCGCAGTGATCTAGCGCAGCGCGCCGCTGTTCAGCCACCGCGCGCAATCAGGTCCCAATTCCGCGACGGCGCGTTTTTCGTAAGCCCCATTATCGTCCGCGCTCAACACGTCGCGCCAGCGGCCATTGACACCCTTGTTGATGAAGGTTTGCGCCCCACCGTCCCAGAAGGCGCCGCCCAGCGGAACCGATGCGGTGGCGTTCGCCTTCATGTAGTCGAAGCTGCAATGGTCGAGGATGTCGGGCCATTTGCTTTCGTCGATCGTCATGCCCAGGAAGGCGGCGATGCGCCTTATCTCGCCGGGCATGTCCTGTTTGAGATTTTCGAAATGCAGCAAAAGCACATTGGGCAGGGCGCGTATTTCCCACCAGGAGCGGATATTTTCCCAGAACGGCCAGAAGGGATGGCCGTCGCGGTCCATCCAATCCTGGAAATATTGCCGGATGGATTCCGGCGGCCGTTCGATGGGCGGGCCGACCCGGCCCGGCGTGTCGTTCAGCGCCTCGTACCAGGCCTGGTTGGCGTTGGCGTGATGGTTGTACATGCTCCACACCACATCGCGGCCGTCGCGGCCGATATAGATGTAGCGGGCCTTGGGCGAGAAGATCAGGGCATCGACAGGCAGGTGTGTCTTGAGAAAACGCCGGTGGGTCTGTTTTTCGATTTCGGCCAGCTTGATGTGCTTGGGCGGCACCCGCAGGTCCAGCCAGGGCGACATTTCGGCGACCGGCAATCCCGTTTGCCCATTGAAGATCAACTGGCTGACGATCTGCTGCACCCAGGTGGTGCCGGACTTGGCGTAAGTCGAGATGATGATGTCGTCATCGCGGAAAGCGACATCGTTCCAGATGGTGGAATCGAAATGATGGCTGTGCATCTCCCTTGTCTTTTTCGGATATGCGTTCATCAGCTCCTCGAATTTTCGCCCGCCGGACGATAACCACAGAAGTCAGGCAAGTCACCCTATGATGGTATCCAAGGGAAATACCGGGCGCCGCAGTTTTTGATAGGGCAGGCGGGCAAGGTCGGAGGTACAGGGCCCGCGGGTGCTGACGGTAAAACTGGCCGAGGCGATTTTGTCATAGGCGCGGCGATGGCCGACCGCCGCCTTGATCCCGATCATGCTGAGACTTTCGGGATTGATCCCCTGACTGCGCCATTGGCCCAGATCCATGGGGGCGATGCGGCGGCTGATCAAGAGAATGGTAAGGCCGCGATGGCGCACCACGGCGCTGGGCCCCATATGAATGACGCGGCCCAGCACCACCATCTGGCTCTGCAGGTCCTCCAGTTCGAAATCGCCGTCACTGCGCGACACCAGTTCGACCTCAAGCGTCACCGGCCCCAGATCCAGCCGGCTGCCTTTTCCGCCGATGGCGACTGTCATGCGTCCGCCGATGGCGAGGGATTGCAACGCCGCCACCGCGGCGGCATCGGTGATCACCACACCCGCGCCCTTGACGTCATGCTTGATCAAGGCGCGCATCACATCGGTGCAATCGCCGGGTCCACCGCCGCCGATATTGTCCGCGGGCTCCACCAAAAGCACCGGGCCCTTTCCGTTCGGCACGAAATCGCGGATCACCGCGTCTATGTCATGCTCCTTGGGAATGCCCAGGGCGCGAACCTCCCAGGCCAGTTTGGCGAGTTCTTCCAGGCCCGCCTTGGCGGCGGCGTAATCGCCTTCGGTGATGATGCTGAAGGCCAGTCCCGCGTCCGGAACATCGGAATAGGAATAGCCGCCGACCACATTGACCGCCAGCACACCGGGAATATCGCGTTCCAAGCGGCGGGCCGCTTCTTCCAGGGCCGCCATGCCGCCGTCTTTTGTGCCGGTGCCAGTGGGCGGCCAGACAATTCGTGTCACCAGCACATGCTGGCGGGGACGGATGCCGGTCTCCAAACAGCGCGCCAACAACTCTGTCGCGCGCACCGCGCTTTCGAATGTGTCGTCGTGTGGACATTCCCGGTAACAGACCAACCCGTCCGACAAATCGCCCATTTTCTTTGTCATGGTGCCGTGCAGGTCGAAGACGCCGAAAATCGGGAGTTTTTCCGCTCCGGGCAGGGCGCGAATGCGCTCCAGCAATTCACCGTCGGGATCGTCCAGTTCCGTGGTGACCATGGCGCCGTGCAGGGAGAGGAAAATCCCGTCCAAGCCGTTTTTGATCGCGTCCACCAGGACCGGCTTGATCTCATCCCAGAAAATCTCAAACACCGCATGTTCGACCATGCCCGACGCGCCGCAGAGATAGTTGGCGGACGGGACCACCTCCCAGCCCTTCGCCTTGGCGGTGGTGAGAAATCCGTCCACCTGGGAGCCGTCGCCGATCCGGTCCGCCAAGTCCTGGCCGCGATGGATCATGAAATCGCCCAGGCCGGTGCGGTCGTCGGTGAAGCTGTGGGTTTCGTGAAAAATTCCCGCCAGAAATATCTTCGTCATCTGAGCTTCTTGTTTTAAGTTGTTGATAAACAAAGATATCCGTGGATCTCAATTTGGCGGATTCAGCTCTTTCGCCGTGACCCCGGTTGCGCGCAAGATAAAGCAAAAAGGGGCCTGAAAAAGGGGCCCAGAATAAGGGGTCTGGGGTGTATCGCACATTATTACCGCTGGCATTGGCGTTGCTGTTGGGTGGAACGGCACTGGGCGCCGATCCCAAGCCCGTTACCATTTCCGTCAATGAAGGCACGTCCATGTCGGTGGCGGTTTCGCCCGACGGCCAGACTTTGGCCATGGACCTGCAAGGCAGCATCTGGGTGCTGCCGGCTACCGGCGGTCAAGCCAAACGCATCACGGACATCTTCAACGACGCGCGCCAGCCGGTCTGGTCGCCCGACGGCAAGACCATCGCCTTCTTCGCCTATCGCGATGGCGGCTATGACCTGTGGGCGATCTCGCCCGACGGCGGCAACCAGCGGCAATTGACCAAGGGCGTGTTCGACGACCGCGAGCCGGTCTTCAGCCATGACGGCACCCGGATCGCTTTCTCGTCCGATCGCGGCAGCGCGCTGGGCAGCGACACCAATATCTTTGTGCTGGATCTGCGCAACGGCGAGATCCGCCAGCTCACCTCACATCCGGCCGAAGACATCATGCCGAGCTGGTCGCCCGACGACCGGCAGATATCCTTCGCCTCGACCCGCGAGTTCGGCCAGGGCGTGTTTGTGGTGGACGCGGCGGGCGGCCCGGAGCGGCGTCTGTTTCAAACCACGGCGCGCATCGATGCCGCCGGCTGGGGCCCGGGCGGGCAGGTCGTAGCGCATGGCGTGGACGGCGTGAAGGGCTGGCTGCAGATCGACGGCAAGTCCATCACCGGCGACGAGCATGTCTTTCCCTTCCGCCCCAGCTTCGCCTCGGCTACGGAATTTTTCTACACCGCCGACGGCAAGATCAAAAAACGCAACCTGAACGGCGCGGTTCAGACCGTTGCCTTTACCGCCATGCTTGAAGTGACGCCGGTGGATGGGACCTATACCCGCCACAAGCGCGACTTTACCGATCAGAAGCCGCGCAAGGCGCTGGGCATCGTAAGGCCGATGATATCACCCGACGGCAAGACCATCGCCTTTGCCGCCCTGGGTGATATTTATCTCATGCCGGTGGGCGGCAAGCCCCGCAACATCACCAACGATGCCGCCTTTGATGCCGATCCGGCCTGGTCGCCGGATGGCAGCCAGTTGGTCTATTCCTCCGACAAGGCGAGCGGGCTGTTGCAATTGTGGCTTCGGGATGTCGCCAGCGGCAGCGAACGCCAGATAACCCATCTTTCCACCCAGCCGATTTCTCCCGCCTTCTCGCCCGACGGCAAACGCATCGCCTATCTGGATGTGGACGGCATGTGGCGGCGCTCCGGCGTTGCGACCTTGGAGGTGGCCACCGGCAAGATCACCCAGATCCATGCCTCGATTTTCGCGCCTGGGCCGCCGACCTGGTCGCCGGACGGCAAGCGCGTGGTGGTGACCATGGTGGCGCCTTACTCCGCCAAATACCGGGAAGGCACCAACCAGGTCCTGTCCATGGCCACCACGGGTCCGGCGATGGCCAGCGACGATCGCTGGTACGCGCCGTTCGCCAATCTTTCCATCGACAGCCGGGGATGGAATGGCCCGGTCTGGTCGCCCGACGGCACCCGCATGCTGGCCGTCTACGAAGGATATCTGACGGTGTTTCCGGTTTCGGCCATGGGCGAGCCGCTGGGGCCGCCGCGCCGCATCACCAGCGAGATCGCCTATGCGCCGAGCTGGGCCGGCGACAGCCGCCACATTCTCTATCAGTCCAATGACAAGCTCAGGCTGCTGGACCTTGAAAGCGGCGAAGCGCGTACCGTGCCGCTGGACCTCACCTATCGGGTGCATGTGCCCAAGGGCCGCAGGGTCCTGCATGTCGGCAAGCTGGTGGACGGTGTTTCCAAAACCGCTCGCACCGACATGGACATTGTGATCGACGGCAACCGCATCACCGCTGTCGAGCCGCATGTAAAGGGCCGCGCCGCCATCGAGGCGCCGGAACTGACCGCCATGCCCGGCCTGATCGATTTTCATACCCATCGCCAAAGCGATTCCGGCGAACAACAGGGCCGAGCCTTCCTGGCCTTTGGCGTCACCACCATCCGCAGCCCTGGCCAATCGCCCTATGAAGCGGTGGAAGACCGCGAAGCCACCGATGCGGGCATTCGCGTGAGCCCGCGCATCTTCAACACCGGTCATCTGATGGAATGGCAGCGTGTCTACTATAAAATGGGCATTGCGATCTCCTCCAATGCCCATCTGGACATGGAGTTGGAGCGTTCGCGCATCCTGGGCTTCGACATGCTCAAAAGCTATGTCCGGATGCCGGATATCCAGCAGCGCAAGATCGTCGCGTTCGGCCATCGCATGGGCGTGCCGTCGTCCACCCACGAAGTCTATCCCTCCGCCTTCAACGGCATGGACAGTATGGAACATGTCGAAGGCACATCGCGGCGCGGCTATTCGCCCAAGATGACTTTGGGCCGCAGCTATGGCGATGTGTCCTCCATTCTGGGCGCGGCGCATATGACCATGACGCCGACCGTCAGTCCCCGCATGTACGACTATCTCGTGGCCCATCCCGAGATGCGCAGCGATCCGCGGCTGGCGCTGGAACCGCTCTGGCTGCAGGCGCAGATCCGCAGCGCGCCCGCACACCTGGATCAATCGGGCACCGCCAAGCTGGTGATGGATGTGCAGCGGGCAGGGGGACGCATTGTCGCCGGTACCGATCAGCCGGGTCCGATGTATATGCATGCCGAGCTTCTGGCCTACGTTCAGTTCGGCATGACGCCCTATGAAGCGCTGCGCAGCGCCACGGCGGTGCCCGCCGAGTTCCTGCGCCTGGATGCGGGTGTGATCGCGCCGGGAAAACTGGCCGACATTGTGCTGGTGGAGGGCGATCCGCTGCTGGATATCGCCAATGCCGGCAAGGTCAAGCGCGTGGTGATGAATGGCCGGATGTTCACCATCGAGGATTTGCTGTCGGGCAAGGCCAAGAATGCGCCGCGCTAGTGTGAGGGTAGGGTCATGAGTAATATTTGCCGTACATTTTTCGCGGTTGTGTTGATTTGTACCGCGCCGGCCATGGCCGCCGCGCCCTCCGAAACTCTGTCCATGCCGGGCCTTACCCAGCCGGTCGAAATCATCAAGGACCGTTGGGGCATTTCCCATATCTACGCCAAGAACGAGACCGACCTGTTTTTCGCCCAGGGCTATAATGTGGCGCGCGACCGGCTGTTTCAGCTGGAAATCTGGCGGCGCCAGGCCACCGGCACGGTGGCGGAACTGCTGGGACCGCGCGAACTGAAACGCGACATTGGCACCCGCCTGTTCATGTATCGCGGCGACATGAAAGTGGAGCTGGGCTGGTACCACCCCCGCAGCACCGCGATCATCGACTCCTTTGTCGCCGGTGTGAACGCCTATATCGCGCAGACCGAGCGCAACCCGGCGCTGCTGACTCCGGAATTCAAGATGCTGGGGACCAAGCCGGGCCGCTGGACCCCCGCGGTGGTGGTTTCACGCTTCAACGGCCTGTTGGCGAACCTCAACGAGGAGCTGAACACCGCCCTGGCGGTACGCACGCTTGGGGCGGAGAAGGTCAAGTCGCTGGCCAGCTATCAGCCGCCCAACCCGGACCTCGCCATCGATCCGGCAATCGACCAAACGCTGCTGTCGAAGAATATTCTTGAGATGTACAACGTCTGGCGCACGCCCCTGAAATTCCAGCCTGGTGATCTGGCGCCGGAATATCGCAAGACGGCGTCCGGTGAGCCTTTGCAACGTTTTGCCTCCGCTCCCACCCCGCAGGAAATGGCCGACCGCCGCGCCGATATGGGCAGCAACAATTGGGTGGTCAGCGGGCGGCTGACCGAAAGCGGCATGCCGATGGTGGTGAACGATCCCCACCGCGTGCAGTTGGCGCCTTCGCTGCGTTATTGGGTGCATCTCAATGCCCCGGGCTGGAATGTGATCGGCGCGGGCGAGCCTGCAATCCCCGGCGTTTCCAACGGCCATAACGAGCATGGCGGCTGGGGCTACACCATCTATGGCGCCGATACCGAGGACCTTTACGTTTACGACACCAACCCCGCCGATCCGCTGCAATATAAATATGGCAGCGGCTGGGAAAAGATGAAGGTGGTGAGCGACAGCATTCCCGTGAAAGGCCGCGCGGCGGAAAAGGCGGAATACAAATTCACCCGCCACGGCCCGGTGGTGTTCGAAGACCGCGCCCATCGCAAGGCCTATGCGGTGCGGGCGGCCTGGCTGGAGCCGGGCAGTGCGCCCTATTTGGCCAGTTTGCGGATGGATCAGGCCAAGAGCTGGGAGGAGTTCCGCGACGCCATCAGCTATGCCCGCATTCCGTCGATGAATTTCGTCTGGGGCGATAGAGCTGGCAATATCGGCTACAATGCCGGCGTCATCGCGCCCCGGCGGATGAATTTCAGCGGCCTGGTGCCGGTGCCCGGTGACGGGCGCTATGAGTGGAACGGCTTCCTGCCGATCAAGGATTTGCCGAATGTGCTCAACCCGGAAAAGGGTTTCTACAATACCTCCAATGACTATCAGATTCCGCTGGGCTATACGCATATGGAGGTGGTCCACCGGATATGGGCCGATCCCTATCGCGGCCGTGCTGTCGCCGAGGTGTTGGGCGCCTCCAAGAAATTCTCGGTCGCAGACATGATCGGGCTGCACAACAATGACATTTCTCTGCCGGCGCGCAGCCTGGTGCCTTTGTTGCGCGACATCGCGATTTCCGATCCCGTCAGCCGACGCGCGGCCCAACGCCTGCTGCAGTGGAATTTCGTGCTGGACAAGGATTCGGTCGAAGCCGGCATTTATGAAATGTTTCAGCGCAATCTGATGGTCAATGTGACGAACACCATCGTTCCGCCCGCCGCGCGGGATTTTATCACGCCACCCATGACCCGGATTGTCGCGTCTCTCACCGCGCCCGATGGCAGCTTCGGCAGCGATCCGGTGGCGGGACGCAATGCGGTGCTGGTGAAAAGCCTTGACCAGGCGGTGGCCGAATTGAACAAGCGCTTCGGTGCCGACATGGAGAAATGGAACTTGGGCGCTTACCATTATGCCCGGATATTCCATGCCATGAGCGATGCGCTGCGCCCCGAGCTGGAAGAGAAATTCAATGTCGGCCGCAGCCCGCGCGGCGGCGACGCCTATACCTTGACCGCGACCGGCGGCACCGACAATCAGCCGACCGGCGGCTCGTTCAAGATCATCTCGGACACATCCGATTGGGACAATTCGGTGGGACTGAACAATCCGGGCCAGTCGGGCGACGTCAACGATCCCCACTACCGCGATCTGTACGAGCTTTGGGCGCGGGGAAAATATTTCCCGATCTTCTTCTCCCGTCCCAAAGTGGAGTCGGTGGCGGAAAAGGTGATCAACCTCACGCCGCGCTGATTGTCAGAAAAACGCCCGGTTCGGGACGCACCGTCATCATCATGACGGGGTGCGGCGAGGGCGTACTGGGCTGAAAGCGGATTTGCTGCAGCAATGTCGCCAGAAGGATCTGAGCCTGCATCATGGCGAAATCGGCGCCGACACAGACCCGGGGCCCGGCGCCGAAGGGCAAATATTGATACTTGTGCCTCGGTGCGCCGGTGGCCGCGTCGAACCTGGCGGGGAGGAATTCGTCGGGCCGCTCCCACAGCAGCTGGTGGCGATGCAGGGCCCAGATCGGCAGAAACAGAATGTCGTTGGGCTGCATCAGGCGGCCGCACAGCTCGTCTTGCGCCACGACCCGGCGCGCCAGGAGGCCCACGGGCGGATAGAGCCGCATGGCTTCCTCCAGCACCTGACGCACCAGCGGCAGGGCGGCAAGGTCCGCCGGTCCGGCGGGCCGGCCGCCCAGCACGCCCCGCGCCTGCGCCCGCGCCTTGTCCTGTTCTTCGGGCGCATTCGCCAGAAGGTAAAGCGCCCATGACAAGGCCAAAGCGGTGGTCTCGTGGCCCGCGACAATGAAGAACTGCATATTGAAGACCAGTTCTTCGGGACTCATGCGCTGACCGGTCTCGGGGTCCTGGGCCTCGAGCATATGCGCCAGAAGGTCGTCGGCGGGCGATGCGGCCTGTTTGCGGCGGGCCTCGATGGCGGCGGCGACCATGCTGTGCATGGTGTGAACCGAGGAAGCCGCCAGCAATTCCCCGGGGCGGGGAAACCATGCCGGAAAACCCAGAAAGTCCAGCAGCGAGGCGCGTCCAGCCGTGCGGAAATAGCCGACGATCGCCTGGGCGAAGGTTTCGCTGTCGAAATGTTCGCGCCCGGACAAGGCCACGTCACAAATCACATCGAATGTTGCCGTCATCATCTGGCTGACCAGCTCGGCGCGACCGCATCCTTTAAGTCTTTCGCAGGTCCGTTCCGCCGTGGCGGTCATGGCGGGGGCCAAGGCCATCACATTGCGGTGGGTGAAGACCGGGGCCACCGCCTGGCGTTGCCATTTCCAATCCGCGCCTTCGGCATTGAACAGGCTGTTGCCGATCGCGGGCCGCAGCATCCGCTTCATGATCTCGGATTTGGGGTAGTTGGCCAGCCTGTCCAGCATGACCTGTTTCATCCCCGCCGGATCGGCCAGCATGTGCCAGCGCATCAGCATTTCCCCCGAAACAATCGGCTGGCGATAGGACAGAGAGGGAATGAGTTCGAGAACATTGCGCCGGGCTACCAGCGCCGTTTCCAGGCGACTCAGCCTTCGCCTGTGGATTGGCGCTCCGACGGGCACAAATGCATCAGCCACGGCGCTCTCGCGGACATATCAAGCGGATCAACGGTTTCTGCGCGCTTCCGGTCTTTTTGGCAATCGTCCCGTCTTGGTAAAGGAAGCGGTTCCCAGCCCTAACAAGCGAAATAACAAGCGAAATCTGGTTGACAATCATCAGCGCCAGCTTGCAGTCGCCCCGAAAGGTCTAATAGGCTCACCTGCGGCCTTCGGAAACAGTCGGTATGAAGCGCAAATCGCTTTATAGCCGTGCGGGGCGACGGCGTACTTCCATGCCGACTTCCATGGGAGACGGCCCCTATGTAGCGCCGGTGTGGGCGGACCCTGCGCCGCCCGTGCGCAAACAGCTTTGGGCCTGGTGCAGGAATTTCGCCAAGCGGCATGACCGCACTTTGCCCGCCGTTGTCGCCGTGGTGGCGGTGCTGGCGATCCTGGGCGGCTGGCGGCTGATCAATCCCGTTCCCCGCGCCCTGACCCAGTGGGATATCGACAATGCGGTGAAGTACACACTTTCCAATACCGATCCGCCCCCTGCCGAAACCGCGGTCGCGGCGGCGGTGGTGGGACCGTCGGTGGTTCGAGTGGAAGGCTTCCTCTCCCCTGAGCACGCCGCCGAAGAAGCCAAGGCGGAAGCGGCGGAGGCGAGGAAAAACAAGGATTACAAGCCCGTGCCGCTTCATATCCCTGACGGCAAGCAAGAAGAAAAGCCCGACGCCACCGGTACCGGCGTGGTGATCGACGACAAGGGCGACATCATGACCAACCTGCATGTGATCCGCTCGACGGACCGCTGGGTGGTGACCTTCTGGGACGGCAGCAAGTCCGACGCCACGGTGGTCAATGTGCAGCCCGAAAACGATCTGGCGGTGATCCGGGCCAAGAAGATGCCCGACGATCTCAAGCCCGCTACCTTGGCTTCGACCGCCGGCCTCAATCCCGGCGACACGGTGGTGGCGGTTGGATTTCCCTTCGGCCTGGGACCGTCGGTGTCCTCGGGCGTGATCTCGGGATTGAAGCGGGCCTTTGTCGATCCCGACCGCAAGGATGGCGGGGCGCGGCTTTCCAATCTGATCCAATTCGATGCGGCGGTGAATCCGGGCAATTCCGGCGGCCCGCTGGTCAATCGCGATGGCGAAGTTGTGGGCATCGTGACGGCGATCTTCAATCCTTCCGGACACAAGGTCTTTGCCGGCATGGCCTTTGCCGTACCCATTGAGAATGCCGCGCGAGCGGTGGGAGACAATCCGCTTTAGAAGAGGACTGGTTATGACCGCAGGCGGCGCGCATTCGGGACTGGAGCATCTTCTCTACGAAGTAAAGAAGGTCGTGGTCGGCCAGGATCATTTCCTGGAACGGGTCATGGTGGCGCTGCTGGCGGGCGGGCATCTGCTGGTGGAAGGCGTGCCGGGCCTGGCCAAGACCCTCACCGTCGCCACCCTGGCCAAGACGATGCGCGGCAGCTTCAAGCGCATCCAATTCACCCCCGACCTGGTGCCCGCCGATCTCACCGGCACCCGCATCTTCAACCAGAAGGACAGCGAATTCCTCACCATGCTGGGGCCGGTTTTCGCCAATCTGGTGCTGGCCGACGAAATCAACCGCGCCCCCGCCAAGGTGCAAAGCGCGCTGTTGGAAGTGATGCAGGAGCGCCAGGTCACCATCGCGGGGCAGAGCTATCCGGTGCCCAAGCCCTTTGTGGTGATGGCGACCCAGAACCCGATCGAGATCGAGGGCACCTATGCGCTCCCCGAGGCGCAGGTCGACCGCTTCATGATGAAAATCCTGGTCGGGTATCCCAGCGAGGAAGAAGAGTTCGTCATCGTGCAGCGCGTGACCGGCGAACAGACGCCGGTGGTTCCGGTGACCTCCACCGACGAATTGCTGGAAATGCAAAAAGCGGTGCGCAAGCTGTATGTCGATCCGTCGCTGATGATCTATGCCGTCAAGCTGGTCGCCGCCACGCGCGCGCCCGAAAAAGCCGGCCTGCATCAGTATCAGCGCTTCATTCAGTATGGCGCGTCCCCACGCGCCTCCATCGCCATGATCGAGGCGGGCCGGGCCTTGGCCTTCATGCGCGGCCGCGATTATGTGCTGCCCGTCGATGTCATGGATGTCGCGGCAGACGTTCTGCGCCACCGTCTTGTGCCGTCCTATGAAGCGCTTTCGGAAGGGCTGACGTCCGACACGATCGTGAACCAGATCATCCGTTCGGTGCCGCCCCCGATCCTGGAGACCTTGCGTGCCGCCAGTCAGTGAAAATGTCCTGCGCCGCCTGGAATTGCCGGTGTTGCGCCGGCTGGAAGGGCTGTTGCAAGGCGATCATAAAAGCCCTTCGCGGGGCGATGGGCTGGACCTCGCCGATTTGCGCGAATACCAGTTTCATGACGATGTGCGCCGGATAGACTGGAACGCGACCGCGCGCCTGGGTACGCCTTTTGTGCGCGACTATATCGAGGACCGGGAGATTCCGGTCTGGTTCCTGCTGGATATGAGCCCGTCCATGATGTTCGAGGGCGTCAGCATCTCCAAGCATAGCGTCCTGATGGAATTCACCACCCTGATGTGCCGTTTGATGCTCAGCCGGGGCAACCGGGCAGGGGCGATGATCTTTTCCGCCCATGTCGACCAGACCATTCCCGCGCGCGGCGGGCGCCGGCAATTGCTGCAGATCCTCAATTCGGTGGCGGGACACCGGCCGAACCAGAAAAAGGGCCAAGGCGCCACTGACCTGAAACAGGTGCTGAAGGATGCCGCGGCCGCGATCCGCAGGCGCTCCCTGGTGTTCATGGTCTCGGATTTCATCAGCCCGCCGGATTGGGAAAAAGACCTTATGGCCCTGGCCATGCGCCACGATGTGATCGCGGTGCGGCTGAGCGATCTGCTGGAAACGCGCATGCCGGATTTGGGGCTTATGACCTTCCAGGATGCGGAATCCGGCGAGCAGCTGTTCGTGGACACCCACGACCGGCATTTCCAGGCCCGTTTCGCCCGGGCCGCCGATGCGCGCGAGCAAGCCTTGCGGGCGACGTTCGAGAAGTGCGGCGTGGATGTGGTGGAGCTTGCCACCGAGGATGATGTGATGGATGCGCTGGTCCGCTTCGCGGCGATGCGCAAGCACAGTCTGCGCAGGTCGGCATGAAAAGCGGGACAGACATCAATTGGGAACGGATCTGGGGTTATGTCCCAGCCATCTCCTTCGATTGGCCGATCGCTTTGTGGGCGCTCTTGCTGGTGCCGCTGCTGATCCTTGCCTACATCCTTTTGCTCCGCCGCCGCCGGGCAGCCTTCAAATATCCCAATCTGGCGCTGATCAAGCAGGCGGCGCAGGGCCCCAGTTGGCGGCGGCATATCCCGCCGGCGCTGATGCTGCTGGCTTTCACGTGCCTGCTGCTCGCCATGGCAAGGCCTACCGCCGAAGTCAGCCTGCCGTCGCGCGTGGCGACGGTCATGCTGGTGATGGATGTTTCCGGCAGCATGCGCGCCACCGACGTCAATCCCTCGCGTATCGTGGCGGCGACGACGGCGGCCAAGGCCTATGTCAAGGATCAGCCGCGCGATGTGCGGATCGGCATCGTGGCTTTCGCCGCCACCGCATTGCTGGTGCAAAGTCCCACCACCGACCATACGGCGTTGAATGCCGCCATCGACCGGTTCGAATTGCAGCGCGGTACCGCGGTGGGAAGCGGCATTCTGGTGGCGCTGTCCACTTTGTTCCCGCAGGACAACTTTCCGATCAACCAGTTCAACTCCCAGAATTTCGGCGGCTATGGCCGCTGGGGCGGCAACGATTTCCAGAACCGCTATGGCGGCGGGGTGGCGCTGGGTGATCGCGGCAAGGCGCCGCCCAAGAAGCACATCCCGGTGGAGCCCGGCTCATATAAAAACGCGGTGGCGATCCTGCTTACCGACGGCCAGACCAATGCCGGCTATGACCCGGTCGAGGCGGCGCGCATCGCCAGTGAATATGGCCTTCGGGTCTATACTGTGGGCTTCGGCACGGCCAAGGGCAATATTGTCGGCTTCGGCGGCTGGTCGATGCGCGCGCAACTGGATGAGGTGGCGCTGAAGAAAGTCGCCGACATGACCAAGGCGCGCTATTTCCACGCCAAAAGCGCCGAGGACCTCAAGCAGGTCTATGACGTGCTGTCGCGCCAGCTGGTGGTGGAGGTGCGGGAGATGGAGATCACATCCTTCTTTGCCGCCATGGCCGCGCTCTTGATGGCCATCGCCGCCGGACTTTCCCTGGCCTGGTTCCACCGGGTTTTCTGAACGGGTTCTAGTGTTCCGTCCCCGGTGGCGCGCGGCTCTCGTCGCGGCTCCACCACATATGCAGGCCAACCCGGACCGCCCAAATCGCGGCGGCGATGGGGTACCACCACCAGGCCATGCCGAAGTGGTAGATCAGGATGCAGGCTATAATACAGTGTCATGGGCGCCCCCCGGCTGTTCGACATGGCCCTTGCCGGCCAGTCTCCCAACGCCCGGCATATGCGGCAAGCGGCATATGCTCCAGGCAGGGGCGGGGGTGCGGAATGGCACCCAAATTTTCCCCAGCCGGGAGGGGTATTCCAGGCGGACGGCCATTGTTCCCCCTGTACCAAAATGTTACAAAACATGCAGACCGTCGTTCAGGCGGCTGGGTGGAGCGGGTATGGTCCTTGTACCGCGCATAGTTAAAGTTGGGCTTGTTAGCCTGGCCATGGCCGGGCTCTCAGCGCCTGTGCTGGCCGCCGGATTGATGCCGGGCAATGGCGGCACCATCAAGCTTCCCACCACTCTGCCGCCGTCCGTTCAAGCCGCCTTGTTGCCAGACCCCAGCAGCAGTGTTGCCTCCGGCTTCGATGTTCTCGGCCAAAAATTCGGTGTCCAGAACGGGGCCTTGGATTTCTTCTCGGTGCGGCCAAGCGAAGGCGGTGAATTCAAGCCGCTGTTTCGCGGCGGCTTCGGTGAAGGCGGGCTGAAACTTCAATTGAAGTGGTAAGCGCCCCTTAGTGCTCCCTTCGCACGTACTTTCCGCCGGGTGACCCCGGCTTGCATCCGCTTGAAGCAGGGCGTAGAGCCTAGTACAAGTCAGTTGCGACTAATTCTCATTTTTCGAGGTACCAAGACTTTTGAGTGGCGCACGTCTGAGTGACTTGAGCAAAGGAGACCGGGGGCTGATCAAGGCCATTGCGCCCGAAGGCCATGATGGTCCCGGCGAGATCGGTCATGACGAGTTGGAACGCCGGCTGCTGGAAATGGGTTTTGTCGAAGGCGCACAGTTTCAGATTCTGCATGAAGGCCTGGTCGGCCGCGATCCCATCGCCTTAAAGCTCGACGATATGCGCGTGGCGCTGCGCCGGCGCGAGGCCCGCGCGGTGCTGGTCGAGCGGGTATGAGCGAGGCCGTGCTTCCGACCCGCGTGGCGCTGGTCGGCAACCCCAATTCCGGCAAGACGGCGCTGTTCAACGCGCTGACGGGCTCGCGCCAGAAGGTCGCCAACTATGCCGGCGTCACAGTCGAGCGCAAGGAAGGCATGGTGACCACGCCGGGCGGCTTGCGTGTCTCGGTGCTGGATCTGCCCGGAACCTACTCGCTCAGGGCGCGCAGCCCCGATGAGGTCGTGACCCGCGATGTGGTGCTGGGGCGTTTCGCCGGCGAGGCCCCACCGGACATCGTGGTCTGTGTCGCGGACGCGACCAATCTGCGCCTGGTCCTGCGCCTGGTGCTGGAGTTGAAGGCGGTGGGCCAGCCCATGCTTCTGGTGCTGAACATGTATGACATCGCCCAGCGCCAGGGCATCCGCATCGACATCGAAGGCCTGTCGCGCGAGCTGGGCGTCCCCGTCGTCACCACCGTGGCGGTGCGCAAGCGCGGGCTGGAAGACTTGCTGGCGCAGGTGGACGCGCTGGTGGCGATGGACAGACCGCGCGCGGCTTCGCTCTGGCATGAACCTTCGGCGGCGGAAATCCGCCAGTCGCACCGCGATGCCGAGCGCATGTTGCGCGCCCATGTCAAGCCGCCGCTGAGGCCCGACACTTTCACCGGAAAGATGGATGCGGTGCTGCTGCATCCTGTCGGCGGAACCGTGATCCTGATGCTGATCCTGTTCCTGATGTTCCAGGCGGTGTTCAGCTGGGCGACGCCGATGATGGACGCCATCGATGCGAGTTTCGTCTGGCTGGGGCAGGCGGTCGCCGCTTATGTTCCGGACGGATTGCTGCGCAGTTTCCTGGCCGATGGCCTGATCGCCGGTGTCGGCAGCGTGGTGGTGTTCCTGCCGCAGATCCTGATCCTGTTCTTCTTCATCATTCTGCTGGAAGATTTCGGCTATATGGCGCGCGCCGCCTTCCTGATGGACAGGCTGATGGGCGTGGCCGGCCTGCATGGCCGCGCCTTCATTCCGCTGCTGTCCAGCTTCGCCTGCGCCATTCCCGGCATCATGGCGGCGCGGGTGATCGACAACAAACGCGACCGGCTGACCACCATCATGGTGGCGCCGCTGACCACCTGCTCGGCGCGCATTCCGGTCTATACCTTGATCATCGCCGCCTTCATTCCCGATCGCGTTGTATGGGGTTTCGCCAGCATGCAGGGGCTTGTGATGTTCGGGCTGTATGCCGCGGGCATTTCCAGCGCCTTGATTGTGGCCTTTGTCATCCGCAAGCTGATCTGGCGCAGCGCCACCGAGCCGTTCCTGATCGAGCTGCCGGCTTACAAGGTGCCCGACCCCAAGAATGTCGCGCGTGGCGTGCTGCAGCGGGGCGAAGCCTTTCTCAAGCGGGCAGGGACCACCATCGCGTCGATGATGGTGCTGATCTGGTTCCTGTCCAGCTTTCCCGGTGCGCCGATGGGTGCGACCCAGCCCGCCATCGATTACAGCTTTGCCGGCATGCTGGGCCACGCCTTGCAGCCGCTGATGGCGCCGATCGGCTTCACCTGGCAGATGGTGGTGGCGCTGATCCCCGGCATGGCGGCGCGGGAAGTCGCGGTCGCCGCGCTGGGCACCGTCTATGCGGTCGGGGGACAAGACGATACCGGCGGCCTGGCGGCGACCTTAAGCCAGCAGTGGCCGCTGGCAACGGCCTTGTCGTTCCTCGCCTGGTATGTCTTCGCGCCGCAATGCATGTCCACCCTGGCGGTGGTGCGGCGAGAAACCGGCCGCTGGCTGTGGCCGGTGATCATGTTCGTTTACATGGTGGCCTTGGCCTATGGCGCGGCTTTCCTTGTGTACCGGATCGCGCTGGCGATGGGCGCGTAAGCGGCGTCGATGCAGCGGCAGAGCGAGGAAAGCGCTAGCTGCAAATTAACGAAGCAGGGGTGGCTGTGACGCGCGTTGTTGGGCTGTTTTTAGGGGGCACAATTCTAGCGCTCGCCAGCGTAATCGTGCCTTGGCTTCTGATAAGTCATGCAACCGTCGACTGGCTGGCATTTGCTACTTCCGGGGTCTTGGCCGCGATCCCGGTTGTCGCCGGCTTGATCTACACATTTGTCAGGCCAGATGGCCGTTTGGCCGTTACGCTATTTGCGCTGGGTTTTCTTATTGCATTCGGACCGATCTGCACCGCATTGAATTATGCGCTGATCCCCATGGCCGGTTCACGCATCGATGGGCTTCTGGTGAAGATGGACCTGCTTATCGGGTTCGATTGGCAAACCGCGTTCTTTGCACTCGCCAAGTATCCTCTTCTTGTATGGTTGCTTGGGGTTGCTTACGCAATTTCAGCGTTCCAAGTCGCCGTTCCTGTCATTGTTCTCGGCTACAATGGAGAGCCAAAGGAGATTTTCGGCCTATGCATCGCGACCGTTATCTGCGCGCTGTCCACAATAGCATTCTGGACATGGCATCCGTCGATGGGGCCGACCTCCCTCTATGATATGGCCGAGCTTGGCAAAAGGGCGGGAATAAATTTCGATGTCGATTATTCCAGGTTTCTGGCCGGTGTTCTGGATAACGGGATCCCGCCGTTGAACCCAACCAACTCCCAGGGGCTCGTGGCTTTCCCGTCGTTTCATACGCAAGAATTAATCATAACGTTATGGTATGTCAGAAAGCAGGGGTTGGTGTTTTATGGCCTCGCTGCCTTTAGCCTGCTGGCCTTTCTGTCGATCCCGGTGCAAGGCGGACACCATCTGGTGGACATGATCGGTGGCGCTATTTGGGCCGCGATCGGGATTGCGCTCTCGCAGATGCTGACACGGCGCCTAACCATGGGCCTGGCTGTCGCGCAGTAGCGCTGGTTGTTCCCCGCCGAATGGCGCGATTGTGTTTTATTGGCGGAAGAGGTGAGATTCGAACTCACGGACGGGTTTCCCCGTCGCTGGTTTTCAAGACCAGTTCCTTAAACCACTCGGACACTCTTCCAACCGACGCGGGCGGTGCTTACGACAGGCTTATGGGCCACTTTTGCACCCGGAGCAGCCTGCCGCCGACCCACGCTGAAACCTCTGTAAACCTACTCCTATTTTTCAGTCCAGCACCTTAACCGCAGCTGAGGTCCGTAAGCTTTCAAGACTAGTGCCTTAAACCACTCGGCCACCCTTCCAAGCCGATCTCCTAGCTTTTGCAGCACTTTTGAGCAACCGCGTTGAGGTCTGCGGCTCCTGCCGCTACCGTTCGCCGGTCACCTTGGGCCTGATTCGATGCGGCTTGCCGTACGCCTATGTTCCTGCGCCAGCCTGGCTTTGTTGGCCGCCGCCTGTTCGTCCGCGCCCAAGCCAGTCCCGGTTCAGCCCATCACTAGCGTACAGGTTCCGCCCAATGCCGGGGTCTATAAGGTCGGCCAGCCCTATCAGATCGACAATGTCTGGTACTATCCGCGCGAGCAGCCCGATTATGACGAAACCGGCATCGCCTCCTGGTACGGGCCGACTTTTTACGGCAAGCCCACCGCCAATGGTGAAATTTATGACGGCAACAAACTGACCGCCGCGCACAAGACCTTGCCGCTGCCGGTCAATGTCCGGGTCACCAATCTGGACAATGGAAAATCCCTGGTGGTGCGGGTCAACGACCGGGGACCTTTCGCCCGCGGCCGCATTATCGATCTCTCCGAGCGCGCCGCGAAATTGCTGGATGTGGTGCAGAGCGGCACGGCGCGGGTGCGCATCACCTATCTGGCGCGGGGCGATCTGAACGGCGCGCCGCCGGAAGAAACCCCGAGGGAAATCGCCAAGGCGCTGCCCGCCGCGCCCAGCGGCAGGATCGAGAGCGCCACGCTTGCCGCGGTGCCCGGCGCCAAACTCGCTCCGGCCACCCGGACGGCATCCTTGCCCACCGTGGCGCCGATCCCGGCGGCGATGTTCGCCGACAATCAGCCGACGGGGAATGTGACTCAGGTTCCGGTGGCCTCCACCAAGCTTTATGTGCAGCTCGGCGCCTTTTCCCGCATGGACAATGCCAAGGCGCTGCTCGGCAAGGTCGGCGGGGACTTGCGGATATCCACGCTGCAACGAAACGGTCAGACCCTTTACAGAGTGCGCAGCGGTCCGCTGACCTCGGTTCAGGATGCCGATGCCGCTCTTGCCCGCATCACCGGCGCGGGCGCCAATGATGCCCATATCGTCGTGGATCAATAACCTTCGGAGACGTCATGTTCCGCCGCCTTTTCTTGTCCCTGCTTCTTCTCACCGCGATCGGCGCCCCCGCGCTTATATTTGGCGCCGTGCCGGCGCGGGCCGCGATGGATACCAGCGCAAAGCATGCCTTGCTGATGGATGCATCGACCGGGCAGGTGCTGTGGCAGAAGGATGGGCTGGCGCCGATGCCGCCGGCCTCCATGTCCAAGCTGATGACCATCGATCTGCTGTTCCAGCGCATCAAGGACGGGCGGGTGAAGCTGACCGACACCTTCCCGGTCTCGGAGCGGGCCTGGCGCACCCAGGGCTCCAAGATGTTCGTGGAGCTGAATAGCCGTATCCCGGTCGAGGCCCTGATCCGCGGCATCATCATCCAGTCGGGCAATGATGCCTGTGTGGTGGTCGCCGAAGCCTTGGGCGGCACCTTCGAAGGCTTTGTCGCCCTGATGAACAAGCGCGCCAAGGAGCTGGGGCTGAACCAGTCCACCTTCGTCAATCCCGATGGGTTGCCCGATCCGCCCGGCCAGGCGATGAGCGCCCTGGACCTGGCCAAGCTGTCGCGCCACCTCATCACCACCTATCCCGACCTGTACCGCTATTTCAGCGAGCGGGAATTCGTCTGGCACAATATCCGCCAGCAGAACCGCGACCTGGTGCTGGGCACCTTGCCGGGCGCCGATGGGCTCAAGACCGGCCATACCGATGCGGCCGGTTACGGCATCACCATTTCGGTCAAACGCGGCGATCAACGCTTCATCCTGGTTCTCAATGGATTGCGCTATCCCCAATATAACAATGACTATTTCCCGAATATCCGGCGCGCCGAGGAAGCCTCAAGGGTGATGGAAATGGCGTTCCGCGAGTTCCGCTCCTATCCGGTGCTCAAGGCCAATCAGGTGGTGGGAACCGTACCCGTCATGACCGGCAAGCAGCCGACCGTGCCGGTGACGGCGGGCAAGGCGCTCAACGTCACCATGCAGGTGGATTCCCACGCCAAGATGAAGACGGTGATCAAGCCCGATCCCAATGTCACGGCGCCGATCCAGCAAGGTCAGAAGGTCGGGGTGCTGACCATCACCGCGCCGGAGTTTCCCGCCATGACCGTGCCGCTCTATGCCGCCCAGCCGGTGGCCGAGCTCGGCATGTTCGGCAAGGCGTGGCAGTCGGTTTCCGGCCTTTGGAAGAAGTAGATTAAGTGGCCGGGCGCTTCATCACCTTGGAGGGCGGTGAGGGCACCGGCAAGTCCACGCAGATCAAGCGCCTCAAAGCGGCGCTGGAAACCAAGGGCCTCACCGTGCTGGCGACCCGCGAGCCGGGCGGCTCGCCCGGGGCCGAGCAGATCCGCAGCCTGATGGTGGAAGGCGAACCCGGCCGCTGGGATGCGATCACCGAAACGCTTCTGGTCTATGCGGCGCGGGCCGATCATGTGGCGCGCACCATCGGGCCTGCCTTGCTGGCTGGGACCTGGGTGATTTCCGACCGCTTCAGCGACTCCACCTTCGCCTATCAAGGGGTGGGACGCGGCGTGCCACGCGAAACCATCCGGCGCATCGACAGCGCGGTGCTGGACGATTTCGCGCCGGACCTTACCCTGGTACTGGACCTGGATGTGCAGCTGGGCCTGAAGCGGGCAATGGCGCGTGGGGCGTCCGAGAACCGTTTTGAGAAATTCGGCTTGGAGTTCCACGAAAAATTGCGCCAGGCCTTTCTGGATATCGCCCGCCGCTATCCTGACCGTTGCCGGGTGATCGACGCCGGCGGGTCAGAGGATGAGGTTTCTGAGGCGATTTTGGCCGCCGTCAGCCGCCGTTTCGATCTATAAAGCGGCATGGCGAAGCGCAGCTCGGCCTCCGAACCGAACGACAGCGACCGGATCGAGGGTTTTGCCCATCCCCGGGAACGCTTTGACTTACTCGGCCAGGACGTGGCCCTGGGCCGCGCCGCCCGGGCGCTCAGGGCAGGGCGTCCGCCCAGCGCCTGGCTGATCACCGGTCCGCCTGGTATCGGCAAGGCGACCCTGGCCTATCGCATTGCGCGCTACCTCCTCGCCCACGGCGCCACCGATGCGGGCGCGGAGGATTTGTCGGTGCCGCCCGATCATCCGGCGGCGCGGCAGATGATGGCCCAATCCCATCCCGGCCTGCTGGTCCTCAAGCGCACGGTCAATCCCAAGACCGGCAAGCTGAGGACAGAAACAATCGTCGACGAAATCAGAAGGTTGGGGGATTTTTTCGGCATGACCAGCGGCGCGGGTGGCTGGCGCGTCGCCATTGTCGATACCGCCGACGATATGAACGACAATGCCGCCAATGCGCTGCTCAAGATGCTGGAAGAGCCGCCCGGCCATGCCATGCTTTTGCTCTTGTCCAACACGCCGGGCCGCTTGCTGCCGACCATACGCTCGCGCTGCCAGCGCATGGATTTGCGCCCTCTGGACGATGCCGTTCTGCAAAAGGCCCTGGCGCGGGAATTGCCGCAGATGAGCGCCGCCGAGCGCGCTTCCCTGGCGCGGCTTTCCGGCGGCAGTATCGGCGCGGCCTTGACTCTGGCCACCGGCGACGGCGCGGTGCTGGCCCAGGAAGCCGACCGCCTGATCGATCAGGCCCGCGAGCCCGATCTGCTGGCGCTGCTGGCTTTGGGCGAAAAGCTTTTCCGCATCCGCGACGGGCTGGAATTGTTCGGCACTTTCCTGATGGAATCCCTGTCGGACCGCATCCGTGCCAAAGCGCATCATGGAGCGCATGACGGCAAGCCGGGCTTGGACCGCTGGGTGGCGCTTCTGGGACGTATCGAACAAGGCATGGCGCGCGCCACGGGCCTCAACCTGGAACCGCGCCAGGTGGTTCTCAGCACGGCGCGCGATATGGCGCGCGTGGCGCGCGGCGGCGGTCTGTAGATGCTTGTCGACAGCCATTGCCATCTGGATTTTCCCGAATATGCCGATCAATTGGAGGCGGTGGTGGCGCGCGCCGGAGCCGCCGGGGTGGGGGTCTGCCTCAGCATCGGCACCGAGCTCAAGCGCTTCCCCGGGGTAAAGGCGGTAGCGGAAAAATTCCCCAATGTCTGGTGCAGTGTCGGTGTGCATCCCCACGAATCCGAAAAGGAATTGCTGGACGATGAAGCTGCCTTGATCCGCGAGGCGGCGCATTCCAAGGTGGTGGGGATCGGCGAAACCGGCTTGGACTATTATTACGAGCATTCGCCGCGCGCGCCGCAACAGGCCAATTTCCGCAGCCATATCTCGGCGGCGCGGCAGACCGGGCTGCCGGTGATCGTTCATACCCGCGACGCCGATGACGATACCATCGCCATTTTGCGGGACGAGATGGAGAAGGGGTTCTTTACCGGCCTGATCCATTGCTTC
Organism: uncultured Alphaproteobacteria bacterium; assembly: GCA_902825865.1. Lineage (GTDB taxonomy): Bacteria > Pseudomonadota > Alphaproteobacteria > Micropepsales > Micropepsaceae > Rhizomicrobium. The sequence goes on from CADECX010000024.1 coordinate 37,974, forward strand.
ACCGGCACCCAGAAACTGGCCGATGCGGCCCTGGAGATGGGCTTGTCGATTTCGGTTTCCGGCATCGCAACCTTCAAGAATTCCAGCGCCCTGCGCGATGTGATCCAAAGCGTGCCGCTGGACCGGCTTTTGGTGGAAACCGATGCGCCATTCCTCAGCCCCGTGCCGCACCGCGGAAAGACCAACGAACCGGCCTTTGTCGTGCATACCGCCAAAATGCTGGCGGAGCTCAAGGGCGTGAGACCGGAGGAACTGGCGGCCGTCACCACGGAAAATTTCTTCCGCCTGTTTTCCAAAGTGCAGCGGCCCGCATGACGTTGGAGGTCCGCATTCTGGGCTGCGGCTCTTCCGGCGGCGTGCCGCGCCTGGGTGAAGGCGCTCCCAATTGGGGCGCCTGCGATCCGGGCAATCCCAAAAACCGGCGGCTGCGCTGTTCCGTGCTGGTGACACGGCGCGGGGCCGGCGGCGAAACACGCCTGCTGGTCGATACCTCGCCGGATATGCGCGAGCAGCTTTTGGCCGCCGGCGTCGGCAAGCTGGACGGCGTGCTGATCACCCACGACCATGCCGACCAGCTCCATGGGCTCGACGATTTGCGCGTCGTCACCATGAACATGAAACGCCGGTTGGATCTGTGGAGCGACCGTTATGGACTTGGCGGCGTACGCCAGAAGTTCGGCTACTGTTTCGAGTCGCCGCCGGGCAGCGATTACCCGCCCATCCTCAACCCCCATGAGATCGCCGAGCCCTTCGCGGATTTCGATATTGCGGGCGCGGGCGGCGCGGTGACGGTGCGCGCCTTCGGCCAGCAACATGGCCGCATCCGCAGCCTGGGTTTCCGTTTCGCTCCGTTTGCTTATTCACCGGATGTGGATGGGCTGGATGAGGAGGCTTTCGCGGCGCTTGCCGGCGTGGAGTGCTGGATCGTGGACGCGTTGCGCCACACCCCGCATCCCAGCCATGCCCATCTGGCGCGCACCCTGGAATGGATCGCGCGGGTGGGGCCCAAGCGCGCCGTGCTGACCAATATGCATGTCGACATGGATTATGAATCGCTGAAGCGCGAACTGCCGCCCGGGGTGGAACCCGCCTTTGACGGCATGATTTTATCGATTTGAATTTCTTCGGAATACCGGATTTCAGCATTCGAGGCGCCAGAAACGGAGACGGGACGAGTGATGGCCAGGAAGAGCGCCTTATGGTCCTACACCATCGCGGGATGGTCCGGATTCTATGTCATGCTTGTGGAACTGCTTTCGGGGCGCATCATCGCGCCATTCTTCGGCAACAGCATCTATGTCTGGGGTTCGGTGATATTCATCTTCATGTTCGGCCTTTCCATAGGCTATCTGCTGGGCGGCCTGTATTCCCGCCACAGTCCCAGCGTGCCGCGCCTGGGCGCCATCCTGATCGCATCCGCGCTCGCCACGCTTCCGACGCTGTTTATCGGCCCCTGGCTGCTTGACCAGGTCTTTGATCGCATCGCCGATCCGCGTTATGGGTCGCTGGCAGCCTGTATCGGGCTGTTTCTCGTGCCGACAATTTTCGCGGGCATGGTTTCGCCCTATGCGATCAGAATTCTCGTGAGGGACAGAGAAAGTTCGGGCCGCGATGCGGGATATCTGTATTTCGTTTCCACGCTGGGAAGCAGCCTGGGTACGCTGCTGACGGCTTTCTATTTCGTGCTTCTGTTTGAAGTGAATACCATGCTGATGATCGCCATTGGAATCTCGATCACGCTGGGAGGCTTGGGCGCGCTCTCAAGCCTTCGGACGGAGTGACGATGCGCGCATGTGCCGCCTTGCTCATCCTCCTGGTCGCCGGACCGGCAAATGCCCAGACCCAGCTGCTGCACCAGGAGCGTTCGCTCTACCGCAATATTTTCGTCACCCAGGATGACAACGAACGCTGCATATCCTTCCGCTACCCGCTGGGCAAGGGACGCCAGTCGTGCAAGCTATTGGATGAACCCAGAAAGCTGATCTTCCACTATACGCGCATGCTGTTGAGCGCCGCGCTTTTTCTCAATCCCAATCCGCGGCGCATTCTTGTCATCGGGGAGGGTGGCGGCACCATCCCGGTTGCTCTGCAGGAGATGTTTCCGGGTGCCGAGATGGATGTCGTCGAACTGGACAAGGCGGTTGATTCCGTTGCGCGCGCCTATTTCGATTTCAAGCCGGGGCCGAAGACCCGCGTCCATATTGCGGACGGCCGCATGTTCGTAAAGCGGATGGCGGCGAGGAAACCCAATTACGATTTGGTGATCCTGGATGCATTCGAGGCCGACTATATCCCCGAACATATGCTGACGCGGGAATTCCTGCAGGAAGTGAAGGCCAATATGGCGCCCGGCGGCGTGATCGTGGCGAACACTTTTTCCGACAGTGCGCTTTATGATCATGAATCGGTCACCTACCGGGCGGTCTTCGGGCCCTACTTCAATTTGAAGCAGGCCAATCGCATCATTTTGGGCCGCAGGGATGGCATAAAGCCCGATGATCTTGCCACCGCCCGCAAAAACGCGGCGGAACTGGAAGGCGAGTTGGGCGCGCGCGGAATTTCGTCACAATCCCTGGTGGCGCTGCTCGATCCGGATACCGACTGGGATACCGGCGCCAGAATTCTGACAGACCAGTATTCGCCGTCCAATCTGTTGAACGCGCTGCCTGGCCGTTGATCTGCTAAAGGCCTAGGGCCGCCGCTCGGCCAGCATCTGGCGCATGCCGTCGGCGATTTCACTCTTCTGGGTGGCGAAAAGCCGCCGCTCGGGACTCATCTTATAGAGGCCGCGCAGAAAAGCGGCATCGTTGATGGTCAGCATCTGGGTTTTGGGTGCGCAACCCGGCGCCAGCATATTCTCGATGCTGGGCAGGGCTTGGCAGCTATCCAAAGAGTTGATCTGGGTCAGCGCCAGAAGCGCGATGTAATCGGCCAAGGGGCCGATGCCATAATCCTGCAGCTTGCTGGGATCGGCGACGATCAGAATGTGATGGAAGGCGCTTCTGACGCCGTCGCTGACCCGGCTTCCGGTGACATTGGCGTACGTGGCGTGGGGCAGATATTCCTCCGAACCGCTGCTTCGGGCCCGGCAGGTGAAACAGGACATGGTCATGCCTTGGCCGGGCCGCCGGGCGCTATCGATCCGGCTTAGCCCGCGCAGGTCCCTGGTCAGGGTCGTGTACCAGGCCTGAATCGGACGTGTAACCGTCGCCACCCTGTCGCGCTCGGCGCTGCTTTCGGTAAAGCCCAGAAAGTTCGCGTCATGGTCGCGCACATTCTTGAGCAGTTCCTGCGGCGCGGAGGTGAAAATAATTTCGACATTGGGCGTGCAGGATTGCGATTCATGGACCGGCGCGCCGACAAAAGCCGCGAGATCCTTGACCCGCTGATTCACGATATTGGCGATGGCGGGCGGCTGCCCGACCGTGCGCGGACAGACGCCATCTTCCCAGCGCGCCACCTTGCCGGTCAGGCGCGTGGGGGTGGCGAAATTGTCGACGAAATTTTGCACGGCTTCGGGTGATACTGCGGCCGGCTGCGCAAACGTCAAAGACGGCGCAATGATGATTGCGCAGAAAGCAACCGCGAATAGTGCAAACCGCTCCATCGCACCATTTCCGATCCAGCCCTGGTATACTACAGCGGTCGGAGACAGGCCGCAATCGTCCTTGCGGGCCGGGAAAGCGGGCTTACTGCGTGGCGTTGGCGTCCTCGCCATAATTGTGCAGCATGGTCGGGCTGCGATTGAAGGCCAGCCGCGTGTCCATCTGTCCCGGCGCCCAGCTGGCGCGGTGGAAGCGGCCCGGCAAGGCCAGAACCACATCTCCCGCCTGGCTGACAATCAGGCCCTTGCCTTCCATTTCATAGGCGATCTTGCCTTCCAGGATGAACCAGAACTCATCATTGCCGACGTGAAAATGTCCCCTGTTGGTGGCGGGCGGGATCGGAACGCCCATGCCGCGGATTATGGCGGCCTGATTGTCATGATCGCCCATGAACAGGCCGCCGCGCGGGCCGCCTGTGGGATGCTTCTCGACAAACTCCTTCATGAAATCCAGATAGGGCTTGTTCTTGTCGGTATAGCTGTCCATGCCGCCCGCAACCAAAGTCGGCGGATAGCTGACTTTGACATAGTGGTGGCCATCCCTGGGCGGCGGCGCGTTCTGTTCTTCGCGCGTCGCGGGGTAGGACGGGATGGCGCCGCCCCGCGTCACTTCAAAACGCAGCGACGGTTCATTGCCCATCGTCTCCATGCTGTAGGGAACGCGGAACGGCACCTGGACCAAAAAGCCCTTGCTGGCGACGAACGGCGCCTGGCCGTGAATGGTGAAGCGGATCTGGCCGCCCCACACCACCCAGGTGGTGCGGTCGTCACTGTGGAACTGGGTGCGGGTCTTCTCGCCCGCCGCCATCGAAATCCATTTGGCGCTGTAGCGTTCGGTTTCGATCACATCTTCGCTCCAGCTCGCCTGGCCCTTGTGCTTGGCCAGGACCTCGGGGAGGCGCGTGATGACTTTGTTGACGCCGGTATATTCCTGCAGCCTGTCGGGTTTGGGCGCCCAGTCGATCGTGACTTTGCGGTCCTGCGCCAAAGACGGGAGCGTCAAGAGGAAGAGGGCGGAGACGATTTTCAGGGCTTTCATCATCGCCTCCGCTATTGCCGGCCGCCGGCGTCTTCGCCGAAGGCGTGGAACAGGTTGGGGCTGATGTTGAAGGACAGGCGGGTATCGGTCTGTCCTTGCGCCCAGCTGGCGCGGTGGAAACGTCCCGGCGGCACGAACACTACATCGCCCATGTCGGCGGTCACCAATCCGACATCCTCGATCAGGTAATCGCATTTGCCTTCCAGGATGAACCAGAACTCGTCATGGCCGACATGGAAATGGCCCCGGTTGCTGGCGGGCGGTGTCGGGACCCCAGCGCCGCGGATGATGTTGACCAGATTGGCTTCGTCCGAAACCACGCGGCTTTGCGCCGGGCCCTTCACCGGATCGGCGACGACCACATCCTTGAAGAAATCCAAATAGGGGCGGTTGATCGCGTCATAGGGATCGGGGCGGGTCTGGGTGCTGATCTTTATGTAATGGCTGCCGGCAGGATCGGCGGGCTTGGGATTGCCTTCCGCCACCATGGGAGGAATGCCGGTATGGACAACCTCGAACCGCAGGGACGGTTCGCTGCCGATGGTTTCCATGGAATAGCGGACCTGCTGCGGCACCTGCACCAGGAACCCCTTGGTGGCGACAAAGGGCTGTTGGCCTTCAATGGTGAAGCGGATCTGCCCCGCCCACACCACCCAGACGATGCGGTCGTCGGCGTAATACTGGGTGACGGACTTGTCGCCGGGCTGGGCCTGAATCCATTTGGTGTCGTAACGCTTGGTGAGGATCACCTGCTCGCTCCAGCGCGCCTGGCCCTTATGCTTGGCCAAAAGCGCGGACAGGCGGGTAACAGGCTGGTTCTTGCCGTAAGGCGGCAGCTTGTCCGGCTTGGGCGTCCAGGAATACCAGACATCACCAGTGGTCGGCTGCGCCAGCACCGGCCAACCGAGGCAGGCGATGGCCGCCGCCGCCAGAAGCGCCAGTGCTGACTTCCGCATGTTCAAGCTCCGTTATTGGCGGCCGTTCGCATCCTCGGCGAAGTTGTGAACCATGGTCGGGCTGCGGTTGAAGGCAAGCCGCGTATCCATCTGGCCGGGCGCGAAGCTGGCGCGATGGAACCGCCCCGGCGTCACATAGACTAGATCGCCAGCATTGGCGGTGATCAGGCCGACGCCTTCGATCAGATAATCGATCTTGCCTTCCGGCACGAACCAGAATTCGTCGGTACCGACATGGAAATGGCCCCGATTGGTGTCCGGCGGCGTGGGCACGCCCATGCCGCGGATGATGGCGAGCTGGTTTTCCTTGTCGTTGACGAAAAAGCGCGGCCAGCCGGTGCCGCCATTGGGATACTTGGCGATCACGTCCTTGAAGTAATCGAGATAGGGCCTGTTGATCTCGTCATAAGGCACATTGCCGCCGGCGCGCAGGCCCGGCGGATAGCTGACCTTCTCATAGCGCTGATTGCCGACCGTGGCAGGCACCGTCTCGCCGTCATTGAAGACATAGCTGGGCAACGTGTCGTTGCGGCGCACTTCGAAGAACAGCGCCGGTTCGTTGCCCACCGTTTCCAGGCTGTAGGGCGTGCGCAACGGCGTCTGCACCAAAAAGCCCTTGGTGGCGACGAACGGTTCCTGACCCTTGATGGTGAAGCGGACCTGTCCGCCCCACACGATCCAGACGGTGCGGTCGTCGGCATAGAAGATGGTGCGGGTCTTTTCACCCGGCGCCATTGAAATCCACTGGGCGTGGTAGCGGTCGGTCTTGACCACATCCTCCTTCCAGCTCGCCTGGCCCTTATGCTTGGCCAGCACCTCGGGCAGGCGGGTGATGGGTTTGTTGACCCCGCTGTAAGGCGTGATCTTCTTGGGGACCCAGGACATGTAAACCTTGCGATCCTGCGCGACAGCGGGAATGGCAAGCAAAGCGAGCGCTATGGCCGCGATCTTGGTGACGTTTCGCATGGGTGCGGTCCTTTACTGCTCGCCGCCGGCGTCGGGGCCGAAAGCGTGGAAGGTGTAGGGATTGGCGTTGAAGGAAAGACGGGTGTCGGTCTGAGCCTCACCATTTTTTCCAAGGGCCCAGGCGGCGCGATGCCAACGGCCCGGCGGCACGAAGGCGATGTCGCCGGGATCGGCCGAGACCAGCCCGATATCCTGGATCAGATATTCGATCCTGCCTTCCAGGATGAACCAGAATTCGTCGCGCCCGACATGGAAGTGACCCTTGTTGGTGTCCGGCGGTGTCGCGAAACCCTTGCCGCGAATGATGTTGGACATGTTGCCTTCGTCCATCAGCACCAGAGACGGGTTGGGGCCCTTGACCGGGTCCTTGGCCACCACATCCTTGAAGAAGTCGACATAGGGCTTGTTCACGCCTTCATATATATCGGGCTGGGTGGGGGTGGAGATTTTCACATACTCCGTACCGTCCGGCGCATTGGGGGGCCTGGCTTCGCCATTGTCGGCGGGGAAATTGGGAAGCTGGCCGGCGCGGGTTACTTCGTAACGCAGCGAGGGTTCGCTTCCCACCGTCTCCATGCTGTAGCGCACACGCTGCGGTACCTGTACCAAAAAGCCCTTGGACGCCACGAAAGGCTCCTGGCCTTCGATGTTGAAGCGGATCTGGCCCTGCCACACCACCCACATCACCCGGTCGTCGCCATAGTAACGCGTGGAAACCTTCTCACCCGGCGCCAGCTGAACCCAGCGGGTATCGAAACGGTCGGTCTTGACCACTTGCTCGGTCCAGCTGGACTGGCCCTTATGCTTGGCCAGCACTTCCGACAGGCGGGTGATTGGCTTGTTGCGCCCATAGGCAGGCAGCTTTATCGGCTTGGGCGTGTAAGCCAGCAGTGGTTTGGGTGCGGCGGCTGGTTGCGCCAACACGGGCAGCGCGATTGCGGCGGCCAATGCGGCCGCGCATCCGAGCATGATCTGCTTCGAAATAGGCATGCGTGACTCTCCGGTTGCGGTGAAAAGGGAATTTGGTTTCAGCCCCGCGCATCCTGCGATGCTGCTTGACGCTAAAGTCTCATTTTTGGGGAAGGGTGTAAATCGCTACCATCCGGCCGCAAACCTTCGCGGTAGCAGCGGGATTGTTGCATTGCAGCAGCCGATGAGAGTGAAGCGCGCTACGCCGCACTTGACTTAGCGTCACCCGCGCCCAAACGTCGGGGCAAATACATCCAGGGGAATGGTTCATGACCAAGAAATTTCATCGCCGCCACTTCATGATGACGGCCGCGGCGGCCGTGGCGACAAGCTCACTGCACACCACCGAGCTTTGGGGCAAGACGATCAAGCACAAGCCGCTGGACCCGGTGAACCCGGACATCCTCTT
>CADECX010000025.1:0-19711 GCA_902825865.1 uncultured Alphaproteobacteria bacterium
ACCCACGCAATCCCGCCACCATCGCCGACAATGTCGGCGACAATGTCGGCGACTGTGCCGGCATGGCGGCCGACCTGTTCGAGACTTTCGCGGTGACCACCGTCGCCACCATGGTTTTGGCCTCGATCTATTTCTCGGGCGAGGTCAAGGCGCAGCTGATGATCTATCCGCTGGCGATTGCCGGCCTGTCGATCGTCACTTCGATCATCGGCACCTTCTTTGTGCGGCTGGGCGCCTCCAAGAACATCATGGGCGCGCTGTACAAGGGCGTCATCGCCACGGTGGTGCTGTCCTTGATCGGATTGTGGCCGCTGACCAGCCACATGATCGGCATGGACACGGCGCTGAATTCCGGCGGCATGGACTATAGCGGCGTGACCTTGTTCTGGTGCGGCGTGGTCGGACTTGCCGTCACCGCGGCGCTGATCGTGATCACCGAATACTACACCGGCACCAATTTCCGCCCGGTTCAGTCCATCGCCAAATCGTCGGTCACCGGTCACGGCACCAATGTGATCCAGGGCCTGGCGATTTCGATGGAATCGACGGCGCCGGTGGCGCTGGTGATCTGCGCCGGCATCATTATCACCTATATGATGGCGGGTCTTTTTGGCATTGCCATCGCGGTGTCGACGATGCTGTCTCTCGCGGGCATGGTGGTGGCGCTGGATGCTTTCGGTCCGGTCACCGACAATGCCGGCGGCATTGCCGAAATGTCGGGGCTGGAAGGCGATGTGCGCAAGACCACCGATGCGCTGGACGCGGTGGGCAACACCACCAAGGCCGTCACCAAGGGCTATGCCATCGGTTCGGCCGGCCTTGGCGCGCTGGTTCTGTTCGCCGCCTATACCGAGGACCTGAAGCATTTCGCGGCTCAGGGCACCGGCTTCTTCGCCGGTCTTGAGATGCCGACCTTCAGCCTGTCCGATCCCTGGGTGGTGGTTGGCCTGCTGTTCGGCGGCCTGCTGCCGTACTTGTTCGGCGGCATGGCGATGACGGCGGTGGGCCGCGCCGCAGGCTCTGTCGTGGAAGAAGTGCGCAAGCAGTTCCGCGAAATGCCCGGCATCATGCAGGGCACGCAGAAGCCCAACTATGCCCGCGCCGTGGACCTGCTGACCAAGGCCGCGATCAAGGAAATGGTGATCCCGTCCATGTTGCCGGTCTTCTCGCCCATCGTCCTGTTCGTGGTGGTGAACTGGATCGCGGGCAAGACCCAGGCCTTCAACGCGGTTGGCGCCATGTTGATGGGCGTGATCGTGACCGGACTTTTTGTTGCCGTGTCGATGACGTCCGGTGGCGGCGCCTGGGACAATGCCAAGAAGTATATCGAAGACGGCCATCATGGCGGCAAGGGCAGTGATGCCCACAAGGCCGCGGTGACGGGCGACACGGTCGGCGATCCCTACAAGGACACCGCCGGCCCGGCCGTCAATCCGATGATCAAGATCACCAATATCGTGGCGCTGTTGCTGCTGGCGACGCTCGCGCATATGGGCTGATTTGATCGGTGGAAACAGGAAGGGCGCGGACCGCAGGGTCCGCGCCTTTTTTCTTTGCGCCGTCCGGCGTAGCATGACAGCTCAGCAAGCATCCTTATTCCCTCAGGAGTGGCTGCCATGACCGGATTGCTCAGCGACCAGGAACTCGCCCAGCTCACGCCAGCGGAGCTTTGCCCGCACCGCACCCCGATCCCCACCCAGAATGTCTCCAGCGACGAATTCTATCCCGCGCCGCAGAATGAAAAGCAGCGCGAGGTCGAGGCGCGGCTACTGACCATGGCGGATGAATTAGGCAGCAAGCGCGGCCTGGACCGCCGCCGCTTCTTCCAAACCGCATCCGGCATGGCCGCCGCTTATCTGGCGATGAACGAGGTCTATGGCGGGCTGTTCGACGTCTCCAAAGCCGAAGCCGCGACCCCGGACCAGGCCCAGGCCCGCGCCGACGGCCTCAAGGATCAGTTCATCATGGACATGCACACCCATTTCCTGCGCGACGACACGCGACTGACGGGCTTTGTCGCCATGCGCAGTTCGGTCGGAAAGTCGGGCTGGAACAAGGCGCTGGCCGAGAAGGAACAGACCATCGAGGATCTGAAATTCGAGAATTATAGAAAGGAGATGTTCCTCGACAGCGATACCAAGATCGCGCTGATTTCCTCCGCCCCCTCGGAAATTCCGCAAGACTGGTTCCTCACCAACCAGCAGATGGCCGATGCGCGGGCGCGGGTGAACAAGGAGGCGGGCGCCCGCCGCCTGTTCGCCCATTGCATCTTCACCCCGGGCCGCCCCGGTTGGCTGGACGAACTCGATGCCGGCCTCGCGCTCAAGCCGGAATCCTGCAAGGGCTATACGGTGGGCGACAACACCCACAAGAACCTGAGCAAGTATCCCTGGCGGATGGACGACGAAAAAGTCACCTACAAGGGCTATGAGAAGATGGTGAAGGCGGGCATCAAGAATGTCTGCGTTCACAAGGGCTTGTTCCCGCCCTCGACCGAAAAGCAATATCCCCATCTGGTTGGCTATGCCGATGTCTCCGATGTCGGCAAGGCGGCCAAGGACTGGCCGCAGCTCAATTTCAACATCTACCATTCCGCCTACCGCCATGTCGGTGGCGATCCGGCGGTGGCGCTGGCGGAATTCGAAAAGACCGGCCGCATCGCCTGGACCAGCGATCTGGCCGACATTCCCGAGAAATATGGCGTCAACAATGTCTATGCCGATCTGGGCCAGATTTTCGCCGTCACCCTGGTGGCGCAGCCGCGCGTTTGCGCCGCCCTGATGGGCATTCTGCTGCGCGGGCTGGGTCACCAGCGCGTCACCTGGGGCAGCGATGCGTTATGGACCGGCTCGCCGCAATGGCAGATCGAAGGCTTGCGGCGGCTGGAAATCCCCGAAGACATGCAAAAGAAACACGGCTTCAAGCCGCTGGGTGACGCGCGCGGCGCGGTCAAGACCGCGATCTTCGGCGACAACAATGCCCGGATTTACAATATCAATTCTAAGCGGGCAGGGCTGGAGTTGAGCCAAGACCGTTTCGCGGCGCTAAAGCGCGACTATGATGAAAGCGGCCCGCGCCCCAGCAATCTGCGCTACGGCTATATCAATGCCGATCACACGGTGTTCGCTTAAGCCGTCTTGTTGCGCTCCAGGCGGAATTCCAGATTGGCTTTCACGCTTGGCCATTCGCTGGCCAGGATACTGTAGATCACCGTCTCGCCGAAGGTGCCGTTGGCGCGGCGGCGGTGATGACGCAACACCCCGTCCTTCTTGGCGCCCAATCCTTCGATGGCGCGCTGGGAGCGGACATTGAAGCCGTCGGTTCTCAAACCCACCACACCGCAGCCCAGTGTGTCGAAGGCATGGGTGAGCAGCATCAGCTTGCACACGGTATTGATCCGAGTGCGCTGCAGGCTGGCGATATACCAGGTGTAACCGATCTCGACCCGGTCCACCTCCGCCATGATGTCGTGATAGCGGGTGCAGCCGATCACCCGGCTGCCGGATTTGACCGCCCAAGGCATCATGGTGCCCCGGCGCTGTTCCTCCAGCGCCTTGTCGATGTAGGCGGGTACTCTGCCGGGATCGGGAATCTGGGTGAACCACAGCTTCCACAACTCGCCGTCTTTCACCGCTTCGGCAATGCCGGCGGCATGGTCTTGGGTCAGCGGCTCCAGCCGCACGCCGTCCCGCTCCAAAGTGACCGGCTGAAGAGTGATCATTGCGCTACCTGTTATTGGATCGGGATTTCAAACGGCCCGGCGGGAAGCGCCGACTCATCCGTCAAGGTACAAACAGGACTGTCGCCCCAGCAATAGCGCACCCGCGTTGCATTTCCCGCATTGGACAGGCTCACCGCATTGCCCGCCAGGCTGGCCTGGGCCCAGCGGCAGCGCGTGGTGTCGCAGAGTTCGAAGGCATTGGGCTGGCCGTTATAGGCTTTCAGCGCGCCGGTGAGATCGCGGAACGCAATCATCACGGAATCGCCGCTGCGTTTGGCGGAAACCACGCGCGCTCCGGACGGCGCCAAGCCCTCGCCATAGATCAGGTGCCGCGCCGCGATCGCCAGCCTGCGGCCGATGTCCTGCTTGTCCGGCGGATGCAGGTTTTTGGCATCGCCGATATCGAAGGTCACCACCAGCGCGGCGCGGGCATCGGCCTCGGCGGTTTTGCGCTGGGCCTCGCGCACATCCGACCATAGCGACTCTCCCGGCTGGGTGGGTATGGGGCCATAGCCGGGAATTTGCACGATCAGAAAGGGCAGGGCGGCGCCGAACTGCCCCCGCCAATCCGCCATCATCGCCGTGAGCGTCTTCTGATAATTCCGCGCGAAATAGAGATTGGATTCGCCCTGATACCAGATCGCGCCCTTGACCCCATAAGGCCCGATCGGCGCGATCATGCCGTTATATTGCAACCCCACGCCATGCATCGGGCCCCAGGGCAGTTGCGGCGCGATCAGTGTCTCCACCGGCTTGTAGCACCAGGGCTGATCCAGTGGCACATGCGTTCCGTCGCTCAAGGCGATGTATCGTGTGGAAGCTGGACCGCTGAGGCCGCAATTCTTCCAGCTGCAGAAGATATTGAGGGTGATGTTGTTGTCGCCTTCGCGCAAAAGTCCTAGCGGCAAGGGATGGCTGGCATTGGGTTGCTGCGATGAGCCGCCCACGCCCCTTCCGTTGATCCAGCTTTTTTCTTCCTCATTGGCGCGGCCCAGTTCCAGACTGAGGCCTCGCGCAGCTTGGGCCTTGGTCAGGCGCACATGGGTGGAGAGCCATAACTGTCCGACAAAGCCGACGCCGGCTTCGGCGCTGCCATCGGGCAAGGTGAGGCCCGGCCAACTGCCCCAGGGCCCCAATTCCTGTGGCGCGACAGGCCAGGAGGATGTGTCCGCCGTCCAAGGCTTGTCGCGGTTATGGCTCAGCCACCAGCTTTCCCAGGCCGCATCCCAGCGCCGCGACGCCGCCGCCGGATCGCGCTGATACAGCGCCAGCATGTCGAGATCGTCGGTATAAGGACCAAGCTTGCGCAAACTCGGCGCGCTCACCCAGCCGCGGTCGCGGGTGCCCCCCCAGGCCGCCACGATCAGCCCGATCGGCGCCTTCACGCTTTTGCGCAACTGTTGCGCGAAAAAGAAACAGCTGGCGGAAAAGTCGCCCGCCGTTTGCGGCGATTGCACTTTCCAGCTTACCGGGGTGGCGAAGGTGGAAAGCTGCTCGGTGCTGGCGATTCGGTCGATCGCCAGTTCGCGCACCTGACTGTCGGTGGCGGCGGCGATCTCGACCTCGCCATTGGCGGCGCGGCGCACGGAGAGCGCCATATTGGACTGGCCGGTGCAAAGAAAGACATCGCCCACCAGCACGTCATTGATCTGCTGGCTTTCGCCGCCGCCGCTGGCCCGCAACGTATAAGGCCCGCCTTCGGTCATGGCTGGCAGGCTCACGCGCCACTGGCCGTTTGCGGCCGCGCGCGCGTTGGCGGTTTGGTTTCCCAATTCGACGCGGACTTCGGTGCCGGCGGACGCCTGGCCGTAAACCGCAATGGGCTGGCCGCGCTGCAGCACCGCATGATCGGCGAACATGGGATGAAGAAGAGGGGCGCTCCAGGCTGGCGTCGCAGCCAGCAATGCAACCGCCAACGCCGCCAATCTCATGCGCCCCGCCCCGATTTGTTTGCGGTAACTATAGCGCGATTGGCAGCTAGGCGAAGACCTACCTCCCCCTGCGCGCGCGAAGCGCGCTTGCATTGGGGGAGGTGGCCGTAGCAACGCCGTGGCGCGCAGGCGTCAGCCGAGCACCACGGCTAAGTTGCGAAGGCCGGAGGGGGAAAACTAAGGAACCGGCCCGCCGCCATTACCCGGATTGGTTTCCTGGATGTTGGTGGCGGAGCTGCCGGGTGTCGCCTTGAGCAGTTCCTGCAGGAAGGTGGTCTCGCGGCCGCGCGCCGGCGTCTCGCGGGATTCAAACGTGATCACATGACCGTCTCGGAGGCCATAATGGCGAACGCCGGTCACTTTGTTGGCCTTGTCGAAATAGATCGCCACGACCTGGCGCTTCAGCACCGTGGGGGTGAAGAACGCGACCTGCTTTTCGGTGGAGGAGATGTAATACCAGCTGTCATTGCCGAAGGTGGCGGTGGTGGACGCATAGCCCAGCCGCGCCTGCACCGAGGTCTTGGTATCGGTGCCGACCTTGATCGAGTTTTCATTGGACGGATCGGGGATATAGCCGCGCTGGCTGATCACCGGCGCGCAAGCGATCAACAGCACCAAGGCGGCGCCACAAATCAGTTTAAGCGAAACGGACTTCATGCTTCGACCTTAGAAAGCGCCAATGTGCTAACCTCCAGGCGGCAGGCTGACAAGTCCTTGGCAAGGGCTTGGGCCAAATCGGGAACATTTGATGTTGAATTTGCTCAGAAAATCAGCCGCGCGCAAGAAAAATGGCCGGGCTTTGTATGACGGACTGGTAAGCCGCGCCCGGGAACCGGTGTTTTTCGCGGATTTCGGCGTGGCCGACAGTATCGATGGCCGCTTCGATGTGCTGGCCTTCCATGCCTGGATGGTGCTGACGGAACTCAAAGGCTCTCCCGCAGCCCAGGCGCTCACCGACATCATATTCACCGGCTTTGACGAAGCGATGCGCGAGCAGGGCACGGGCGATATGGGCATCGGCCATAAGCTAAAAGCCATGGCCAAGGCGTTTTACGGGCGCTTGGCGGCGTACGACGCGGCCAAGGATGAGCCGGCCCTGGCGGACGCGCTGGCGAAAAATCTCTGGCGCGGCGGGGTCAGCGATGAACGCGCCCGCCTGCTGGCGGCCTATGCGGCGCGCGCCCGCGCAAGCTTGCGCCAATCCTTGCCCGATAGCGTTGATTTCGGACCTCTTCCGAAAATCCAAGAGGCTCCTATATAGAACGCCATGACCGAAGGCCTTCCGCTCAGCCATTCCTACAATCTGGCCCGGCTGGGAAATGCCGGCGACGAAGTGCGATTTGCGGCCGGCGATGCCGAACGCGCCGCCATCGCCAAATGGGCCGGCATCGTCTCGGTGGAAAAACTGGCGGTGCGGGCCGAGATCAAAAAGCTCGAGCCCAACCGTTTCGGCCTAGTCTTATTTCTGGACGCGGACGTGACCCAAAGCTGTGTCGTCAGCCTGGAGCCGGTGGCCGCCCATATCGACCACAGCTTCAGCCGAGAATTCGTGTTTGCCGGCCCGACCCGCCACCGGCCCGACCCGGCCCAGCCCAAGCCCGAATCAGAGACCGTGATCGACCTGGAGGAGGGGCCGGAGGAGATCACCAGCCTGCATCTGGACCTGGCCGTCCCGGTCCTGGAGGAGTTCGTACTGGCCCTGGACCCCTATCCCAGGGCCCCTGGTGTGGAATTCAGCCCCAAAAAGGGGGAAACCGACCCTCCCGAAAGCCCCTTTGCCGTGCTGAAAGGTCTGAAATAAGGCCTTAAACCCCTTCCCAGGCCCGGCTTTTGGCTTGAAAGTTCACTGGCTTTCCTGCTACCCACCGCGCCTGTTTTCGCCTCCACCCATGATTTTTTGGGGGGGGCCTTTAGGAGATTCCCGCCATGGCGGTCCCGAAACGAAAAACCTCGCCGTCGCGCCGCAACATGCGCCGTTCGCACCACGCGCTGTCGGTTGCCGCCCATGGCGACTGCCCCAATTGCGGCGAGCCCAAGCGTCCCCATCACGTCTGCGGTTCCTGCGGCCATTATGCCGACCGTGAAGTCGTGAAGGCCAAGAGCTAAGCCGTCTTCTCAAAAAGGCCGACGTGACCCGCGCCTTGACCGTCTCAATTGATGCAATGGGCGGCGAAGCCGGTCCCGGTGCGGTGGTGAGCGCGCTGCTCAAGACCATCCAGCGCCATTCCGACGTCCAGTTCATCCTGCATGGCGACGAGGCGCAGTTGAAGCCGCTATTGGCGCGTCAACCCAAGCTCAAGGACCGTGCTTTGGTGCGTCATGCGCCCGGCAAGGTCTCGATGGAGGACAAGCCCAGCCATGTGCTGCGCCGGGGCAAGGACACCTCCATGTGGCACACCATTCAGACCCTCAAGTCGGGCGATGCCGATGTCGCGATCAGCGCCGGCAATACCGGCGCGCTGATGGCGGTGTCGATGTTCGGGCTCGGCATCATCGACGGCATTTCGCGTCCCGCCATCGCGGTGATCTTTCCGACCTTGAAAGGCCAATGCATTGTGCTGGATGTCGGCGCCAACGTCACCGCCAGCGAAGAACAGCTGGTGGATTTCGCGGTGATGGGCGAGGCCTTCGCCCATGCCGTGTTCGGCCTGGCCAGGCCCACGGTAGGCATTCTCAATGTCGGCGCCGAAGAGCAGAAGGGCAATGACGGCGTGCGCGCCGCCGCCCAGATCCTGCGCGATTCCAACCTGCCCATGGCTTTTCACGGCTTTGTCGAAGGCGACGATATCGCCAAGGGCACGGTGGATGTGGTGGTGACCGATGGCTTCACCGGCAATATCGCGCTCAAGACCGCGGAAGGCACCGCCAAGCTGGTGGGTTCCTATTTGCGCCAGGCGCTCAAGCGTTCGCTTTTGTCCAAGCTGGGCGCGGTGATCGCCTCCGGCGCGCTGCAAACCTTGCGCCGCAAGCTGGATCCGCGCACCCAGAATGGCGGCGTCTTTCTTGGCTTGAACGGCATTGTGGTGAAAGCCCATGGCAGCGCCGATGCGGTGGGCTTCGCCAGCGCCGTCGATACCGCCATCGACATGGCGCGCGCCGACATCAATGCCCGCATCTCGACCGACCGCTCCGCCATCGCCGCCGAAAGCGCCGGCGCCAAGGTGGGTGAGCTATGATCCGCGCCAAGATCATCGGTTCGGGCGCCTGTCTGCCGGACAATGTCGTCACCAATGACGATCTGGCCAAGCGGATGGACACGTCCGACGAATGGATTCGCGAGCGCACCGGCATCCGCCAGCGCTATATCGCCAAGGACGGCGAAAAGACCTCCGACCTGGCGCTGGGCGCCGCCCGCGCCGCGCTGGCCGATGCGGGCATCTCGGTCGATGTGCTGGACATGATCATCTGCGCCACCACCACGCCGGATGAAAGCTTCCCCGCCACCGCCACGGTGGTGCAATCCAAGCTCGGTATGACGCGGGGCGCGGCCTTTGACGTGCAGGCGGTCTGTTCCGGCTTCATCTATGGCCTGTCGGTGGCCGACAGTTTGATCCGCACCGGCTCGGCCAAGACCATTCTGGTGATCGGGGCCGAAACCATGTCGCGGCTTTTGGACTGGACCGACCGCGCCACGTGCGTGTTGTTCGGCGACGGCGCGGGCGCGGTGGTGCTGCAGGCCCATGACGGCAAGGGCGACAATTCCGATGCCGGCATCTTGAACACCAAGCTGTTCTCCGACGGCCGCCTTCACGACATGCTGTATGCCGATGGCGGCGTGTCCTCGACCCAGACGGCTGGCAAGCTGCGCATGCAGGGCAAGGAAGTCTTCAAGCATGCGGTGACCAATATCGCCGCCGCCATCACCGCCTCGGCCGAGGCCTCCCAGGTCGACCTGGCGGACATCGACTGGTTCGTGCCCCACCAGGCCAACCAGCGCATCCTGGACGGCACCGCCCGCAAGCTGGGCATCGATCCCGCCAAAGTGGTCTCCACCGTGGCCCTGCACGGCAATACCTCGGCGGCCTCGGTACCCTTGGCGCTCGTTGAAGCGGTCAAGGATGGCCGGATCAAGCGGGGGGACCTCATTCTCCTTGAGGCCATGGGCGGCGGTTTTACTTGGGGCGCAGCCCTTATCCGCTGGTAGCCGGCCAGGGCTTTTGGGCCCACCTTTAACCATCCCGGCACCCCCCGCTTTAAGCGCTTGCGGCAAGTCTTTGATGTTGACGCATATTCGGCGGCGGCCTACCGTGACATTAACAATCAAAGAGTCGCGACCATGACCACGGGAACTTTGACCAGAGCCGACCTGACCGAAGCCGTCTTCCAGGCGGTGGGGCTTTCCCGCACCGACTCGGCGCAGATGGTCGAAGACATGCTGGAAGAAGTTTGCGGCGCTCTCGCCAAGGGCGAAACCGTGAAGCTCTCTTCCTTCGGCACCTTTGCGGTGCGCCAGAAATCCCAGCGCATGGGCCGCAATCCCAAGACCGGCGACGAGGTGCCGATCGCGCCGCGCCGGGTTCTGGTATTCCGTCCCAGCCATGTGCTCAAAGCCGTGATCAACGGCCAAACCCCATCTCCCGAGAGTGACGATTGATGTCATCAGCGGCATACGCATATCCGCATAAGTCGGCGGAAGCCTTCCGCACCATCAGCGAAGTCGCCAGTGAGTTGGACGTGCCGCAGCATGTGCTGCGTTTTTGGGAAAGCCGTTTCACGCAGATCAAGCCGGTCAAGCGGGCAGGCGGGCGGCGTTTTTACCGTCCCGAGGATGTCGATCTGCTCAAGGGCATCCGCGCGCTGCTCTATAGCGACGGTTTCACCATCAAGGGCGTGCAAAAGGTTCTGAAAGAGCGCGGCTTGCGCCATGTCGCCGATGTCGGCCGTGGCGAGAAGCCCCAAGCGCCCGCCCCGGTGGTGATCGAAAAGCCGGTGGTGATCGAGAAGATCGTCTATGTCGAAAAGCCCGCGCCGGTTATGGTGGCTCCCGCGCCGATCCCGGCGCCGGTGAAGAAGTCGCGCGCCCATCTGCGCGCGGTGCCTGACATGTCGCTGCCTTTCTTCGATGAGCCGGTACCAACGCGGGAATTCCCGGTGCTGGATACCGCGCCCATTCCTGTTGCGGTGCCCGAACCCGTTGCGGAGCCGGTCAGCGAGACGGTCCAGGCCGACGTCCTGGCCGCTGAGGAGCGCGAGCGGCTGGAAGAGTTGCTGGACGAGCTGGGCGGCCTGAAAAGCCGTCTGCAGGCCGCCAGAAGCCGCTGAAGTGAGGCACGACCGGCTTGCCGGTCAAATCGGTCCAGTGGACCGATTTGAGTGCCGAACGCCCGGAGCGTAAGCGACGGGCAGAGCAGCAAAAACCGGCACAAAAAGCCTTTTTGGTTATGGGCTTGCTGGCTAGGGGTGTCGCGGTTATGGTCCGCGCCCTCGAGGGAATCTGCCCTCAAATTTGGTATCGGAACGTAGCGCAGCCTGGTAGCGCATCTGCCTGGGGGGCAGGGGGTCGGAGGTTCAAATCCTCTCGTTCCGACCATTCATCTGCCGCCCTGAGGGGCGGCAGATGAATGACGCGCCCGCCCGCGCGATAGCGTCTTCGGGCGGGCGCGTCAGCCAATCCCGCACAATTTTCCCGCGCGCCCGCGACTTGAGCCCGATCGCGGCAGGGTGAGACGCGACCGGCGAAGCCGGGCAAATCGATCCAGTGGATCGATTTGAGCGTCGAACGCCGCGAGCTTGGGCGAGCGGCGGGCAAATCCCCCACAAATTGCTATAATCGCAAAAGAAGCCGCCCTCCCGGGCAGCAGATGAATGGCAAACCCAAGAATGAAAAAGACGGAAGATCGCGCCTTCATGCTGCTCGTCGTCTTGGCGACACTCGCTTTCGCCTGGGTGCTGCAACCCTTCTACGCCACGATCTTGTGGGGCGTGGTGGTCGCAATCCTGTTCAATCCGCTGAATCTGCGTTTGCGCAAAAAGATGGGGCAGCGCAAGAGCCTTGCCTCGGTCACGACTGTGTTGCTTGTCATTGTCATGGTGATATTGCCGCTGATCCTGATCAGCGCCGCTCTTGGCAGCCAGGCATCCGGCATATACCGCATGGTCGAGTCCGGCGAGCTGGATCCGGCGGTTTATCTTCAGCGTATTCTCGATTCCCTGCCGATCTGGATGCGGGAAATTCTGAACCAGTTCGGCCTGACAGACTTGGCCTCGGTCAAGGACCGCGTGACCGGCCTCCTGGCTCAGGCCAGTAAGATCGTCGCAGCCCGGGC
The DNA here is from genome assembly GCA_902825865.1 of uncultured Alphaproteobacteria bacterium. Classification (GTDB taxonomy): domain Bacteria; phylum Pseudomonadota; class Alphaproteobacteria; order Micropepsales; family Micropepsaceae; genus Rhizomicrobium. The sequence continues at coordinate 11,919 of CADECX010000025.1, forward strand.
GCTTGGCATAGGGCTTGGCGCGTTTGATTTCGCCTTGGGCTTGGGCATCATGCTTTACCTGCTGTTCTATCTCCTGCGCGACGGCGACACTCTGTTGAAGCGCGTCAAAGGGGCCGTGCCGCTGGGGACGGAACAAAAGACAATTCTGCTGGAAAAAATATCCTTGGTGGTGCGCGCCACCGTCAAGGGTGGTGTCGTGGTGGCGGCGATTCAAGGCATGCTTGGCGGCTTCGCCTTCTGGCTGCTTGGCATTCCGGCGTCCCTGCTTTGGGCCGTGGTGATGGCCTTTTTATCCCTGATACCGGCCATTGGGGCCGCAATCGTCTGGGCGCCGGTTGCTCTGTATCTTCTGGCTACGGGAAGTATCTGGCAGGGCCTGTTGTTGATTGGCTATGGCGTTCTGGTCATCGGCCTGGTCGACAATCTGCTCCGGCCCTTCCTGGTCGGAAAATCCACCAAACTGCCCGACTATATCGTCCTCATCTCAACGCTCGGCGGCATTGAGATATTCGGCTTGCAAGGTTTTGTCGTGGGTCCGCTGATTGCCGCGATCTTCATGGTGAGCTGGGACATGTTTTCCAAAGCGGATCATGCGGCGGAAAATTCGCCGCCGCCGTAACCTACGCTTTCAGCTCAAGCAGATGATACCAGTGCGGCTTGATGCCGTAAGCCTGCACCACCGGGTCCGCATACTTCGGCTCACTCACCAGCAAGCGATAGCCATGGCGTTCCAATAGGGGGAGGTAGTTCTCGTCTTTGTTGGTCAGCAGTTGGCCGGGGGTTTCCGTCACATCATTGGGAACAACCATCAGATGCTTCACCCGATGCTTGGCAAGTAACTTCGCCCACCATGCGATGGCCTCCAGCCGGCATTCCGAAAAGCTATGGATGTTGAGGGCAAGGTCGACCCGCTGCCCCGCCAGTGTCTTGTCGATCTCGTCCAGGGGAATGACATGGGCGCGCTCGGCGCCGCGGAAGCGCAAATAATAGTCGCTGACAAAGGTCGAAGCGGCGACCGCATCGGTGCAGAAGTAGTTTCGAACATTGGGCAGAGCCGTCGTCATGCGATGGGCAAGCCGCCCATAGCCGGCGCCGATGTCGAGCAGATTGAGATCGGCGCGGGCGGCAATGCCGAGATGGCGGTCCAGGAAAAGTATTTCGGATATGGAATCCAGCAGGTCGCGCGATATCAGCCTGTTGTCGATGTCGAAGGTGAAATTCCCGAAATACCCGTCTTCGGTCAGCTTGCCGAACAGCCCGAGATGATCGATCGATTTGAGGTAATAAGTGGTGAGTGCGTAGGACAGGATATTGGTATTGCGTCCTCTGACTTGCCAGACCCAGCCATTGTCGCCGCGAAAATAGGCGATGTCGTCGCTGCGCACATAGCCGTCGCTCCACACTGCCGGCACCGTGACATCCGGATCGGCGCTTTTGTACCGTTCCTGGATATCCAGCAGCTTGGGATTGTCTTGTGTCAGATAATCCGCCGCGCCTTCGGGCAAGCGTGATTGGCTGTAACGTGGTGGAGTGGTCTGGGCGCCCGATTGCCAGTCATAGAGAATTCCGCGCGGAACGATCTCAAGACCTTGCCGCTTCAGAATTAGCTCCAGCCACGCTTTGATCGCTTTTTTCACCCAAGCCCCGACTCGCTGCTTTGGCGTATAAGGCAGGAGGCCGCCGCCGTCATGCAAGTCCGGTGTTTAACCTTGCTTGCTTCCATGTCCCGCGCTGTCGCCGGCGCCTGGTCTCAAGCTCCAATATGAAACATTAACTGCGAAATCTCACCCAAATTCGCGGCCTGATCCTTGCTCCAGTTCCCTTGGGCCATGGGCCGAGGAGTGTCGTGAACAAGTTAACGTTTCAGATTCAGGACGAGGCCAAGCTGGTCGGCGTGGAGCGCTTTTCGCTCGCACGCCTGCGCAACAAGCTGTTCGGCATCGGCGCGCGTACGCCTTCGCTCTCCTACCAGGCCCTGCCGGCCTCCAGGAAATACGGCCAAAGCCGCCAGGCGCCTGCCGCGCGGCCGTCCTATTTCGATGCGGCGCCAAACGACGGGCCGCTGGCCGCCGAAAAATCCGCCGCAGTCCGCGCCAAACCGGTTTTCGTGCCGATCAGTCCTGTGGCTGTCGCGTCGGTCCAGGCCATCTATAAGGGCCATATGATCCACGCGGTGCGGCTGGAAGACGGAAGCTGGGCTTCGTTTCACAATCGCCTCGACGCCGATCCGTCCACCATTCGGGACCATCCGGCGCCGACCGCGCGGCGCTTCATGGCACGGGTTCTGGCCGTTGCCAGCGCCGAAATCGAGATCGACGATTTGGAAAAAGCCTAGCCGCGGCCGTCATGCCGCCGGTTTCTCATTTTCCGCTGGTGCGCCCAACAGCCGCCTTAACACACCCCGCCAACGATGCTTCTGACCCTCGGTGACGAAGGACAGAAGATAGACCGCTGTCAGAACCAGCACCGCCTGGGCCACACCCCGCATGGGCGCTGTCCAGTCCGCCGGCAGATAGGCGGCGGCCAGGTGCAGCAGCGGCAGATGAAACAGATAAAGCGCAAACGTCATTCCGGCCGGTTTCGCCACGCGGCCGTGAAATCTGGCCAACCCGAAGTTCAGAAAGGACGCGGCATAGATATTCGCCGCGACCAGCGCGCCCAAGGGAAAGTCCAGCCAGGAAAAAATCGCCGGAAAAAACAGGGACGAGGTTGTGACGGGCGCGTCGTTTTTCAACGCCAATGCGACGGCCGCGATCCCGGTTAAGGTCCAGATCCACCACGCCGCCTGCTTGCCCAGGCTCACGCGTTTGCTGAGCCTGTATGCCAGCGCGCCTGCCGCCCAAATCGGACTCATCAGCAGTATCGCCGGACCGGCCAAAGCGCAGCAGGCCACGAGCGCGGCGATACGGGCCCACCCCTTCAAAAAAAGGATCGCCGCGAAGATCGCATAGTACCAAAATTCATAGGGCAGCGACCAATAGGGCTCGTTCGACAACAGCGACAGGTGCCCCCAACTCTGGGTTAGGAACAAGGCGCCCAACAGCAACCGCCAGGCGGCGTCGGTTTGCCGTTCCATATCGTATAGGCCGGGATTGTGGCTGGTCCCGATCTGGTCGCAGACCAAGGTCAGCAGAAGCGCGGGCAGGACGACGGAATACAGCCGGCCCAGGCGGGCGACCGAAAAATCGAAAAGCGTGCGCTCTTTGATGTCCGCGGCATAGGAAATGACAAAGCCCGACAGGACGAAAAACACCATGACGGCGCTGTGGCCATAGGGCTGCGCCTGCCAGAGGAACCCGCCGGAGACCGCCATCCAGGACAGATGGCCCAGGAAAACGGCCGCCGCCGCGCCGATGCGCAGCAGGTCGAGATAGGTGGACAGCTCTTTATTCATGGGCCCGGTGGGTTATCCGGGGGCGATTAACGCAGAGTCGCAGGCGGCGCCCAAATGGTTTTGCGCACCCGATTGTACGCCGGGACAGTCCGGGTCTATCGTTTCCGCCGCTTCTTCACCTGTCACAATCCGTCCGCCGGGAGGGACGCCATGCGCAAGATCCTGATTATCGCCCTGGTGCCGGTCTTGGTCCTTGTGGTGGCCGCCATCACCGTGCTGCTGATGCCGCTGGACTCGTTCCGCGCCCCCTTGGAAAGGGTGGTGTCGCGCGGCCTCGGACGGGATGTGCACATCGCGGGCTCGCTGCACGCCTCGCTCTATCCCGAGATCGGCCTTTCGGCGGGCGATGTCAGCATCGCCAATGCGCCGGGCGGGGAGGCCAAGCTTTTCGCCCATGTCGCCACCCTGGCGGTGGGCGCGAAATTGCTGCCGCTGCTGTCGCGCCGCATCGAAGTCACCCGCCTGACCCTGGATCATCCGACCATCAATCTGGAAGTGGACAAGAATGGCACGGGCAACTGGAATTTCGGCTCGGGCGCAAGCAAGACCGGCGCCTCCGGCCCGGACCAGCTCAGCATATCGGGTCTTCGCGTGTTGGGCGGCGAAATCAGTTATTCCGACGCGCGCACCGGCAAGCGCAAACAGGTCAGCCAGGCCAATGCCAGCCTGACACTGGAAGCCTTGGACCAGCCGGCGGTGTTCGATCTGGATGCGGTGTATGACAAGGAAAAACTCGCCGTCACCGGCACTATCGACAATCCCCAGGCCTTTATGCGCAAGGAGCCAGCCAAGCTGGCGCTGGAATTGAAGTCGGCTTCGCTCAATCTGAAGTTCGACGGCACTGTCACCGGCTCCACCCAAAGCAGCGGTACCGTGACCGCATCGGGCCCGTCCTTAAGGCAATTGATGCAAAAGGCCGGAAACGCGCCCAGCTATTCCGGGCTTGGCGCCTTCTCCCTGTCGGGCGCGGTATCCAGCCAGGACCGGATCTATGCCCTCAAACAGGCCAAGCTGACTCTAGACGGGATGAAGGCCGATCTCGATCTGTCCGTCGACATGAACGGCACGGTGCCGTTGCTCAAGGGCAAGGTCGCGCTCGACCGCTTGAACGCCGCCGATTACCTGCTGGACAAGAAACAGGCCACCACCCAGGGCTGGAGCACCGAGCTCCTGTCGCTGACCGGACTCAAGCTGGCCGATGCCGATGTGGCGATCACCGCCGACCGCTTCACCTTGGGCATGTTCGTGATCACCCAGGGCGCGATGCATGTTGTGCTGCGTGACGCCAAGCTTTCCGCCGAAGTCACCCGCGCCGCCTTGTTCGGCGGCAGTGCTACCGGCCTCGTCACTGCCGACGGGGCTGCTTCCGTACCCGCCGTTACCATCAAAATGGATGTGAAATCGGTGGCGATGAAAGAGCTGCTGCAAAGCGCCATCAAGGTCGAACGTATCGAGGGCACCGGCGCCATGGCGGTGAATGTCGCCGGCAGCGGCAGGAACCAGCAGGCGATCATGAACAGCCTTTCCGGCACATCGTCCGTTTCGATCCGCAACGGCGCCATTCGCGGCGTGGATCTGGCGGCGGTATCGCGCAGCGTTCAAAACCCCTTATCCGCCTTGATGGGAGCTGCGACCAGTGAGCGTTCCAGTACCGATTTCGCGGAAGCCGGCGGCAGTTTCGCGATCAAAAGCGGTGTGGCGCACAATCAGGATTTCCGTCTGCTCAATCCCTTTGTGCGGATTACCGGCAATGGCGATATCGATCTGGGCCGCCGGACCATCGATTTCCGCATCGAGCCCAAGCTGGTGGCGACGGCCCAGGGCCAGGGCGGAATATTGGGCGGTGGCGGCCTGGGCGTGCCGTTCCAGATCACGGGTCCGTGGACCAAGCCCTCCTACAAGCCCGATCTGACCAAGGCGGTGGGCAATCTGCTGACCAACCAGATTTCGGGCGCGGCGGGACCGGTGGGCGGCTTGCTGGGCAATGTCCTGGGCGGCAAGAAGAGCTCGGACGGCAAGCCCAAGCCGGTTCTGGACCTGGGCGGCTTGTTCGGCCGCTAGGACGGCGCGTCCAATTCCGGCACTTCGGTCTTGCCGCGCCCAACATGGCTGTGGCGATAGCCGTAGCTGAAATAGAAAACCAATCCGATCGCCGTCCAGATGGGGAACAACAATTTCGCCTGCCAAGGCAGGAAGAAAAACAGGATCACGCATCCCATCACCGACAACGGCGCGAACAACCAGATCAATGGGGTGCGAAAAGGGCGGGCACGATCCGGCTGGGTCCGGCGTAGTACCAGCACCGCGAGTGACACCACGGCGAAAGCGAACAGGGTGCCGGAATTGGAAATATCCGCCAACTGACCCACCGGCAGGAACGCGGCGGCTATGGCGACCGCGACGCCGGTGATCCAGGTCACCACATGCGGCGTGCGGAAGCGCGGATGCACGCGTGATAGGGCTTCCGGCAGCAGTCCGTCCCGCGACATCACAAAGAAGATACGGGTCTGGCCGAAGATCATCATCAGGATCACGGTGGGCAGCGCAATGCCTGCCACCCATCGCAGCACATTGCCCACCAGCGGATGGTTGATGGATTGCAGCACATGCGCCAGTCCTTCGCGCGAGCAGGCCAGGGCCTGACCGGCAAGCGCCGTGCAGGCATCCGCCAGTTCCCGGCTTCCCGGACTCAGAACCTGGCCTTGCGGCCCATAGACCGGCTGGGCGCCATAGGCGCCGATCGCGCCTGCGGCCACCAACAGATAGATGATGGTGCAGATGGCGAGACTGGCAATCAGGGCGATAGGCAGGTTGCGTTGGGGTTTTTTGGTTTCCTCCGCCGCGGTGGAAACGGCATCGAAGCCGACATAGGCGAAGAAGATGGACGATGCCGCACCGATCACGCCCATGGTGCCCCAACCATTGGGAAGGAAGGGATGGAAATTTTCCATTCTCAGCACCGGCAGGGTCAGCCACATGAAAGCGGCCAGCGCCGCCAGCTTGATGGCAACCAGCACGGCATTGGCGGTGGCGCTTTCGCGGGTGCCGATCACCAGCAATCCCGTGACGGCGAGTGCCACCAGCACTGCCGGGAGATTGAACAGTCCGCCCGCATAAGGCCCCACCGCAAGTTCGGGCGGGATGATGATGGGATGGGGCAGGTTGGCCAGCGCGCCTACGGCGTAGCCCGACCAGCCCACCGACACGGCGCTGGCGGCCACTGCATATTCCAGGATCAGCGCCCAGCCCACCAGCCAGGCCACCAGTTCGCCCAGCACGGCATAGGAATAGGTATAGGCCGAGCCCGATACCGGCACCATTGAAGCGAGTTCGGCATAACAAAGGGCAGCAACAGCGCTGACCGCGCCCGCGATGATGAAGGACAGCATCATGCCCGGTCCGGCCTTTTGCGCCGCCTCGGCCGTCAGTACGAATATGCCGGTGCCGATGACGCCGCCGATCCCCAGCAGGGTCAGTTGAATGGGGCCGAGAGAACGGTGCAGGCTTTTCTTCTGTGCGGTCGCCAGGATCGCATCCAGGGATTTTACCCGCCACATATGGAAATGCCCCACTTGAAATTGCCCGCTTAAGATTGTCTGCCAGCCGCATGCCATCCGACATGCCGCGCCGCGTTCAGTCAAGCACGTCTTGCGCTTCGGGATTGCGGGCAAACCAGGCCCGCGCATAGGAACAGCGCGGCACGATGACCAATGCTTCCGCCCGGGCGTGATCGACGATCTCCTGCATCAGCCGTCCCGCCGCGCCGGTGCCGTGCAAGGGCGGATCGGCCTCGACATGGGGAATTTGATAGGCCCCGTCGCGGACGCGGTAGGTTGCCCACACCAGCAAGCCATTCTCCTCGCGCTCGAACCGGCTCGCTTCCTTGTTATCGATCATTTCGAATTCTGGGGTTCCCGGTGCATCCAGGGTAACGAAAGCCCGATGGGAACGATCCATAATGTGCCGGCCAGGGCATAAAAGAGCAGGCCGACATACCAGGGCGCGCCGGGCAGGATGCGCCACTGCAGCCCTGCGATGAACAGGGCATAGACGGGCAGCCAGACAAATATGATCAGGACGGCGGCAATCAGGGTCTTGGTGCGGCGGGACATTTGGTTTTTGGTGGCTTCTTTGACGAGTGGATACCGGGAGGCTATCAGATGCCCGCCCGGAGCGAAGCGACAAATTGCATATGGAAGCTGCACCCAATTTTTGGAAATCACGGCAGGCCGTGGGCTTTTGGCTCTTGGCCGTGTCGCTGGTGATCCTGGCGATGATCGTCATCGGCGGGCTGACCCGGCTGACTGTATCGGGCCTTTCCATCACCGAATGGAATCCGATCATGGGCGCGCGTCCCCCCTGTAGTGACCAGGCCTGGGCCGACGCCTTCGCACAGGAC
>CADECX010000025.1:19721-43156 GCA_902825865.1 uncultured Alphaproteobacteria bacterium
TCAGCGCATTCCGCAGTACCTGCTGGAAAATCGCGGCATGAGCCTGGCGGAATTCAAGGGCATTTTCTGGTGGGAATGGGGCCATCGCTTTCTCGGGCGGTTCCTGGGCGTGATGTTCCTGGTGCCTTTCATCTGGTTCGCCGTCACCGGCGCGATCCAGCGCAAGGAATGGCCGCGCTTTGTGCTGCTGTTCCTGCTGGGCGGACTGCAAGGCTTTATCGGCTGGTGGATGGTGACCTCAGGCTTGGAGACCCGCGTTTCGGTCAGCCAATACCGCCTGGCGATCCATCTGGGCGCGGCGCTGCTGCTGTTGATCGCCATTCTGTGGATTGCGCTGGAGTATCTGCGGCCGGGAAAAAGCACCGGCATGTCCAAACGCGCCACCGCTTTTGTTGCGGCAGTCTATAGCCAGATGCTGCTGGGGGCGCTGGTGGCTGGGCTGCATGCCGGATTGATCTACAATACCTGGCCGGACATGAACGGGCGGCTGTTTCCGGAAAATGCCTTTTTTGCCTCGCCCTGGTTGATCAATTTCTTCGAGAATGACGGACTGGCCCAGTTCAACCACCGCATCGGCGCCTATCTGGTGGCGGCCTTCGCCGTCTGGGTCTATCTGCAGGGCATCAAGCTCAGCGGCTATGTCAAGACCAGCGCAAAGGCCGTGGCCGCGATCACCGTCTGGCAGATTTTCCTAGGCATCGCGACCTTGCTGCTGATGGCGCCGGTCTGGTTGTCGGCGCTGCACCAGATCACAGCGGCGGCGCTGCTCTGCGCCGCCGTGTGGCATGCCTATGAGTTAAAGGTTTATCCCAACACCTAACTTGTCATGGCCGGCCTCCGAGCCGGCCATCCATTTATAAATCTTGCGCGGTGGACGCATGGATGGCCGGGTCAAGCCCGGCCATGACATGGGGAGTTACGCCATCGCCTGTTCGAGGTCCGCGATAATGTCCGCCGGATCTTCAATGCCGACGCTCAGCCGCACCACATCCGGGCCCGCGCCTGCCTTGATCCGGTCTTCGTCGGAAAGCTGGCGATGGGTGGTCGAAGCGGGATGAATGATCAGGCTGCGTGTATCACCGATATTGGCCAGATGGCTGAACAGCTTGACGCCATTGACCATCTTCATGCCCGCTTCATAACCACCCTTGAGACCGAAGGTGAAAACGCTGCCCGCGCCCTTGGGGCAGTATTTCTTGTGCAGGGCATAAAACGCATTGTCTTCCAGCCCGGCATAATTCACCCAGCCGACCTTGGAGTTGGCCTTCAGCCACTTCGCAACGGTCTTGGCATTGTCGCAATGCCGCTGCATGCGCAGTGGCAGGGTCTCGATGCCGGTCTGCACCAGAAAGGCGTTCATCGGCGACAGCGCCGGCCCCAGATCGCGCAGGCCCAACACCCGGCAGGCGATGGCGAAAGCCATGTCGCCGAAGGTCTCCCACAATTTCATGCCGTGATAGGACGGGCAGGGCTCGGACAAAGACGGGAATTTGCCGCTGCCATAGTCGAACTTGCCGGCGTCCACGATCACGCCGCACATGGAATTGCCGTGCCCGCCCAGGAATTTTGTGGCGGAATGGATCACGATATCGGCGCCCCATTCGATCGGCTTGATCAGATAAGGCGAGGCCAGGGTGTTATCCACGATCAGCGGCACGCCGGCGGCATGGGCGATCTTGGCCACCGCTTCGAGGTCGGTGATGATGCCGCCCGGGTTGGCGATGCTTTCCACGAATACCGCCCTGGTGCGGTCGTTGATCGCCGACTTGAAGGTTTCCGGCTTGGTGGCATCGGCCCATTTCACATGCCAGTCGAACTTGGCGAAGCCCTGGCTGAACTGGTTGATCGAACCGCCGTAAAGCTGGCGCGCCGCCACGATATTGTCGCCCGGGCTCATCAAGGTGTGCAGCGCCAGCAATTGCGCGGCATGGCCCGAACCGCAGGACAGCGCCGCGCGTCCGCCTTCCAGCGCCGCCACTCGTTCCTCCAGCACCGCATTGGTGGGATTCATGATGCGCGAATAGATATTGCCGAACACCTGCAGGTTGAACAAAGCCGCGGCCTGGTCAGCATCCTCAAACACAAAGGCCGTGGTCTGATAGATAGGCGTCGCCCGAGCGCCGGTGGCGGGGTCGGGCTGGGCGCCGGCATGAACGGCGAGGGTGTTAAAGCCATAATCGGCCATGAGCATCTCCTGGGCTATGTTCGTTGGGCGGGCTTATGAATAAATTCGGTCCTGCGATAAATGACAATCCATCCGGATATCTTGACCAAAAATCCGTGCGCTAGGCGGCGGGCTCGATCTTGAGGTCACGCTCGACCCGCCGCACCCATGCCAGCACGTTAGGATAGCGCGTCAGGTCGATATCCGCCTGGTGGCTGAAGCGGGTATAGGCGACCAGGGCGATATCCGCCAGTGACAGTTTCTCGCCCACGAAATACTCACCGCCTGACAGATGATCATTCATCACCGTCAGGACCTTGCCGCATTTGGCGATAAGGGCGGGATCGATCTCGCTGTCGGCCTTCTTCAGGTAAAATTTCTGGAAGCGCAGCACCGCGATGGCGGGTTCGTGGCTGTATTGCTCCCAGAACATCCACTGATACATCAGGGCGCGCTCAAAGGGATCGGCGGGGATCAGGTCGCTCTTCTCGGCCAGATGCAGGATGATGGCATTGGACTGGGCCAAGGGGCCGTTGTCGGCAAAGCGTACCACCGGCACCTGGCCCGCGGGATTCATCGCCAGAAATTCCGGCGTGCGGGTCTCGGCTTTCAGCACGCTGATTTCCACCCAGTCATAGGCAAGCCCCAGCCGGTCGGCGACGAACTTCACCTTCAGGCAATTGCCCGAGATGGAGTCGCCGAAAATCGTCATGGCGGCATTATCGAGAGACAATTCTTTCGCCTATGGCCTGTCGCGGGCAATGCGCAAAATGGTGGCGTTGGTGTTTTCCGCCACCCAGATGGCGCCGTCCTCGGCCACCGCCAATCCCACGGGCGCGCCGCGCGGATGCACGCCGTCGACATTGTTCCATCCCGGCGTCAGCAGAAGCGGTTCGGATGCAGGCCCGGCATAAGGCATGCGAATGGTCTCGTTGCCGTTCGGTGTGGACCACATGTCGTATCCGGCATTGCGGGTGAGCAGGGGAATGCCCCGCCGGTCCACCGTGAAAGCGGCAATGCGCGAACCCGCCGGGCGGTAACCGTGCAGGGAAATCAGCAGCTTTCCGCGCAGCTCCTGAAACATCGCGCCGTCATAATAGAGCATGTCCAGCGGCGCGCTGTGCGGCGGCAAGAGGCGTGTCGGCTTGGCATGGGCGTCGCTGGCGCAGTCCATCACTTTGGCTGACGCCCAGCTTGGGTTGGTGCCGGTCATGTCGTAGCAATAGGGCCAGCCATAATGGGCGCCCTGGCGCAGCACATTCAGCTCCTCGAACGGCGTGTCGGCAGGCTTGAAATCCTCGCTATTCTCGCCTTGCAGCAGGGTGCCCGAACTGTGCCGCACCATGGCCACGGAATTGCGCAACCCGCGCGCCATGACCGTAAAACTGGATGACCACTTTCCGTCTCCCTGATAGGCGTAGCGCCGGATACCCGCAGCCATGTAATCGCCTTCCGATTGGTTGCAGAAGGTGGTGCCGTCCGGCTTGCTGTCTGAGGCAGATGGCGCTCCGACAAGGCACTGATCGCTGGGCGCCCCCACCGCGAGCAGAAGGTCGTTGTTGGTGTCGAAGACGAAACTGGAAAGGGGATGGAAATTGTAGCGCGTCCTGGTGTCGGGCGCGTCGGCAATCACGGTTTCAACCGTCGATTTGGGATCGGCGGCAAGGGGATCGAAGCGCAAGATGCGGCCCTGTTCGTTGACATAGACCTTGCCGTCCGGGCCGCGCATCATGCCATGCGGCATGTAAAGATCGTCCAGCACCGGGGTGATGACGGTGGGCTTGCCGCGCTCGGCCGTAATGCGCAGCAGCTTTCCGCCGGTGGCCTGCCATCTGCCCACATCGGTGACCAGGAAGTCCTTTCCGCCCGGCAGGGGCAGGAGCACGCGCGGCAACCGAAGGGTGCGCGAATTGAAATCGTCGGGCGGGGCGACCACGATCCCGGCGCAATAGCCCTTTGCCATGCCGATCTGGGCGCGGGGCCAGCCGTCGCAGGTTTCCGAACTCGTTGCATAAGCGTTGCGGCGCGGAGGCGCCTGGGCAAATACCGGCGCGGTCAAGATCGCCGCCGCCAGCAACAACAGCGCGCCTCGCTTTACGGTCTCGGCCTTTCGGAACGGATCAGCGTGCGGCATTGCTTTCCACCCTCGGTATGGTGACGGCGATGGCTTTGCGGTCCTTGCGGCTGATGCCCCAAAGCAGACGTTTCGCCTTGGGGTCCCAGTCGATGGCCTGGCCTTCGAACGGGATGGGAATGGTAGCCACAAGTTCCAGAACCGATCCAGCCTTGGCCGGGCGCAGGGCATAGAGTTCGGGGCGGTCGTGCCCTGTTACATACAACAGTCCGTCATCGCCCCAGGCGCCGCCGGATGTGCTCATCGGCGCCATGCGCTCCAGCACCGTATCGGGCAGGGCAAAGCCCTCGATCTGCCGCCACTGGGCATCGAACTTCACAATGGTGGTGTAGCGGTTGTCATGCCCCGGTTCGCCGCCGCGCCCCGCATAATTGGCGAAGCCCGCCCACCAGAAACCGTCCTTGCGGCTCACCCAGGTCAGCGAGCCGGCGCTCATCATGCCCAGCGAAATGGTGGACAGATGCTTCATGGCGACGGGATCGAAAATCTCGATCGCGCTGGTCATCGGCACTTTGGGATAGTTGGAGGCGGCGCAGAGCAGCTTGCGGTCCGCCAAGGTGCAGGCATTCATGTGCGGGAAGAGGGCGGGCTCGCCGTCCCAGCCGGCGATGCGCTGGCCGGTCTTGAGGTCGTATTTTCCGATGCGCGAATTGTCGATGGCATAGGCATGGGTGCCGTCGGACGCCACGCCCTGGCGCGCTTCCACCGCGTCCAGACTATGCACCACCGGCTGCGCCAAGGCGGAGCTGGATAGCAATGCAACCACAAGCCCCGCCCCAATGATGCGCATATCTTCTCCTAAAGCCGCTTCAAGCTGCCGCCCTTGCCAAACAGCAAGGGTTTGCGGTTGTCGATCACTTTGCGGTTGACGCCCATCCATCCGATCTCGCCGGAGAAGCGGCCATGCTCGATCTTGGGGCAGCGGTTCATCACCACGGTAAGGCCGGCGTCTTTTCCGATCTGTTCGGCTTCGGGACTGATCACGCCCAGCTGCATCCACAATATCTTGACACCAAGCCGGTCTTTTTCCGCCACCACCTCGCGCGCGATGTCGGGCGCGTACTTGGACTCGCGGAAAATATCCACCATGTCCACCGGCGCCGGAACGTCTTTCAGAGAGCTATGAACTGTCTGGCCCAATATCTCTTTGCCCGCCATGCCGGGATTGATGGGAATGATTTTGTAGCCTTTGTTCAGCAGATACATCATGGCGAAATAGGACGGGCGGATGTCGTTGCCGCTCGCTCCCACCATGGCGATGGTCTTCACGCTGCGCAGGATCGTTTTGATCAGGCTGTCGGGATATTGCGGCAGACTGGGATCAGGCGCGTCACTCAAGCGGGCCACCGTGGCTCGCGCTTTTCCAGGAAGGCGCCGATACCCTCGCAGGCTTCGGCATCCAGCATATTCTCGGTCATCACCTGGCTGGCATAGGCATAGGCTTCGGCCAGCGGCATTTCCAACTGGCGGTAGAAGGCTTCCTTGCCGGTCTTCAAGGTGCCGCGCGGCTTGGAAGCGATGCGGTTGGCCAGCAGCATGGTCTCGCCTTCCAGGATTTCCGGCGCCACGACCTTGTTGATCAGCCCGATGCGGACCGCCTGTTCGCCGTCGATCGGTTCGCCGGTCAACAGCATTTCCATCGCCGCCTTGCGGCCGACACTGCGTGACAGGGCCACCATCGGGGTGGAACAGAACAGGCCGATATCCACACCGGGGGTGGCGAAGCGCGCCGAGGTCGAGGCCACCGCCAGATCGCAGCTTGCCACCAGCTGGCAGCCGGCGGCGGTCGCCATGCCCTGCACCTGGGCGATGACCGGTTTGGGATGGCGTACAATCGCCTGCATCATTTTCGAGCATTGGGTGAACAGACCGGCATAAGCCTTTCGTCCGGCATCGCCATCGCCGCGATGGCGGGCGAGTTCCTTCAAGTCATGTCCGGACGAGAACACAGGTCCTTCGGCGGCGATCACGATCACGCGCGTGGCATTGTCGCTTGCCGCGCCCTCCAGCGCCGCCTGGATCGCGGCCATCAGTTCCGACGACAGGGCATTGCGCGCGCCCGGCCGGTTGAGGATCAGGCGCAGCACGCCGGAGGAATGGGCGGTGAGCAGCAGGGGCGGGTGAGAATCCATGGTTGGCGAATGTAGTGGGGGAATGCGTGTTTTACACGTCTAAGCACGGTATTATAATACCGCATAGTGATAATGCCTGATATTCCTGCATTTCTGTTGACCCGGGGCAGGGCACTGCGTATAAGCCGCCCCGAAATATACGGATTCCCATCATGAAAACCTACTCGGCGAAAGCCTCCGAGATCGAAAAGAAGTGGGTCGTGATCGACGCCACCGGCCTGGTCGTGGGCCGCCTGGCCTCCATCATCGCCATGCGCCTGCGCGGCAAGCACAAGCCGACTTACACCCCCCATCTGGACTGCGGCGACAATATCATCGTCATCAATGCCGCCAAGGTGGTGCTGACCGGCAACAAACTGAAGAAGAAGGTCTATTACCACCACACCGGCTATATCGGCGGCATCAAGGAACGCACCGCCGGCGCCATCATGGCGGGCAAGTTCCCCGAACGCGTGCTGGAAAAGGCCGTGGAACGCATGGTGCCGCGCGGTCCGCTCGGCCGCCGCCAGATGTCCAATCTGCGCGTCTATCCCGGTGCCGACCATCCGCATGAGGCCCAGCAGGCCGAAGTGCTGGACGTCGCCAAGATGAATCCCAAGAACACCCAGTACAAGACGAAGGCAGCCTAACCCATGGCCGAAGACAACAAGTTCACCGAACTCAAATCCACCCTGATCAAGGCCAAGCAGCCGGGCGCCGACGATGCCGCCAAGGCCGACAACAAGCGCGATGCCAAGGGCCGCGCCTATGCCACCGGCCGCCGCAAGGAATCGGTCGCCCGCGTCTGGATCAAGCCGGGCAGCGGCAAGATCACCGTCAATGGCCGCGACGAAACCGTCTATTTCGCCCGTCCGGTGCTGCGCATGATCCTGCGCCAGCCGCTGATCGCGGCGGGCCGCGACGGCCAGTTCGACGTCGTGGTCACCGTCAATGGCGGCGGCCTTTCGGGCCAGGCCGGCGCGGTGCGTCACGGCATTTCCCGCGCCCTGGTGAATTACGAGCCGACCCTGCGCCCCGTTCTGAAGCCGGGCGGCTTCCTCACCCGCGACCCGCGCGCGGTGGAACGCAAGAAGTATGGCCGGCCGAAGGCGCGCCGTTCGTTCCAGTTCTCGAAGCGCTAATCGCGCTTTTCACGAAAAGAAACGGCGCGGAGCAATCCGCGCCGTTTTTCTTTGTCCGGGAAGCTTCAGTGCAATCGCGCCAGCGCGTCGCGCAAATCCTCGAGCTGTGGCGGCTTGGACAGCACCATGCTGATATCGGCGTCCACGTCGCCATTCTGCTCGTCCCCCATGCGCAGGCGCTGTCCCCAGCCGGTCAGCAGGATGATCGGGGTTGAAGACGACATGGCCTTGATCGCCTTGGCGACCTGGTTGCCGTTCATGCGCGGCATGCCAAGATCGGTGATGACGGCGAAAAATGCTTCGCCCCGGTCCTGGGCGGCGCGGAAAGCTTCCACCCCGTCTTCGCCGCTGCCGGCCTGTATGACGGTATGGCCGTCCAGTTCCAGCACCATGCGCATGGAATCCAGCACAAACGGATCGTCGTCGATGATCAAAAGACGCATCGGCCGCAGGCTGGCCGCTGTCCGCGCCGTGGCGGCCGGCCTGTCCTGCGGCGCGGCCTGCGGAAATGCCAGCCGCAATGTGGTGCCTTTGCCCGGCGCGCTGTCGATATCGACGCCGGCGCCATGCCGCTTGGCGGTGCCCAACACCATGGCCAAGCCCAGGCCGGTGCCCCGCTCGCCCTTGGTGGTGAAAAACGGCTCCATGCAGCGCTGAACGGTTGCTTCGTCCATACCGACGCCACTATCACGCACTTCCAAAAGCACGTGCGCGGCGTCGTTCCTGGTGCGCAGCACGATCTCTCCGCCTTGCGGCAGGGCGTCGACCGCGTTGAAAATCAGATTGGTCAGGGCTTCACGCAATTCGCTGTCATGGCCCAGAACCGGCGCCAATCGCGGTTCCAAGTCCCGGCGCACGGAAATCGCGATGCCGCGTTGCTGGGGTATGTCGGCCCAGCGCGCCCGCGTCAGTTCCACGGTTTGCTCCACCAGGGCGTTGAGATCGACGGACTGCATCGCCGATTCCGGCTCGCGCTCGCGGTAAAATTCGCGCAGACGCGCCAGGGTGGCGGCGACATCGTTGGTTACCCGTTGCACCGTCCCCAGATAGGCCCGCATCCTCTCGGAAAGCCCGGCCTCGCGCTCCAGCAGCGAGGCGGTCTGCAGCGACAAAGGCGATACCGCATTGTTGACGTCATGGGCGATACCGCTCGCCATCTGTCCCAGCGCCCGCAGCCGCTCCTGCTGCACCACGGCCGCCTGGGTCAGGCGCAGGTCGTCATAGGCCTTCAGCAAGTTGGCATAGAGCTGGGCATGGTGCGACGCCAGGGCGATCTGTTCGCTCAACTGCCGCTGAAATTCGCAATCGGTGCTGTTGAAGGATTCGGGTTTGCGGCGCGCCACCGCGAGCACGCCGGCAACCTCTTTTCCCAGCATCAGCGGTGAAATCACCAGCGCGCCCAGGCCGGCCTTGGCCAGGCGGCGGGGAAATGGAAAATCCAATTCCGCCAATTTGGGCTCATAGACCAATTGACCGCGCACGCAGCGGGCAAGGCCGTTTTCGTCTATGGCGATGGTGGTGTGTTCCGCCATGCCCAGGGCGCGCGCCAGATCCGCGCTTTTGCTTCCCACATGCTCGACGGTGAGCGCGCCTGCCTCGTAGGAAAGGATGCAAACGAAATCCGCCGGCAACTGCTCTTCCAGGCTGCGAACCACGATCTGGAAAATGCTCTTCAGGTCCTGGCGTTCGCCGATCGACCTTGTGACGCGGTTGAGCAGGTTGAGCCGTTCCAGCTGGGCCTGCAGCTTGCCCTCCACATTCCGGCGCAGACCGACTTGTTCGTGCAGTCCCTTGTTGGTCGCCTGCAGCGCTGCTGTCCGCTCGCTGATGCGCCGCTCCAGATCGCGGTTGATATAGGTCAGCTCGGCCTCCGCCCGCAGCCGGCGGGCGGTATCGGCGGCTCCGATCTGGGTCAGGCCCAGAAGCAGCAGAAGATCGGCCACTACCTTGCCGAAATGCGCCACCATGCCGACGCCGACAATGGCGGTGGGATCTTCCGCCGGTTGCGAAAACAACATGAAACTATGTCCAACCGCCAGGACCGCGGCGCCGGTGGCGACCGCGACGGCGACTTCGGAGTCTTTGCGCAGGCGCCAATAGCCATAGGCGACCGCCGCCCACAGGAATGGCGCAGCGAGCAAGGTTGGCCGCGAAACGCCGAAAAAGGCCGGATCGGCGTATCGCGGCAAGAGTTGAAAGACTACGAGAAGAACGAGATAGAGCAGGATAAGCGCCAGCGCGAAGGCTCCGCCCCGGCGGCGCGGTTGATCGCGAAGGAACAAGGCGGCGCCCACACCGATGGCGCCGATATGGGCGGTGGGGCCCCAGGTTCCCGCCCGCCATCGTATCTCCGCCGAGGCCTGGCTCTCGCCGCTCAGCTGCTGCATGGCGATCAGGGTGTGCACCAATTCTCCCGCCGCCAACACGCCAAAGGCTATGGACAGGAACAGGGGCAGGGAGCGACCCGTGCGTACGCTGACATCCCAGAGAAGCAATGCGGTGAGGCCGCTGGTCAGAAGCGCGCTGGTGTCGAGAATGGTATGGAAAGTGGGAGATTGAATTTGCCAGATCAGGATGGCCGCGGCGCCCAGCCCAAGCACGGCAAGCGCGATCGTCAGATTTCTTCCAAAATCCACGCCGGTCGTGCCGTATGGGACCC
The DNA here is from genome assembly GCA_902825865.1 of uncultured Alphaproteobacteria bacterium. GTDB lineage: Bacteria > Pseudomonadota > Alphaproteobacteria > Micropepsales > Micropepsaceae > Rhizomicrobium. The sequence continues at coordinate 29,932 of CADECX010000025.1, forward strand.
CCGATGAACCCATCAATGCGTCACCCCTCACAGACACACGATACTGATCCTGTTGCGGGAATTAAGGCAAACTGTTTGCCCGAGGCCGGCGCGTGTGATTCTTCGTCATTAACGGACTGATTTAACGACAATTTACCCTGGGTTGCGTGATATGCTTGCGGACAATGTGGGAGATTTCATGCGCGCCCTTGCTTTAGTCCTCGTTCCGCTGATTCTCGCCGCGCCCGCTTCGGCGCGGCTGTGGAAACCGACGCCGCAGCAGCAGGTCGCCGACTATCTCTCGATCACGCACAACAAGAATGACGGCGCTGTGGTCATCGTCTGGATGGCTTCGCCGCTGGTGGCGCCCGCCGCCAAACCGGTGATGGACAAGCATGTCGTGCTGTCCATTGTCCGGACCCGCCGCGGGCCTGACGGCGCCGCGGTGTGGGACGATGTTCAGGGCGTGCAGGTCAGCGACGGCGCGGGCATTGCCTTGAAGGAAGTGCCCTCCGATCAGATTCCGCCGCTCCTGGTGGGCATGATCGCCACCTCCGAGGCGACCTTGCGCCAGAGCAGCCAAGGCAAAAGCAAGGTCTATTGGGGCGTCTATGAAGCGGGCTCAGTCAACGCCTGCCAGCGCGGCAAGCTCAATGTCACCTATGAAGGCGAGACCTACAATTTCGACACGCCCGTGCCGGGCTGCACGCCGTGATAAATTAGGGTGTGGGTGAGACGCGCTTGGCGGCATCGAACACCGGCGGCGGCGGGCCATAGGCGTTGGAGCCCCGATCGCCGGGCTGGCACCAGAAATAGACCAGTACCACCATGGCGACAAAAAGCGCGAGGCTAAGCAGCCACAAAAGCGCGATGGACGGTCCAAACACCAGGAAGCCGAACCAGCCCATTGACAGCGCCCCCAACCATGTGATCACCGATGCCAGTTGCGAGACGAAGGCGGCGAAGATCAAAATCCACACCAGCTTGCCGTCACGGCCGATATCCTGCAGCCGGCGCGCGCCCATCCCGGCAGACGGCAAAAGCATCGCCAGGTGAAAAATTCCCACCAGCGGCAGGAAGGTGACGACCGATAGGAGGCCAGCCGCGAGCGCAAAGGCGACATAGGCCAGCACAAAATACCAGAATTGCGCCCGGCCCACCCGCCCGTTCATGTCGAAATAATGCTCGGTGACGGTGGTGCGGAAGTTGTCGAAAATCGCCTGGAAATCCATGTCATGCCCCTGTTTTCGGCCGCGTCTTTGGCGTATGTCGCCATTCGCGCGGACGGTGCGGCCCTGCGCCCGGCGCAGAACCGGAACGCGCCCCTTGGGGGGCGAATTGAGCTAAGAACCACAGGGCTCGCATGTCAATGCGGGCGCAGGTCATGGAATGAGTGCGCAAGGATGAGCAAAGAGGCCAAAATCTTCATCGACGGCGCCGCCGGCACCACCGGTCTGGAGATCCGCGAGCGCTTGGCCGGGCGCGCCGGCCTGTCCCTGATCGCTTTGTCGGATGCCGAGCGCAAGGACGCGGTGGCGCGCAAGGCCGCGCTCAACGCCGCCGACCTGGTCATTCTTTGTCTGCCCGATGAAGCGGCGCGCGAAGCGGTTGCCTTGATCGACAACCCCGAAGTGCGGGTGATCGATGCCTCCACCGCCCATCGCGTGGCCGAGGGCTGGACCTATGGTTTTGCCGAACTGGAGCAGGGCGGCTACCAGAAGATCGCGGCGGCCAAGCGCGTCAGCAATCCCGGCTGCTGGCCGACCGGCTTTTTGGCCATCGCGCGGCCCTTGGTGCGCGCCGGTCTGGTGCCGGTGGATTTTCCGCTCACCGCCAATGGCGTCACCGGCTATTCCGGCGGCGGCAAGAGCATGATCGCGGAATTCGAGGACCAGGCGAACGAGGCCTATGTCGAGACGGTGTCGCGCCTCTATGGCCTCAATCTGGCGCACAAGCACATTCCCGAAATGCAGAAATATGCCGGGCTGAGCCATCCCCCCTTGTTCCAGCCCATGGTCGGCCGTTTCTATCGCGGCATGCTGGTGGAAGTGCCGCTGCAATTGTGGGCGCTGCCGGCAAAACCGTCGGCGCGGGACATTCATGCCGCTTTGGTCAAAGCCTATCCCGAACGGCCGCTGGTCAAGGTCGCGTCGTTGGAAGATGCGGCGGCGGTCAAAACCCTGGATGCCGAGATTCTGGCGGACAGCAACGGCCTGAGCCTTTATGTCTTTGCCAATGACAAGACGCAGCAAGCCCGTGTGGTGGCGGCGTTCGACAATCTGGGCAAGGGCGCCGGTGGCGCTGCGGTGCAAAATCTCAACATTATGTTGGGCCTCCCCGAGACAACCGGCCTCTAAGCGCTTGTATTTTGCGCCCTGAGTTCGTCGCTCGTCGCTCATGGGCGCTGTAGCCCACATCGCTCCTCGCTCCTGCTCAGGTCGCAAAATACGGCGCGCCAAGATTGTGGTAACAATCCGCCATGGGCGGCAAGGGCATCCTGCTGGCGGTTGTGATCGGTCTGGCGCTGTTCGCCGGAGCGGTTTTTCACGCCGTGGACAAATCTCCCAAGCCTCAAGGTTTTTCCGGCCTGCAATTTGCGCCGCTCAGTCCGGCGGCATCGGCGCGCACGCCCTTGTTGAAGCGCGGCGGCGCGGAAATAGCGGCGGTGATGCAGGACAGTCCCGCCGGCAAGGCCGGGTTGGCCGTGGGCGAAGTGGTCGCCGCGATCGATGGGGTGGCCATCACCACCGCCCGCCAGGCTTCCAGCCTGGTGCGCGCCGGAAAATCGGGCCAGCGCATCACGCTGACGCTCTATGACATCACCAAGGGCGAGGTGCGTCCCAAGCGTGTTTCGCTGATGCTGGACGCCGCGCCACCGGTGGGAAAGAAATTCTCGGTCGATCCGCCGCGCACCTTGGCCAAGGAACCACGCCCATTGCCGATCGCCGCCGCCAATGCCGCCTGGTCCAAGCGCATCCTGCGCGGCGCCACCATCAAGCCCTTGGCGCTGAGCGGCTTGGGGGCAGGGCAGTGCAATGGTTTCGCGCCTCAAGGGTGGCGGGTGGCGGCGCATGCGCCCGACAATTCCCTGTTCCATGTGATGGCGGGCGAGGGTTTCCAGCATGCGCTTTACAAATCGGGCGATCTGAACGGCGCGGCGGCGGAGACTTTCGTTCAGGATTTCCTGCAGGCGACATTCGGTTCTCCGGCCGTGCTGACGCCGCCCCAGGAGCGGCCTTTCGGCTTTGTGGCGCAGGATTTCGGCAACCAGAAAGGCGGCAAGGGTTTTGTGCTTTATCGCGTTGCCGATGGACGCATCGCGCTTTGGGCGGCAGCGTTTCCCGGCGGGGATGCGAATTGGGCCAAGCCGCTGGTGGGTGCGGCGGCCTTGTCGATGCGTTGCGCTTCGCCGGAAGCGCCGGCGCCGTTGCGGCGCGATCCGCAATTGCTCGACACCGGCATTTCTCTCGGTTGCATCAAAGGCCAATGCAGTGAGACGGATTTCGCCGCGACTTATCTGACCGTGTTGCGGCTGGGCTATGTCCACAATCTCAAGGGCGACATGTTCCTGCTGCGCCCGGGCCGCGATTTCTGGCAAAGCGGCGCCGAAGGGCCGGGCTTTTATCACCAGATTGGCGGCGAGAATGAAAAATTATTGCCCGGTCGAATTAACTAGACCGCCAAGAGAATGATCTGTCATGCGGTATGACATTCGCCTGATTTATGAAATCTGCGGGGATCTGGGATTTTCTGCCCGACTTGTCTCCGACCAACACGTGGAGATCGATCTCGGTCACGGGGCAATTCTGGATTTTGAGGAATGCTGACCGTGAGGAAGATTGTCTAATTGGTTTTGTGGATACGCCATGGCACACGCATGGGGACGACCTCATGTTTGCGGATGCCAATGGCAATTGCGTGGAAATCAACTACCTCGATCTTCTTACCGCCTTGAAAGAGGGGAAGGTGTTGGTACGTGAGTTGCGCAAAGATGGTCAGATTGTTGATCGCGCGCTGATCCACAGCAAATACAATGATGAGTTTGAATATCTCGAAGTAGGAGAAGAAGTGACAGTCCGCCGCGCCGCATTCGATCCGTCAGGTGGCAGTCCAAAGGCTACTGCGCCTTGACCTTCACGTAAGTCCCCGGCGCATCGCCCAGCACTTTGAGTTCGCCGTCGCCCGGCTGGCGCGCGGGCACTTTGGCGCCTGACAGTTTGGACAACCACTGATCCCAATCCGGCCACCAGGAACCGGGATGTTCTGTCGAACCCGCCTTCCAGGCTTCGATGCTGGTCGCGCCCGCATCATTGGTCCAGTACTGGTACTTCTTCGCCGCGGGCGGGTTGATCACCCCCGCGATATGACCCGAACCGGCGATAATGAACCGCACCGGGCCGCCGAACAGATTGACCGACTTGAACACCGAATTGGCGGGCGCGATGTGATCTTCCCGCGCCGACTGCAGATAGACCGGTACCTTCACTTTCGTCAGGTCCAGTTTCACCCCGGCCATCTTCATCTTGCCCAAGGCCAGCGCATTTTCTTTGTAGCAATTGCGCAGATAAGACAGATGCAGCTTTTCCGGCATCCGCGTGGTGTCGGAATTCCAATAAAGCAGGTCGAAAGGCATGGGCTGTTTGCCCAAAAGGTAATTGTTGATCACAAACGACCAGATCAGGTCGTTGGCGCGCAGCATGTTGAAGGCGCCCGCCATCTTGGAGCCTGGCAACACGCCGCCTTCGCTGTCCATCTTCTGCTTCAGGGCATCGAGCTGGGCTTCGTCCACGAACACCGACAATTCGCCGGCCTCGCTGAAATCGGTCTGCGCCGCCCAGAAGGTCGCCGAATGAATGCGGTCGTCGCCCTTTTCCGCCATATAGGCCAGGGTGGCCGCCAGCAAGGTGCCGCCGATGCAATAGCCCACGCAATTGGGATCGCGAACTCCGGTGGCGCGCTCCACCGCGTCCAGGGCGGCGAAGATGCCGCCCTGCATGTAATCCTCAAAGCCCTTCTGGGCCATGTCGGCATCGGGATTGACCCAGCTCACCAGGAAGACGGTGTAGCCCTGGCCCACCAGCCAGCGCACGAAGCTGTTCTCGGGCCTCAGATCGATGATGTAGTATTTGTTGATCCAGGGCGGAAAGATCAGCAGCGGCCGTTCGTGAACTTCATCCGTGGCCGGAGAATATTGCAGCAACTCCATGATCTCGTTGCGGAACACCACCTTTCCCGGAGCGGTGGCGACATTCTCGCCGATGGTGAAGCCGTCGGCCGATTGGCGGATGGAAAGCTCGCCATGGCCGCGCTCGATATCGGCCAACAGATTGTCCAAGCCCTTGACCAGATTCTCGCCGTTCGAGGCGATGGTGGCCTTGAGCACATCGGGATTGGTGAGCGGAAAATTGGTGGGGGCAAAGGCATCGGCGAACTGGCGGGTGTAAAAGGCGACGCGGCCGCGCTCTTTCTCGTCCAGTCCGTTCAGCTTGCCCACCATCTCCTGCATGGCATTGGCGGTGAGCAGATAGCTCTGCTTGATGAAATCGAAGATCTCATTCTCCCGCCATGCCTCGTTCTTGAAGCGGCGGTCGCCGGGCGCGGGCTCGACCACGGCGGGAGCGTCGCCGCCCAGCATGCGCCGCGCCGTGGATTCCCACAGGGTCATGAAATTGCCCCACCACGCGGCCTGCGCCGCCGCCACCGCTTCACGGTCGCTGCCCATCGCCTTGGCCAGCGCCAGCATGGCGCCGGTGATATTGAGCGGATCGATGGGGCCGGGCTCTTTGCGGCTGCTCATGCGGGCGATGAAGTCCAGCATCAGCTCCTGGCTCTTCACCCCCACGGTCAGCATGTTGCGGGCGAATTCGCGGGTGTCGATGGTGCCCGCGGCCGGAGCCGGTTCTGAACCGGAAGAGGGAGCGGCGGACGAGGGGGCGGCTGGACGGGGCATCGCGGGAGCGCCTTTCGTGAATTCTCTGATAACCGTGTGCCGCGACACCCGCAAGACGCGGCAAATGCGGGTCAGTTGTGCAGGAATCTGGCAATCATTCACGATATTTACCCGCTCTTTTGCTAGCGCGGGGGCCTTTGGCGGGGTATACGGCTAAGGTTGGGTAGGCGCCCCCAGGCGGATGCTTTGGGGCCGGGGGACCGGCATGGGATGCCGGACGATTGCTGTAAGAACATTGCTGAAAGACAAGGGCAGTTAGGGCATGACCAAGACATACGCGCGGCCTCTGACGATGGCGACGCTGGCGATCTTCCTTGCGGTCGGTACCGCGGGTTGCGAGACCATGTCCGACCTGGATCCGACCGGCCTGCTCAGCGATGACTCGCCCCTGCCGGACAGCCAGTTCCCCACCGACAGCAATGCCCAGGCCGAGGCCGACGCCGCCACCACCACGCCCGATCTGGCGAGCATTCCCAGCCGTCCGGCCGCGCCGAATGCGGGCGCCCAGGCCAATACCGCGCAACAGGTCGCCGCCGCCGGCGCCCAGGCCCAATACAGCGCCGACGCGCTCAGGGCCGGCACCGATGCCGCCGCCCCGCCGCCCACCGCCAGCGATGCCAATGCCACCCGCCAGGCCCTGGCTTCCGCCGGTGCGCCCCCAACGGCCAGCGATGCACCGCCTTCCGCCAGCGACGCGCCGCCTTCGGCCGGGTCGGTTCCGGTTGCTTCGCCGCCCCCCACGGCCAGTGACGCGCCGCCTTCCGCCGGTTCGGCGGTTGCGGCTGTTGGACCTGCCGCTCCGCGCGCCTCCGCGCCGCCATCCGCTGCTCCTCCGTCTGCGGCACCGCCCTCGGCCATGCCGCCCCAATCCGCTCCGCCGGCACCGGTGGCCGTGGCCTCGGCCGCGCCGCCGCCCGCCAGAAGCGCTGCTATCGCTGCACCGCCCGGCGCCGAGCCCGCCGTCCCGGCGGTTCCGATGACCGCCGGCGCGCGCCGCGCGGCGATGACCAATCCCAGCGATGCCGAATTGGGTTTCAGGCCGTCTTCCGCGCCGCCCCTGAACGCCAGTGTTTCGCAATGGGTGTCGCCGCCGATCCTGGCGCATTATCGCCAGACCGCCGCCCAAGCCGGCGCCGCCGGAACCTCTTTGCCTGCCGTCCCGGCAGTTCCCGCCGCTCCGGCCCGCAGAGGCGCGCGTGGCGCAGCCGCCATGCCGCAAGACGTCGTGGCCAGCCTGGATGCCGTTCCTGGCACCCCCATGGGCATGGCGGCGGCCCAGAATGGCGGCGTGGCGCCGACCGAGATCGTCTATTTCGCCGGTGACGGCACCAGCCTGTCCAAGGCGGCGCTCGCCCAGGTGAACAAGGCCGTGGCCACGTTTGAGGCCCGCGGCGGCAATGGCACCGTCAAGGTGGTGGGGCACGCCTCCAGCCGCACCGCCAACATGTCGGTGGAACGGCATCTGGAAGTGATCTTCCAAAAGTCCCAGGCCCGCGCCAATGCCGTGGCCCAGGCCTTGATCAAGGCCGGCGTGCCCGCGAGCCAAGTGCAGATCGAGGCGGTCGGCGACAGCCAGCCGATCTTCTACGAATCCATGCCCAAGGGCGAGGAAGGCAACCGCCGGGCCGAGATTTTCGTCTCGCTGTGACGGTGACCGCTGCGCGATCCGAATAACCGACTTGCACGAAAGCGCCGCATTTTAACCGAAAAACGATTGCGCCACGGGCATAAATTCCCGATTCTACGGTGCTTTCAGGATTCTAAGCCATGCATACCGACTTTTACCGCATCAAGCGGCTGCCGCCTTACATCTTTGAGGAAGTCAATCGCCTCAAGGCGGCGGCGCGCGCCCGCGGCGAAGACATTATCGATTTCGGGATGGGCAATCCCGACATGGCGACACCCGACTATATCGTCGACAAGCTGTGCGAGACGGCGCGCGATCCGCGTGCGCACCGCTATTCGGCGTCGCGCGGCATCAAGGGCCTGCGCAAGGCGCATGTCGCTTATTACAAGCGCCGCTTCGGCGTCGATCTCAATCCCGACAAGGAAGTGATCGCCGCGCTCGGCTCCAAGGAAGGCTTTGCCAATCTCGCCATGGCGATCACCGCGCCGGGCGATGTGGTGCTGGTGCCCAATCCCGCTTATCCGATCCACGCTTTCGGCTTCATGATCGCGGGCGCCGCCATCCGCCATGTCCCCGCCACGTCGCCCGAGGAATATCTCAGCAAGATCGGCGTGGCGACGCGCCATTCGGTGCCGTCGCCCTTGGCGCTGGTGGTGAACTATCCCTCCAATCCCACGGCGCAAGTGGTCGAACTGGATTTCTACAAAGAGATCATCAAATTCGCCAAGAAGCACGAAATCTGGGTGCTCAGCGATCTGGCCTATGCCGATATCTACTTCGACGACGCCAATCCGCCGCCCTCCATCCTGCAGGTCGACGGCGCCAAGGATATCGCCATCGAATTCCAGTCCTTGTCCAAGACCTATTCCATGCCCGGCTGGCGCATGGGCTTTGCCGCCGGCAATGAAAAGCTGATCGGCGCGCTGGCGCGGATCAAATCCTATCTCGATTATGGCGCCTTCACGCCCATCCAGGTCGCCGCCGCCGCCGCGCTGAACGGTCCGCAGAACATCGCCGATGAAATTCGCGCCGTCTACAAATCGCGCCGCGACGTGCTGGTGAAAAGCATGGCCGCCGCCGGCTGGGATATTCCCGCGCCGGCAGCGTCCATGTTCGCCTGGGCGCCGGTGCCCGAAAAATACAAGACGCTGGGCTCGATGGAATTCGCCAAGGATCTGTTGATCCACGCCAAGGTGGCGGTGTCGCCCGGCATCGGCTTTGGCGAATATGGCGAGGGCTATGTCCGCGTCGCTTTGGTCGAGAATGAGCATCGCATCCGCCAGGCGGCGCGCAATGTGAAGAAGTTTCTCTCCCAGGGCAGCAATGGCGCGCCGGCCGAAAAGCGTCCCAAAAAGAATCTGGCGCCCGCGAAATGACAAGTCATTCCCCGAAGGGGGCGTTCAAGATTGCCATTGCCGGGCTCGGCACGGTGGGCGGCGGCGTGGTCAAGGCATTGGCCGCGCGTGGGCCGGAATTGTCCAGCCGCGCCGGGCGCAAGCTGGAAATCATCGGCGTCTCGGCGCGCAGCAAAAACAAGGCGCGCGGCATTGATGTCGCGGGCTGGACCGACGATCCCTTGACGCTGGCCAAGGGCGACGCCGATGTCGTGGTCGAATTGATCGGCGGCGAGGAGGGCATTGCGCGCCAGCTGGTGGAAAGTGCGCTGGCCAACAAGAAGCATGTGGTGACCGCCAACAAGGCGCTGCTGGCCAAGCATGGCAAGGCGCTGGCGGACCTGGCGGAAAAGAACGGCGTCACCCTGAAATTCGAGGCGGCGGCGGCGGGCGGCATTCCCATCGTCAAGGCGCTGCGCGAAGGCCTGATCGCCCATGGCGTGGATGCTGTCAAAGGCATCCTCAACGGCACCTGCAATTACATTCTCACCGAAATGGAATCCTCGGGCCGCTCTTTCGCCGATGTGCTGAAGGAAGCCCAGGCCAAGGGCTATGCCGAGGCCGATCCCACCTTGGACGTGGGGGGCGGCGACACCGCGCACAAGCTGGCCTTGCTCACCAGCATCGCATTCGGCACGGCGCCCGATTTGGGCGCTATCGCGGTGGAAGGCATCGAGCATATTTCTCCGGACGACATCGCCTTTGCCTCCGAGTTCGGTTTCCGCATCAAACTGCTGGGTGTGGCCAAGCGCATGGGCAACAAGATCGACCAGAAGGTCCATCCCGCCATGGTGCGCGTGCGCTCTTCCCTGGCCAATGTCAGCGGCGCCGCCAATGGCGTGCTGGTGGATGCGGGCGAGGCGGGCTCCTTCTTCTTCTCCGGCCGCGGCGCGGGCGAAGCGCCCACCGCCAGCGCGGTGATCGCCGATATTGTCGAGGCCGCGGGCGGCACGCTCAGTCCGGTGTTCGGGCGCCCCGCCGCGAGCCTGGCGAAGTTAAACCTCGCCGACGGCAAACAGGCGGTGTCGTCCTGGTATCTGCGCTTCGAGGTGCTGGATGTGCCCGGCGTCCTGGCCTCCATCACCCGCCATCTCGCCGATGCCGGTGTTTCCATCGAAAGCATGATTCAGCGCGGCCGCGCCCCCGGCGAGCCTGTCGCCATTGTCATGATCACCCATGAGACTGCCCAGCATGAGGTGGAACGCGCCTTGAAGGCTATCGGAGCTTCCGACAAGGTGCGCGCCAGACCTTGCATGATTCCCATGGAGCTTTGAGGCTCCTTCGTTTGAATTTCACGAGACAGACAATGACCGAGACCCGTCCGCCCGCGCTAGGCAAACCGTTGGACCGCGCTTTTGCGCTGGAGGCGGTGCGCGTTACCGAAGCGGCGGCGATCGCCGCCTTTGCCCAGATCGGACGCGGTAATGAGCATGACGCCGACCAGGCGGCGGTGGAAGCGATGCGCGCCGCCTTCAATGTCTTGCCCATCGACGGCACGGTGGTGATCGGCGAAGGCGAACGCGACGAAGCCCCCATGCTGTTCATCGGCGAAAAAGTCGGGCAGGGCGGCTTGGCGGTGGATATCGCGCTCGATCCCTTGGAAGGCACCACCCTGACCGCCAAGGCGATGGCCAATGCGCTGGCGGTGATGGCGATGGCCGAGCCCGGCACCATGCTGAATGCGCCTGACACTTACATGGACAAGATCGCCATCGGCCCAGGCTATAAAGAGGGACTGGTCGATCTCGACGCCGAACCGGCCGACAATATCAACGCCATCGCCAAGGCCAAGGGCGTCAGGCCCGCGGATGTCACCGTGCTGGTGATGGACCGTCCGCGCCACGAAGCCTTGATCGCCAAGGTCCGCAAGGCGGGCGCGAAAGTGAAACTGATCACCGACGGCGATGTCGCAGGAGTGATCGAGACCACCGATCCCGCCACCGGCGTGGACCTGTATCTGGGCTGGGGCGGCGCGCCCGAAGGCGTGCTGGCGGCGGCGGCGTTGCGCTGCGTCGGCGGCCAGATGCAAGGCCGGCTGGTGTTCCGCAATGACGATGAGCGCAAGCGCGCCGCCAAATGGGGCATCAAGGACCTCAACCGCAAATACAATCTGCACGACCTGATCTCGGGCGATGTGGTGTTTTCCGCCACCGGCGTCACCGACGGCTCGATGCTGCGCGGCGTGCACCGTGTGGGCAATTTCATCACCACCGAAAGCGTGGTGATGCGGTCCTCGACCGGCACGGTGCGCTGGATTAAGGCGCGTCACCGCCGCGACCCCAGTGCCTGAAGCGCAAAGCGCACCTCTGTTCGGTGTCGCGCGTTCCTTCAGCGGCCGCCGCTGGCTGCTCAAATCCGTCGATACGGAGCTTGAATCCGCTCTGTTGCGCGAATTGCCGCCGGTGGTGGCGCGGCTATTGGCGCTGCGCGGCGTGACGCTCGCCCAGGCCGCCGACTATCTGGCGCCCCGGCTCAAGAAATTGCTGCCCGATCCGTCGGTGTTGAAAGACATGGATGTCGCGGTCGCCCGCACCGCCAAGGCGCTGACCAACGGCGAGCGCATCGCGGTGTTCGGCGATTATGACGTGGATGGTTCGACCTCGGCGGCGCTGCTGTCGGATTTTCTCTCCGCCTTGGGCGCGGCCCCGCGCGTCTATATTCCCGACCGCATGATCGAAGGCTATGGGCCTTCACCGACCGCGATGCGCGCCTTGCATGTGGAAGGCGCCTCACTGGCGATCACGGTGGATTGCGGCGCCGCCGCCACCGCCGCGCTGCAGGAAGCCAAAAATCTGGGACTGGATGTGGTGGTGCTGGATCATCACCGGGTCGAGGCTTCGCCGCCCGCGGTGGCGCATGTCAATCCCAACCAGCCGGACGACACATCCGGCCTGGGTCATCTCTGCGCCGCCGGAGTCACCTTTCTCTTTCTGGTGGCGCTGAACCGGCATTTGCGCGAGAGCAATTTCTATTCCGAGCGCGGCATCGCCGAGCCCGATCTGCGCCTGTTTCTGGATCTGGTGGGGCTGGCGACGGTCTGCGATGTGGTGCCGCTGGAAGGCATCAACCGCGCCTTTGTGCGCTTCGGCCTGGGACAACTCGGCGTGATGTCGCGCCCCGGTCTTGCGGCGCTGGCCGGGATCGCGGGCGCCAAGCCGCCCTTCACGCCATACACGTTCGGATTTCTTCTGGGACCGCGCATCAATGCGGGGGGCCGGGTAGGGCGTTCTTCCTTGGGCGTCGATCTGTTGACCACGCGCGATGCGGACAGAGCGGCGGAATTCGCCGCCCAGCTCGACCTGCACAATAAGGAACGCCAGGCGATCGAAAAACTGATCCTGGAAGAAGCCACCGCCCTTGCGGCGACACAGGCCAACGCGCCCTTCATTCTGGTTTCGGGCGATGGCTGGCATCCCGGCGTGGTCGGCATTGTCGCCAGCCGCTTGCGCGAGCGTTTTTCCAAGCCCGCCTTTGTCGCCGGATTTGAGGGCGGCATGGGACGCGGTTCGGTGCGCTCCATTCCCGGCATTGATGTCGGCGGCATCATCCGCGCCGCGGCGGAGGTCAAGGCGATCGAATATGGCGGCGGCCATGCCATGGCGGCGGGCTTCTCGCTGATGGCGGCGCAGCAGGACGGCTTTCGCCAATTCCTGGAAACACAATTCAGCAGGGCCGGAGCGGCGCTGGACGCGGTGCATGATCTGTATCTGGATGCGGTGTCCTCGCCCGCCGGCGCCAACATCGCCCTGGCGCAGGAGATCGCCTCGGCCGGACCGTTCGGGGCGGGCAATCCCGAGCCGCTGCTGGCTCTGCCCGACGCCCGGGTGGCCTATGCCGATGTGGTGGGCAAAATCCATGTCAAATTGCGGCTGGCCGGCGGCGACGGGACCATGCTGGACGCCATTGCCTTCCGGGCGGCCCAGAGCCCGTTGGGAGAGGGGCTTTTGGCCTCGCGAGGACGCCCGATCCACGCGGTGGGACGGCTGCGCCAGGACGACTGGAACGGCCGGATCCGGGTCCAGCTGGAAATCGAGGACGCCGCCCCGGTTGGTGCCTGATTTGGCCCGTAAATGCCGATTTGGGGCATGAAATCCCCGGCCTCCGGCAGCGCCCTCCGCCTATCAACCACTCCAGTCCAAATTTGGGTTGCCAAACCGGGACTTGGCCGTTAAATCCCCGGCCTCCGGCAGCGCCCTTCGTCTATCGGTTAGGACTCAGGATTTTCATTCCTGCAAGGGGGGTTCGACTCCCCCAGGGCGCGCCACGTCTCAGCTA
>CADECX010000026.1:0-38586 GCA_902825865.1 uncultured Alphaproteobacteria bacterium
CCGGGGGCGCGGGTCTGCCACAGAATGGCGATAAACATCGATTTGGCGCGCGGCAGGATGGCCAGCGACAGCGCCGCGAAACACAGTGACCACAAAGTGACGGCGCCCCAGGTCGGCATCCAATCCATATCCACCATGAAAGCCAGGGGCAGGAAAACATGCCCCACCAGGATGATGGTCGCCCAAGGCGCGGCATCGTCGGCGCGGATCTGGCCGAAGCTTTCGCCGCAGGCGGAACAATTCTCCACCGGCTTCAGATAACTGCGCATCAGCTTGCCCTTGCCGCAGCAGGGGCAACGGCTCAACAGGCCGCGCAGGACGGCGGTCTTCAGCTCGATTTCACTGTGCTCGCTCATGGGGAAAATATAGTGCGGCGCAACCCTTAAAGAAGTTGCGCGCCTTGCCGCTGCGACAACTTGCGGCTCCGGCCAGACGCGTCAGCGGATGGCCATTATTAGGTCTTTCGGCGCAGGGATTGCGCCGAAAGTGAAAGATCGTCACTCTCTGTCACAAGGCGTGAAAAGCCAGGTAGGGGAAAGGTTTATGAGGATCACCAAGCTCACCACCTTTGTGGTGCCGCCGCGCTGGCTGTTCCTCAAAGTCGAGACCGATGCCGGCGTCACCGGCTGGGGCGAGCCGGTGGTGGAGGGGCGCGCCGAGACGGTGGCGGCCTGTGTCGCCGAACTCTCGGACTATCTGATCGGCAAGGACCCTTCCGCGATCGAGGATCATTGGACGGTTCTGTATCGCGGCGGCTTCTACCGCGGCGGCGCCATCCATATGAGCGCGCTGGCGGGAATCGACCAGGCGCTTTGGGACATCAAGGGCAAGGTTTTGAACCAGCCGGTGCATGCGCTGCTCGGCGGACCCGTGCGCCAGAAGATGCGGGTCTATAGCTGGATCGGCGGTGACCGGCCCCAGGATATCGTCAAAGGCGCCAAGGAGGTCGCGGCCAAGGGCTTCACCGCCATCAAGATGCTGGCGACCGAGGAACTCAGTTTTCTCGAAAGCCATGCCAAGCTGGATCAAGTCATCGCGCGGGTGGCGGCGCTGCGCGAGGCGATGGGACCGGATTTCGGCATTGCGGTGGATTTCCACGGCCGCCTGCACCGGCCCATGGCCAAGCAACTAGCCAAGGAACTCGATCCTTATCGTTTGATGTTCATCGAAGAACCGGTGCTGAGCGAGCATGTCGAGGCGTTGCGGGAAATCGCCAATCACACCGCCACGCCAATCGCCTTGGGCGAGCGGCTGTTCTCGCGCTGGGATTTCAAGACCATCCTCAGCGACGGATTGGCGGATATTATCCAGCCCGATCCCAGCCATGCCGGCGGCATCACCGAAACCCGCAAGATCGCCGCCATGGCCGAAAGTTACGATGTGGGCCTGGCGCTGCATTGTCCGCTGGGGCCGATCGCGCTGGCGGCCTGCCTGCAGCTGGATGCGGTCTGCTACAATGCCGTGATCCAGGAACAAAGCCTGGGCATCCATTACAACACATCCAGCGATCTGCTGGACTATATTGCCGACCCTTCCGTGTTCGCCTATGCCGATGGTTATGTGGCGATCCCGGGCGGGCCGGGTTTGGGCATTACAGTCAATGAAGAAGCCGTCATGCGCGGCGCATCGGTGGGGCACCGCTGGCGCCCGCCGGTTTGGCGGCATCAGGACGGATCTTTCGCGGAATGGTGAGATGACAAATGACAAACGCTGATTCCCAGACACCCACCCGGCATCGCCGCATTGTGATGCTGATGATTTTTGTCTGCGTCGCCATCACGTTTCTGGACCGCAGCAACATCTCCTTGGTTGCGCCGGTGATGGGCAAGGATCTCGGCATCGATCCCTGGCATATGGGTTTGATCCTGTCGGGCTTCAGCTGGTCCTATGCCTTGTTCCAGATTCCCAGCGGCTGGCTGGTTGACCACATCCGGCCGCGTTACTTTTATCCTGTCATCCTGATCTTGTGGTCCTTGGCGACAGTCTGCCTGGGCATTGTCGGCACATTCATCGGGCTTTTCCTGCTGCGCCTGCTGATCGGTGCGCTGGAAGCCCCGTCTTATCCGATCAACAACCAGGTGGTGACCAGCTGGTTTCCCGACCGTGAACGCGCCGGCGCGATAGGTTTTTACACCTCCGCGCAATTCATCGGCCTGGCCTTCCTGCAACCGCTCTTGCTCATTCTGGAAACCACGCATGGCTGGCGGGCCGTTTTCTTCACCACCGGGTTTGGCGGTCTGGCCTGGGGCTTTGTCTGGTGGCTTTTCTATCGCAACCCACGTGAATCCCGCGCCAACAAGGCGGAGCTGGACTTGATCGAAAGCGGTGGCGGGTTGGTAGATCTGGGCTCGGGCAGCAAACAGAAGCGCCCTTTCAGCTGGAACGATCTGTTGACCGTCGTCCAGTATCGAAAGTTGTGGGGTGTCTATATCGGTCAGTTCGCGGTCACCACCTGCCAATGGTTCTTTTTGACCTGGTTTCCCACCTACCTGATCACCTATCGGCATTTGAGCGTGCTCAAGACTCCCCTTTACGTCGCGCTGCCTTTTATAGCGGCTTTTGTCGGTGTGCAGTTGTCCGGCTACCTCTCCGACCGCATGCTGCGCAGCGGCCTGGGTCTGGGCTGGGCCCGCAAAACCCCCATTATTGTGGGACTGCTACTGTCAGCCACTATTCTCGGCGCCAACTATGTGGATTCGCCGGAACTGGTGATCGCCTTCATGTCGCTGGCTTTTTTCGGCAATGGCATGGCTTCGATCGGATGGTCGCTGATCTCGCACATCGCCCCGCGTCACCTGATCGGGCTGACCGGCGGCACATTCAATTGCATATCGAACATATCGGGCATCTCAACCCCGCTGGTCTTCGGCTTCCTCGCTCAGCAGGGCTATATCGCGTTGGGTTTTGTCTATATCGCCGTCATCGCGGTGATGGGCGCGCTGTCCTATATCTTTGTCATCGGCAAAGTGGAGCGGGTTGAATAGCTGAAGTTACTACCGGCCATAGCGCGGCGGCGGGCCATAGTCGCGCCATCCCGGCGGCGGCACCGCAACTTCGCGAACATAGGAATCGCTGGCTGATGCCTGAGGCCTTGTGTCCGCCCGGGCCAATAGCGGGGCGGGGCGCGGCTCGACGCAGATATTGCCGATGTTGATGGCCTGGGATTCGACAAAGCTCCTCAGGCTGCCTTGATGGGCAAAGACGGCGGCGTACCGGTCATGGGCGTTGGCGCAGAAAGCTTCGGAATGGCGCGCCTGCTCCAATGCCGAAAGATTGGCGGCCTTGGTTTTGAAACTGTCGTAACCGGCTTCGCCCCGCTTGCCGCGGATGAAATAGGCTTTCAGCACCGCATCCGATGACCGAAGTTCGCTCTTATAGGCCGTGACAAAACGATTATAGGAGTTGGCTTCACGGCATTGAAACGCCGCAACCATCAACTCCTGGTTCATCACCGCGGTTTTCAGGGCGGCGGCGTCAGCCGCCGTGACGCATTCCGCAAAGGCCGGATTGGCCAAGGCCAGGATCGCGATACTCGCGCAGGTGATTCTAAGCATGATGGTGTCCCCCTTAGTTTGCGGCAGCGAGATCGAGTTTCGCCAGCACGCCGTCGACAAAAATCCCATTCACCAGGCTGCCGTCGGCATGCCGGAATTCGCCATTGCCATTGGGCTTGTCGTCCTTCCAATCGCCCACGTAACGCTCGCCATTGGCGCGCAGAAGCACGCCGAACCCATTCAACTTGCCGTCCGTCCATTGACCGTCAAAACGGTCGCGTGTCCCGGTGGTCAGAATGCCCCAGCCCTGGTAGCGGCCGGCCACGGCTTCGCCGTCATAGCTCCAGCCCTGGCCCCAGCGGCTGATGACATGGCCGTCCGGAACGATGCCGCGAACGAAATTGGCGGTGATGCTTTGGGATTGGCCGTCACGGGAAAAGATCGCGGTGCCCAGGCCTTCGGCGTAACCATCGGAGCAGGAACCGGTCCAGCTCACCGTGTCGCCGGGACGGGCATCGGCGCTGAACAGTGCGCAAGCCCCATCCTTCAGCCACTGGCCTTGCTCTTGATTTTGCTCTTGGGCTGACGCACGCAACACGCCGCAGTTCAGCAATGCGGCGGCCAATACGGCTCTCACGATCCTCGACATGCCGTTTCTCGCTGTGGAGAGCCAGCCCCATTGCTGCGCTCATGCGATTAGGCTGGGGCAAGCCGGGACCTGTTTCCAGCGCGCGGCGCGAAAGCGGCAAACGAGTTCTTTACAATGGCGGCACAAAGCGGTGCATGCCGGAAAAGCGAGGTTTTATTGGTGCTTTTTGGAACTTTTGTTCATCTTGGCGTTCATCTAGATGAACGGCGTGCCGCCAAAAAAACACAAAGCGCCGCCCCTCGGGCGGCGCTTTGCTGATGCGCGTAAAAGTTGTTTCAGGTGAGGTGCCGTTCGGCCTCGATCAATCCGCGGATATAACCGAATATGAAGGGGAAGTTTTCGCGGGCAGCCTCGGGCTGGCCCGGCACCGCGGGCGCGTGATCGGGCATCAGCAAATCTTCATAACCGACTTCGCGATAGACCTTGACCGCCTTGACGAAATCGATATCGCCCACATCGGGCCACATCTCGGCGACGAAATTGTCGCGGCCGCCCGTGATATTGCGGAAATGGACATTGAAGATCTTCTTGCGGCTGCCGAAGTAGCGGATGACGTCGAAAATCTCTTCCTTGGGATTGACCAGATTTTCCGACACGGTGCCCTGGCAGAAATTGAAGCCGTGATAGGGGCTTTCATACATGGTGATGAACTTCTTCATCCCATCGATGGTGCCCAGCACATTGGTGATGCCCTGATAGCCTTCCGGCGGCGTGCCCGGGTCCTGGGGATGGCAGGCGATGCGGACCTTGTTCTCATTGGCCACCGGCACCACGCGCTTGAGAAAATAGTCGATGCGCTCCCAGAAGGCATCGGCATTGACGATACCGGCCTTGGTCAGCGGCGGGTTCTTGGCCAGGGCTTCCTTGGCGTTCCACTTTTCATAAACACTGTCGCCGCGGCCCGGAACATGCTCGCTTCGCACCACGCCCAGCAGCGACATATTGTATTTGATGGTCCTGATGCCGGTGGCGGCGCAAGTGCGGATATGGTTCTGGAAGGATTCGATATCGCGGTCCCGCTGCGGGCTTTGCCCCAGCATGATGGCGGGATTTTTTTCCCGGTCGATATGGGAGGAGGTGAGCAGCACGCTGTCCACCATGTCGACCTTGAGTTTCCACTTGGCCGCCAGATCCAGCATTTTGCGCATTTCTTCCGGCGTCGGATAAAGCCGCGTGGGATCGGTGACCACCGGGCTGGTGCAGATGCCGTCAACGCCATAGCGCGCCACCCAGGCGGCGCTTCTGTCGGTCAGGGTGCCGAATTGGTGACCCAGCCTCACTTTCAGCGGCGGCAGCTTGCCGCCCGTCCGGGGCTGGGCATCGGCCACTTCTGTCGTACCCGCGATACTGCCCGCGGCGGCTGCGGCGGCACTAGCGCCCGTGACGGAAAAGAATTTGCGGCGGTCCATGATCGTCTCCCTGTTTGTCTCGTTCAGAAATTTTCTATTTTGAAACCGGTTTCAACCCGGCCTGGATATTGGCGTCGCGGCCCTTGGGTCCACGAAGGTCGTTGAGCAAAAGCGCCGCGTCCATTGCATTTTCGGCATTGGTTGCGACGGCGGCGGTATAGATGGTGGTCATCTGGATATCGTCCGGCAGCGGCCAGACCGTGACACCTTTGTTGGGCAGCATTTCGCTGATCAAGGTAACACCATACTGCGCCTCGCCCGTGGCCACGGCCTGGGCGACGCCGGTGCCATTGGGCCTGAGCACCGCCTTGGCCCGTACCTGCGGACCGACACCCAATTTGTCGGCTTGGCTCAGGAAGAAGACGCCGGTAATGCCGCCCGAGGCCGGGTCGACATAGGCGATGCTTTTCGCCGCCAGCAGGAGCGCCTTCACCTGATTGCCGTCGGCCAGAGCGGGTTTGGCGGACCCGGCTTTGGCGGAGATTCCCGCAACCATTTGCGCCAGATCGGCATGTTGCGCCGACACCTTGTTTTCCCGGGTCAATATGTCCAGGACCGCGGTGGTGCCGATCACCAGATCGAATCTCTCGCCGGCCTGGATCCGCTTTTGCACGCCGCCGGCGGTATCGCTGACCACTGTGACATTGTTGCCCGTGCGTGCGCCGAATTCCGCCGCCAAGGCGCGCACCGGCATGGACATGCCCGCACCGGTAAGGATTTTCAGGTCTTTGGCATGGGCGGAAGACAGGGTGGCCAGCAGGAAAAGCGGAACGAAAAAGCGATACATGCGCGGCCCTTCACCACCCTGAGCCTGGTCTGGTGCTTTATGTCTTGTTGCACAGGGACGGCCAGCGTTTTATCAGGGATTAAACAGCCCGCAAAGCAAGGGGAGACCACATGCGGAAAAGCTTTCTCGCAGGCGCAGCAATAGCGGCGGTCCTGCTGGTTTCAGGTCCGGCAGGCGCGGCGGAATACACCACCATCCTGCTGGACAAGATCGTGGATCGCACGCCCGACCAGACCTGGGCCAAGATCGGTCCTTATTGCGCCATCGCCACCTGGCTGAAGGTCACCTGTGTCGTCACCTCGGGCAACCAGCTCAGCGTCGGCACCAATCGCCGCCTCAATGGCAAGACCGACGAGATCATCGTGGCGCAGACGCCTTACTCCTACACCTATGGCCAGCAGCCCTCGGACATCCAGCCGGGCTCGCCGATCTATTATCACGGCACCCTGGCGGTGGAGCCGCTGGACCGCGGCCGCAAGACCAAGATCGTCTACACCTTGCTCTATGATCAGGCGCCGCTGGGCACCGATCAGGCCAAGGCGGAAAACCGGGCAGCGCGCACCAAGCGGTTCACCGAAGCGCTGGAAAATATGAAAGTGATGGCGGAATCTCCCTGATGATCGATATTTTGCAATTGGTGCCTTTGCGCCCCGAAGTTCAAAAAGAATTGGCGGCGCGTTACCGTCTTCATGGCAAAGCCGATTTCGACAAGGTCGCCGGCATTGTGCGCGGCTGTGTCACCAACGGTCATTCCGGCCCGCCGCCGGAGATGATCGATCGCATGCCCAAGCTGGAGATCATTTCTTCGGCCAGTGTCGGCTATGACGGCATTCCGGTGGAATATGCGCGCTCCAAGGGCATTCCGGTCACCAACACGCCGGATGTGCTGAATGACGATGTCGCGGACCTGGCGATCGCGCTGATGATCATGACGGCGCGCAATCTGGTGACGACCGACCGCTATGTGCGCAGCGGCCGCTGGCCGAAGGAAGGCGAGTATCCGCTGGCGCAAAAGGCCAGCGGCAAGCGGGTCGGCATTCTGGGCATGGGCCGCATCGGCAAGGAAATCGCCAAGCGCGCCACTGCGATGAACAACACGGTCGCTTATCACAGCCGCAAGCCCGTGGCGGATGTGTCCTACAAGCATTATCCGGATCTGGTGGAACTGGCCAAGAACAGCGATTTTCTGATCGTGATCATTCCTTCGACGCCCCAGACCCAGAAGATCGTCAACAAGGCGGTGGTCGAAGCGCTGGGTCCGACCGGCATCCTGGTGAATGTGGCGCGCGGCGCGGTGGTGGATGAAGACGCGCTGGTGGAAGCGCTCAAATCCGGCAAGCTGGGCGGCGCGGGGCTGGATGTGTTCATCAATGAGCCGCAAGTGCCGGAAGTCTTGTTCGGCATGGACAATGTGGTGTTGCAGCCGCATGTCGGCAGCGGCACCCATGAAACGCGGCGTGCGATGAGCCAGCTGGTGCTGGACAATCTGGACGCGAAGTTTGCGGGCAAACCGCTGCTGACTGAGATTAAATAATTCTCTCCATGGCCGGGGCCGCCCATGGAGGACAGAGCTATCGCACCAGCGTGGTGACGAGATAAAGAAACGCCGCACCCAGCAAGGTCGCGATCGTGGTTGCGGGCCGCGGATAGGCGCGGTGGCTTTCCGGCAGAAGTCCGCTGGCGCCGATATGCAGGAAAAAGCCGCAGAACAGCGCCAGCAGCAATGCCAGTACGCCGCGGCCCGGTGTGATCAGCAAGCTCAAGGCTGCACCCAGCACGGGGGCGGCAGCATCCACCGCCAGCCAACGCAGGGCGAAACTGCGGGTGCCGCCATTCTTCATCACCACATTCACGGTGTTGAGCCCGTCGGCGAAATCGTGCGCCAGCACGGCGGCGGCGACGATCAGTCCGATTTCGGGACTGGCCTGAAAGGCGACACCCATGGCGAAACCGTCCAGCAAGCTATGGGCGGAAAAACTCGCCGCACCGACCAGGCCGCGGGTGGGATTGGCCTGGCCTTCGCAATCATGCCGCGCCACCAGCCGGTCCAGCGCGGTATAGAAAAAGAAGCCCAAGGCCGCGACAGCCAGCAAGGTGCGCGGGGTATAAAGGCCGGCGCCGGCATCCAGCGCTTCCGGACCCAAATCGAAAAAGGCGACGCCGATCACCGCGCCCGCCGAAAAACCCATCACCAGCGGCAGCTTGCCCGCAAGCTTCAGCGCCAGCAGACCGCCGGTCATGGTCGCTGCCATGGCACAAAGCGCGATCAGGATCACGATGGGGGACGTCATTGGGAGGGACCGTGAATGCGCGTTCTGCTTATCGCGCTGGGGCGTCCGGAGCAATGTTGGGCAGTTCGGGCAAGGCCTGATCAACGGGGATCACGTCAACACCCACATCCACGACATGGTCATGTCCGCCCAGGATGATGCCCGCGACCGGCGCGACATCGCCATAGTCGCGGCCCCAGGCGGCGGTGACATGGCTTTCTCCCACCGGGATATCGTTGGTCGGGTCCAGATCCACCCAGCCGAAAGGCGGGGCCCAGACGGAAAACCAGGCATGGCTGGCATCGGCGCCGAGCAGCCTTGGCTTGCCGGGCGGCGGCTGGGTCAGGAGATAGCCCGAGACATAGCGGGCGGCGAGACCCATGGCGCGCAGGGCGGCGATGCCGACATGGGCCAGGTCCTGGCACACGCCGGCCCTGATCTCGAACACCCGGTCCACCGGCGTGGTCACATCGGTGACCGTGGTGTCGTAGCGGAAGTCCTGATGGATGCGATGCATCAACTCCATCGCGCCCGCCAGCACGGGGCGGGACGGCGGAAAGCTGACGGCGCCATACTCGGCGATGCCGCTGTGATACTTGGTCATGGGTGAATCGAAGAGATACTGAACCGCGTCGCGTTCTTCTTCGTCTTGCGGACTTTCCAGTCTCAGCCGCACCTCTTCCCAGCTCAAGCTGTCGCGCGAAACGCGCTGGGGCGCCGGTTGCACCGTGACCCGGCTTTCCGCCAGCACTTCCAGATGGGTGTGCGGCTGATCGATGGAGAACCATTCGCACGGATTCTGGAAATAATCCTCGCGCGCCACGCGGCTGGCGGGTTCCAGGCTCAAACTGATGCTGCTGTCATGCACCGCCTGAAAAGGTGTGGCGCGGGGCCGCAAATGCGCCAGATGCCAGGAGTGCGAAACATCCTGCAGATAACGATACGTGGTGCGGTGGCGGACATGATATTCCATTTACGCCTCCGCCGAAGAGGCGCCGCCGGTGCGGATGCGGCTGGCATGCTGGAAATAGGCGTCGGCGATGGCGTCGGACAATTCGCCGGCGCTGGAGGTTATGGTGTCGGTCAGTTCGATCAGACCGGTCCTCGTGCCGGATTCGCAGAAAGCCAGCCTTGCCGGATTGGCATTGGCCGCCGTGCCACGCATTTCATGGGCAATGGTGCGCGGCACGTCGCTGCGCTGGGCCAGGGTGATGCGCGGCAGTTCGCGCAGATGATTTTCGATCGCCGCCAGCTGAAAGGCGCAAGAGCGCGGATTGTTTTCATCCAGCAGCAATAGATCGACAAAAGGCACAAGCTGAAAGACATTGAGATAGCGCGAACGGTAGGTCATGGCGCTGTCGGCGATCTCCAGCAACATGCGCATATGCTCGGTCTCGCGTGCGTCGGGGAAGGCCACGGTCTGGCGCACCAGCCAAGCCAGATGCAGCGCCCGTTCCAACCGGCGGCCCAGATCCAGGAACAGCCAGTTGGGACCGCGGGTCATATTCTCGGCGGCTAACCCTGCGAGCGCGGCGGCGCGGCGCACCAGCGCGTCGAGATAGAAACGCGCGGCGGCGGGTTCAAACGCCGCGTCCAAGGCGGGCAATTGCTCGCTCGCGGTCAGGGTATGGATGGTGCGCCAAGTGTCCAGGGACAGGCGGTCGCGCACCGACCATGCCGTTTGCTCCACCCGCAAGAGAAGCTTCTGAAGACCCCGGGAATGGCGTGGGCTGTAAATCAAAAGGTGGAGTTCCTTGGCCAGGGCTTCCGCATCGGCAATTTCCTCGATCGGGGAATCGCTGGCCTGGCTGAAGGGGATCAGCAATTTGCGCGCCACTTCCAAGGCGCCGGCCGGTTCGTCGCTGATCCGCGCGGTCACCGCCCGCAAGATGCGCACGAAATTCTCGGTGCGCTCGGCATAGCGGCCCAGCCAGAACAGATTGTCCATGGCGCGGCTGGGCGCGGCCTCGCCATAACGCTTGATCTCCAGGGTGCGGCCGCCGCCGGTCAACAGGCTGAAATTGTCCACCGGGGCGGTGGAGATCACCCAGGCGTCCTTGCTGGAAGCGCCCGACTGCATGGAAAGGGCGCGCATGGTGTCGTCGGCAGCGACGCGGGTCAGGCCGCCCGGCATCACCATCCAGCCGTTCGGCGTCCAAGCCGCGAAAACACGCAACGAGACGGGGCGCGCGCCGAATTTTCCTTTCTCGAAAACCGGCGCCACGCCCAGGGGCGAGACTTCCTGCACCACAAGATTTGCGCCATGCAGCTTCAGCCGCTGGGTGAAATATTCGCGCCCCTCTTGCGTCAGGTCCGCTCCCAGCCGGGCCGAGGAATTTCTGGAAAAAATCGGCCGCGCATCGAATGCATTGCGCAGAATGGCGCCGTTCATCCGCGCCAGCGCTTCCTTGCGGCCCCACTCGGTGCCGCACCAGATGGTGGAGATGTCGGGGATTTTCAGATCCTCGCCCAGCAGGGCGCGGGCGATATTGGGCAGATACGCATCCATGGCGGGGGATTCGATCACCCCGCCACCCAGCGCATTGGCCAGCACCACGCCGCCCGAGCGGACCGCTTCCACCAGGCCGGGCACGCCAAGGGCGCTGTCGCCGCGAAATTCCAGCGGATCGCAGAAATCGGAATCGACGCGACGGAAAATGGCGGCGACCCGTTCCAGCCCGGTCAGAGTCTTGAGGAAGACTTCGCCGCCTCGCACCGACAGATCGTCGCCCTGCACCAGAGTGAGGCCGAGATAGTGGGAGAGATAGACATGCTCGAAATAGGCTTCGTTATAGGGGCCCGGCGTCAACAGCACCGCGCGGTCGCGCCGCGACGCGGCCAGACCCAGTATGCTTTCCTTATAGGCATTGAAAAAGGCGGCCAGCCGCGCCACCCGCATATCGCCAAAGCTTTCGGGAAAGGTCTGCGAAACCACCAGCCGGTTTTCCAGCGCATAGCCCAGTCCGCCCGGCGCGTCGGCGCGGCTTGCCATGACTTTCCAGGTGCCGTCGGGTCCGCGCGCCAGATCGGCGGAATAAAGATGCACATGCACGTCATGGGCGGGACGGGTGCCGCAGAGCGGGCGCAGGAATTGCGGATGGCCGGTGACCAGATGGGGCGGCAGCACGCCATCCCGGATCAATCGCTGCTCGCCATAAATGTCGCGCAGCAAAAGGTCGGCCAGCACCGCGCGCTGGATCACCGCCGCTTCGATGGCCTTCCAATCCTGTGGCGACAGGATGAAAGGCACGATGTCGAGCTGCCAGGGCCTCGCCTGGCCGCTGCGATCGTCATAGACGTTATAGGTGACGCCATTGTCCTGAACGGTGGCGCGGGCGCTGGCCTGACGGCGCTCGAATTCCTCGGGCGACAAATTGGCCAGGGTGCGGGTAAAGGCGCGCCAATGGGCGCGCACATGGCCCTCGCCATCGTGCAATTCGTCAAAGGCAGCGGAGGATTCTGCGACTTCCGACACCTACGACTCAAGCTCCCCGGCGCAAGTCCAGAGTATAGGGGAAATCGGGATTGGGGTCCTCCCTGGCGGTGTCGAAGATTCCGCCTGTGAAGCCGAAGGGCTCGAACCGGGCCAGCCGGCGGCCTTCCGCTTCATTCGCGTTGACGGGGAATATCTCGGAATTGCGTCCGCCGGGATGGGCGACATGATAGGTGCAGCCGCCCAGGCTGCGCTTGCGCCAGCTGTCCCAGATCTCGATCACCAGCGGAGCATGGGCGGGGATGGCTGGATGCAGGCCATGGGCCGGCTGCCAGGCCTTGAAACGCAGGCCGCCTACCGCTTCGCCCTGGGCGGTCTCGCGCAGCGGCACGAGACGGCCATTGACCAGCACCCGGTGGCGGCCCGGAGTCATGCCGCTCAACTTGACCTCCAGCCGTTCCACGGAAGAATCGACAAAGCGCACGGTGCCGCCGGCGGCGCCTTCCTCGGCCATCACGTTCCACGGCTCAAGCGCGGTGCGCAGCTGCAGCTCGACATCGTCATACCGGACCGAGCCGACTTTCGGGAAGCGGAATTCCCAATGCGGCCGGAACCATTCGGCTTCAAAGTTGAAACCATGGGTGTTCATGTCGGCGACCACATCCTTCAAGTCGGCCCAAATGAAATGCGGCAGCATGAAACGGTCATTGAGCGAGGTGCCCCAGCGCACCAGGCCGGCGCGATAGGGCTCGCGCCAGAAGCGCGCGATCAGCGCGCGCAGCAAAAGCCCCTGCGCCAGGCTCATTTCGGCATGGGGCGGCATTTCAAAGCCGCGAAATTCCACCAGCCCCAGCCGGCCGGTGGGACCGTCGGGCGAGTAAAGTTTGTCGATACAGATTTCGGTCCGGTGGGTGTTGCCGGTGGAGTCCGCCAGCAAGTTGCGGAAGATGCGATCCACCAGCCAGGGCGGAATATTGGCGGCGGCGCGCGACGGAATCTCGTCGAAGGCGATCTCCAGCTCATAGAGCGAATCGTGGCGCGCTTCGTCCAGGCGCGGCGCCTGGCTGGTGGGGCCGATGAACAGGCCGGAGAAAAGATAGGACAGCGCGGGATGATTCTGCCAATAGGCGATGATGCTCTTGAGCAGGTCCGGGCGGCGCAGGAACGGCGAGTCGGGCGGCGTCTGCGCGCCCAGCACGATGTGATTGCCGCCGCCGGTGCCGGTGTGGCGGCCGTCCAGCAGGAATTTCTCGGTCGACAGGCGGCAGGCCGCCGCTTCTTCATAGAGCGCCTTGGTGATGTCCACCTGTTCGCGCCAGCTTTTGGCGGGATGGATATTGACCTCGATCACGCCGGGATCGGGCGTCACCTTGATGACATTGATCCGCGAATCGTAGGGCGGCGGATAGCCTTCGATGTGCAGCGATACACCCAGCTCTTCGGCGGATTCTTCCACTGCCGTCAGCAATGCGAAATAATCGTTGGCCGACGGCACCGGCGGCATGAACACGCACAGCCTGCCATCGCGCGGCTCAACGGTCAGGGCTGTGCGTACGACGGCCTCCGGCGTGCCGGTCTGGGCCAGAACTTTGCTGATGGGCTTGAAATTTTCGGGACGGACTTCGTCCGGCAGATGCCCGTTGCCATTGCGGTAACCCTGGCCCACTTCGTCGGGCTTCTCCACGGGCGGCAGCGGCGCGAAGGGATCCGGCGGCGGCACAAAGCTGCGCGCCTGCTCGGGGACATAGGGCAGGGAGTTGAGCGGCAGGCGAAAGCCGATGGCCGAGTCGCCCGGCAGCAGATAAAGCTGGCCGGAACGCGTTTTCCAATGCTCGCTGAGCCAGCGCGTCAGGCCTTTTTCGACCGGCAGAACGTAACCAACGGTCTTTGTCAGGCCACGTTCGAACACCCGCGCCAATCGTGCCCGCAATTCGGGATCTTCCAGCTTGGAATCGCGCGTGCACACATTCACCGCCAAGGCGCGTTCCTGGGCCAGGTGATGCCAGAAATCCTCAAAGGCGGGTATGGCGTAGGAAGCATCAAGCCCAAGCCGCCTTGCCACCGCTTCGGTCAACGCCTTGGCATCGTCGGTGGTCGGTTTGTGATGCAGCGTTTCCGACGCAATGCGCTCGGCGCTCTTCCACAGCGGTACACCGTCGGTGCGCCAGTAGAGCGCGAAGGCCCAGCGCGGCAGGGATTCGCCGGGATACCATTTGCCCTGGCCGTAATGCAGCAAGCCGCCCGGCGCGAAACGGTCGCGCAAGCGGCGGATCAAGGTATCGGCCAGGGCCCGCTTGGTGGGGCCGACGGCGGCGGTGTGCCATTCGGCGTGACTGCGGTCGTCGATCGAAACGAAAGTGGGCTCACCGCCCATCGTCAGCCGCACATCATGATTCATCAGAACGCGGTCGACTTCATCGCCCAGCCGCTCGATCTCGTCCCATTGCTCGGCCGTATAAGGCTTGGTGACACGCGGTGGCTCGTGAACGCGGGTGACCGACATGTCAAAATCGAACAGCACTTCCGCCGGTTCGACGCCGCCCGAGATCGGCGCCGCCTGGGTCGGATTGGCGGCACAGGCCAATGGGATATGGCCTTCGCCCGCGAACAGGCCGGACGTCGGGTCCAGCCCGACCCAGCCGGCGCCCGGCAGATAGACTTCGCACCAGGCATGCAGATCGGTGAAGTCCACATCGGTGCCCGAGGGGCCGTCGAGCGATTTCACATCGGGTTTCAATTGAATCAGATAGCCGCTGGCGAAACGCGCCGCCAACCCCAGGTGACGCAACAATTGCACCATCAGCCAGGCGCTGTCGCGGCAGGAACCCGAGGCCTTGCACAGCGTGTCTTCCGGCGTCTGGATACCGGGCTCCATGCGGATCAGGTAACTGATATCGCGCGAAAGCCGTGCGTTGAGATCGAAGATGAAATTGGTGGTCTGTTTTTTGTCGCGCGCGATGCCGGCAAGGTAACGATCGAATGCGGGGCCGCCGTCGCGGGTGGCGAGATAGGGCTCGAGCTCGGCTTTTAATTCCGGGGAATAGGCGAAGGGAAAATACTCCGCGTCCGGCTCCAGGAAAAAATCGAAGGGATTGATGACATTCATCTCCACCGTCAAATCCACGCTGACGGTGAAGTGATCGATCTTTTCGGGAAACACCGCCCGCGCCAGCCAGTTGGACTGCGGGTCTTGCTGCCAGTTGAGGAAGTGGCCCTCGGGTTCGATCTTCAGCGAATAGGCCAGCACCTTGGCGCGGGTGTGCGGGGCGGGACGCAACCGAATCGTCTGAGCTCCCAGCGCAATTCGCCGGTCATAGCGGTAGCGGGTGACGTGACGGAGGGCGGCTTGAATACTCATCGGACAATCCCCTGGAAAACGACTATGCCGCAACTGCGAAGAGGGGGCTACCAGCCGCCGCGCCGCAGGCCCCACCTAAGCCGGAACGTCGTTAAGAAGCCTGCGTTTCCAAAGCTCACGCCTCGGAAATCCCAAATGAAATTGTTCAGCTGCCAGGGCTGCGGCCAGCTCCTGTATTTTGAGAATGTGCTGTGCGAAAATTGCAGCCGGGCCTTGGGCTATCTTACTGATATTGCAGAGATTTCAGCCCTGGATCGGAATGAGGATGGAAGCTGGTCGGTGCTGGCGGCGCCGGAAAAAGCCTACAAGTTGTGCAACAACTACAATGCGGGGATGTGCAACTGGATGGTCTCCGCCGACGATGAGGCCGGCTTCTGTGCCGCCTGCCGTCATAACCGGACCATCCCCGACCTGACCGTGCCGGGCAACGACGTGCTGTGGCGCAAGATCGAGACCGCCAAGCACCGGTTGTTCTATTCCCTGCTCCGGCTCGGCCTGCCGCTGGAAAATCGCGCTGACGACCCCGAACACGGCCTGGCCTTCGATTTCCTGGCCGATGCGCCGGAGACACATGCGGAGGGGGTGATGACCGGCCACGACAATGGCCTGATCACCCTGGCCTTGAAGGAAGCCGATGACGCCACGCGCGAGAAAGTGCGCAGCGAGATGGGCGAGCCCTATCGCACCTTGCTGGGGCATTTCCGCCATGAGATCGGGCATTATTTCTGGGACCGGCTGGTGGCGACTAATCCGGACCAATTGGAGGAATTCCGCGCTCTGTTCGGCGACGACCGCCAGGACTATGGCGAGGCGCTCAAGCGTCACTATGACGAAGGCGCGCCGGCCAACTGGCAGGACACCTACATCAGCATGTACGCCACCATGCATCCCTGGGAGGACTTTGCGGAAACCTGGGCGCACTATCTTCATATCGTCGACACACTGGAAACAGCCGGCGCGTTCGGCTTGAAGGTAAAGCCTCGCCGCGCGCGCGGCGCACTGGCGGCGGCGATCGATTTTGATCCCTACAAGGCCGGCATGGAGCGGCTGATCGATGCCTGGCTGCCGGTGGAATTCGCCACCAACAGCATGAACCGCAGCATGGGACTGACCGACCTATATCCCTTTTTGTTGTCGCCCAAGGTGATTGAAAAGCTGGGCTACATTCATGCTCTGACGCATCCGGCGGCAAAGGTGATACGCCTGGCGGCGGCCGGTTAACCAAGAACAGGGATTTTCCGCACCCTCCGCTGTTTCAAAATAGAACATGTTATGATGGGCCGGAAAGGAGGGCGGGATGAAGATCGGATTGCTGGCGGCAAGCCTGTTTTTGACCTGCGCCCTTATTTCAGCGGCGGGCGCGGCCACGGTGACCATGTCGCCGCCGCAGAACAAAACGCCTGAGAAGACGGATGCCCAGCCAAAGGTCCTTCCGGCACCGGTCAAACCATCGCTTCCGGCAAAGAATCCAACCGCCGCTCCGCCTCAAACGCCGCCGGCGCAGACTCAAACCGCCGTGAAAAAAGATTGCCCGTCTGATTGCAAGTGCGATTGCCCGAAAGCGCGCAAGGCCGCTTCTGTGCGCGACCCGCATCAGCGCCGCGCCGTGCATGCCCGGACCTATCAATATGCCGCTGCCGCGCCGTGGCATGGCCCGTGGCGCGCTGCTCCCATGGGTTACGGCCCGCCTCCCGGCGTTTATGAGATGGAAGGCCTAAGGATCGAGGATGGCGGTTGGACCGGCGGTGTGGGCTATGGCGCCGATGGCGGTGGCGGCGGCGGCTATGGCCAAGCCTATTTCGCCAATGGCGGCGGCCTGCAAAACGGTCCGACCTACAACAGCTATGGACAGAGTTTTCAATACAATCCCAGTCAGGCGGGCCCCTTCCAGCCGCGCTTGATGGGCGGCTTCGCGCCGCCCTCGCGTTAAGTCAGACCATTCACCGTCAGGGAACTTGCTTGGTCGCGTAGCGCGGATGATGCGCGTAGATGGCGAACGGAATGGACGCCACATAGATCAACAGACCTATGGTCATGGTGGCCCAAGGCCAGGCAATCAACAGTGCCGCCAACGCCGTAAAACAAACCACGGCCAGCAGGCGATGCTGGCGTTGCAGCTTCATATATTTGATCGAAGGCGTGGGCAGGCGGCTGACCATCAGGGCCGCGGTAACGCCCATCACCACCGCGGTGATCCAGGGCGTGTAAATCACGGGATCATCCCATTGAAAGGAAATCAGCAGCGGCAGCACCGCCATGCAGGCCGCCGCCGGCGTGGGCAGGCCGGTGAAATAAGGATTGCCTTTGGTGGCGCCTTCATCGCGCGCGCTTTCGACATTAAAGCGCGCAAGCCGGATGGCGGCGCAGGCGCAGAAGATCAGGGCAATGATCCAGCCGCCATTGCCCATCTCGCTCAAGCTCCACATGTACATGATGATGCCGGGCGCCACGCCGAAGCTCACCAGATCGGCCAGGCTATCGAGTTGGGCGCCGAACCGGCTATCGGCGCCCAGCATGCGCGCGGCGCGGCCGTCCAGCATGTCCAGGATCATGGCGGCAATGATGAAGGTGACGGCGGTGGACCATTCGTCGGCCAATCCGAAGCGGATGGCGGTGATGCCGCAACCCAGCGCCAAGAGGGTGATAAAAGACGGCACCAGCTTTCCGACACTGAGATCTTCCAGCCGTTCCAGCCGCGCCGCGACGATCTGGCGGGCACGTTTGCGGCGAGTGAGGCGGTCCGGCTCCTGCAAGCGATCCTCTTATGAAAAACGGGCCAGCACAGTTTCGCCCGCCCGCGTCGTTATCCCGGGCTGAACCAGAATCTCGGTTCCCGGCGGCAGATAGACGTCAACCCGGCTGCCGAAGCGGATTATGCCAAATCTATCGCCCCGGCGCACCCCTTCTCCTTGCGCCAATTCGCAGACGATGCGCCGCGCCACCAGGCCCGCGATCTGCACCACCGCAAGATCGCGGCTCTCCCCGCTCTCCCCTTCGGGGCGCAGGCGGACCGACATGCGCTCATTGTGAATGCTGGCCTTGTCGAAGCTCGCATTGAAGAATTTTCCGGTGCGATAGGCCAAGGCGACGACATTGCCGGTGACGGGATTGCGGTTCACATGCACATTGAAGACGTTCATGAAGATGGAAAGGCGCGGGCGCGCCATCTCGCCCATGCCCAGTTCGGCGGGCGGAACCGCATCCACGATCGGCAGCAGCTTGCCGTCGGCGGGACAGATGATCAGGCCCGGCTCCCCCGGCGTCTTGCGCTCGGGATCGCGGAAGAAAGCGACGCACCAGATGGTAACGGGCAAGAGAAGCCAGCCAAGCCACGCCGCCAGCAGAAAGGCCAGCAAGTTGACCGCCGCGAACAGCGCGATAAACGGATAGCCTTCGCGGTGAATTTTCAAATCCGTCTCCCAAAGGAAAAGGGCAGCCGCGATTGACCCACCGGCTGCCCCCAACGAAACGATCTGGTTATATCAGGCGGTACGGTTGCCCGTGAAGGGGAAGGAGCCGAACGAGCCGGCCTTGACGCTGCCGGACAGTTTGTCGCCGTCCACCGTGCCGGTGAAATCCAAGGTCAGCGGCATGGGCGAGCTGATCTTGGCCGACCAGGTGACATTGTTGCCGTCGACCTTGCCGTTTTCCAGCGGGCCCGAGCCTTGTGCCGCTTGCTGGGTGCCGGTCAGGGCGCTGCCATTGGTCGCAATGTCCAGCTGGGCCTTTTGCGCGCCCAGGGGCGAATTGATGACGATTTCCCACTTGCCGTCGACGGCCATGCTGCGTTCCTTCCCGTGAAATATGGCGGTCATCTAAGGACGGCATGGACCCCGGCGCAAGAGGGCTGTAGAGGTCTCAGCCATGTCGAGAAAAAGCATCATTCTGCCCAAGGGCAGGGCGCGGGCCCGGGCCGGTTCGCCCTGGATTTTTTCCAATGAAATTCGCATGGACGAGGCTGCCAAAAGCATCGCGCCGGGGGCGGTGATCAATGTACGGGGCGAGGACGGGCGTGCTTTCGGCACCGGCTATTTCAACCCCAAGAGTCTGATCGCAATCCGCCTATGGTCGGATGATTGCGATGTTGTAATCGATCGCGATTTTTTTGCCGTCCGCCTCAAACGGGCGCTGGCCCTGCGGTCGGCGATTTACGACAAGCCTTTCTACCGGCTGGTCCATGCCGAAGGCGACGCGCTGCCGGGACTGGTGATCGACCGTTTCGACGACACCTTGGCGGTGCAGATCGGAACCGCCGGCATGGAACGGCAGACCGAGACTTTGCTGCAAGCGCTGGAGATCGTGGTAAAGCCGAAGACGGTGATCCTGCGCAATGATGCGCCATCGCGCGCGCTTGAAGGATTGGACAGTCACGTCAAGACCGTGAAGGGCGAAGGCCGGCGTATCGCGGTCGAGGAAAATGGCGCGCGTTATTTCGCCGATCTGGCGGAAGGCCAGAAGACCGGCTGGTATTACGATCAGCGCGACAATCGCGCCTTTATCGCCGGGTTGGCGAAAGGCAAGACGGTGCTGGATGCCTATTCCTATACCGGCGGCTTCGGCATCCTGGCGGCAAAGGCGGGCGCCAAGGAAGTCGTGTGCCTGGACTCCTCCGCCCCCGCACTGGCCATCGCCGAGGAAAGCGCCCGCGCCAATAGCGTGACGATCAAGGCGGTGAAGGCCGATGTGTTCGAGGAATTGGAGCGGCTGAAAGCGGCCGGTGAGCGTTTCGATATTGTGCTGACCGACCCGCCGCCCTTTGTGAAATCCAAAAAGGATCTGGAGCCCGGCGCCAAGGCCTATCGCAAGCTGGCGCGGCTGGCGGCCGATGTCACCGCCCCTGGCGGGGTGATGATGACCGCCTCATGCTCGCACAATATCCCTCCTGAGCGTTTCGCACAGGAATGCGCTCAAGGCCTGCTGCGCGCCGGCCGCGCGGCGGCGATGATCCGGCAATCGGGCGCGGGACCGGATCATCCGGTGCATCCGCTGCTGCCGGAATCGGCTTATCTCAAAGCGATCGCCTACGTCTTAGATTGAGACCCGGGTACCCAGTTCTACAACGCGTCCAGGCGGCAGGTGAAAGAACCGCGCCGGCGCCAGAGCGTTTGACGCCAGCCACATATACAGCCCCACCCGCCAGCTTTTCATACTGGGTTGCTCGCCGGGCACCAGGGTTTCGCGGCCCAGGAAATAGGTGGTGGCATCCGGTTCCAGCGCCAGGCCCTGGTTGCGCGCCAAGACCAAAGCCTGGGGAATGTCGGGCGTTTCAAAAAATCCGTATGAGATGCGCACGGCGAAAAAGCCCTTGCCCAGCTTGTCGACCGTGACGCGCTTGGCGTTGGAAACATGCGGGGTATCGGCCACCGTCACAGCGCAGATCACCACCCGCTCATGCAGCACTTTATAGTGCTTGATGCTGTGCAGCAGCGGGTTGGGAACCACATCCAGGCGCGGCGACAGGAAGACGGCGGTGCCCGCGATGCGTTGGCTGAACTTGTCGGCCCGGTCCAGGAACAGGTCCAGCGCCAGGGAATTGTCTCGCATGGCATCTAGATGGATTCGTCGGCCAATCCGCCAGGTATCCATCACCACAAAGGTCGCGCCCGCCACCACCAGAGGCAGCCAACCGCCTTCGGCGATTTTGAGACCGTTGGAAGCAAGGAATGCGAGGTCTATCAGCCCCAACAGGCCAAAAACCGCATAGACGGCGGGCCTTCCCCAATTCCAGCGATGGATCGCCACAACCCCCACCAGCAGGGTCGAGATCACCATCACGCCGGTCACCGCAATGCCATAGGCGGTGGCCAGAGCATCGGAGCTTTTGAAAATCAGCACGATCAGCACCACGCCGACGCACAGCATGGCGTTGATGCGCGGCACATAGATCTGCCCCATCTCGGTGGCGCTGGTGTGGCGGATCTCCATGCGCGGCAGCTGGCCTAGTTGCACCGCCTGGCGGGTGATGGAATAGACGCCCGATATCACCGCCTGAGAGGCGATGATGGTCGCCAGCGTCGCCAACGCCACCATCGGGTAGTGCGCCCAGTCCGGGACCAT
Organism: uncultured Alphaproteobacteria bacterium; assembly: GCA_902825865.1. GTDB lineage: Bacteria > Pseudomonadota > Alphaproteobacteria > Micropepsales > Micropepsaceae > Rhizomicrobium. Next base: position 21,458 of record CADECX010000026.1, read on the forward strand.
CGCGAAGAACAGGATCGGCGCAGCTTCCGGATGCATCAGCAGCAAGGCGCCTTGTCCGAAATAGTTCAGCAGCAAGGCGGGAAAAGCGACGAACAGCCAGCCCCAGCGGATGGCGCGCGCCCCGAAATGACCCATATCGGCATAGAGCGCCTCGCAGCCGGTGACCGCCAGCACCACCGAGCCCAGCGCGACGAAGGCCGTCCAGGGTTCGGCGGCAAACAGGTGCAGGGCATAGGCGGGATTTGCGGCGTGCAGAATCTGCGGTGCACGGAAGATCGCGACGGCTCACAGCACCGTCAGGGCAACGAACCACAAAAGGATAATCGGCCCGAAAAAGCGCCCGATTTTGTGGGTGCCATGATTTTGCACCGCGAACAGCCCGATCAGGATCGCCAGGGTGAACGGCAGGACAAGGTGCTTCAGCGCGTCATTGTCTACCGCGATGCCTTCCACTGCCGATAGCACCGATATGGCCGGGGTCAGCACGCCGTCCCCATAAAACAGTGCAAGTCCCAGAAGCGCCACGACGCCGATGGCGGTCTTGGCAGGGCGGCCCACCGGCGCGCGATGGGCCAGCGCGGCCAGCGCCATAACGCCGCCTTCGCCGTTGTTATCCGCACGCAAAATCAGGAACACATACTTGATTGTCACCACCACGATGAGCGCCCAGAAGATCAGCGACACGCAGCCGTAAATCCCTGCGGCGCTCGGCCCGCCCGCCGCCTGGATCGAGGCGCGCATGGCATAAAGCGGACTGGTGCCGATATCGCCGAACACCACGCCCAGCGCCCCCAGGGCAAGCGCAAGGTCGCGTTTAAGGCTGCGCCCGGAAGGCGCTTTGGTATCCTGTTTCATGATGGAAAATTGCCTCGCTAATAAAAGCAGGCCGGGCGGTGACTCTACAACTATCGCGCAATTTTCGGATGAAGTGCTGCGCACTCATCCGATTGCGCTCTAGGCGCCGTCAGGTCTCGAGTTGCCGATGCATAATGCACCGGACTCAGATCGTGATCTGAGTCCCCAATTCTACCACCCGATTGGTTGGCAGGTGATAGAAGCGGGCGGGTGATAATGCCGCACCTGCGATGGCGCGGTAGAGTCTGTTTCTCAGCGTGCCCAGTTCGGAATGTTCGGCGGGCACCAGTGTCTCGCGTCCGATAAAGAAGGTGGCGGTGTCCACGTCCAGCGCCAAACCGAAACGCCGCGCCTCGCGCAAGGCTTGCGGCACATCCGGAGTTTCGAAAAAGCCGTGATGGATGCGTATGGTGTAAAAGCCTTTCCCCAGCTTCTCCACTTCCAGGCGCTTCTCAGGGGGCACCAGAGGCGTATCATCGACCACCACATTGGCGATGACCACGCGCTCATGCAGGACCTTGTTGTGCTTGAGATTGTGCAGCAGCGCCCCGGGCACCACATCGGTGCGTGACGAGAGGAAAACACCCAGCCCGGCGACACGCGTGGTGCTTTTGTCGGCGCGTTCCAGGAATAGCGATAGCGGCAGGGATTCCGAGCGGACTTTTTCCAGATGGACGCGGCGGCCGCGCCGCCAGGTGTCCATGCCGATGAACACGCCCAAAGCGATGAACAAAGGCAGCCAACCGCCCTCGGGTATCTTCAAGCTGTTGGCGACGAAGAATATCACGTCGCTGATGCCCATGGCGCCGAACAGGCCAATGACCAGCCAAGGCGCCCAACGCCACTGCTTGCCCGCCACGATCCCGGCATTGAAAGCGTCGATCACCATCACGCCGGTCACCGCGATGCCATAGGCCGCGGTCAACGCGTCGGAACTCTTGAAGATCAGCACGATCAGCACCACGCCGGCCGCCAGGATGGTGTTCATGCGCGGCACGTAAATCTGGCCGTAATCGCTGGCGCTGGTGTGGCGGATTTCCATGCGCGGCAATTGGCCAAGCTGCACCGCCTGCTGCGTCATGGAGAATACCCCGGTGATCACCGATTGGCTGGCAATGATGGCGGCCAGGGTCGCCAGGATCACCATCGGCATATGCGCCCAATCGGGAATGACCGAGAAGAAGGCGATGTGGGATTGTTCGGGATGGCGCAGCAACGCCGCGCCCTGGCCGAAATAGTTCAGCAGCAACGAGGGTAGGGCCACGAACAGCCAGGCATATTGGATCGGCTTACGCCCGAAGTGACCCATATCGGCATAAAGGGCTTCGCAGCCCGTTACCGCCAGTACCACCGCGCCCAGGGACACGAACGCCACCCAGGGCTCATGCAGGAACATCACCAGCGCGTACCAGGGATTGAATGCCGCCAGGATGCCAGGGGTCTGGATCAGCGATGCCAGCCCGAAGCCGGCGAGCGCGATAAACCACAACACCATCACCGGACCGAACAGCCGGCCCAACTTGTGGGTGCCGCGGCTCTGGATGAGGAAAAGGGTCACCAAGATCACCAGCGACAGCGGCACCACCAGTGGTGCAAAAGCCTGGCTCTCCACTTTCAAACCTTCCACCGCCGACAGGACGGTGATGGCCGGCGTCAGCATGCCGTCGCCGAAAAACAGCGCCAGACCGAGAATGGCGCCGACGCCGATCATGGTCTTGAACCTGCGTGTCATGCCGGGAGAACGATGCGCCAGCGCCGCCAGCGCCAGGGTGCCGCCTTCGCCATTGTTGTCGGCGCGCATGATGATCAGGACATATTTGACGGTGACCACCAGGATCAGCGCCCAGAAGATCATGGAGAGCGAGCCCATCACCGCGACGTCATGGGGCAGTCTGTTCTCGGTGGCCAGCACCGTGGCGCGCAAGGCATAAAGCGGCGAGGTGCCGATGTCGCCGAATACCACGCCCATGGCGCCCAGCATCAGGCCGGACATACCGCGCCGGTCATGGGCGGGCTTTGATGAATCGCCATCGCCAGCAGCCGCGCCCGCCAAGGGATCGCGGTCACTGATTTCCACCAGAGGTTCCGGCGTATCTCCTGATTCCGGTGGTTGGGGTGTCACGGATGAATGCGATTTTGCATGGGATGAAAACGCTGCCCCGCGCTTTGGTTTGCATCGTCCCCAAAGGCTGGGCGCGAACGGGCGGGACCATATGCCCAGTCCCCCCAAGCTCCCAGTGGGGAGAGGCAGAATAGCGCAGGAAAGTTCCTAAGTCTCTGGCTCGGCTAATTTATTTCGCCTATCAGGGTGGTGGCGCCGCGGTTGGAGCCGCCTCTCTGAGCCACCAAATCCCTGTCATCGCCGTCGCCGCTGGTCGAACCGATAAAACCCTGGACCGGATAAAGCCTGCCGCCCCAGGCGCCGGTCTTGAGGTTGAACACCCGCACCACCGACCAGTCATTGCCCGGGCTTTCATCCCGGACCGGGTCGTCGAGATAGACCGAACCGTCGTTCAGCCAATTGGCGTGGTCCACCCTTATCTCGCGCGCGTCCGTCACCTCACGCACCACCGCGACATGACCGTGATTGGGACCGGCATAATTGTGCAGCACCATCACCGCGCCGGGTTCGGGCAATGTGCCGCGCGGATACTTTCCCGACGCCTTGTCCCACCATGTATAGGCATCGCCGAAAATCTTGATGTCCGAATTGGCGCGGGCAAAGGGCACGCATTGCAGCTTGGTTTGGCCGTCGATGCCGGCCATGCTCTGCGGCGCCTCACGCGGCGCGGGGCTCGGGGGCGGGCCATACTCCATCACGGAGCTGGCGCAGCCTTCCAGGCCGAACGCCAACATCGCCACCGCCGCCAATTTCACCAGGTCCCGCATGCGACTTTCCACTATCCGTCAGCGACGCTAGCGGGCACGGCTCAAGGCAGGGTTAGGCGGATGCTTGGGATTTTATCGATTAAAAGGCGCCGGGATTTTTTAAGGCGAAATTTACCACGACGTTCGCGGGTTACTCGCCAGGCGTAATCTGCTGTCTTACCGCGCGCGGCGCGATGGCGCCCATCGCCCCAATCGAGACCAGTCCGGAGACGGCAAAGAAAAAGAACAATGCGCTCCAATTGGATTCGGCGAAGGCGAAAACCGGCAGCACCACACCGACCACCAGCTCGGGAACGCCGCGCCAGCCGCCTTTTTGAATCTCGCCCACCCGGGTGGTGCGGTTGAAATCCATGCGGCTGGAAAAGAAAGCTTCGAAGGTGGCGCGGGTGTTGGCCAGGATCAGGCCGGATGGGAAAACCACCGCCAGTAGCAGCGACGCGACCAGCTTGGGTTCGTGCTGACGGCTCAGCATGCGCTGTCCCAGATAAAGATAACCGATGGAGGAGATGACGCCGAGCACGGTGGCCAACAGGCCGAACCAGGTGACGCCGGGATAATAGGCGGCGCCCATATACATCAGGGTCAGGGAAATCGCCGCGCTGGAAAAAGCCAGCATATAAAAGGCGAATTGGCACATCTGGAGCGTCATGGCCGCCTTCTTCCAGAACGGCATGGCGCTGGACCAGATGACGGGCAGAAGCTTGCGCGCCACCTGGGCATGGCCCTTGGTCCAACGGGCTTGCTGTGCTCTCCAGGCCGCGGCGGTCTGCGGCAATTCACCGGGCACCACCAGGTCGGAAACCATCGCACCGCGCCAGCCCTGCATCATGCAGCGCATGGACAGATCCAGATCCTCGGTCAGGGTATCGCCGGTCCAGCCGCCGCCCTGTTCGATGGCGGTGCGGTTCCAGACACCGGCGCTGCCATTGAAGGACAGCGGCAGCCCGGCACGGAAGCGGGCTTCCTGTTCCACCGAGAAATGGGCGTCCAGCAAAAGACCTTGAACCCGCGTCAGCCAGTTGGCGCCGCGATTGGCATGACCCCAGCGCGACTGCACAAAGGCAAGGCCGCTATCGGCCAGCAGAACCGGCACGGTACGGCGCAGGAAATCGCTAGGCGGAACGAAATCGGCATCCAGAACCGCCACGAAGGGCGCATCGGAATGCGCAAGGCCGTAAGCCAGATTGCCGGCCTTGAAGCCCTTGCGATCGCCGCGCCGCAGGATGTGGAAATTGACGTCTTCTGGAACCACGGCGCGCACTTGAGCCGCCAATTCCTCATGGGTGTCGCCGTCACCATCGTCGAGCAGCTGGATGGTGAGACGGTCGAGCGGCCAATTCATCCGCGCCGCGCTGGCGGCGACACGCACCGCCAAGGGACCTTCGTTGCAGACCGGCAGTTGAACCAGGACATGCGGCAAGTCCGCTTCAGCAAGCTCGGCCAGTTTCAGTTGCGGGCGCTTGCGGAAGACGCGCACCCAGGCCAAGGCCGCGAGCTGAACCGAAAGCGTGCAGACGCAAACCAAAACAATGCAGAGGGCGAACTGAAGGAATTGGGAAAGACCGTGCATGGCGATCGTTCAGGCCCCCGAAGGCTTGTTCTTCTTAGACGTTAACGGCGGACCGGCCGTTTTGGCCCCGTTTTGGGGCCTGTGCCCGGCAAATAGGCTCCGGATGGGGCGAACTTCACCTGCCCGGCTGGCTTTAGCAAGAGGGTGCAGTGCAAAATGACCGGCCTTTTCGGGGGGAAGCCCCATAAAATCAAGGTGCTGCGGTGATCTGCCGGGGTCAGAAAATGGTAAAAATCCATGGCCGGAACTGGGATTTGGCCTGGACCGTTCCCATATTAAGATGGCGAAACCGTGAGGGGTCACGGATAGGAGCGTTTGATGATTCGGCTTAACTCTCTGGCCCGGCCTGCGGCCCGGGTGCTTCCTTTGGCGTTGTCGGCTTTCCTGCTCACGGGGTGCATGACGCCTTCGCCCTATGCCCCGCGCCTGGAGGGCCAGCAGACCGGCTATACCGACCGCGCGATAACCCAGAACCGCTACCGGGTCACCTTCACCGGTAACACGGCAACCCCGCGCGAAACGGTGGAGAGCTATCTGTTGCTGCGCGCGGCGGAAGTGACCCGCGCCGCCGGCTTCACCAATTTTGTCTTCGATACCCGCAACACCAGGGCCAACACCAGCTACCAGACCGTGCCTTATGGACCGCCCGATCCCTTCTGGGGCCGTCCTCGCGGCTTCGGCTATTGGGGTGGTTGGGGTTTTCCCTATGAACCCTCCTATGATGTGGTGACACGGACCAACTTCGACGCCTATGCCGAGATTGTGCTGTTGAGCGCGGACCAAGCCGCCAAGGAGCCACGCTCCCTGAGCGCGACCGAAGTGATCAATCGCATCGGGCCGGATGCTGCGCCTAAACCGCCCGAACGGACTTAACAGCTAAGCGAAATTCGCTGAATCCATCGCGAGAGGTCACGCTTTCCACGGCGTGACCTTCGCCATGGCACATATGCGGAATGTCCACCACCGACATGGGATCGTCGGCCACCACCGTCAGGATGCTGCCCGGCGCCAGCCGCGCCAAAGCCTTCTTGGCCAGCAGCGCCGGCAAAGGGCATTTCAAGCCGCGCAGGTCCAGTGTCTCGTCCATACCCTCATCTTGATTAGAACAGGCGCGGGGCTCAAGCTCTCGAACAGGGAGAAACGCATTGAGCCTGACGCGTGCGATAAAGCGCGAGTATATCTACCTGACCAGCATCGCGCGCACCTTATGGCTGTTGCGCCTGGTCAAGCCCAATTCCACCCGCAGCATTGTGGACATCGTCGAAGCGCAGGCGCGAAAGCGCCCGGGCCACATCGCCATCTACTATCTCGACCAGCGGATGAGTTATGCCGAACTGGACCGGCGCGCCAACCGCTATGGCCATTGGGCGCAGCATCAGGGGATTGGGCGCGGCAGTGTGGTGGCGCTGCTGATGGAAAACCGGCCCGATTTCATTTGCGCCTGGCTGGGCCTGTTCAAGGTCGGAGCGCAAGTGGCGCTGATCAATACCAATCTGAGCGGCGCCGCATTGGCCCATTCCATAGCCATCTCCGGCGCCAAGCACGCGATTGTGGGCGCGGAACTGGCAGAGAATTTTGCCGCCGCGCCGTTTGAGGCCCGCCCGGCGTCTTGGATAGAGGGCGAGGGCGGGAATCTCACCGCCGCGCTGGCGGCGGCCTCGGATGCGTCTCTCGGCAAGCACGCACGCGCCGGCGTCACGCTCAGGGAACGGGCTTTTTTCATTTATACTTCGGGCACCACCGGCATGCCCAAGGCCGCGAATTTCAGCCATATGCGCATGCTGTTCATGATGAGCGGCTTTGTCGGCGCGCTCCGCCCGCGCGAGAGTGACCGCATCTACGACCCCTTGCCGCTCTATCATTCCACCGGCGGGGTATGCGCCGTCGGCATGGCGTTTTTCTCGGGCGGGGCGCTGATCTTGAAGCGCAAATTCTCGGTGCATGAATTCTGGGAAGACATTCACAGGTATGACGCCACGATTTTCGAGTATATCGGCGAGCTGTGCCGCTATCTGCTGAACGCCACGCCGTCGCCCTTGGAAAAAGGCCACAAGATCCGCGCCATCACCGGCAACGGGCTGCGCCCGGAAATCTGGCGCCAATTCCAGGAGCGGTTCGCCATTCCCCGCATTGTGGAATTTTACGGCGCCACCGAAGGCAATGTCTCCATGCTCAATTATGACGGCACGGTGGGCGCGGTGGGACGCGTGCCGGATTATCTGGAATGGCTGCTGCCCAGCCGGGTGGTGCGCTTTGATGTGGAAAAGGAAATGCCGGTGCGGGGGCCGGATGGGTTGTGCATCGAATGCGGGCCCGATGAAGTGGGCGAAACGCTGGGCGGCATTTCCACCCGGGCAGGGCGCGAGTTCGAGGGCTATACCAATCGCTCCGAAAGCGACAAGAAGATGTTGCGCGATGTTTTCAGCCGCGGCGATGTGTGGTTTCGCACCGGCGATCTGATGCGGCGCGACGCGCACGGCTATTTTTATTTCGTCGACCGTATCGGCGATACCTTCCGTTGGAAGGGCGAGAATGTCTCCACCGGCGAGGTCGGCGAGGTGCTGGCGTCCGTGCGCGGCGTGCGAGAGGCCAATGTCTATGGCGTGACGGTGCCCGGCGTGGATGGCCGTGCCGGCATGGCGGCCCTGGTTGCGGATGGCGACTTCAGTCTTGACGATTTGTCATCACGGGTGAAAACGCGATTGGCGCCCTATGCGAGGCCGATTTTTCTCAGGCTGTCTTCCAGGATCGAGGTTACCGGTACCTTTAAGCAGCGCAAGGTCGATCTGGTGCGCCAGGGCTTTGATCCGGCTTCTATTTCCGATCCCATCTACGTTCTGGATTCGGTCAGTGGCCGTTATGAGCCTCTCACCCGGGAACGCCATGGCGAAATCCTTTCGGGCCATATCCGGCTTTAACTTTTACGGATTTTTGAGGGAGCGGGCGCAATCTCGCCCTCATGAAGTCCGTTCTTGAAACTTATCAGGCGCAGGCCGCGGCATCGGGCTGGGCAGTCCTTTTCGATCCCGATCTGCATTTCGACTGGTCAGGGGTTCACGACCTTGTGCAGTTGTGGCGCGATCTGCGCGGTGATGCCCCACTGCCCGCGCGCGAAGCCATGACGGCGCGGCGGCTGAAAGGCCTGCTTCCCAACATCGCGCTGTACGAGCGCTTCACCGCGCCGGATGGGCAAACCCGTCATCGCGTGCGGCTGGAAGGCATGCGGTTCGTGCGCATTTACGGCACCCATACCGGCCAAGTGGTGCAAGACTTCCTGTCGCCGGAAAATGCCGCGCGATTCTGTGGCGGCCTGGATACGACCCTGGCGGCGATGGCGCCGCTGCGCTTCCTGGCGCGGACCGATTCCGCCGACAAGAATTTTCTCAGCGCGGAGTTCTGCACCATGCCGCTGGCCGACAATCAGGGACGGCCCAGCATGGTGATGGTCTGCGTGCAATTCAGTGCGATACCGTGGGAAGTCTTTTTGGCGGATGCCAAGGAGCGGCTGGCTCAGGCGAAATCCTTGGCCAGCGCGGCGCGGGTTTCCGCGCTCAGAACCGCCATATGACCGTAGTTGGGGTGTGATAGCCCGAGCACCACGCGCTCGCCCGCGAAACGCGCGGTCTGCTCCTGGGTCAGCTTGAAGCGCAGCCAGTGCACCGATGAGGTCTTGCCGTCGGCGGTGGTGCGGTCGTCATACTCGGTGGGCGTGGCGCGGATGGTCTCGCCGCCGATTTCCAGGAAGACGCTTTCTTCGATCCCGCCAAGGGTCAAAAGCACGGCATTGCGGCGCTTTTCATCCTCGATTTCCAGCATCAGGGTGGCGATCAGTTCATCGCCCTGGGGGATCAGCGGATTGTAGGCCGCCAGCTCGCCGGGAATCTGTTCCTCGCCGCCTTTTTCAATGCGCAGCATTTCCTGCACCTGCAGCCACATGGTGGCGTAGTTCTCGAAATAGAAAGTTGCAAAAGGCCCGACCTCGATTCGGCGCAACTTCTTCATCGGGATCAGGTTGGCCTTCAGCGACTTGCGCTGCTGGTCATATTCGCCGGCCGACAGAATGTCGTCGCGTGTGATCTTGCGTTGGGTTTCCGGCATTTCGCTTCACCTTGCTCCTCATGCTCCGACAAGCTCAGCATGGGGATTTGACTTTTCTCCTCACCCAGAGCTTGTCGAAGGGTGAGGCCGCACTCAATCTTTCTTCAAACCAAACGCACGCGCCATGATCTGGATGGGATGCTCCGGTTCGCGCACTGGGGTTTCGGTATGCGCAACAATATGAACAGCGGCCAGTGGGCAGTCTGAAACAATGTGCCCGCGCGGCTTGGCATTGACTGCCTTGAACACCGGCTTGCCGACTTTCACCGCCACATCATGCGTCGGCTTGACCACTCCGAATGTGCCGCCATGGCCCGAGCAGCGCTCGATCACATCCACCGGCGTGTCGGGAATCATCTTCAGCATCTCCGCCGCCTTGGGGCCCATATTCTGGGCGCGGGCATGACAGGCCAGATGCACGGTGACGCCTTCGGGCAGTCCGGTCAGGCCCGGCGGCAGGCCGTCCTTCTTGGCGATGTCCACCACATATTCGTCGATGTCGAAGACATGATCCTGTACCCGCTTCACATCGGGATTGTCGGGGCAGATCAGCGCCCATTCGAATTTCAGCATCAGGCCGCAAGAGGCGGTGAGGGCGACAATGTCGTAGCCTTCGTCGATCAGCTTGACCAATTCCTTCGACACTTTGGCGGCATTTTGCGCCACCCGGCTCAGCTCGGCCTGTTCCAGGAACGGCATGCCGCAACAGCCGGGATAAGCGACCTTTGTTTCGACGCCGATGTGATTGAGCACGGCGCGGGCGTCCATGCCGGTGGCGGGCTTGTTGTAATTGACGAAGCACGTCGCATAGAGCGCCGCCTTGCGCTTGCCGAAAGCAGGCGCGCTTTTGTTGATTTCGCCTTCTTCCTGCTTTGCCGCGCTGACAAAGGTACGGGCATGGAATTTGGGCAAGGGCGCCTTGGCGTCGATGCCGGCGGTCTTTTCCATCAGCGCCCGCATCGGCTTGTTGTCCTGATCGGACGCCCAATTTACGATGGGCGAGACAAAGCGCGCCATGGCGCCGTTGCGGTCCATCTCGGCCAATTGGCGCTGGGTGAATTCCGTCTTGCCCTTTTTGGCTTCAACAAAACGGTGGCGCAGCATCAAATGCGGAAAATCCAGCATAAAGGGATGCGGCGGCACATAGGGGCATTTGGTCATGAAGCACATGTCGCAAAGCGTGCAGGCTTCGACCACCGGCTTGAAATCTTCCGATGCCAGATGCTCGACATCTTCCTTGGGACTGTTGTCGATCAGGTCGAAAAGGCGCGGAAAGGAATCGCAAAGATTGAAGCAGCGGCGGCAGCCGTGACAGATGTCGAACACCCGGCGCATTTCCGCGTCCAGCTTGGCCTCATCGGCAAAGTCGGGGTCCTGCCATTTGATGATTTCGCGGGTGGGTGCTTCCAGGCTGCCTTCGCCGGTCATGCCAATTCCATCGGGATCGGTTGAAGAAAAACGGCCGCGCGAAGAATCCCGCGCGGCCGTGATTGTCAGGAAAGGATTTTACTTACCAAGGGTATCGAGAGCTTTCTGGAAGCGGCCGGCATGCGACTTCTCCGCCTTGGCCAAAGTCTCGAACCAGTCGGCGATTTCGTCAAAGCCTTCGGAACGGGCAGTCTTGGCCATCCCCGGATACATGTCGGTATATTCGTGGGTCTCGCCCGCGATCGACGCCTTGAGATTGGCGTCGGTGGCGCCGATCGGTTCGCCGGTCGCCGGGTCGCCCACTTCCTCCAGATATTCCAGATGGCCATGGGCATGGCCGGTTTCGCCTTCCGCGGTGGAGCGGAACACGGCGGCGACGTCATTGTGACCTTCGACATCGGCTTTCTGTGCGAAATAGAGATAGCGGCGGTTCGCCTGGCTTTCGCCGGCAAAAGCCTCTTTAAGATTTTCCCAGGTCTTGGTGTTCTTCAATGCGGGCATCGGCGCCTCCTGCGGTGGTGTAAAAATTTCTGGTCGCTCCCGCTCGCGCGGACGCTCCTGGCGGCAACACTGGCCTTGCCGACAGGGCTCTGTCAACAGATTAGAACCATTCTAATGTATGAGAATGACTCGCAGAAGCCGCGTCTAAGCGCGCTTCACCCGGACCACCACATCGACCCGGTCCACCGTCAGTCCCGGCGGCGGGTTAGGTACACCGGCCACCGAAATGGCCTCGCCCGGAATGTCGATCAGCATGCCTTCTTTCTCGAGGAAAAAATGCTGGTGATCGCCCGTGTTGGTGTCGAAATAGCTGCGGGCCGCATCCACGATCACCTGGCGCAGCAAACCAGCCTGGGTGAACTGATGCAGGGTGTTGTAGACCGTGGCCAGGGAAACCTTCACCCCCGCCTTGGTGATTTCATCATGCAGACTTTCGGCCGTGACATGCCGGTCACAGTCGTCAAATAGCAAACCGGCAAGTTCCACCCGCTGACGCGTGGGGCGGAGGCCGGACTGGCGCAGCCGCGCCGTGGTCTGGGCGGTCAAATTCTTGGCGCTGCGAGCGGCTTTGGCCATGCGCTGTGATCCAATCCCAAGTCTGATCCGAGTTCGTATCGAAGGTGAACCGCCTGTAAGGAGCGGGGCAACCCTGCTAGAATATGAAAGATATATGTTAGAACCCTTCTAAGCAAGCAGCCTGCGCTTTCGCGGTAGCCCCACCCCCTCTTTTGGGGTAGGGAACAAATCCTCGGGAACCCCGGGGAAACGCCAAAGTTTTCAAGGAAGAACAAGAAAGTGGACCAACCCTTGCGCAAATCCTCCTTCGACCTCCAGGGCCTTTTGGCGTGCGCCCGGGGCGAACTGTTTGGGCCCGGCAATCCCCAATTGCCGCTGCCGCCCATGCTGATGTTCGACCGCATCACCTCCATCACCGAGGATGGCGGGGAATCCGGCAAGGGCGAGGTGGTGGCGGAGTTCGATATCCATCCCGACCTTTGGTTCTTCAAGTGCCATTTCCAGGGCGATCCGGTGATGCCGGGATGCCTGGGCCTGGATGCCTTATGGCAGATGGTGGGTTTCTTCCTGGGCTGGATGGGGGGCCTCGGCCGGGGCCGCGCCCTCGGTGTCGATGAAGTGAAATTCACCGGCATGGTGTTGCCCAGCGCCAAGAAAATTACCTACATCGTCAACTTCAAGCGCGTGATCATGCGCAAGCTGGTGTTGGGCATCGCCGACGGCATCATGAAAGTGGACGGCAAGGTGGTCTATGAAGCCAAAGGCTTGAAGGTCGGCCTCTTCACCGACGCCGCCGCGGCGTTGACGCAAAGTGCACCTGCCTCCGCCTGATGCCGAACTGAGGATCTTATGAGAAGAGTGGTCGTCACCGGCCTCGGCATTGTGTCCTCCATCGGCAACAATGCCCAGGAAGTCACGGAATCGCTGCGCAGCGCGCGTTCCGGCATTGTCGCGGCGGAAGATTATATCCGCCTGGGTTTCCGCTCTCAGGTGCACGGCTCGCTCAAGATCAATCTGGACGAAGTGGTGGACCGCCGCGCCCGCCGGTTCCAAGGTGACGGCGCCGGTTATTGCTGGGTGGCGATGAACCAGGCCATCGCCGACGCCAAGCTGGAACAGACGGACGTTTCAAATCCGCGCACCGGCCTGATTGTGGGATCGGGCGGCCCCAGCACCAAGGCGATTGTCGGCGCCGCCGACATCACCCGCCAGAACAATTCGCCCAAGCGCATCGGCCCCTTCGCGGTGCCCAAGGCGATGTCGTCCACCGTCAGCGCCAACCTGTCCACCTGGTTCAAGACCAAGGGCTACAATTACTCCATTTCCAGCGCCTGCTCGACCTCGGCCAATTGCATCGGCAATGCCTTTGAGCTGATCCAATGGGGCAAGCAGGACATGATGTTCGCCGGCGGCGGCGAGGAGCTGGACTGGACCTTGAGCGAATTGTTCGACGCCATGGGCGCCATGTCGTCCAAGTACAATGCGTCTCCAGAGAATGCCAGCCGCGCCTATGACGTGAACCGCGATGGTTTCGTGATTTCCGGCGGCGGCGGCATTTTGGTGTTGGAAGAACTGGAACATGCCAAGGCGCGGGGCGCCAAGATCTATGCCGAAATGGTGGGTTACGGCGCCACCGCCGACGGCGCCGACATGGTGGCGCCGTCGGGCGAAGGCGCGGTGCGCTGCATGCAGATGGCGCTGGAAAGCGTGAAGGCGCCGGTGGATTACATCAATCCGCACGCCACTTCTACGCCGGTGGGCGATATCCCCGAAATCAACGCGATTCGGACGGTGTTCGGCGCCAAGACACCCGCCATCAGCGCCACCAAATCGCTCACCGGCCACAGCCAGGGCGCGGCGGGCGTGCATGAGGCGATCTACACTTTGCTGATGATGCGGAACAATTTCATCTGCGAAAGCGCCAACATCGTCGATCTGGATCCCGCCGTGGAAGGCGCCAATATCGTGCGCCGCCGTATCGACAACGCCGATATCAAAGTCGCTTTGTCCAACAGCTTTGGATTTGGCGGCACCAACGCCTCGCTGGTCTTCCAGCGCTACGAGAAGTGATCTTCCGGAATGGAACAGAAAACGCCCCGCGAGGATCTTTTGGCTGACACGAAATCGGGACTCATGGCGGGCAAGCGCGGTTTGGTGATGGGCGTGGCCAACGACCATTCCATCGCCTGGGGCATCGCCCAGATGCTGGCGAGCCAGGGCGCGGAAATCGCCTTTACCTATCAAGGCGACGCCCAGAAGAAGCGGCTGGGGCCGCTGGCCTCCTCCATCGGCTCCAGCCTGGTGATGCCCGCCGATGTGGAGAACGACGAACAATTGGACGCGGCCTTCGCTGCGCTGAAAAAAGAGTGGGGCGGAATCGACTTTCTGGTTCACTCCTTGGCCTTTTCCGACCGCGAGGAATTGAAGGGCCGCTATGTCGATACATCGCGCGCCAATTTCGCCAGAAGCCTGGATATTTCCTGCTATTCCTTCACCGCCGTGGCCCAGCGCGCGGCAAAGCTGATGCCGCACGGCGGCAGCCTGGTGACCCTGACCTATCTCGGCGCCCAGCGGGTGATGCCCAGTTACAATGTCATGGGTGTGGCCAAGGCGGCGCTGGAAGCCTCGGTGCGTTACCTCGCCGCCGATCTGGGCAGGGACAATATCCGCGTCAATGCCATTTCCGCCGGCCCGATGCGCACCCTGGCGGGCGCGGCGGTGGGCGATGCCCGCATGGTTTTCAAATGGGCGAAGAACAGCTCTCCACTCAAGAAATCGGTCGAGCTTAACCATGTCGGTGGAGCAGCCTTGTATTTGCTCAGCGATCTGGCAGGTGGTGTGACCGGCGAAGTGCATTTCGTCGATGCCGGGTTCAACGTTATCGGCATGCCGCCGACCGCGGATTTGAAGGGCTGGACGCCACAGGAAAATGATCAAGGCGGTGCCGAAAGCTAGGATGGTTGGAGCGCTGGCGCTTTCGCTGGCGTTCGTATCCTCAAGCGCTTTCGCCGGCTGGCAGGAGGATGCTTCTGTCGCCGAGATCGACCGGCTCAATCAACTGCCGCAAAACCGTGACGCGGCGATTGCCGATGCGAAATCCGGCCAAGGTCAAGGCGATCCGCGCGCCATCGCGCCTGTGATGGAGCCGCAAAGCCGCACCATTCCCGCCGATGCATTGACGGGAAATTGGCGCTGCCGCCAGATCAAGTTGGGCGGCATCAGTTCCTATATGGTCTATGACGCTTGGTTCAATTGCAGCATCCGCTCGACGCGCGGCGGCCTGTTGCTGGAAAAGACCGGCGGCACGCAGCGCTTCGCCGGCCGTCTGTATCCGGAACAAGGCGCCTGGATTTATCTGGGCGCCTCCAGCGTGCGGGGCGAGCCGCCGCATCGCTATTCGGGCCCGCCGCCAATGCTGGGCGCCGCTGTGACGCCGGACGATCAGATCGGATTGCTCACCGGCATTGGCGACAATCACCTGCGGCTGGAAATTCCGGCGGTGCAGGAATCCTTGCTCGATGTGGTTGAGTTCAGGCGCTAGGCGCGTTTCTTGGCCGCTTCCGCGAAACGCTCAAACAGATAGTGCGAATCCATCGGCCCCGGCGAGGCTTCGGGGTGGTACTGGACGCTGAACACATCCTTGCCCTCGACCGCGATGCCGCAATTGGTGTTGTCGAACAGCGAGACATGGGTCTCGGTGACGCCCTTGGGCAGTGTGTCGCGATCCACCGTGAAGCCGTGATTCATCGAGACGATTTCCACCTTGCCGGTGGTGAGATCCTTGACCGGATGATTTGCGCCATGATGGCCTTGCGCCATTTTTTTGGTCTTGGCGCCCAAGGCCAGGCCCAGCATCTGATGGCCCAGGCAGATGCCGAACACCGGCGTGCCTGTCTCGATCACGCCCTTGATGGTGGGAATGGCATAGACGCCGGTGGCGGCGGGATCGCCGGGACCGTTGGAAAGCAGCACGCCATGCGGCTTGTGACGCATCACCTCTTCGGTGCTGGCATTGGCCGGCACCACGGTGATGTCGGCGCCCAGGCCTGCCAGCAGGCGAAGGATATTCCGCTTCACACCATAGTCGATCACAGTGACGCGGAAGCTGGGCTTGCCTTCGCTCTTGTAACCTTCGCCCCAGGCCCAGGGCATCTCACTCCATTTGCTGGTTTGGCCGGCGGTCACATCCTTGGCGAGATCAAGTCCTTCCAATCCGGCAAAGCCCTTGGCCTGTTTGATCAGCGTATCGCGATCCAATTCGCCGCCGCCCAGATTGACCACCACGCCATGCGGCATGCCTTTCTCGCGGATCAGCGAAGTCAGGGCGCGGGTGTCGATCCCCGCCACCGCCGGAATATTGTGTTTCTTCAGCCAGCCATCCAGCGCCAGCAGGCTGCGATAGTTGGAGGGATGTTCGGCATCGGCGCGCACGATCAATCCGCGCACCGCCGGCGTCACTGTCTCGATATCTTCCGCATTGGTGCCGACAATGCCGATATGGGGGAAGGTGAAAGCGACGATCTGCCCGGCGTAGGAAGGGTCACTGAGAATTTCCTGATAGCCGGTCATGGCGGTGTTGAAGCAGACTTCGCCGACTGCCGCGCCCGGCGCTCCGAAGCCGGTGCCTTCAAAGAAGGTGCCGTCGGCCAGCATCAATCCGCCGCACGAAAATACGGTCTCCGCGGATGCGGAGTGGGCGGAAGATGCGTCGGTCATGGGAAGCCTCGAATTTGCGCGAAAATAGGTATGCGCTGCGCGCGCGTCAACCAGAACTTATTGTGAGATTTCAACGGGTTGGTTTTATCCACCGATTCCCGCTAGGTTCCGGCCACGCTTTTCAGTGAGAGATTCCCATGTCCCTGCGCGCCCAGCTCAACGACGCCATGAAAGAGGCCATGAAGGCCAAGGACAGCAAGCGGCTGGCCACCGTGCGGCTGATGCTGGCGGCGCTGAAGGACCGCGATATCGCCGCGCGCAGCGAAACCAGCCGCGACCTTTTGGGTGACGACGAAATCCTCACCTTGCTGGCCAAGATGATCAAGCAGCGCGAGGAATCCGCCACCGCCTTTGACACCGGCAATCGCCCGGAACTGGCGGCAGGCGAGCGCGAGGAAATCGCCATCATCCGGTCCTTCATGCCCGCCCAGATGGACGAGGCGGCGATGAAGGAGGCGGTGAAAAAGGTGATCGCGGAAGCGGGCGCCGCCTCGATCAAGGATATGGGCAAGGTGATGGCGGTTCTCAAAGAGCGCTATGCCGGGCAGATGGATTT
>CADECX010000026.1:38686-43133 GCA_902825865.1 uncultured Alphaproteobacteria bacterium
ATATGGGCAAGGTGATGGCGGTTCTCAAAGAGCGCTATGCCGGGCAGATGGATTTCAGCAAAGCCAGTGCCGCTACAAAAGACGCGCTGTCCGGCAAATAAAACTAGGCGGCGGCGCGAACGCGCGTCAGGGCCTCGCCGATCAGGGCGGCAATAGCTTCCACCGCGGCGGCTTCCTGCTGCGTGATGGCGGGCTTGTCGCGCCAATAGGCGCCGATGGCCGCGATCGGCGTGCCAAAGCCCACCGGCGCCATCACCAGGCTTTTCACAAAGGTCCTGCGATAGACCGCGTGCGGAATGCGGTCGTCGGCGAAAACGTCCGAGATCACCGCCGTCTTGTTGTTCATCATCGCCCAGCCCGAGATGCAGCTGGTCATGGGGAATTTTTGCCCCTTCCACAGCGGGCCGATGGCGTCTTCTTCGACATAGTGGCACTGGGTCTGCTCGCGCAGCACAAAAGTGACCCCGTCGGCGGAGACCACGGCACGGGCAATGTCGCGGATAATCTCGATGACCTTTTCCTGGGACGCGGCCATGGCCAGCCTTTGCCGGGCCGTCTCCAGCAGTTGCCAGCGCGGATCGTCCTTGGAATCAAAGGGGAACTCGGTTTTCATCCCGGCTTCCTGCGCAATCTTCGGGGGAATGATACCGGCGGCGGTTAAAAAAATGATGCACAGGCGCCGCGCCATCCCGGTACGGAATAGGCCAATCCGGGCGCGCAAAACCGGGGCTTTTGCGCATAGAATAGTTCCATGCGCTATGGCGAAGGATTGCTGGAGGAAATCAGGGGGCGGACGGATCTCGTCCAGCTGGTCGGCCGCCGCGTCAAGCTGGTCCGCAAGGGCCGGGTGATGTGGGGCTGCTGCCCCTTTCATCAGGAAAAATCCCCCAGCTTCAAGGTCGAGAATGAGCGGCGGTCCTACAAATGTTTCGGCTGCGGCAAGGGCGGCGATGCTTTCACTTGGCTGATCGAAACCGAAGGCCTGTCATTTCCGGAAGCCGTGGAAAAATTGGCGGCGGAAGCGGGTGTGGAATTGCCCAAATGGTCGCCCGAAGACGAGGAGCGCCAGCAAAAACGCAAGTCGCTCTATGATGTGGTGGAGCTGGCGGCCAAATTCTATGAGGCGCAGCTGTTCGAGGCGGGCGGCCGCGAGGCGCGCGACTATCTGAAAGGGCGCGGCTTGGACGGCGCCGCCGCCAAGCAGTTCCGCCTGGGCTATGCGCCCTCAACCAGCGGCGCGCTGATCCAGCATCTGACCAGCCACAA
Organism: uncultured Alphaproteobacteria bacterium; assembly: GCA_902825865.1. Taxonomy (GTDB): domain Bacteria; phylum Pseudomonadota; class Alphaproteobacteria; order Micropepsales; family Micropepsaceae; genus Rhizomicrobium. Next base: position 39,953 of record CADECX010000026.1, read on the forward strand.
TATCACCCAGGACGACATTATCGCCGCCGGTCTTGCCAAGCCGGCCGAGGAGGGGCGCGCCATGCGCGACTTCTTCTTCAACCGGGTGATGTTCCCGATCGGCGATGGGCGTGGGCGCATTGTCGCTTTTGGCGCGCGCGCCTTGGAAGCTGATGCCAAGCCCAAATATATCAATACCGGCGAAACCACGCTGTTTTCCAAGGGGTCACAGCTTTACAATTTCGCGACCGCCCGCGCCGCCGCCATCAAGGCCGGCACCATCCTGGTTGCCGAAGGCTATATGGATGTGATCGCGCTGGTGCGCGCCGGTTTCGCCCATAGCGTGGCGCCGCTGGGTACGGCGCTCACCGAAGATCAGCTGCATCTGTTGTGGCGCACCGCGCCCGAACCGATCCTGGCTTTTGACGGCGACACGGCGGGCATGAAGGCCGCGCATCGCGCCGCCCATCTGGCGCTGCCGCATCTGAAGGCGGGCTATTCGCTGCGTTTTGCTTTCTTGCCGACCGGCGAGGATCCCGACAGTTACATCGCCCATCACGGCGCGGGCGCAATGTCGGTTTTGCTGGAGGCCGCCCTGCCGCTGTCGCAACTTTTGTGGCGCACCGAAACCGAAGGGAAGGATTTTTCCACCCCCGAGCGTCGCGCCGGATTGGAACACAGTCTGAAGGAAATCGTTGACCGTATCGGCGACGGCAAGATCGCCGATTATTATCGCAGGGGCTTCGAGCAGTTGGTCTTTGAGAGCTTCAAGCGCCGAGCCCCGGCCGCGTCCGCAAGAGGGGCGGGACAGGCGAGATATCCCGCCCGGACCTCTGGTCCTGGGGGCGGCCCTGGAGGCGGCAAGTTCCGCGGCGACTTTCGGCCGCGCCCCTTGCCCGGCAGCCCGGAAGCGGTCTCGGCCAGCGTCCAATCCAGCGCTTTGGTCCGCTCCGGCCAGGCAGGAGCCCGCCATGCCAAGGAGTTAGAACTGGGACGACTTATGGTTGAATCACCAGAGATAGTACCCGTGGAAGCTGAATCCCTAGCTGTATTGGATGTCGCCGATCCGTCGCTTGACAGGCTGCGGCACGAACTTCTAAACCTCGCCGCCTCCGGCTCCAGCCTTGAAAAAGCTGGGGTTCAAGCCCACTTCACGCGTAAGGGAATGGCCGACTTGCTGGCGCACTTTTCGGGCGCCGCGGTCGAAGATCCCCTTGCCAGTTTTCAGCGCGCCATGGCTGATCTGCGCGAGCTGTCAGGGCATCGGGACGATGCGCGGCGTCTGTTGGAGCGCCGCAAAGAGCGCTTCCAACGGCCCGGCGACGGGCGCGGGTAACAGTAGGTAGAAGAACTCAGTGACCAAAGCGTCCCACTCCAAGAAACCGGCAAAGCCCATCAAAAAGCCGGCAGCGAAAGCCGCCGCCTCCAAGTCGGCGCCCGCCAAGAAAGCCCCCGCCAAACACTCAGCCGTCAAGGCGGTGAAGGGTAAGCAGGTCAAGCACGCCAAGCCGCCGGCCAAAGCCGCCGCCGCGCACGCCAAAGCCAAACCCGCCAAGGTCGAGAAACTGACCAAGGCGCAACTCGCCCAATTGGCGAAGGAAGAAAAGGCCAAGGCCAAGGCCGCTGCCAAGCTCGCCAAGGCCGATCCCAAAAAAGGCGATGCCACCGCGGTGATGCCGCAGGCCAAGCCGGGCAGCAAGATCGCGCCCAAAAAGCCGGGCGAGAATGAAACGCCGGGCGATGCGGATTCGCCCTTGCTGGACATGTCGGATGTCGGCGTCCGCAAGATGATCGCCAAGGCCAAGGCGCGCGGCTATGTCACCTACGACGAACTGAACAAGGTTCTGCCCTCGGACAAGACCTCGTCCGAGCAGATCGAAGACACGATGGCGATGCTCAATGAGATGGGCATCAATGTCATCGAAAGCGAAGAAGCCGAGGAAGGCGAGGAGGGCGGCGCGCTGGTCCCAGCCGAGGGCAGCAAGGCGCTGGCCACCACCGCCAAGTCGGGCGAGCAGTATGACCGCACCGACGATCCGGTGCGCATGTATCTGCGCGAAATGGGCAGCGTGGAGCTGCTCAGCCGCGAAGGCGAAATCGCCATCGCCAAGCGCATCGAGGCCGGCCGCGAATTGATGATCGGCGCCTTGTGCGAAAGCCCGTTGACCTTCGAAGCGCTGACGGTTTGGCGCGACGAGCTCAATGAAGGCAAGGTGCTGCTGCGCGACATCATCGACCTGGAAGCCATGTATGGCGCCGGTCCCGATGGCCAGCCCGCCAATGTGCCGCCGCCGGTCGGTCCCGATGGCCAGCCCTTGAATCCGCCGGTCAATGGCGCTGCTCCGCCCGCGCCGATGGAATTCAAGAAGCCGGTGCCGCCGCCGCCCGCGCCACCGCCGGCGCCCAAGCCGGCGCCCGCCCCCAAAGCGGAAGGCGAAGAAGGCGAAGGCGGCGAAGCCGCCGCGGCCGCCGATGACGGCGATGATTTCGACGATGAAGGCAATCTGCCGCTTTCCGCCATGGAAGCGGCGCTGAAGCCTCAGGTCTTGGCGTCTCTGGACGCCATTGCCGCTCTCTACAAGAAACTGGGCAAGCTGCAGGACGCGTCGGTGGAAGCCGCTCTGGCTTCCGACGAGCTGTCCACGGGCCAGGAACGCCGCTTCAAGAAGCTGCGCAACGAGACCATGGATCTGGTCAAGTCGCTCAAGCTCAACAACAACCGCATCGAAGCCCTGGTCGACCAGATGTACGGCATCAATCGCCGCCTGGTGGGCCTGGAAGGCAAGCTGCTGCGCCTGGCCGAAAGCCATGGCGTGGACCGCGCCGAATTCCTCAAGCAATATTTCGGCAACGAACTCGACCCCAACTGGGCGCGCCGCGTCGGCCGCCTGACCGGCCTGGGCTGGCACGAGTTCGTCACCGACGAGCGCGACAAGATCAAGGCGCTGCGCGACGAAATCCAGCAACTGGCCCAGGAAACCCGCCAGTCGGTTTCGGAATTCCGCCGCAACGTCCAGACGGTGCAAAAGGGCGAGCGCGAGTCCGGAGTCGCCAAAAAGGAAATGATCGAGGCGAACCTGCGCCTGGTCATCTCCATCGCCAAGAAATACACCAATCGCGGCCTGCAGTTCCTGGACCTGATCCAGGAAGGCAATATCGGCTTGATGAAGGCGGTCGATAAGTTCGAATACCGCCGCGGCTA
>CADECX010000027.1 GCA_902825865.1 uncultured Alphaproteobacteria bacterium
ATGTACAGCGCCAGCCCGATGAGGATCGGCGCGCGCCGCCCGAACCGGTCGGAAAGGGGACCGACCATGGCCTGGCCGATCGCCAGGCCCAGAAAGAAAGCCGCCAGGGAACGTTCGATGGCCGAGATCGGCTCATCGAATTCTCGCGCGATGGTGGGCAGCGCGGGCAGGTAGAGATCGATGCCGATGGGAATAAAGACGGTCAGGACCCCGAACAGGGCGATCAGCTCGATCCGCCGGGCGCGGGTGAAGGAATCGCTGGGGGAGGGAACCATCACACGGGTATGGGGCCAGTGGGGCAAGGGTGCAAGGCTTTGCGATGGACGGATTCGCGCGGCCCCCTTACGGTGGCCGCATGCCTGAATCAGCTTCCCGAAAAACGCCAAAAAACAGTAGTGTTTTTGCGCCCTTTGAATGGATGATTGCCGCCCGCTATCTGCGCGCCAAGCGGCAGGAAAGTTTCATTTCCGTCATCTCGCTGTTTTCGCTGATCGGGATCGCTTTGGGGGTCGCCACCCTGATCATCGTGATGAGCGTGATGAACGGCTTCAAGGTCGAGCTGCTCAAAAGCATTCTGGGCCTGTCGGGCCATGTCACCATTCAGGCCGAGATCGGCACCTTGCCCAATTATGATGCGGTGGCGGGGCGCCTTCGCGCCGTGCCCGGCGTGGTGCGCGTAACCCCGGTGGTGGACGGCCAGGTGATGGCCACCAAGGACAATGCCAATACCGGCGTGGTGGTGCGCGGCATCCGCCGCGAGGATCTGGCCAAGAACCCGCTGGTGGCGGACAAGCTGCGCGCCGGGGCGCTCACCCATTTCGACCGCGACGATGTGGTGATTGTGGGTTCGGGGCTCGCCAACAAATTGCGTGTGCCGGTCGATGGCGAAATCACCTTGATCGCGCCCAAGGGCAATGTGACGCCCTTCGGCACCACGCCCCGGGTCAAGACTTACCATGTGATCAGCCTGTTCCGGGTGGGCAACACGCTTTACGACAGCAACTATATCTTCATGCCGCTGAGTGAGGCGCAGCTCTATTTCAACTATGGCGATGCGGTCAGCGGCATCGAGGTGATGGTCGCCGATCCCGATGCCAATCTGGCGATGCTGCCGGCGCTGATCAAGGCGGCGGGGCCGCAGACCCGCGCCGTGCCCTGGCAAAACATCAACAGCGCCTTTTTCGAAGTGGTGCAGGTGGAACGCAATGTGATGTTCCTGATCCTGTCGCTGATCATCCTTGTGGCGGCGCTGAATATCGTGTCGGGCCTGATCATGCTGGTGAAGGACAAGTCGCCCGACATCGCCATTTTGCGCACCATGGGGGCGACGCGGGGCGCGGTGATGCGGGTGTTTCTGATCGCCGGAATGAGCGTGGGCGTGACGGGGACATTGCTGGGCTTTGTGCTGGGGGTTGCGTTCTGCGCCAATATCGAAACCATCCGCCAGGGCTTGCAGCATCTGACAGGGACGCCCTTGTTCGATGATACGGTTTATTTCCTGGCCCGTATGCCCGCGACCGTGGATCCCATGGAAGTGACCGGCGTGGTGATCATGGCGCTGGTCCTGACGTTCCTGGCGACCCTGTATCCGTCCTGGCGGGCTGCGCGGCTCGATCCGGTCGAGGCGCTGCGCTATGAGTGAGGTCTTGCGCCTGGAAAATATCACCCGCCGCTACAAGGAGGGTGAAGGCCAGCTGGAAGTGTTCAGCGATCTCAGCCTTGCGATCAGCGCGGGTGAGATCGTCGCTCTGGTCGGCCCCAGCGGCTCGGGCAAGTCCTCGCTGCTGCATATCGCCGGTCTTTTGGAAGCGCCCACCAGCGGCGAGATCATCATCGAGGGTACCGCCACGTCCGGCCTGCCCGATGCCGAGCGCACCGCCATCCGCCGCGACCGCATGGGTTTCGTCTATCAGGCGCATCATCTGCTCCCCGAGTTCGACGCGCTGGAGAATGTGGTCCTGCCGCAGATGATCGCCGGGCGCTCCAAGGGCGAAGCGGCGAAGGAAGCCGCGCGGCTGCTGGAGACGCTGGGACTGGGGCAGAGGCTTACCCATCGCCCGGCGCAATTGTCGGGCGGCGAACAGCAGCGCGTCGCCATCGCCCGCGCCCTGGCCAACCGGCCGCGCCTGCTTCTGGCCGACGAGCCCACCGGCAATCTGGATCCCAAGACGTCGGGCGGGGTGTTTGACGCCCTGATCGAGATCACCCGGGCCCAGGGTCTGGCCGCCCTGATCGCCACCCACAATCTCGAGCTGGCGGGCCGCATGGACCGGGTTTTGATGCTGCATCAGGGCCGGCTGGTCGAAGGCTCACAGGCCCGCTAAAGCCGCGCTTTCCCTCGAAAAACCCGCTTTGTTCTTCTTTTTCCATGGTTAACCAATCGTATCATTTTCGAACGGTCTTGTTTTGTTCTTGCGTCCAAAAAAGAACCAAAGTAGAACGAAATCCAACAGAGGGAGATCGACATGCTTTGGGCCAAGGATGCAGCGGCGGGTGCGGGTTTGGTGCTTTTCATGGTGTGGGCCTTTGTGCTGGCCAATGGCGCCCAGGCGGCCCTGAGCCATCTACCCGTCTGACGCTGTGGATAGGGGCGGGTGACGCCCCCATCTGAGCGTGAGAGCAGGCGATAGTGCGCGCCTGACTCTTCCGGAAAATCGTCATGGCGTCCTTCGTACATCTGCGCGTCAAGAGCGCCTATTCGCTGCTCGAAGGCGCGGTCAGGCCTCAGGAACTGGCGGAGCTGGCGCGCTATGCCGGGACGCCGGCGGCGGCGGTCACCGACACCAACAATCTGTTCGGCGTTTATGAGATTGCCGACACCCTGGCCAAGGCGGGCATCCAGCCCATCGTGGGCGCGGTTTTGTCGGTGGAGTTCGCGGCCCGCAATCCGCTTCAGACCGGCTCGCGCAAGAAGCTGCCGCATCTGCCGCTGCTGGTGCAGAACGAGACCGGCTATCAGAACCTCACCAAGCTTCTGTCCGCTGCCTATTTGGATGTGGAGGCGGGCGACTGGGCGCATGTGAAAGCGGAAAAGCTTTTCGCCCATACCGAGGGACTGATCGCGCTGACCGGCGGACCGGGCGGGGTGATCAACCAGCTGTTACTGGACGGCCAGCGGGAGGCGGCAGAAGCGGCATTGAAGCGGTTGGCCGCCGCCTTCCCCGGCCGCCTCTATGTCGAATTGCAGCGCCACGGCCTGGCGGAGGAACGCGCCACCGAAGAAGCGTTGCTGGATATGGCCTATGCCAACAAGCTGCCGATTGTCGCCACCAATGATGTGCATTTCGGCAAGGCCAATATGTATGAGGCCCATGACGCGCTGCTTTGCATTGCCGACGGCGCCTTTGTCAGCCAGGACGACCGCCGCCGCCTGACCCGCGAGCATCGCTTCAAGACCGCGAGCGAAATGCAGGCCCAGTTCGCCGATCTTCCCGAAGCGATCGAGAACACCATCGAGATCGCGCGCCGCTGCGCCTTCAAGCCCGGCAAGCGCAAGCCCATCCTGCCGGTATTCGTGCCGGAGTCCGGCAAATCGGCGGAAGCGGAATTGAAAGCCCAGGCCGAAGAGGGGCTGGCGCGGCGCCTGACGGGCGCCAAGCTGGCGGCCGAGCGCAGCGTCTATGACGAACGGCTGGGTTATGAGCTGGGCATCATCAACCGCATGGGTTTTCCCGGCTACTTTTTGATCGTGTCCGATTTCATGAAATGGACCCGGGCGCGCGGCATTCCGGTCGGCGTGCGCGGTTCGGGCGCCTCTTCGCTGGTGGCCTGGGCGCTGGACATTACCAACCTGGATCCGCTGCGGTTCGGCCTGTTCTTCGAGCGTTTCCTCAATCCCGAACGCCTGTCCATGCCGGACTTCGATATCGATTTCTGCCAGGAGCGGCGTGACGAAGTGGTGCGCTATGTGCGGAGCAAATATGGCCATGACCGGGTGGCGCAGATCATCGCGCTGGGTTCCTTGCAGGCGCGCGCCGCGGTGCGCGATGCCGGCCGTGTGCTGCAAATGCCGTTGGGCCTGGTGGACCGTATCGCCAAGCTGATCCCCAATCCGCCGGGCAAGAGCATTTCCCTGCGCGAAGCGGTGGACAGCGAGCCGCGCCTGCAGCAGATCGCGGAGTCCGAGCCCATCGCCCAGCGCCTGTTCGAGATCACCGAAAAGATCGAGGGCCTTTATCGCCATGCCTCTACCCATCCTGCGGGCGTTGTGATCGGCGACCGGCCTCTTGACGAGATTTTGCCGCTTTATCGCGATCCGCGCTCCGACATGCCGGTGACCCAGTTCGACTATGAGGATGCCGAAAAAGCCGGGCTGGTGAAGTTCGACTTTCTCGGCCTCAAGACCCTCACCGTGATCGCCAAGGCCGAAGAGCTTTTGAAAAAACGCGGCATCCAGCTTCACACCCAGACCATCGATTTCGACGATGTCGCCACCTTCGAAATGCTCAGCCATGGCGACAGCGTGGGCGTGTTCCAAATGGAAGGCGCCGGCATGCGCGATCTGCTGCGCAAGATGAAGCCGAACCATATCAACGACCTGGTGGCGCTGGTGGCGCTTTACCGCCCCGGTCCGATGGATTCCATCCCGACCTATATCGCGCGCAAGAACGGCAAGGAGCTGGTGGAGTATCTCCACCCCGCCATGGAGCCGATCCTCAAGGAATCCTATGGCGTGATGACCTATCAGGACGATGTGATGCGCATCGCCCGCGAGCTGGCCGGTTACACCATGGGCGAGGCCGATATTCTGCGCCGCGCCATGGGCAAGAAGATACCGGCGGAAATGATCCCGCAACGGGAAAAATTCATGAAAGGCGCCGCCGAACGCGGCATCACAAGGCAGGTGGCCGAGACCATCTTCGAACAGGCGGAGAAATTCGCCGGTTACGGCTTCAACAAGGGCCATGCCGCCGCCTACGCCCAGGTCGCCTATCAGACGGCGTATCTGAAGACCAATTATCCGGTCGAATTCCTGGCCGCATCCATGACCCTGGATATCGGCAATACCGACCGGCTCAATATCTTCCGCCAGGAAGCGCAGCGGCTGGGGGTGAAGGTCTCGCCGCCCGACATCAACCGCAGCGAAGCGGTGTTCAGTTGCGATGCCCCGGCCAACACCGTGTTCTATGCCCTGGCCGCGGTGAAGGGCGTGGGCCGCCAGGCGATGGATCATGTGGTGGAGGTCCGCCACACCGGCGGCAAGTTCAAATCCCTGTCGGATTTCGCGCGGCGGGTGGACCCGCGCCTGGTCAACAAGCGCGCCTTTGAAAATCTGGCGCGGGCAGGGGCGTTCGACAGTCTCAATCCCAACCGGCGGCAGGTGGTGGAGAATTCCGACCGCATTTTGGGCGGGGCGCAGGCCGCCCAGCGCGAGCGCGAAAGCGGGCAGGTGTCCATGTTTGGGGGTGACAGCGGGGCAGGCGAGGAAATTCGTTTGTCCGCCATGCCCGACTGGCCGGTGCATGAGCGGCTGGGCGAGGAATTCTCCGCCATGGGCTTTTATCTTTCCGGCCATCCGCTGGACTCTTATGGACCGGCGCTGAAGCGGCTGGGGGCGGCGACCTATGCGGCCCTGCTGGAAGACCGCCGCCGCGGCGGCTTCAAGGCCAAGATCGCGGGTACCCTGATCAAGAAGAGCGAGCGGCGCGGCCGCAACGACCAGATGTATGCCTTTGTCTCCTTCTCCGATCCCACCGGCATGTTCGAGGTGATGCTGTTTCCGGAAGTGCTGGCGGCCTGCCGCCCCTTGCTGGAAGCGGGCAAGTCGCTGCTGATCACGGCCAGCGCGGAATGGGACGGCGACGAGCTCAAACTGCGCGCCGCCTCGATCATCGATCTGGATGCCGCCGCCGCCCAGGCGGGCGAGGGGATGGTGGTGCGCCTGTCGGACACCGCCTCGCTGGGCGCGCTCTATGCCGAACTGTCGCAAGCCGGCAAAGGGCTGGTGAATATCGTGGTGCCCGGCGGGTCGGGCGAGGAAGTCGAGATCGAACTGAAAAAGCGCATCGCGGTGAACGCCACCTTGCGCAATCGCGTGGCGGCTTTACCCGGTGTGGCAAGCGTGGAGGCGGTTTAGCATGAGCGACAATTCCCGTTATGTCGGAAAGCCGCTGCTCAGATTGCTGGAGCTCTATATCCTGAAGGCGCTGGGCGAACTGCCGGCGCCGGAGCAGGAGAGTTTGGACAGGTTGGCGCCCAAGCTGCAGGCCGTCTATGGCGGCAACGGCACCTGGCATGGCGCGCTGGAGGCAGCGGTTCACATGCCCAAGGACATGCCGCAGCAAATCCGGGACCTGTGGGCCAAAAATCTCGAAATCGCCCAGGCCAAGAATGTCCCGGCGCTTTCCGCACAGCAGTTCGCCGAGATTTTTGTCGACGAGAATCTGACGACTTGAATCGCGCGGTTCTTTTGCGTCGTGAGTTTGTCGCGCTCAGTCAAAGCTTGCGGATAGCGCCTTCGAGGCGTTCCAGCGCTTGCGCCAGCCGCGCCGGGTCCTGCGCGAAACAGATGCGCAAATAAGAATCGTCGCGCCCATCGCCCAGGCTGAAGGCCCAGCCGGGTGACACCCCGACCTTGTCGTCCTTCACCATGCGCTGGCAGAAACCCAGACTGTCCTTCAGTCCATCGACATGCAGGAAGCCGTAAAAGGCCCCGTCGGGCTGAAACCAGCGCACCCGGTTCTGCTGTTTGATCCAGGCCTGCACTACATCGCGTCCTTGGCGGCAGCGGTCCAGCAGGAGCGCGCGGAAAGCATCTCCCTCCGGCGACAAGGCAGCCAGCGCGCCATACTGAGCAAAGTGGGTGCTGCCTGTGTTGTTGCACTGGGCCATGGCGGCGGCGGCGCCTTCCACGCTTTTGGGATGGGTCAGCCAGCCGATGCGCCAGCCGGTCATCGCCCAGGGCTTGGAGAAAGAATTGATCGCGAATACCGCGTCTTCCTCGTCGGCGATGGAAAGAAAGGAGGGCGCATGCGCGGCGCCGTCATAGATCAAGGTGCCGTAGACTTCGTCGGCCAGGATGGCGATACCGCGCGCCCGGCAGAAATCCAGAATCTGTTTTTGCTCGTCCGCCGTCAGCATCCAGCCGGTGGGATTGCCGGGCGAGGCCAGGAACATCGCCTTGGTCCGCGTATCGCAGGCATCGAACAGCCGGTTCAGATCCAGGCGCCAGCGCCCCGCGTTCCAGTCTTCTTCCAGCCGCACCAGCCGCGGTTCCGCGCCCACAACCCTGGTCGCCTGAAAAATATTGGGCCAGATCGGCGAGACGATCACCACATTGTCGCCGCCCTCGCAGCACATCTGCAGGGCGGTCACCACCGCCAGCATGGCGCCGCCGGGAACGGTGATGCGCTCCAGCGCGATGTCCGCCCCGACCGTGCGCTTGTGAAAATCGCGGATCGCTTCGCGCAAAGGCTGGATGCCGCGGGCATTGGTGTAAAAAGTGCGCCCGTCCTCCAGCGCTTGGATGGCGGCCTGGCGGATGAAAGGCGGCGTCACCAGATCGGTCTCGCCGAACCACAGCGGCAGGACATCGGGATTGCCCAGGCCCAGCGCCGTCACCTTGCTGATGCCGGACGGTTCAAGCTCGCGGATGACGGGGCGGATGGGGCTTTTTCGGTTCATGGCGGGTGTGTAACTGAAAGTCGTGCTCGCGCATAATGCGGCATGGATTCGCCCATTCTCAAACGCCATTGGCCGCTCGCCGCCGTTGCGGTCCTGTTTGGCCTGTATGGCTGGGCCCTGGTGGCGGCCACCGGCAGCGGTCATGACGGGGTGATCGGGCCGCGCTTTAACGCCCTGGGCGCCGATTGGGTGATTTTCCAGGCGGCGGCGCGCGCCTTTTTTTCCGGCGAGCTGACGCATATTTACGACCAGGCCTGGATCACCAACGCGACCAACAGTCAGTTCGCCGATTGGCTGTCGCAGCCGCTGCCTTTTCCGCTCTTTCCCTATCCGCCGGTCTTTCTGCTGCTGGTGTTGCCCTTCGCCAAGCTGCCCGTGGCGCTGTCGCTGCTGCTCAGTCAGTCGGCGCAATTCGCCGCTTTGGCGCTGGCGCTGCGCAAGTTCGCGCCCGGCAAGGCCACTCTCTATTTTCTGATCGGCGCGTTGCTGGCGCCGGCCGCTTCCAACAATGTCCTGGCCGGCAGCAATGCCGTGCTGGTCACCGCGCTGATCGTTGGCGGGTTCGCGCTGTTGAAGGACAGGCCGCTGCTGGCCGGCGCGCTGCTAGGAGTGGTGATTTTCAAGCCGCAATTTTTCCCGCTGCTGCCGCTGGCCTTGCTCGCGGGAAAAGAGGTGCGGGCGCTGGCCGGCATGGCGGCGAGCATCGCCCCGCTGGTTCTCATCAGCGCCGCTTTGTTCGGGCCGGGCCTGTGGCTGGACTGGATCAATGTCTATCTGCATCCCCAGCAAGTCGCGGGGGTGAACGCCACCGATTGGGGCCATAGCTGGGATGAAAGCGTCTCGACCTGTGTCGCGCTGCTCGGCGCGCCGCGCTGGCTGGCGAATACGGCCCAGGCGCTGGCCGCGCTGGTGGCAATCGTTGCTGTGTGGCGCGCCTTCCGCCTTGGGCATCCGGGGCGGCTGGCGATTCTGCTCTGCGCCGCCCTGTTGGCCTCGCCGCATGTCTCCAATTACGACCTGTTGATGCTGGCGGTGGCGGGGCTGATCTATCTCAAGGCCCTGCCGGAAAGTTCCCGGCCCCTGATCCTGCTTCTGCCCCTGGCGGCCTGGACCGCCCCAATCTTCAATCCGCCCAAGGTGATGCCCCTGGGCCTGATAACCCCCTTGCTGCTTTTGGGCTTGATCTGGGCCGTTTTCCGCGGGCTGGGGGCTGAAAAACCCCTGAAAACACCTTGATTTAGGGGCAAGTCCTCCCCTATAAGCCCCGCCATCTCGCATGCGCGGGTGGCTTTCGGCAGGTGTTCTGCCGTCGCCGTCCGGTGTCTCCTTAAGGGGATAACCCGCGCATCTGGCCAACCGGTAAAGGAGACTGATCAATGGCTTTGCCAGAATTTTCCATGCGCCAACTGCTCGAGTCCGGCGCTCACTTCGGCCACCGCCAGCAGCGCTGGAATCCGAAGATGGCGTCCTACATCTATGGGCAGCGCAACGACATCCACATTCTCGACCTCACCCAGACCGTGCCCCTGCTGCATCGCGCCCTGGTGACCTTGCGCGAAGTCGCCGCCGGCGGCGGCCGCATTCTCTTCGTCGGCACCAAGCGCCAGGCCAGCGAGCCGATCGCCGCGGCCGCCAAGCGCTGCGCCCAGTATTATGTCAATCACCGCTGGCTGGGCGGCACGCTCACCAACTGGCAGACCATCAGCCATTCGATCAAGCGCTTGCGCACCATCGAAGAGACCCTGACCAGCGCCGGCGAATCCGGCCTGACCAAGAAGGAATTGCTGGGCCTGCTGCGCGAACAGGACAAGCTGGAACGCAGCCTCGGCGGCATCAAGGAAATGGGCGGCGTGCCCAATCTCTTGTTCGTGGTCGACACCAACAAGGAAGCCATCGCCATCGCCGAAGCCAAGAAGCTCGGCATTCCCGTCATGGCGGTGCTGGATTCCAACAGCGATCCCGACGGCATTGCCTTCCCGATCCCCGGCAATGACGACGCCGCCCGCGCCATCGCGCTCTATTGCGACCTGGCGGCCCGCGCGGTGATCGACGGTCTTGGCCAAAGCCAGACCGACGCCGGCGTGGACCTGGGTGCGGCCGAAGAGATCGTGGATGCCGGCGCTGTCGAACCCGCGACTGCTTAAGCATTACAACTTTGCCGCCGGAACACGCTCAACTTCTTAGTGGGAAGAGGGGGTCGCGTTCCGGCACAGATGGAGACTGACATGGCCAACATCACCGCTTCCATGGTGAAGGACCTGCGCGACAAGACCGGCGCGGGCATGATGGATTGTAAGAACGCGCTGAACGAGACTAATGGCGACATGGAAGCCGCCATCGATTGGCTGCGCAAGAAGGGCATTTCCAAGGCCGCCAAGAAGGCCGGCCGCGCCGCCGCCGAAGGCTTGGTGGGCGTGGCGGTCGACGCCAATACCGGCGTGCTGCTGGAAGTGAATGCCGAGACCGACTTCGTCGCCAAGAATGACGAGTTCAAGACCTTCGTGAAGGACGCCTCCAAGCTCGCTTTGAAGCAAGGCGGCAATCTGGAGAAGCTGCTGGCCGCGCCCATGGGTTCGTCCAGCGTGCAGCAGACCCTGACTGAACTGGTCGCCAAGATCGGCGAAAATATGAGCGTGCGCCGCGCCGCCGCCATCAGCGTCAATCCGGGTGTGGTTGCCGCTTACGTCCATAATGCGTCGTCGCCCGAACTGGGCAATATCGGCGTGCTGGTGGGCCTGAAGTCCACCGCCGACAAGGAGAAGCTGTCGGCGCTGGCCAAGCAGCTGGCCATGCATGTCGCCGCCGCTTCGCCGCTGGCGCTGACCCGCGAGCATCTCGACAAGGCGGTGGTCGAACGCGAATACAATGTCCAGAAGGACATCGCGCTGCAGTCCGGCAAGCCGGAAGCGGTGGTCGAGAAGATGATGGAAGGCCGTATGCGCAAGTACTATGAGGAAGTGGTGCTGATGCAGCAGGTCTATATGCTCGACGGCGAGACACCGATCGCCAAGCTGATCGAGAAGGCGTCCAAGGATCTGGGCGCGCCCGTCGAGATCGAGGGCTTTGTCCGCTTCAAGGTGGGCGAGGGCATCGAGAAGGTCGAAGCCGACTTCGCCGACGAAGTCGCCCAGATGGCGGGCGGCCGCTAACCTATAAAGGACGGGTCCTTAGAAGGAGATTGGCCGATGCCGACAACGCCGAAATATCGCCGGGTTCTGCTCAAGGTTTCCGGCGAGGCGTTGATGGGATCCGGCTCCTTCGGCGTCGATATCGATGTGATCGACCGCATCGCCCGCGACGTGAAGGAAGCCCATAACGGCGGCAGCCAGATCTGCATGGTGGTGGGCGGCGGCAATATCTTTCGCGGCCTGGCTGGTTCGGCCAAGGGCATCGACCGTTCCACCGCCGACTATATGGGCATGCTGGCCACGGTGATGAACGCCCTGGCTTTGCAGGCCGGACTGGAGCGGGTGGGCCTGGCCTGCCGGGTCCAATCGGCCATCGCCATGAACAATGTCTGCGAGCCCTATATCCGCCGCCGGGCGGCCCGGCATATGGAAAAGGGCCGAGTGGTGATCTTCGCCGCCGGCACCGGCAATCCCTTTTTCACCACCGACACGGCGGCGGCGCTCAGGGCGGCGGAAATGGGCTGCGACGCCTTGCTCAAGGCGACCCAGGTGGATGGTGTTTACAGCGCCGATCCCAAAAAGGTTCCGGACGCAAAGCGGTATGATTCTTTGAGCTATCACGAGGTGTTAGCCCAAAATCTTCAGGTAATGGATGCGGCAGCCATCTCGCTTTCCCGCGAGAATCGTATCCCTATCCTGGTGTTTTCGCTGGCGGAGCCGGGCGGCCTGGCCAAGGTCCTGAAGGGCGAGGGCCGGGCAACCATTATCGAAGAAAAATAAAGCGGGACCGGGGTCTTAAGGTAGTCTGACCCGGTCGGGATTTTCGGGGTTTGGAGCGACACTGATGGCTGACGTCTATAGCAAGGAAGAAATTGACCGCCGCATGAACGGCGCGATCGCCACCCTCAAGAGCGAATTGGGGGGGCTGCGCACCGGCCGGGCCAGCGCCGCTTTGCTCGATCCCGTCCGGGTCGAGGCCTATGGCAATGCCGTGCCGATCAGTCAGGTGGGCAGCATCGCCACACCGGAAGCCCGCATGATCACGGTGCAGGTGTGGGACAAGGGCTTGGCCAAGGCGGTGGACAAGGCCATCCGCGACGCCGGGCTGGGGCTGAACCCGCAATTGGACGGCCAGCTGCTGCGCATCCCGCTGCCCGAACTCAACCAGGAGCGCCGCAAGGAACTCTCAAAGCTGGCGGCCAAATATGCCGAGGCCGCCCGCGTGGCGGTTCGCAATGTGCGCCGTGACGGCAATGACCTGCTCAAGAAACTGGAGAAGGATCACAAGATCGGCCAGGACGAGCAGCACACCAAGTCCGATGAACTGCAGAAACTGACCGACGCCCATATCAAGACCATCGACACAGCGCTCCACGCCAAGGAGCAGGAAATCATGCAGGTATGACGGACTTGCCCGAGTTGCCTACGCCGCTGCCCAAGCATGTCGCCATCATCATGGATGGCA
Source organism: uncultured Alphaproteobacteria bacterium (assembly GCA_902825865.1). Taxonomy (GTDB): domain Bacteria; phylum Pseudomonadota; class Alphaproteobacteria; order Micropepsales; family Micropepsaceae; genus Rhizomicrobium. Next base: position 12,217 of record CADECX010000027.1, read on the forward strand.
ATGGCCGCTGGGCCAAGAAGCGTTATCTGCCGCGCGAGGCCGGCCACTATGCCGGCATGAATGCGGTGCGCGAGACGGTGCGCGCGGGCTGCGACATGGGACTGGAAAACCTGACCCTGTTTGCTTTCTCCAGCGAGAATTGGAAGCGGCCCAAGACCGAGGTGGGCGCGCTGATGGGCCTGTTCCGCGCTTATTTCCGCAGCGACATGGACGAGCTGGTCGAGCGCAATGTGCGCATGCGCATCATCGGCCATCGCGGCCGGGTGGCCACCGACATCCAGCAGATGATCCAGGATTCCGAAAGCCGCACCGCCAAGAATGACGGCATGAACCTGACCTTCGCCTTCGACTATGGCGGGCAGGAGGAAATCGCCGCCGCCGCCCAGGAACTGGCCCGCGCCGCCAAGGATGGACGGCTCGATCCTGAAACCATCACCCCGGAACTGTTCGCCGCCCGCCTGTTCACCAGCGCGCTGCCCGCGCCCGATCTGGTGATCCGCACTTCGGGCGAACACCGGCTTTCAAACTTCCTGCTTTGGCAATCGGCCTATGCCGAGCTTCTCTTCCTCGACACGCTGTGGCCGGATTTCGACCGTGCCGCGCTGGCCGACGCGCTGGGCCAGTTCGCCGCCCGCGAACGCCGCTTCGGCGCGCTGGATTCGGAAGCCGTGGCGTGAGCGTGAGCCAGCAACATTCCGGGCAGGGTCACGGCATCGGCGAGGGCGTGCTGCGGGTGTTGTTCGGCGGCTTCCTGGCCGTGGCCGCCATCGGTCTGGCGCTTTCGCCCTGGCCCGAACTGTTTGCGGGTATCACCGCCTTGGTGAGTTTGTTCGCGGCGCGCGAATGGCACCGCATGGTGCGCGCGCCCGCCAAGGCGGCGGAGATGGACCGCAAGGCCCTTCACATCCAGACCATCATCACCGGCGCCACCACCGCCTGCGCCTTGACGGCTTTGGTGTTCCAGACTGTTCCGGCGGCCCTGGCATGCCTGGTGCTCGGGACCATCGCTTCTTATATCTGGGCCCAGCGCCAGGACGACAATCCGCTCTGGCATGCGGGCGGCGTGTTGTATATCGGCCTTCCCTGCATGGCGTTGGTGGCGCTGCGCGTGTTTCCGCTGCAGCCTCAGCTGATCGTATTGGGCCTGTTCCTGATCGTCTGGGCCACCGATACCGGCGCGCTGGTGTTCGGAAGATTGATCGGCGGTCCCAAACTCGCGCCGCGCCTGTCGCCGGGAAAGACCTGGGCGGGCACCATCGGCGGCAGCATTACCGCCACGGTGGTGTACGGATTTTATATCGCCTTGTTCGGCTTCGACGCGGAAAGCGCCATGGTCTTCGCCTTTGCCCTCAGTTTCGTGGCCCATGGCGGGGATCTGTTCGAAAGCCTGGTCAAGCGCCGCTTCGGCCTGAAGAATTCCGGCGGGCTGATCCCCGGCCATGGCGGGATGCTGGACCGGGTGGATTCGCTTTTCGCCGCCAGTGTGGTGATGGCGGTGCTGGTGTTCGCCTTCGGCTTCAATCCTTTGTTCGGGGGGCGGGTATTGTGAAGGCCATCGCCGCCACCCGCATCTTTGACGAACTGCCGCCGATGGACGACGTCCTGGCGCGCAAAGTGACGGTGCTGGGTTCGACCGGCTCGATCGGCGTCAACACCTTGGATGTGATCGCCCATGTCCGAAAGCTGCATGGCGCGGGCGCGCTGCCCATCACCGCCTTGACCGCCGGCGACAATGTCAAAGTCTTGATCGAACAGGCGCGGGCGATGAAGCCCAAGCTGGCGGTGATCGGCAATGAACAGCTGTTCGGCGAATTGAAAGCGGGCCTTGCCGGCACCGGCATCGAAGTCGGCGCCGGCCGCCAGGCGGTGATCGATGCCGCCCGCCAGGACAGCGATTTCGTGATGGTCGCCATCATGGGCGCGGCGGCGATCGAACCGGCGCTGGCGGCGATCGGGCGCGGCGTGGTGGTGGCGCTGGCCAACAAGGAATGCGTCGTGGCGGCCGGCGCGGTGTTCCGCGATGCGATCCAGAAATCCGGCGCCCAGGTTCTTCCCGTCGACAGCGAGCATAACGCCATCTTCCAGGTGCTGGGATCGGGCGATGCCTCCGAAGCCGACCTGGTCACCATCACCGCCTCCGGCGGGCCATTCCGTGAATGGAGCCTTGAGAGAATGCGGGCCGCCACGGTGGAAGAGGCGATCGCCCATCCCAATTGGGCGATGGGCCGCAAAATCAGCCTCGACAGCGCCACCCTGATGAACAAGGGGCTGGAGCTGATCGAGGCGCATTTCCTCTTCGCCTTGCCGCCGGAAAAACTCGGCGTGGTGGTGCATCCCCAGTCCATCGTGCATTGCCTGGTGAGTTATGAAGACGGCACCACCATGGCGCATCTGTCGGCGCCGGACATGCGCACGCCCATCGCCCATGCCTTGGGCTGGCCGCGCCGCATCCCGTCGCCCTCGCGCCGCCTGGATCTGGCGAAGCTCGGCAGCCTTGTGTTCCAAGAGCCCGCCCATGACCGGTTTCCGGCGCTCAATCTGGCCATCGACTCCATGCGGTCGGGCGGGCTGGCGCCGACTGTCCTGAATGCGGCCAATGAAATTGCGGTCCAGGCCTTTTTGCACCGGCGTATCGGATTTCTCGACATTCCCAGGGTGGTCGCGGCCGCGCTGGACCAGGATGTCGGCAGCAATGGGATGGCAGGGGATTTGTAAAGCGTGCTGGGCACCGACGCCCGGGCGCGCCTTCTGGCGGAAGAGATCTGTCAGAGAGTAGGGACATAATGGACGCGATTCACGGCTTGATTTCCTGGACCCCGCTGGGTCTGCCCGCCTTTCTTTTCGTCATTACCCTGGTGGAGTTCGTCCATGAGCTGGGCCACTTCCTGGTGGCGCGCTATTTCGGCGTCACGGTGGAAGTTTTTTCCGTCGGTTTCGGCAAGGAAATTTTCGGCTTCACCGACCGGCGCGGCACCCGTTGGAAGCTGAGTTGGATACCCGTCGGCGGCTATGTGAAATTCGCCGGCGATGCCGATGCCGCCTCGCGTCCCGATGTCGAGGCCGCCGCGAAGATGAGCGCCGATCAACGCCAAGGCGCGCTGCAGCTCAAGCCGCTGTATCAGCGGGCCTGGGTCGCGGCCAGCGGGCCGCTTGCCAATTTCCTTTTGGCCATCGTGCTGCTCACCGGCCTGGCCTTCTATGCCGGCCATACGGTGGTGGCGCCGGTGATCGGAGAAGTCACGCCGGGCAGCCCCGCGGCTGAGGCCGGGCTCAAGAGCGGCGATCTGGTCACCAAGGTCGATGGCACGGTGATCACCGATTTCCAGCAATTGCCCCAGATCATCTCGGTCAGCGGCGGCTCGACCTTGGCCATCGGCGTCCGCCGCGCCGGTCAGGACCTGATCCTTCAGATCACCCCCCGGCTGATGAAGACCCGCGATGTGCTGGGCAACAATACCAGCCAGATGGTGATCGGGGTCCGCCACGATCCCAAGGCCCCGGTGACGCATGAACGCTATGGCCCGATTGGGGCCTTGGGCGCCGCCTGCCGGGATACCTGGGCCATTACCAAGGGCACCTTGCTCGGGATCGGCCAGATGATCCGGGGCCGGGCCTCGGCCGATCAGCTCAGCGGGCCGGTGGGAATCGCCAAAATGACCCGGCAAGTGGCGGATTTCGGCTTTCTGCCCCTGCTCAATCTGGTGGCTATACTTTCTGTAAGCATCGGGTTGGCCAATCTTTTTCCGATTCCGCTCCTCGACGGGGGGCATCTTCTGTACTATGCATGCGAAGCTGTTTTGGGGCGTCCGCTTGGTGCGCGGGCCCAGGACGTTGGATTTCGGCTTGGGCTGGTTTTGGTGCTGGGGCTGATGCTCCTGACGACCTGGAATGACCTGGTCCGGCTGAATCTTTTCTGAAAACCGGGCCGCGCCTGCCGCGCCCTAAATGACGAGTTGGCCGAACCGGGATGCGGATGTTGCGCCTTAGAAGCAGGTTGTTGCGCGCGACCTCGGCCGGAGTCTGCCTGGCATTGGCGTCCGTGCCCGCCACGAAAGAATCATGGGCCCAGCTTCGCCCCGGCGCCGCCGAGCGAGCCCAGGAGCTGAATCAGCAACCCGCCGCGCCCAGCAATGAAGATGCCGCCGCCGCCGCCAATCCGGCCGGGCAGCTGCCGGCGGCCCCCGCCGCCGAAGTCCCCCGCGTCATCCAGCACATCGTGGTGCGCGGCACCCAGCGCGTCGAGGCCGGCACCGTGCTCACCTATGTGGGCTTGCGCGAAGGCGACAATTACGTCCCGGTCGATGTCGATACCGCGCTGAAGAACCTGACCGTCACCGGGCTGTTCTCCGACGTCAGGACCAGCTTCGACGGCTCGACCGGCACCCTGACCATCCGGGTCACCGAGAATCCGATCGTCAATCAGGTGGTGTTCGAAGGCAATTCCAAGGTCTCGGACAAGGACCTCACCAAGGAAGTCCAGATCAAGCCGCGCGCCGTCTTCACCCGCGCCAAGGTCCAGGCCGATGTCCAGCGCATCATCGAACTCTATCGCCGCAACGGCAAATTCGCCGCCCGTGTCGATCCGCAGATCATTCAGCGCCCGCAGAACCGCGTCGACCTGATCTTCTCGATCACCGACGGCCCCACCACCGGCGTCAGCAAGATCAATTTCATCGGCAACAAAATCTACCCCAGCGACACGCTGCGGGGGCAGATCGCCACCGAGGAAAGCCGCTGGTGGAAGTTCCTCGCCTCCAACGACAATTACGATCCCGACCGGCTGCAATTCGACCGCGAGTCGCTGCGCCGTTACTACATCAATCGCGGCTATGCCGATTTCAAGGTGCTCAGCGCGGTGGCGCAGCTCACCCCGGACCGCACCAGCTTCTACATCAATTTCACGGTGGATGAGGGCGTCCGCTACCGCTTCGGCAATGTCGACATCGAATCCAAGATCGCGGAGCTGCCCGCGGACCGGCTGCGTCCGATGGTGGATGTGACCAAGGGCGAAATTTATTCCCAGGAATTGGTGCAGAAGGCGATCGACGCCTTGACCAATGCCGCCGGCACCCAGGGCTATGCCTTTGCCGAGGTGCGTCCCCGCCTCAAGCGCAACCCCAAGATCAGGACCATCGATCTGGGTTTCGAGATCGTGCAGGGACCGCGCGTCTATATCGAAAAGATCAATATCGCGGGCAATACCCGCACCCTGGACAAGATCATCCGCCGCCAGTTCCGCCTGCAGGAAGGCGACGCCTTCAACCGCGTGTTGATCGACCGTTCGCGCACCCGCATCCGCAGCCTGGGTTTCTTTAAGGATGTCGAGGTCAAGAACGTGCCCGGCAGCCAGCCCGACCGCACCAACCTGACCGTCAATGTCACCGAACAGTCCACCGCCTCGCTGCAGGTCGGCCTGGGTTATTCGTCCTACACCTCGCTGCTGGGCGAAGTCAGCTATTCCGACACCAACTGGTTCGGCCGCGGCCAGTCCCTGCGTGTGTCGCTGCAGGCCTCCTACATCACCAAGCAGGCGGTGTTCAGCTTCACCGAGCCTTACTTCCTGGACCGCGAACTGGCGGCCGGTTTCGACATCTATCAGAGCCAGAACAATTTCGATCAGGCGACATTCCAGGCCAACACCACCGCGGCGGTGCTGCGCATGGGTTTCCCGATCTCGGAATATAGTTCGGTGGCGCTGAGCTATACCTACAAGATCGAGGAAGTGCGTCCCTATGCGGGGGCGCCGCTGGACGTGCAGCTCGCCGCCGGTTCGCTATACGGTTCGCTGATCGGCTTCTCCTATGCCTATAACGACCTGGACGATCTGCGCAAACCCACCAACGGATCGACTTTCACGTTCTCCCAGGAGTTTGCCGGTTTCGGCGGCAACCTGAAATACATGAAGACCAGCGCCATCGCCGCGACCTATGCGCCCCTGCTGGATGGCGGGATCATCGCCAGCTTGACCGCCCGCTTGGGCTACATCACCGGCTATGACGGCTCGCTGGTGCCGTTCAACGAGCGCTTCTTCGACGGCGGCGACAGTTTCCGCGGCTTTGCCCTGGCCGGCGTCGGCCCCCGCGACATCGTTGCTCCCAACAATACCGGCGCCCTGGGCGGCACGGTGCGGGCCATCGGCACCGCCCAGATGCGCTTCCCCTCGCTGTTGCCCGAGAGCTATGGCGTGGGGCTTTCGCTGTTTACCGATTTCGGCACCATGGGCCGGCTGGACAATCTCAGCGGTTTCCGCCAATGCACCGGGGCGCGGTATTCCGGCATCGGCACCTGCGTGAAGGACAATCTGGCCTTCCGCGGCTCGGCCGGCATCAGCGTGAGCTGGAAATCGCCTTTCGGGCCGGTTCAGATCGACCTCGGACTGCCGTATGTTAAAGCGCCCTATGACCGGGCCCAGATCATCCACTTCAGCACTGCTACAGGGTACTAAAATGACCAGAACCTCTCTCAAGCTCGCTCTCGCGGCTCTTGCCTTGTCGGCCACCCCGGTTCTGGCCGATCCGCCTCAAGCCAAGATCGTGGTGCTCGACCGCGCCGCGATCCTGCAATTCTCCAAGGTGGGCCAGGACATCGCCCGCCAGATGCAGAATTATGCCAACCAGGCCAAGAACGACCTCCAGGCCCAGGGCCGGGCGCTGGAGAAGGAAGGCCAACAGCTGCAGCAGCAGGTTGCGATCCTGGCGCCGGATGTGAAGCAGAAGCGGCTTGAAGCCTTCCAGGCCAAGCAGCGGTCGCTGCAAGCGGTTGCGGGCCGCAAGGACGAGCAGCTCAAGGCGGGCTTTGCCCAGGCCCGCGCCACCATGGAAACGACACTGGGCCCGATCCTGCAGCAGTTGGTAAAGGAGCGCGGCGCCAACCTGGTTCTGGACAAGCAGGCGGTGGTGTTCGCCAACGCTTCGGGCTTTGACATCACCGGCGAGGCGATCAACCGGCTGAATCAAAAGCTGCCTTCCATCAAGGTGGATATGAACGCCAAGCCGCCCGCGCCGCCCGCGCAGCCCAAGAAATAGCGGTCCCAAAAGACCCGCGCCAAAGAGCCCCTGATGGCCGATCCCCGTTTTTTCAAGAATCTTGGGCCCTTCTCGCTGGCGCAGATTTGCGAAAAGACCGGTATCGCGCTGCCATCCGGCAGCGACGGGGCGCAGCTTTACTTCGATCTTGCCGATCTGGCCGGAGCCGGGCCGCGTCATGTGGTTTTCTATTCCGGCGCGGCGGCGCTGCGTGACGTCTTTTCCGCCTCCAAGGCCGGGCTTTGCCTGGTGCCGCAAGCCGGTAATCGCGTGCCCGCGCCCGCCGGAATGACCGTGCTGGAAGCCGGTTCGGTGGGACGCGCTTTCGCCGCGGTCGCGGCGCTGTTTTATCCCGAACATTCCCAGCCGCGCTGGCGGCAAAGCGAAGCGATTTCCGAAAGCGCCAAAATCGGCCGCGATGTCGAGATCGCACCCCATGTGGTGATCGGTCCGGCTGCGGAAATAGGCGACGGCACCAGGCTTGGGCCCGGCGTGGTGATCGGTCCCGGTGTCGCCATCGGGCGGAATTGTGAAATCGGCGCCGGGGTCACCATCAGCCATGCCTATATCGGCGACCGCGTCATCATCCTGCCCGGCGCCCATATCGGCCAGCCCGGTTTCGGTTTCGCCACAACCGGCGAGGACTATCTCAAGATCCCGCAGCTGGGCCGGGTCATCGTGCAGGACAATGTCGAGATCGGATCGGCCACCACCATCGACCGCGGCGCCTTGGGCGATACGGTGATCGGCGAGGGCAGCAAGCTCGATAACCTGATCATGATCGCCCACAACTGCCAGATCGGACGGCATTGCGTGATCGCGGGCCAGACCGGGCTGGCGGGCAGCGTGGTGCTGGAAGACGGCGTGGTGCTCGCGGGCCAGGTGGGGCTCGGCGATCATACGCGGGTCGGCGCCAAGGCGCGGATGGGCGCGCGTTCCGGTACCGGGTCGGCCTTCTTCCTGGAGGGCGGGCAGGATTATGGCGGCGCACCCGCGAAACCTGTAAGAGAATGGGCCCGGGAGATTCACGCGCTGGCGCGCCTCGCCAAGCCGCGCAAGCAGGGCAGCAATGACTGATACCGTTTTGGACGTCGAGCAGATCAAGCAACTTCTGCCGCATCGCGCCCCGATGCTGTTCGTGGAAAAATTGGCGGATATCGTGCCGCGCGAAAGCGCCACCGGCTACAAGGCGGTGAGCATCAACGAGCCCTGGTTCATGGGCCATTTCCCCGACAAGGCCGTGATGCCCGGCGTCCTGATCGTCGAAGCCATGGCCCAGACGGCGGGCGCGCTGGTGGTGCATAGCGTGATCGGCAAGACCGGACCGGCGGTCTATTTTCTCACCATCGAAAAGGCGCGCTTCCGCAAGCCGGTGGTGCCGGGCGATCTCTTGCGCATGCCGGTCAAGAAGCTGGCGCAGCGCGGCCCGGTGTGGAAGTTCGAAGGCCAGGCCTTTGTCGGGGACGTGCTTTGCGCCGAGGCGGAATTCAGCGCCATGATCCATGACGGCGGCGCCGGATGAGCGTGCATCCCACCTCGGTGGTGGAAGACGGCGCGGTGATCGGCGCCGGTGCCGAAATCGGGCCATTTTGCCATATCGGTCCCCGCGTGGTGCTGGAAGACGGCGTGCGTCTGCGCTCGCATGTCTCGGTGACGGGCGTCACCAGGATCGGCGCGCGCTGTGATCTCTATCCCGGCGTGGCGGTGGGCGGGGAAGGGCAGATCCGCGGCAATGATTTCGCCGACGGACGGCTTGAGATCGGCCCCGGCTGTGTGCTGCGCGAAATGGTTTCCATGCATGTGGGCAGCCGCAAGGGCGGTGGGCTCACCCAAGTCGGCGCACGCGGCTATTTCATGGCCAATTCCCATGTCGGCCATGATTGCCGCGTCGGGGAGGATGTCACCTTCGCCAATTCGGTGGCGCTGGGCGGCCATGTGGAGATCGGTGACGGGGTGATCTTCGGCGGGCTGGCGGCGGTTCAGCAATTCTGCCGGGTGGGCAAGGGCGCGATGATCGGCGGGCTGACCGGTGTCAATCGCGACGTGATCCCCTATGCCATGGCCTTCGGTGATCATGTCGAACTGGCCGGGCTCAATCTGATCGGATTGAAGCGCCGCGGCCTTTCCCGCGACACCATCAATGCCATGCGCGCGGCCTTCCGTTCGGTGTTCTACGGCGAGGGCGGCAGTGTGGCGGACCGCGCCCGCGCCGCCAAAGCGGCGTCTCCAGGTGTGGCGGAAGTCGGTGAGATAACCGATTTCATCCTGGCCGACGCCAAACAGGAATTGTGCCTGGCGCGGCGGCGCGGCGGAGAGACTGTTTGAGTACCGCCGAAAAACCTTTGGGACTCATCGCGGGCGGCGGCGAGCTGCCGCGCGTGGTGGCCCAGGCGGCCAAGGCGGCGGGCCGCGAGATCTATGTCGTGGCGCTGCTCGGCAGTGTGGTGGAAGATTGGACCAACGCTTTTCCGCACCAATTCTTTTCGCCGGGCGAGCCGGGCCGCATCATCAAGGCGTTCAAGGATCATGGCGTCGAGGAGGTTCTGCTCTGCGGACGGGTGGACCGGCCCAAGTTCAATGACATGAAATTGGACGCCAAGGGCATGCTGCTTCTGCCCAAGGCGATCGCGGCGGCCAGAGAGGGCGACGACGCGCTGCTGCGCTTTATCGTCGGCATTTGCGAGGATGCCGGAATGACCGCGATCAGTGTCGCCCAGGCCGCGCCCGCTTTGGTGGCGCGGGAAGGCGTGGCGGGCAAACTCGCGCCGCAGCCCGAACACAAAGGCGATATCGAGAAAGCTTTCAAGATCGTGCATGCGCTGGGCGCGCTGGATGTGGGCCAGGCGGCGGTGGTGTGCGAAGGCCTGCCTTTGGCGGTTGAGGCGGCGGAAGGCACCGACGCCATGCTGTTGCGGATTCCCACCCTGCGCGAAAGCCTGCGCGGGACCGCTGACAAGAAACGCGGTGTACTGGTCAAGGCTTTGAAGCCGACCCAGGACGCCAAGACGGATATGCCGGTGGTGGGCGTGCAGACGGTGCGCAATGCCGCCGCCGCTTTCCTGGTCGGCATCGCGGTGGAAGCAGGCAGCGCCTTGATCCTGGACAAGGCGGCGGTGGCGGCGGAAGCCGACCGGCTGGGCCTGTTCGTCGTTGGCGTGAAGCCTTGAAACAGCTGCGCATTATGCTGGTGTGCGGCGAGCCAAGCGCGGACGCGCCCGCGGACGCGCATAAAATAGCGCGGGCATATGCATGCCGGTAAGAAAATTAAACATCATGCTTGTTTGTGGTGAGCCATCCGGCGACGCGCTGGGTGCGCAGCTTATGGCGGGCCTCAAGCAATTGGCGGGCGAGCGCGTGCAATTCAGCGGCGTGGGTGGGCTGGCGATGGCGCGCGAGGGGCTGGAAAGCCTTTATCCGCTCAACGACACCGCCGTGATGGGCCTGCGCGAAGTGGTGCCGGCCATTCCCGCCATCCTGCGCCGGGTCAAGCAGGCGGTGAATTTCGCGATCGCGACCAAGCCCGATGTGGTGGTGGTGATCGACAGTCCCGATTTCACCCATCGCGTGGCGCGGGCGATCAAGAAGCGTGATCCTTCGATAAAGACCGTGGACTATGTCGCGCCGCAGGTATGGGCGTCGCGCGCCTATCGCGCCAAGGCCATGGCGCATTATTTCGACCTGGTGCTGGCGCTGTTTCCCTTTGAAGTGCCGTTCTTCGAAAAATACGGCTTGAAGGCCGCCTTTGTCGGCCATCCGGTGATCGAGCGGGCGGCCAAGGTCGGCGGCGGCGCGGACTTAAGGGCGCGGCTGGGCATCGCGCCGCAGGCGCCGCTGCTGGCGGTCTTGCCTGGCAGCCGCACCAGCGAGATCCGGTTCATTCTGCCGGAATTTTACGGCGCGGTGAGCATTCTGGCCGGGGTCATTCCGGGATTGGTCACGGTGCTGCCCACGGTGCCGCATGTCGCGGGCAAAGTGCGCGAGGCGGCCGAAGATTGGCCGACACCGCTGCATATCGTGGAAGGCGAGGCCGACAAGTTCGCGGCATTTCATGCCGCGGACGCCGCGTTAGCGGCGTCGGGCACGGTGACGGCGGAGCTGGCGCTCGCCCACACCCCCATGGTGGTAGGCTACAAAGTGGGCGGACTGACGTTCTTCTTGTCGAAATTCCTGATGACTGTGACCCACATCACCCTGATCAATATTCTGCTGGGGCGCGAGGCGGTGCCGGAATTCCTGCAAGCCCGCGCCACGCCGGACAATCTGGCCTTGGCGCTGGGCACCTTGTTCACCGACGCATCGGCGCGCGACGCGCAGGTCGAAGCGATGAAGGAGTTCGGGCGGCTGCTGGGCGAGGGCGACGAAGCGCCGTCCCTGCGCGCAGCGCGGGTGTTGCTGGAGTTTTTGGATAAGCGTTAGGCCGCTCGCCCAAGCTCGCGGCGCTCCCTCCCTCTCGCATGTCCACTGGACATGCTCGCGCGCTAATGCGCGCCGGTCGCTCTCACTTCCTCTTCGCCATCGGCGTGTAGGCGCGCTCGGTCGGGCCGGTATAGATCTGGCGCGGGCGGCCGATCTTCTGATGCGGGTCTTCCAGCATTTCCTTCCATTGCGCGATCCAGCCCACGGTGCGGGCCAGGGCGAATAGCGCCGTGAACATGGAGGTGGGGAAGCCCAGCGCCTTCAAGGTGATGCCGGAATAGAAGTCGATATTGGGATAGAGCTTCTTTTCGATGAAATAAGGATCGCTGAGCGCCACTTTTTCCAACTCGATGGCGACTTTCAGCAGCGGATCATTGTGCAGGCCAAGCTCGTTGAGCACGGCATGGGCCTGGATCTGCATCGCCTTGGCGCGGGGATCGTAATTCTTGTAGACGCGATGGCCGAAGCCCATCAGGCGGAAGCCGCTGGTCTTGTCCTTGGCCTTGGCGACGAATTCCGGAATGCGGTCGACGGTGCCGATTTCTTCCAGCATCTTGAGCGCCGCCTCATTGGCGCCGCCATGCGCCGGGCCCCACAGGCAGGCGATGCCCGCCGCGATGCAGGCGAAAGGATTGGCGCCCGAGGAGCCCGCCAGACGCACGGTCGAGGTCGAGGCGTTCTGCTCGTGGTCGGCATGCAGGATGAAGATGGTGTCCAGCGCCTTGGCCAGCACCGGATTGACGACATATTCCTCGGCCGGAACCGAGAAGCACATGCGCAGGAAGTTTTCGGTGTAGCCAAGCTTGTTGAGCGGATACACGAAGGGCTGGCCGATATGATATTTGTAGGCCATGGCCGCGATGGTGGGCAGCTTGGCGATCAGCCTGTGGCTGGCGATCTCGCGCTGCTTGGGATCGGTGATGTCGGTCGAGTCGTGATAGAAGGCCGACAACGCGCCGACCACGCCGCACATGATCGCCATGGGATGGGCGTCGCGGCGGAAGCCGCGGAAGAAGGTCGCCAGCTGCTCATGCACCATGGTGTGGCGGGTGATAGAATAGGTGAACTTGTCCATCTGCGCCGCGTTGGGCAGTTCGCCGTACAAGAGCAGGTAGCAGCTTTCCAGAAAGCTGGAATGTTCGGCCAGATCGCCGATGGCATAGCCGCGATATTGCAGGACGCCCTTGTCGCCATCGATGAAGGTGATGTTGGACTCGGTCGAGGCGGTGGAGGTGAAGCCGGGATCGTAGGTGAAGACATCCACCTGGTCGTAGAGCTTGCGGATGTCCACGACATTGGGGCCTTGGCTGCCGGCAAAGACCGGGAACTCATAGTCCTTGCCGCCATAGCTGAGCTTGGCGCTTCCGTCGGGCTTAATCTTGCTCTCTCTCATGGCCATATCCCCCGTTTTGCACTGCAATAAAGCCACGCTTTTTCTGGTTCGTCACGTGGTTTGATAACGACAAATGTTATCGTCTCACTCCTTATAAGCCCTTAACCGGACTAGGGATTCTTCCCGTCCCAGCAGGGCCAGCATCTCGAACAAAGGCGGTGAGGAGGCTTTGCCGGTCAGGGCGGCGCGCAAAGGCTGCGCCACCTGGCCCAGCTTGAGTCCATTGCTTTCCGCGAAGGCGCGGGCGGCGGATTCCAGGTCGGTGGCGCCCCACTCAGTGGCTTCCAGCGCCGGCAGGGCGGCGGCCAGATGGCCGCGCGCGTCCGGGACCAGAAGCTTGGCGGCGGCTTCGTCCAAACTGCGCGGACCGTCGGTGAAGAGGAACTCCGCGCCCTGGATCAGTTCGATCAGGGTCTTGGCCCGCTCCTTCAAGGACGGCATGGCGGCCAACACCCGTTCGCGCGCGGTCATCGACAGCACCCGCGGCGGCGTCTCGCGCGACAGGAAAGCGGTGACTTCCGCCACCAGCGTTTCATCAGGGGTCTCGCGGATGTAATGGCCGTTGAGATTGTCCAGCTTCTTGTAATCCATCCGCGCCGCGCTCTTGCCGATGGACTCCAGATTGAACCATTCGATGGCCTGGGCGGTGGAGATGATCTCGTCATCGCCATGGCTCCAGCCAAGCCGCAGCAGATAGTTGCGCATGGTCTCGGGCAGATAACCCATGTCGCGATAGGCCTCGACCGCCAGGGCGCCATGGCGCTTGGACAGTTTGGCGCCATCGGGTCCGTTGATCAGCGGCAGATGGCCGTAAGTTGGAATGGGCGCGCCCATCGCCTCGATCAATTGCAACTGGCGGGCGGCATTGTTGAGATGGTCGGCGCCGCGAATGACATGGGTCACGCCCATGTCGAAATCGTCCACCACCACCGCCAGCATATAGGTGGGGGTTCCGTCGGAGCGCAGCAGCACCATGTCGTCGAGCTGGGAATTCTCGAACCGCACATGCCCCAGCACCTGGTCATGGACGATGGTTTCACCGTCCTGCCGCGCCTTGAGCCGCACCACAAAAGGCTTGCCCTGCTGTTCCGGGCCGGGATTGCGGTCGCGCCAGCGGCCGTCATAGCGCATGGGTTTCCCCGCGGCCTTTTGTTCTTCACGCATGGCGGTGAGTTCTTCAGCCGTGGCGTAGCAGCGATAGGCCTTGCCTTCGTCCAGCAGTTTTTCGGCCACTTCGCGGTGACGCGCGGCGCGGGCAAATTGAAAGATCACATCGCCGTCCCAGTTCAGCCCCATCCAGGCCATGCCGCCCAGGATGGCTTCCACCGCTTCGGGGGTGGAGCGCTCGCGGTCGGTATCCTCGATGCGCAAAAGGAAGGTGCCGCCGGTGTGGCGGGCATAAAGCCAGTTGAAGAGGGCGGTGCGGGCGCCGCCGATATGCAGCATGCCTGTGGGCGAGGGGGCGAAGCGCAGGACGGGTTTGGGGTTTTCGGCCATGATCGGAGGGACTTAGAGTAGGGCGGGGGGCTTGGCAATGAGGCCCGGCCCGATAGGGACAAATCGGTCCGGTGGACCGATTTGAGGGGTGAGGCCCGACCGGCATTAGCCGGTCAAATCGGTCCAGTGGACCGATTTGAAGGTCGAATGCGCCGAGCAAAAGCGAGGCGCCAGAGCGTGATAGATGCTGTTGCAAAATGAACTCGCATCAGAGCAGGACCGTTGGCCGCTCTGGCTGCCGGTGGCATTGGGTGCGGGTTCCGCGGCCTATTTCGCGCTTCCCGCCGAGCCGCCCGTCCTTTTTGCCTGGATCACGCTCGGCCTGACCTGGGTCTCGGCGACCCTGGCGATCTTGGGGCGGGCGCGCTGGCGCTTTGCCTTTGTCTGGGCCCTGCTGGCGGCGCTGATGCTGGGTTTCGGTCTGGCCAAATTGCGCGAGACCAAGGTCCGCACCCCGGTCTTGGAGCGCGGTTCGGTGGTCCATCTCACGGGCCGGTTGGTGTCGCTGGAGCCGCGCGAAAAAGGCGTGCGGGTCATACTGGAGGATGTCCGCTCCGGCGGGCTTGATCCTTTGCCGCGCCGGGTGCGGATCGCGATGCGCACAGGCGCGGATTTCCAACCCGGCGATTGGCTGAGCCTGACGGCGCGGCTGGACACACCGCCCGGCCCCAGCGCGCCAGGCGCTCATGATCTGGGTCGCCGGCTTTATTTCCAATCCATCGGCGCGGTGGGCTTTGCGTATGGACGGGCGCATGCCGTGCCGCCCGCGCATCCGCCCAGCACCGGTCAGCGTATCGGCGACGCGGTGGAAAGATTGCGCCTTGGCATGACGCAGGCCATTCAAACGGCGCTGCAGGGGAGCACCGGCGGCATCGCCGCGTCCCTGATCACGGGCGAACGCGGCGGCATCAGCGAGGAAGACGAAGACGCGCTGCGCGATGCCGGCCTGGCGCATGTGCTCGCCATATCGGGATTGCAGATGGCGATGGTGGGCGGCGGCATCTTTTGGCTGTTGCGCGCGCTGCTGGCCGCGATACCGGGCCTGGCTCTCCACTATCCGATCAAGAAATGGTCGGCGCTGGGCGCGTTGGCGGCTTCGATCTTCTATTTGACCATCAGCGGGGCGGCGCCGTCGGCGGTGCGGGCCTTTGTGATGTTCGCCGTCCTGATGCTGGCGGTGCTGCTGGACCGGCCGGCGCTGACCATGCGGTCGCTGGCGCTGGCGGCTGCGATCCTGCTGGCGCTGCAGCCCGAAGCGATCACCGATCCCGGGTTTCAGATGTCCTTCGCCGCCGTGGCGGGCTTGGTGGCGGTGGCGGAATGGGAAAGCCGCAAGGAACGAAGCGAACCACGCGGCGCGCTCTATCGCTATGCCCATGGCACGGTGATGACCAGCCTGATCGGCAGTCTCGCCACCCTGCCTTACGCCCTGTTTTATTTCGAGCGCGCCACCCATTACACCGTGCTGGGCAATCTGATCGCCATGCCGGTGATGGGTCTTTGGATAATGCCGATGGCGGCGCTGTCGGTGGTGCTGATGCCGTTTGGGCTTGAGGCTGTTGCTCTCGACCTGATGGGGCGGGGCATTGAGATCATGGTGGCGTTGGGACGCTGGGTGTCGGGACTGCCCGGCGCGGTGTCGCTGTCACAAGCCATGCCGCACGCGGCGCTGGTTTTGATCTCGCTGGGCGGGCTGTGGCTGGCGCTATGGCAGAAGAGATGGCGCTGGTGGGGACTGGCGCCGGTGCTGATCGGCGCGGTGTTGGCCTGGCGTGCGCCCTTGCCCGACATGCTGGTGGCGTCGGACGCGGCGACCATCGCCGTCCGTGGTGAGGATGGGTTGCTGCATTTCCTCCGCAAGCCGCAAGACAAATATGCCGCCCGCGATTGGCTGCGGCGCGACGGCGATGGCCGCGACATCGAACAGGCGGTGGGGCTGCCGGGAACCGTGTGCGACGGACTGGGCTGTGTGGTGAGCAAGACGGTCATCATGGGTGTGTCCAGGCGGACCGTGACCATTGCCGCAGGCCTTCGGCCGGAGGCCCTGGAAGAAGATTGCCGCCGCGCGCAAGTTGTCATCAATGCCGCGCAAGCATCGGCCTGCAATGGCCCTCTTGTGATCGATCGGCGCGTCGCGGAGCAGGGTCAAGGCTGGCGCGTCTCGCTGTCGCCGATGCCAAGCGCCGTCAGCGTGCGGCAATGGCGCGGCGAGCGGCCCTGGGTTGTCGATCGTACGCAATAGCGCAAGCGCGACATGCCTGCGGCTTGAGCGTGGCGCGGGATTAAGCGGTATCAAATTTTGATCCCTTCGCTGTTGCCCCCTGCCACACGATGGTGACAGCATGAAGCGTCCGATGGACGTTCGCGATGGCAAGCACTGCCCGCCACATTGTGCCAAATGCAGCCCCCAAGCCGGGCTTTGCTGACCGGGTCGCGATAGCCTGCGACGCAATCGAAAGCGCCAAGTGCCTCGAGATCGGATACCGGGACCACACACGCATTGTCGAAGTGCATCGCGTCGGCATCGGGCGCGGCGGCGAGCATATCTTGAGCGGCTGGCAGATCCGTGGACCGGCGCATGAGCGCGCCGGATGGAAGCTGCTCAATCTCGACGAGCCGGAAAGCGTGATCCTGACCGAGATTGTCTCGCGCGCCCCGCGTCCCGACTATCGCCGGGGCGCCAAGCAATTTATCGGTATCATCTGTCAGCTTTGATCCGTCCAGACCTTTGGACCGGGCGACATATTGTTGCCGGGGGATGCGAAAAAGGGCGCAATGGGTCCTTGCCCGCGTTGCGGGCTGCCAGGTTGCGGATAACATGCCGGCAGAAATCGGGGAGGCCTTCCACATGCGTACATTCCTTCTGGCTGTGTCGTTTGCGGCTCTCCTGGCGCCAGTCGCCCATGCGGCAGATATTCGTGTCGTCACCCCCGGCTTTGTCGGGTTGGGCGGCCTCAAGGAACTGGCCGAGAAATTTTCCACTGAGACCGGCAACAAGGTCACCGTCGACCAGAAGCAGATGGGCGCCATCATGGGCGTCGTCCAGGCGGGCGGCGATGTCGTGGTCCTGCCGGTGGAACTGATGGATGACAGCGTGAAGGAGAATCTGGTGGTGCCCAGCACGCGCCAGAAGTTGGCCCGCGTCGAAATCGTGATGATCGTTCCCAAGGGCGCCAAGCATCCGGACATCTCGACCGTGGCCAAGACCGCCGCCGCCATCAAGGGCGCCAAGCAGGTCGCCTATTCCAGCCCCTTCACCGCCGAGAAGAGCCAGCAGGCGATGATAATCCACAACATCCTGCAGCGCCCGGACTTCCAGCCCAACAACGGCAAGTCGCCCGCCAAGGGCAACGCCGTGGTCGGCATCAAGGAAGGCGCCGATATGGGCTTGCAGCTGAAGAGCCAGATCAACGACCCGGCGGTGGAATATGTCGGCAACCTGCCGGTGGAGCTGGGTTCGTTCATGGATGGCGACGTCGCGATTTCGAGCAAGGCGACGGACACAAAGGTCGCGGCGCAGTTCATCGCCTTCCTGAAAAGCCCGGCCTCGGTCGCCTATTTCAAGTCGCGCGGCCTGGATCCGCGCTGAGGGCGCGTTCGACTAATAACGGCGGATCAATCCAACCAGCTTGCCCTGAACCTTGACCCGGTCGGCGCCATAGAGGCGCGTCTCGTAAGCCGGGTTGGCGGCTTCCAGGGCAATGGAGTCGCCGCGGCGGCGCAGCCGCTTCAAGGTGGCTTCTTCATTGTCGACCAAAGCGACGATGATCTCGCCCGTGTTGGCGCTGTCGGCTTCCTGAATGATCACCGTGTCGCCGTCCAGAATGCCGGCATTGATCATGGAGTCGCCGGTGACTTCCAAGGCGTAATGGGCGCCGCGCCCGATCATGCCGCCGGGCACCGGCACGTCGCTGACCTTGTTCTGCAACGCCTCGATCGGCGTGCCGGCGGCGATGCGGCCGACCAAGGGCACATTGACGGCGGTTTCGCCGCCATCGCCATAACCGCGCCGGGGCGCGGGTGAACGGGCATCGGCCATGCGGATTTCACTGCGGCCATGGCGGGCGCCGGCCCGCTGCACCTGGCTGCGGGTGGTAGCGGGACGCAGGGTCTCGGCCATATTGTCGGGCAGCTTGAGCACTTCCAGGGCGCGGGCGCGCTTTTCCATGCGGCGCAGGAAGCCGCGTTCTTCCAAAGCGGTGATCAGGCGGTGGATGCCGGACTTGGATTTCAGGTCCAGCGCCTCCTTCATCTCGTCAAAAGAGGGCGGAATACCGCTCTCGCGCACCCGTTCATGGATGAACATCAAGAGCTCATACTGTTTGCGGGTCAGCATCTTTTCTCTCCCCCCGGACTGTCCGTATGCGGCCCAAATCCGCCAGCGAACAAAGCCGGTACACGGCGAATCGTTCTACTTTAGTTCCCCGGCCCCGTCAACGCGCTTTGCCCGCGTGGAATCAAAGTTTCAGCCGCCAAAGCTGCTTTCGTCGAAGTGGATTTTTTAGTGAAAGAAATCTTCGGGCGAGCAGTTGGCCGCCCGCGCCAGTTTTTCCAGACTCGCGGGCGCGATGGTGCGGGTCTTGCCGGTGAGAAAACCCAATATCTCCCCCGCCGGTATGCCGGCGGCGCGGGCCCATTCGGAGGGCCGCAAATGGCGGGCGATCATGAAAGCGCGGAAGGCATCGCGCTGGCGGCCAATCTCCAAGCCGCGCGGCGCCGTCACTTCGCCCATCAAGACTTTGGGTTTGACGTAACGGGACTTTGAGACGCGCTCCGGCTGTTCGGCTTCGGGGCGCGGCTTGGGCGGTGTGGTCGAGATGGGCCGATGGCCCGGCGCATCATTGCGGGGCGTGCCGCGCATCCCGGCGGATCGCCTTGGCGTATCCGTCACCGGAAGCCGTTGCCCAACAGCAGCGCCGTGGCGGACCGCACATCCTTTTGCCGCATCAGGCTTTCGCCCACCAGCACGCTGGTGACCTTTGCGCCCGCCAGCCGCTTCAAATCGGCGGGGGCGGAAATGCCGCTTTCCGCCACCACATGCACGCCACGCGGCACCTTGGGCGCCAGCTTCAAGGTCACGCCCATGTCGGTGACAAAAGTCTTGAGATTGCGGTTGTTGATGCCGATCAGGCTGGCGTCCAGGTCCAAGGCGCGTTCCAGTTCGGCTTCGTCATGCACTTCCACCAGCGCGTCCATCTCCCAGCGCGATGCTTCCTCCAGCAATGCGCGGGCATGGGCATCGTCCAGCATGGCCATGATGATCAGGATGCAGTCGGCGCCCCAGCTGCGCGCCTCGATCACCTGATAGGGCTCGATCATGAAATCCTTGCGCAGCACGGGCAGGCGGGTGACTTCGCGCGCCTGGGCGAGATATTCCGGCTTGCCCTGAAAGGAGGGCTCATCAGTCAGAACTGAGAGACAGGCGGCGCCGCCTTCCTCATAGGCCATGGCCAGCGCCGGGGGATCGAAGTCGGCGCGGATCAGTCCCTTTGACGGACTGGCCTTCTTGATCTCGGCGATCAGGCCGAATTCGCCGACTTCTTTCTTGTCCTGCAGCGCGGCGGCAAAGCCGCGTGTCGGTCCGGCGTCGCGGGCGCGCGCTTCCAGTTCGGCGCGGTCGGCCTTGGCCTTGGCCGCCGCCACTTCTTCCTTCTTATAGCCAAGGATCTTGTCGAGGATGCTCATCGATGAGATGCAGTGATCAATTGATCCAGCTTTTGCCGCGCCGCGCCGCCGTCCAGCGCTTGTGCCGCCAATCTTACACCCTCTTTTACATCTTTTGCCCGCCCCGAGACCATAAGGGCGGCGCCGGCATTCAGCAGCACGATGTCGCGGTAAGGACCTTTTTCCCCGCCGAACAAGCGCTTAAGCGCCTGCGCATTATCGTCCGCCGTCCCGCCTTTGATGTCGGCTAGCCGGGCACGGTTAATACCGGCATCTTCCGGCGCCAGCTGGCCCTCGCTGACCTGCCCATTTTCCAGGCTGGCGAAATGCGTCACATCCGTGATGGTCACTTCATCCAGCCCGTCGGCGCCATGCACCACCAGGGCGCGGCTGGAGCCCAGGGCTTTCAACGCCTCGGCATAGGGCCGCAGCCACTTTTTGTCATAAATCCCCACCAGCTGATGTTTCACCCGGGCAGGGGAGGCCAAGGGCCCCAACAGATTGAAAATGGTGCGCATCTTGATCTGGCTGCGCACTTTTCCGACATGGCGCATGGCGGGATGGTGAACCTGGGCGAACAAGAAGACGATTCCGGTCTCGGCCAGAACGGCGGAGGCGCGTGCCGGTTCCAAGTCGATCTTCACCCCCAAGGCTTCCAGAATATCGGCGGCGCCGCTTTTGGAGGTGGCGGAACGGTTGCCATGCTTGGCCACCGGCACACCGGCGCCCGCCACCACAAAGGAGACGGCGGTGGAGATGTTCAAGGTGCCGTGGCCGTCGCCGCCGGTGCCGCACAGATCGATGGCGCCCTCGGGAGCGGAAACGGGGCGCATGCCGGCGCGCATCGCCCGCACGGCGCCCACAATCTCCGGGACAGTGGGGCCGCGTGTCGCTTGCGCCGTCAGAAAGGCGGTGAGGTCGGCTTCGGACACCGTGCCCGTGATGATGGTTTCGAACACCCGCGCCGAAGCCTCGGCATCCAGGCTGCCACCCTCGCGCACGATGGCGAGCGCGGCGGGAAAATCCACCGAGGCACTTGTGACTTTCATGCCGGTATTTTTGCGAAGTCGCGGGCGATGGAGAGGAAATTGCCCAGCAGCGCATGGCCGTTTTCCGACGCAATGCTTTCGGGATGGAACTGCACGCCATGCACCGGATGGCTTTTGTGCATCACGCCCTGGATCACGCCATCCTCGCTGGTGGCGGTGACTTCCAAGGACGCGGGCATGGAAGGCGGATCGATGGTGAGGGAGTGATAGCGGGTGGCGAGGAAATCATTGTTGAGGCCGCGGAACACGCTTTTGCCGCTGTGATGCACACGGGAAAGCTTGCCATGCATCGGCTGGGGCGCGCGCACGATCCTGCCGCCATAGACCTGGCCGATGGCCTGATGGCCCAGACAGACCCCCAGGATCGGCACGTTGCCGTCCGCCTGCTTGATCACATCCAGGCAGATGCCGGCTTCGTTGGGGGTGCAGGGACCCGGTGACAGCACAATGCCTTCGGGCTTCAGCGCCAGCGCCTGGGCGGCTGAAATCTCGTCATTGCGGACGACTTTCACCTGTGCCCCCAGCTCTCCCAGATAGTGGAAGAGGTTGTAGGTGAAGCTGTCATAGTTATCGATAAGCAGGATCATGGTCTGGAACAGTTTGGGACGCGGGCCTTATAGCATTTCCCGGGGTTGGTTTTACCAGCGCCAAACCGGCATGCCAGATCGGGCGGTCAGGCCGTCATTTTGCACTGAGAATAGGCGCGGATTCGATGGTGGACAGGACCGGGCTGCCGCCCCGGTTTCCCGCACCCGAGGCGGTGTAAACCCGCCCCTGATAGACAAGCGCGCCGGTTCCGTGGCGGCCCTGGACCAGGGGTGACAGGCTCTCCCACCGGCCGCTCGCCGTATCATAAGCCTCGACTTCGGCATGGGCGGAGACTTGCGTCGCGCTTTCTCCGCCGATCACCACCAGCCGGTTGCCCACCACCGCCGTCATGCCGCCGGCGCGCAAGGTGGGCAGGTTTTGCGCCAGGCTGGACCATTTGCCGGCGCGAAAATCGAACACATCGACTTCGCCGACGACAAGATCGAAGGATTGCTTGGTGGCGACGGAGCTGGCGCGGCCATTCGCGGCGTAAAGCTTGCCGCCGATCATTTCCGCGGAAAAGTGATCGCGCGCATGGGGCGCGTCCGGCAAGATCCGCCATCGGCCGGTCTTGGGATCGAATTCGTCGAACCAGGCAATGGTGCCGGCCCAATGGCCGTCCAGAATGCCCGCCACCGCATAGATCTTGCCGTCATGGACCGCCACGCCGGATGCGCCCCGCCGGCGTTCAACGGGAATCTCCGCGCCCTTGGTCCATTGATCCTTGGCCGGATCGTAGATCAGGACATAGGGCACCGGTGTTTCACGGGGAAAGCGTCCCGTCATGGCGTGAATGACATAGATACGGCCATCGAGCGCGACCGGCTGAAAATGATGAATCTCGATCGGCGGGACCGCGCCCTTTGTCCATCTGCGCGTCTTGGGATCAAAAATATCGACGGGATTTTCGCGGCGGCCGCCGATCAGGAAGAATTTCCCGCCCATTTCCACAAAGCCGGCTTCCTCCCGTGCCACCGGTTCGCCTTGCGCAGGCATGATTTCCCAACTGCCCAGCACTGGTTTGGTTTGCGCCTGCACCGGCGCAAGACAGAGCAGGACCAGAAAACAACCAAGAGCAGTCGCGCGCATCATCAGAGAATCCAATAAGGTTCGGGGAGGGAGATAAAGGTAACCGGCACTTCGGTGACCACCGTCTTGATCCAATCGGCGCTGAATTTCATGCCCGCCTGCACCGAGGCGTTTTCGCCCAGCAGCACCACGGCCTTCTTCACGCCCGCTGAGATCATGTCCTGGGTATACTCCACCACTTCCCATTCCCTGGCATAGCCGCAGACCAGAACGTCGACCGGACTGTTCAACAAAGCCAGGCCCGGAATCTGCTGAGTGTTGCCGAAGCTGGTGGCAATGGCGGCGACCGGCAGGGCGGGGTCGCCGACCACCCGCAAAGTCTTGTCGTCCAGCTTGGCGCCCAACTCCTGCGCCAGCGCCAGAAGCGTGGTTGGCGGGCGGCGGAAGAGATTGATATTGGCGGCATCCGATTGCCAGCCCAGCGCCTGGGCCATGCCGGCGGCAATGCGGTCGGGCATGGAATCGCGCAAGTGATCGTGCAGATTGAACACCACCATATTATGGGCGCGGATGAAGTCGCGCTTTTCCAGGAACAGCGCGTCCGTTTCCATGCGGGTGAGATCATCGCCGGTGGCCCAAAAAGCCGGATCATACGTGAAGATCAGATTGGCCTTGGCATCGGCCGCCTGGCGAAGGCCTTGCAAGGTGGCCTGGGTCATCACCGCGATGCCGTTGACCGTCTGGGTGGGATCACCCGCCGAGACATGATCCACCGTCTGGGGCCGATTGGTCGCGCCGCTTTGGGCGATCACGCGCTGGATCAATTGCAGGGCGGTGAGATTGCTCACGGCAGCCCCTTGGTATTGATTTCGAAGACCGGCTTTTTCAAATTCCAATAAGGCTCGGCCAGCCGCAGGAATTTCACCGGCACTTCCGGCACAAAGCCTTTAAGCCAGGGCACGGCATATTCCATGCCCCATTGTTCCGACAGGATATGACCCAGCACGATCAGGCCTTTCTTGCGGCCCGATGCGACCAGGTCCTGGGCATAGGCGATCAAGTCCCAATCCTGGCATTCGCCGATCACTAGCGCGTCGCAATCGCCGGCGAGCATGGGCGCACCGGGCAGCATGCTGCAATAACCCCAACTCACCGCGATGCGTTTGACCGGCAAGTCGGGATCGCCCACCACGCGCAAGGTGCGGCTCTCCAATTTCTTCTGAAACTCCCGCGCCAACCCGCCCAGGGTGGTGGGCGGCAGGTCGATATGCCGGTCGTAGGGATTTTTCAGATGGCGGCCCCAGCCCATGCGGTCCGCCATGCCCTGGTGAATGCCGTCCACCGGTTTCTTGGCATGCCAATGATCGTGGAAATGGAAGGCGGCCAGATTGTACGCCTTCGTATAGGCGAGCTTCACTTTATAGAGCGGGTCGTCCTGAAACTGGGTGACCATGTCCTGATGCGACCAGAAGGTCGGCTCATGGGTGATCACCAGATTGCATTTGGCCGCCACCGCCGCCTTCATGGCATCGAAGGTCCCCATCATGGTGGTGCCGATGCCGGTTACGACGGTATCGGGATCGCCGGCGACAATGCGGTCCACGCCGCGCTCGAACCATTCGGTGCCAATCTGGCCGCGCATCCGGTCCAGCACCTGACGCACGGTCAGGGCAGGCGCGGCCTTCGCAGGTGCGGCAACAGCCAGGGATGCACCTGCGGCAGTGAAGGCGCGGCGATTGAGTTCTGTCATTGCGGCTAGCCAAATGTCCGGGAAAATATGACGATGCGAACGGTACCATCGCTTTTAGGAGACCGAAAGATGCCCAGAACATCACTTCTCATCGCGTTGCTGTTTCTGGGCGCGGGCGGCGTTGCCTTGGCGCAGCTGCCCAGTGCGGCGGAGCTGGCCGCGATCCGCGACCTTGCTGTTCGCCGATTACACACTCGGCAACTGGAGCGTGGACGCCGGCTGGCACTGGTATAGCGGCCTGAACAAGAACGGAGTCTTCGGGCCCGGGCAGACTTTCTATGCTCAGGACCGTGTCGGCAGCTTCGCCACCTGGGACTTCACCCTCACCAAGCGGATCAGCCTCGAAAACGGCACGGTCATGTCTGCATTCTTGAACGTGCAGAATGCCTTCAATGCCATCCCCCCGGATGTCATCGGATCGAGCGGAAATCCGGGCGGCATCAACACCCCGATCGGCGAAGACCTGATGGGCCGCTATTTCATCATCGGTGTGCGCGGGAATCTCTGATATCCACGCGTACCAGTTGACAGGGCGCCAGCTATCGCTGGCGCCCTTTTTTCTTTGGGTTGCTGTTTCATTTGTGATCCCCCTCCGGCCTCGACTATCACGCATCCGCTTCGCGGCTGCGCCCGTCTCGGCCACCTCCCCCTTAAGCGTGCTAACGCACGCGAAGGGGGGTGAGCATGGCGACCAGCCATGCGAACGGTCATGGCCCTAGCGGATGGTCGCGCCGCCGAATGCGGCGCTCGAGATTTCTGAAAATTGCTGCAGTTGCACAAGCTTGGGGGCCCGCTGAGGCCGTGCTAGGAATCCCCAAAATCGAACAAGAAACCGGGCGGGGATATGGTTTTGCGGCAGACCAGCATATGCCTTTTGGCGCTTTTGGCCATCACGCCCGCCTGGGCCGAGGATTTCGAGACCCGCCTCGCATCGTCGCCGCATACCGATGGCACCCGCGCCAATGTCGCCGGCGAGGGCAGGGCCAAGGTCAGCCTGGACGGCCGGACGCTCACCGTCGGCGGCAACTTTCAAGGCCTGGCCAGCGCCGCCACCGCCGCCGCGCTTTATAATGGCGCGGGCATCGGCGTTCCGGGTTCCAAGGCCTTCGACCTGACTGTCACGCAGGATGTGACAGGCTCGATCTCGGGCACCCTCACTTTGACGGCCAGGCAGGCGGCTGAACTGCGCCGGGGCCACTTCTATGTTCAGATCAACAGCCAGAAGGCGCCGAACGGAAATCTGACGGGATGGCTTTTGCCGCCCCATCCCTTTGCGGGCGAGGCGGTGCCGGTGAAGGGCCATGGCTTCCTGCCCCAATTGGATATTCCCCGGAAATGAAAAAGCTCGCAGCCGCATCTGTTCTGGGTCTTGCGCTGCTTGGCGCCAGCGCCATCGCATTGGAAGACGGGCCTTTCACTTTGGCGCAAGCAACGGCGGGGCGCGCCGGTTATGCCGCCAGCTGCGCCGTCTGTCATGGTCCGCAATTGCGCGGCGCGGGCGAGGCGCCCGCTTTGGTGGGGGCCAGTTTCCTGGCCGCCTGGGGCAATCGTTCGGCCGGTGAACTTTACAGCCTGATCCAGGCCTCGATGCCCTATGGCAACGGCAACAGCCTGGAGCCCGCCGCCTATCGCAACATCGTCGCCTTTGTGCTGGCATCGAACGGCACCAAGCCGGGCAATAGCGCCTTGGTGGGCAATGAAACGGTGAAGATCGCCGCCATCGCCGACGGCAAACCGTCAAACTTGCCGGAAGCGCCGCCTGCCGCGGCCGCCGCGCCGGCGCGTGAACGCCCCGCGACCTCTTATCCGCCGGGCCGCTTTGGCTTGACGGTCGCGGGCAGCTTGAAAAGCTACAATCCCGTCACCGACGAGATGCTGGCCAAGCCTTCGGATGCCGACTGGCTGATGTACCGCCGCAATTATCAGGGCTGGAGTCATTCGCCGCTCAAACAGATCACCACCGCCAATGCCAAGAGCCTGCAGCTTGTCTGGTCCTGGGCGATGAATGACGGCGGCGCCAGCCAGGTGACGCCCATCGTCCATGACGGCATCATGTTCCTGTCCAATACCGCCAACACGGTGCAGGCGCTGGACGCCAAGACCGGCGAGTTGATCTGGGAAAACCGCATTGGCCCCGCACCCACCCGCGCTTACGGCGCGACGCGGTCGCTGGCGCTGTATGGCGACAAGATTTTGGTGCCCACCACCGACGCCAAGCTTTATGGACTGGAGGCCAGGACCGGCAAGATCGTCTGGCAGACCGAGATCGAGAACGGCAAGGAAGGCTACAGCAATACCGGCGGCGCCATCACGGTGCATGGCAAGGTTCTGGTTGGCCTGACCTACTGCAACCGCTATCAGACCAAGCATTGTTTCATCAGCGCTTATGACGTCAACACCGGCAAGGTGGTGTGGCGCTTCAAGACAGTCGCCTTGAAGGGCGAACCGGGCGGCGACAGCTGGGGCGATCTGCCCGATGAATTCCGCCAGGGCGCGGAAACCTGGATCGCGGGTACTTACGATCCGGAATCGAACACGACCTATTGGGGCACCGCCCAGGCCAAGCCCTGGACGCGCGCCACCCGCGGCACCGGCAGCGGCGCAACATTGTATGCCAATGCGACCCTGGCGCTGGATCCCGACAACGGCAAGCTCAAATGGTTCTACAGCCACGCGCCCGGCGAAGCGCTCGATCTCGATGAAGTGTTCGAGCGCACCCTGATCGATCACGGTGCGTCCAAAGACCTGCTGACAGTGGGCAAGGCAGGCGTGTTGTGGAAGCTGGACCGCGTCACCGGCAAATTCATCGCCGCCCAGGAGACGGTGTTCCAGAATATCTATGACAGTATCGATCCCAAGACCGGCATTCCCGTCTATCGCAAGGACATTCAGAACGCCAAAGTGGGCGAGTGGGTGTCGTCCTGCCCGGGACCGGCGGGCGGCCGCGACTGGCCAGCCACCAGCTATGATCCCGGCAGCGGCTTGATGCTGATCCCGCTGCATCAGTCTTGTGTCCTGATGCGCGGCGAGCCGCTGGAGCGGAAGATCGGGCCCGCCGCCACCAATGCGGCGTCACAACAATTGTTCGAGATGCCCGGCACCGACGGCAATCTGGGGCGGCTGGCGGCCTATGACACCAAGACCCTGAAGCCGGTCTGGAGTTTTCAGCAAAAATCGCCGTTCCTCACCAGCGTGCTGACCACGGCGGGCGGCGTCGCCTTTGTCGGCGATTTCGATCGCCGGTTCCGCGCCATTGAGACCGCCACCGGCAAGACCTTGTGGCAGACGCGGCTCTCCACCAGCGCCCAGGGCCATGTGGTGAGTTTCGCCATCGACGGCAAGCAATATATCGCGGTGGAGTCGGGGTTGGGCGGCGGCAGCCCGGTGGCAAAGCCGACGACCTTGCTGCCCAATGTGCATCATCCCAACAACGGCAATGCGATTTATGTTTTCGCCTTGCCGGACAACTGAATTGCAGAAGGGAAGCCAATGAAATCTCTTCGCATCACGGTGGCTGTCGCGGCACTGGCCGCGCTGTTTGGCGCCCCCGCCCATGCGGGGCGCGCCTATATCGGCACCTACACGCCCAACCTGGCGGACCCGAACGCCTATGCCAATGGCAGGGGTGAAGGCATTTATCTGGCGAATGTCGACGACAAGACCGGCGCGCTGTCGGGTCTCAAGCTGGTGGCGAAGGATGCGTCGCCGGCCTGGTTTGTCCTGTCGGCCGACCACAAGTTTCTCTACACGGTGAATGAGATCGACAGTTACGGCCCGAACAAAAGCGGTTCGGTCACCGCCTATGCGGTGGATGCCAAAAGTGGCGCGCTCAGGAAACTCAACACCGTGGATTCCGGCGGCGGCGGTCCCTGCTTTATCAGCGTCCATGCTTCCGGAAAATTCATCCTGGTCGCCAACTACATCGGCGGAAGTTATGCGGTTCTGCCCATCAAGGCGGACGGCAGCCTGTCGGAAGCCAGCGATGTGGTGAAGCCGGGTGGGCCGGCCGGTTCCGCCAGCGCGCCGGATGCGCCGCCGGGGCAGGCACCGGCCGGCGCGAACCGTCCCACCCGCGGCCATATGATCGAGTCCGACCCATCCGGCCAGTTTGTGGTCGGCGACGATGCCGGCCGCGACAGGATTTTCGTCTGGCGCCTCAACACCGCCACCGGCAAGCTGCAGGAGGTTTCCGTCACCACCGCGCTGGCGGGTTCGGCGCCGCGCCATTTCGGTTTTTCGCTCGACGGCAAGACCCTGTACCAGATCGGCGAATATAATGCCCGACTGACGACCTATGGCTTCGCCGATGGCAAGCTGACCCTCAAAGGAAAGAGCATCTCGGCCCTGCCGGACGGCTATCAGGGCAGCGGCTCGGCATCGCGCCTGATTGTCTCTCCCAGCGGCAAGAATGTCTATTCCGACAACCGCACCCACAATTCCATCGCCAGTTTCGCGGTGGGCGCGGACGGTCTTGCAACCAAACTCGCAAATACGCCGACGGAAGGCGAGCATCCGCGCAGCATGACCATCGATCCCAGCGGCAAGTTCCTCTATTCCCTGAACCTGCGCGCCAACAGTATCGCCATCTTCAGTCTTCAGCCCAATGGCGTGCCGCGCTTCACCGGCAAATTCCTGGCGGTGGGCGCCCCGGCTGTGATGGTTTTCCTGCCTTAAGACAATGCAATTCACCAAGGAGATGCCGATGAAATTCCTTCGCACTACCGTAGCCGTCACCGCGCTGGCCGCCGTTCTTGGCGCCGCCAATGCCGCTCATGCGGCGCGCGCCTATATCGGCACCTACACGCCCGATCCGGCCGACGCGCGTCCGTCGAGCAATGGCGGGCAGGGCATCTATCTGGTGAATATCGATGACGCGACCGGCGCGCCGTCGGGGCTCAGGCTGGCCGCCAAGGACCTGTCGCCGTCCTGGGTCGCCTTGTCGAAAGACAACAAGTTTCTTTACGCCGTGAATGAGGTCGCCAGCTATGGCGCCAACAAAAGTGGTTCGATCACCGCCTATGCGGTGGATGCCAGGAGCGGCGCGCTGAAGAAACTCAACACCGTGGATTCCGGCGGCCCCATCCCTTGCTATGTCAGCGTCGACCCTTCCGGCAGGTTCCTGCTGGTGGCCAATTATACCGGCGGCAGCTTTTCGGCGACCCGCATCAAGGCGGACGGCAGCCTGGGCGAGACCACCGATGTGGTGAAGCCGGACGGACCGATGGGCGTCTACCAGGCTGCCGACCGCCCCATCGGCATGGCCGGCAGCAAGGAGCCGCATGGTTCGCGCGGCCACATGATCCTGCCCGATCCCAGCGGCCAATATGTGCTGGGCGCCGATGCCGGACGCGACCAGGTCTTTGTCTGGAAGCTGGATGCCAACACCGGCAAGCTGAACCAGGTTTCGGTGGCCAAGTCGGTGGCGGGCGCGGGACCGCGCCACTTCGCTTTCTCGCCGGACGGCAAGATGCTGTATGTACTGCAGGAGCAGAATGCCCGCGTCCAGGCTTACAGCTTTGCCGGCGGCAAGCTGACCGCCAAGGGCGGATCGGTTTCGACCTTGCCGGATGGCTTTCGGGGCGGCAACACCACCTCGGAACTGTTGATCGACAAGGCGGGCAGGCATCTTTATGCCGCCAACCGCAATCATGACTCCATCGCCACTTTCACGATTGCGGCGGACGGCAGCATCAAGCGCATCGCCAACACCCATACCGAAGGCACCATTCCGCGCAGCCTGACCCTCGATCCGACCGGCAAGTTCCTCTATTCGCTGAACCAGCG
>CADECX010000028.1:0-13782 GCA_902825865.1 uncultured Alphaproteobacteria bacterium
AAGGTGTCACAGCGAAGTGTCGGCGGAGCCGACCTGAGCTGTGACGGATGGGGGTAATCAGATATCGCGTACGATAGCGCAACGCGCTATTGTGCGCGGATGCACGGTACCAATCGGCTGACACCCGAAATTCTGCTGCGCGCCTATGCCGAAGGCCTGTTTCCCATGGCCGAGCGGCGGGACGATCCTCTGCTCTATTGGGTGTCGCCGGAGAAACGCGGCATCATTCCGCTGGACGCCTTCCATCTGCCGCGGCGGCTGGCCCGCACCGTACGCGCCGGTCCCTTCACCGTCACCGCCGACCGCGCCTTTGTCGAAGTGATGAAGGCTTGCGCCGCGCCGGCGCCGGGGCGCCCCGAAAGCTGGATCAATGACGAAATCCTGCGCCTCTACAGCGCGCTGCATGCCGGCGGCCATGCCCATTCCATCGAATGCTGGCGCGACGGCGTGCTGGCCGGCGGGCTGTACGGCGTGCGGCTGGGCGCGGCCTTTTTCGGCGAGAGCATGTTTTCGCGCCAACGCGACGCCAGCAAGGTGGCGCTGGTGCATCTGGTGAAAGGCCTGAAACGCGGCGGCTTCACCCTGCTCGATACCCAGTTCATCACCGCGCATCTGGCGCGTTTCGGCGCCATCGAAATCCCGCGTGAACGTTATTTGCTGAAGCTGCAAGACGCGCTGAACCGCGAAGCCCTCTGGCCGTTTTTCTGAACAACTCTCTCAACCTCCATGGGCGGCCTTGAGCCGCCCATCCAGTGCCGCGCAGCGGCCATCAAAAAGATGGATGGCCGGGTCAAGCCCGGCCATGGAGAGATATTTATTGCCCAGCGCCTTCGGGTAGCGCCTGAATCTGTTCCTTATCGGACGAATCCGGCGCCTTCACCTTGACCGGCGCGGTCGAGGTATTGGCCGCCACCACCGGCGCCGGCGCATTGTTGCAGCTGATGACCCACACGTCATAGAGCGGATGCTCGACGCCGTTCAGGCCGGGACTGGAGGCATACATCCAGCCGGAAAAAATCCGCCGCGCGGCCTGATCGGGACGGTGATCTTCGATCTGCACAAAGGCGGCAGTCTCCGGCGTTTCGCTTTGCGGCGTGGAATAACAAAAACGCGCGGTGATGGTCAGGGTAGCAAACGTAATCGGCTTGCCGATCTGCGCGGTAATGCTGGTGGGACGGCCGGTGATCTTGTCCAGCCCGCGCATGGTCAAAACCGTGCCGCCTTGGGGCGCGGCGGGGGGCGTCGCTTGGGGATCGGTCACCCCGGCCGGCGCGGCGGCCGGCAGATTGGGAAGGACGCGCGGCGGCTGGGCGGGTGGCGCGGGCGGGCGCACAGTCTGAGCCAGCGCGGCCCCGGCCCCCAGCAACAGCAGGATGGGGGTCAGGATTTTCACGGGCCGTCACCCGGATCGGGTGTCTTTCGCGGCGGCGGCTGATTGGACGTGGCGGCGCCGGTCGCGAAGCGGCCTACCAGATTCATCAGATCGATCGAACCTTGGGCGCTCTCGAAGAAAGCGCCCGGCGCCATATTCCCTTCGTCGCCGCCCGGGGTGATGGAAAGATACTGGCCGCCGAGAAAGCCGGCCTGCGTCACCAGGATGGAAGAATCCGCCGGCAGCTTGACGTCGTTGCGGATATCCATCTGGACCGTGACCAGATAGGTCTTGGGATCCAGGACAAGGCCGGAGACCGAACCCACCTTGATGCCCGCCAGCCGTACCTCGGTGCCCACCGCCAAGCCGTCGGCCTTGGCGAGGCGGGCATTGACCTCATAGCCGGAGGGCCCGCCCGATCCGGTGCGGTAATAGGCCAGGACAGCAAAAACCAAGGCCAGGGCGACGACCGCCGCGCCGACCAGAGTCTCGGTGGCATTGGACCGTGGCATTGCCTGGCTACTCAAGGGGACCACTCATCAATCCGGCTTCCAGGCCTGATAATCGCCGGTCGCCGGGGGCCGCACGCCGCCCTTTTGCAGGCTGCCACCCGGCCGATAGGCGCCTTCGGTGCCGGTGAGATTGGGCTGGTGCGGCTGTTCAAAGGCGCGCGCCTTGAGCGGCGCGCGGGTCGGCGGTTCGGCATAGGTGTGGTGCAACCAGCCATGCCAATCCGGCGGCACCCGGCTGGCCTCGACGGTGCCGTTATAGATCACCCAACGGCGCGACCCGTCCTTGTTCTGGTAATAGCGGTTGCCGAAATCGTCGGTGCCTACGGGTGCGCCGGACAATTTGGTCTGCAACCAGGTTCCAAGAGTCTGCGACTTCCACCACGAAAAAAGCATGCCAAATCACTGCCGGGATTCGCCCGGACTATAGGGCCCGGGCAGCCTTTCCGCCAATGTTGCGGGGCACCAGACTCGGTGATTTTCAGTTATCCCCAAAGCGTCCCAAGGCCTCGGTGACGCTGTGATGAAAGTGGTGCGAAAAATATTTCGGCGCCTTAATACCAGGCCCGCTTGACTCCCGGCTTTTTGGCCGAATCCAGCCCCCTACATCTGGTGGATTAAGGTCTTAGTAACCACTATTTCCTTGCGCCACCCTTTCCCCCGTGTCCATACTTTGGGCCAGTCACCTCTCGTGACCACCATATCTGGCGACGCCCAACCCGCCGCAAAGCCCCTTCCCACTTGAAGGAGATCTTTGCGGGCGGTCCTCTGTCCCCAAAATGGCGGCGCCGGAGGGGCTGGGGCCGCAAGGAACTTCCGTCCACATTTTTGGGGTGCCGTCATGCACATTCGCCGCCATTTCACCGTCGAAGGCCATTCGCCCTATCAGGGCATCGCCTTCAAAAACGCCGCCAGCGAAATCCGCAATCCCGACGGTTCCATCGTCTTCAGCCAGAACGACATGGAAGTGCCGCAGGATTGGAGCCAGGTGGCCTGCGATGTGCTGGCCCAGAAATATTTCCGCAAGGCTGGTGTGCCCAAGGCGTCCAAGCCTGTCCCGGAAGAAGGCGTGCCGGAATTTCTCTGGCGCAAACAGGGCAAGGACGGCGTCAAGGAAACCACGGGCGAGAGATCCGCCAAGCAGGTTTTCGACCGGCTGGCCGGCACCTGGACCTATTGGGGCTGGAAGGGCGGCTATTTCGACGCGGAAAGCGATGCGCGCGCTTTTTATGACGAGCTTTGCCACATGCTGGCGTCCCAGAAATGCGCCCCCAACTCGCCGCAATGGTTCAACACCGGCCTGCATTGGGCCTACGGCATCGATGGTCCGGGACAAGGCCATTATTACGTCGATCACAAAAGCGGGCGGCTGACCAAATCCACCAGCGCCTATGAACATCCCCAGCCGCATGCCTGCTTCATTCAGAGCATCAAGGACGATCTGGTCAATGAAGGCGGCATCATGGACCTTTGGACCCGCGAGGCGCGGCTGTTCAAATATGGTTCGGGCACCGGCACCAACTTCTCGCCCCTGCGCGGGGTCGACGAAAAACTGTCGGGCGGCGGCAAATCCAGCGGCTTGATGAGTTTCCTCAAGATCGGCGACCGCGCCGCCGGCGCCATCAAGTCGGGCGGCACCACGCGGCGCGCCGCCAAGATGGTGATCGTGGATATCGATCATCCCGATATCGAGGATTTCATCGATTGGAAGGTGATCGAGGAGCAGAAGGTCGCCGCTTTGGTGGCGGGCTCCAAGCTGGCGGAAAAGCACCTGAAGGCCGTGCTCAAGGCCTGCGTCAATTGCGAAGGCTCGGGCGGGGATTGCTACGACCCGCAAAAGAACCCGGCCTTGCGCCGCGAGATCAAAGCCGCGCGCAAGAGCATGATCCCCGACAATCTGATCGAGCGGGTGATCAGCTTCGCGCGCCAGGGCTATAAGGATATCGACTTCCGTACCTACGATACCGACTGGGACAGCGAGGCCTATACCTCGGTGGCGGGCCAGAATTCCAACAATACCGTGCGCGTCACCGACGCCTTCCTCAATGCCGTGCTGGAAGACGGCGAATGGCAGCTCAGCAATCGCGGCAACGGCAAGGTGGCCAAGACCGTCCAGGCGCGCGAATTGTGGGATAAGGTGTCTTACGCCGCCTGGGCCTGTGCCGATCCCGGCATCCAGTTCCATACCAGCATCAATGACTGGCACACCTGCCCGGCGGGCGGCGAAATCCGCGCTTCCAATCCGTGCAGCGAATATATGTTCCTGGACGATACCGCCTGCAATCTGGCGTCGCTGAATCTGATGCAGTTCCGCCGCGGCGAAGGCATCAAGAGCTTCGACGTCGAAGCCTTCGAGCATGCCGTTCGGCTTTGGACCATTGTGCTGGAAATCTCGGTGCTGATGGCGCAGTTCCCTTCCAAGGAGATCGCGCAGCTTTCCTACGACTACCGCACTCTGGGCCTGGGCTTCGCCAATATCGGCGGCCTCTTGATGAGCGCGGGCATTCCCTATGACAGCCAGGAAGGCCGCGCCATTGCCGGCGCGATTTCGGCGCTGATGACCGGTGTTTCCTATGCCACCTCGGCGGAAATGGCGAGCGAGCTGGGGGCCTTCCCGGAATATGCCGCCAACAAGGATGCGATGCTGCGGGTGGTCCGCAATCATCGCCGCGCCGCCTATGGCGAAAGTGCCGGTTATGAAAAGCTCGCCACCCTGCCCGTGGCGCTGGACCTGAAATCCATCTCCGATC
The DNA here is from genome assembly GCA_902825865.1 of uncultured Alphaproteobacteria bacterium. Lineage (GTDB taxonomy): Bacteria > Pseudomonadota > Alphaproteobacteria > Micropepsales > Micropepsaceae > Rhizomicrobium. The sequence goes on from CADECX010000028.1 coordinate 4,632, forward strand.
CCGAACTGGCGCATGCCGCCAAGCGCGCCTGGGACGATGCGCTGAATCTGGGCAAGCAGCACGGCTTCCGCAACGCCCAGGCCACGGTGATCGCGCCCACCGGCACCATCGGCCTGGTGATGGATTGCGACACCACCGGGGTGGAGCCGGACTTCGCCTTGGTCAAGTTCAAGACCCTGGCGGGCGGCGGCTATTTCAAGATCATCAACCGCTGCGTTCCCGAAGCCCTGGCCAATCTGGGTTACGGCCAGGCCGAGATCGACGCCATCGTCGCCTATGCCGTGGGCCATGGCACCCTGGAAGACTATGCCGGGCGCCTCAACTACGAAACGCTGCGCGGCAAGGGTTTCGGCGAGGAAGAAATCGGCGAGATCGAAGCGGCGCTGGAAGCGGCCTTCGACATCCGTTTTGTCTTCAACAAATACACGCTTGGCACGGAGTTCTGCACCAAGGTGCTGAACCTCGATCCGGCCGTTTTGGATGCGCCCGATTTCGACATGCTCAAGACTTTGGGTTTCTCCAAATCCGATATCGACGCCGCGAATTTGTATGTCTGCGGCGCCATGACTTTGGAAGGCGCGCCCTATCTCAAGGAAGACCATCTGCCGGTGTTCGATTGCGCCAATCCCTGCGGGCGCATCGGCAAGCGGTCGCTGAGCGTGGAAGCCCATATCAGGATGATGGCGGCGGTGCAGCCCTTCATCTCGGGCGCCATCTCGAAGACCATCAACATGGCCAACAGCGCGCACGTCAAGGAATGCGGCGAGGCCTATATGCTGTCCTGGAAGCTGGGGCTGAAGGCCAATGCGCTGTATCGCGACGGCTCCAAGCTCAGCCAGCCGCTGGCGACCCAGGTCTTCGCCTTTGCCGATGATGAGGAAGACGATGTCCTGCCCGAGACGCAACGCGCGCCTGTGCAGCAGACCGTGGTCACCGAGCGCATTGTCGAGCGGGTGATCGAGAAAATTCGCAGTCACGAACGCGAACGCCTGCCCCATCGCCGCAAAAGCTATACCCAGAAGGCGATTGTCGGCGGCCACAAAGTCTATCTGCATACCGGCGAATATGAAGACGGGCGGCTGGGCGAAATCTTCATCGACATGCACAAGGAAGGCGCCGCCTTCCGCAGCCTGATGAACAATTTCGCCATCGCCATCTCGGTGGGCCTGCAGTACGGCGTGCCGCTGGAGGAATTCGTCGAGGCCTTCACCTTCACCCGCTTCGAACCGGCGGGACTGGTGATCGGCAACGACTCCATCAAGAACGCCACCAGCGTGCTGGACTATATCTTCCGCGAGCTTGGCGTGTCCTATCTGGGCCGCACCGACCTGGCGCATGTTGTCCCTTCGGCCGACGAAGATCTGGGCAAGGACGGCGGCGGTGGCGGCACGCAAGAAGTGGCGATCACCAAGCTGGCCTCCTCCGGCTATCTGCGCGGCCGCACCCAGATTTCCGTGGTCAAGGGTGGCGCCGCGCCCAAGATGCTGGCCGAGGAAGAGCATTTCCGCCAGGAAATGTTCGCGCCCGACAATGACGTCGATCATGTCGCGGAGCTGGACCTGTCGCACATCCGCGCCGAAGTGGAAGCCAGCCTCAGCGCCGTCGGCGTCCAGGTCGCCGCCATCGAAACCGCGATGACCAAGCCTTCAAGCGGCACACGCGACACGCGCGCGCAGCGGGCCTTGGAAGCACGGCTCAAGGGCTTTGAAGGCGATAATTGCGGGGCGTGCGGCAACTTCACCTTGGTGCGCAACGGCACCTGCATGAAGTGCAACACCTGCGGCTCGACCAGCGGCTGTTCCTGAAGTTTTAAGTGGGCTGTCAGAAAAAGGCGCGGGATCACTCTCGCGCCCTTTTCGTTGTCCGGGCTCTTCGCAGCACTTCGGAAAACCAGGTTTTCCCGTGCTCTTTGAGCCCTAAACCGGATGCTAACCGCACCTAGGGCAAACTGCCGCCATGGCAAAAGCGTTTCCCGCCCTGCTCTTTCTCTGCGCCGCCGCCTTGCCGGTCAGCGCCGCCGATCCCGCCGCCGTGGCCAAAATCCAGGGCGGCATCGTCGATTGCGTCGGCTGCGACCTGAAGGGCGCGAACCTCGCCAACACCTGCGTCAAGGACCATGACCTGCATGGCGCCGATTTCACCGGCGCCGACGCCAGCCTGATGTGCATGTCCTTCGCCAACTTCACCAATGTCAGTTTCAGGGGCACCGACCTGTCCGGCGCCAATATGGCGGGCGCGAAAATGGACGGCGCCGATATGACCGGGGCCAAGACCTCGATCACCTCTTTCCTGGGAACCGACCTGCGCAAGGTGAAAGGCCTGACCCAGAAACAGCTGGATGCCGCCTGCGGCGATGCCAAGACCAGGCTGCCGCCGGGCCTGAAGGTCCATATCTGCCAGTAGTCAGGACTGTTGCGCCTGTACCGCGCGGCGGAAGGCCAGCGGATCGTCGATCAGGGCGAAGGGCTCCTTGGTGCCGCCGGTGCCGATCACCACGATCGTCCCGTAATTCAGCAAGCGGCCGAAAATATCCTGGTTGATCTCCACCGACTCCACCTTGGACATGTTGATCTCGATGGTGCGGCGGGAAATGAAGCCGACCTTGATGATCACCCGCTTGTTGGTGACGGCGAACTCGCTGGACCACTGCCGGATCCAGGCGGCGATGAACATCACCACACCGATGGCCAGGAACACCGCTCCGGCCGGCGGCATGCCCAAGATGCCGAACACAATGCCGCCGATGACAAAAAGTGCCGGCGTCACAAAGACGATGGGATGAACCTTGGTCTGGTAAACAATCTGTTCCCCGGCAATCAGATTGTGCTCGACATAGTTCCCCATCCGGGCGCCCTACTCTGCTGCCTGCTTCAAAGGATCGGGCCGCCAGCGCAGCACCGGCTTGCGCGCGGCCGCCGTCTCGTCCAGGCGGCGGCGCGGCGCCAGATGCGGCGCTCCCGCGAAGCGTGCCGTCTGCTTGGCGCGCGCCTCGGTGGCCAATGTGTGCAGCACATGAATGAAACGGTCCAAGGAAGCCTTGGATTCGGACTCGGTGGGCTCGATCAGCATGGCGCCATGCACCACCAGCGGGAAATACATGGTCATGGGGTGATAGCCTTCGTCGATCATCGCCTTGGCGAAATCCAGGGTGGTGACGCCGGTGCCTTCCAGGAAACTGTCGTCGAACAGCGCCTCATGCATGCAGGGCCCGTCGCCGAACGGCGCGCTCATCACGTCCTTCAGCGAAGCCAGGATGTAGTTGGCCGACAGCACCGCATCTTCGCTGGCCTGGCGCACGCCGTCGCGGCCATGGCTGAGCATATAAGTAAGCGCGCGCACGAACATGCCCATCTGGCCGTGGAAGGCGCACATGCGGCCGAAGGGCTTGGCCCCATCCGGCGCTGCGGCCAAATCCTCGATCAGGCGCAAACCCTTGCCATCCGCGACCAAAAGCGGGATCGGGGCATAGGCCGCCAGACGTTCGGACAACACCACCGGACCGGCGCCCGGCCCGCCGCCGCCATGCGGGGTGGAGAAGGTCTTGTGCAGGTTGATGTGCATCGCATCGATACCCAGATCGCCGGGCCGCACCTTGCCGGCGATGGCGTTGAAGTTGGCGCCGTCGCAATAGAAATAGGCGCCCGCATCATGCACGGCCTTGGCAATATCGATGATCTCGCCCTCGAACAAGCCGCAGGTGTTGGGATTGGTCAGCATGATCGCCGCCACGTCGGGACCTAGCTTCGCCTTCAAGGCCTCGGCATCGACATGGCCATTGGGCTTGGCGGGCACTTCGTCCACCGTGAAACCGGCAAAGGCCGCGGTGGCGGGATTGGTGCCATGGGCGGATTCCGGCACCAGGATACGCTTGCGGTCCTCGCCGCGCGCCGCGATGGCGGCGCGGATCGCCAGCAAGCCGCACAATTCGCCATGCGCGCCCGCCTTGGGCGACATTGCGACCGCGGGCATGCCGGTCAGGGTTGTGAGCCAATTCATGAGACTGGAGATCAGTTCCAGCGCACCCTGGGTGGTGGATTGCGGCGCCAGGGGATGGAGGTCCCCGAAGCCCGGCAGCCGCGCCATTTTCTCGTTCAGGCGCGGATTGTGCTTCATGGTGCAGGAGCCCAGCGGATAGAGCCCGCTGTCGATGGCGTAATTCTTGCGCGACAGCCGCACAAAATGGCGGATCACTTCCGGTTCGCTGAGACCCGGCAGGCCGACGGCGCCCTTGCGGCGCATGCCACCCAGCCGCTCCTCGCCGACCTTCACATCGGGCAGATCGACGCCGCAGGCGCCGTGATCCAGTTCGAAGATCAGCGCCTCTTCATGATCCAACCCACGGTCCCCGGAAATCGTGGCGATACTGGCGGGAAAGGCTTCGCCTGCGCTGCTTGGGCGTCCTTGATTGTTCATGCTCATTACAGAACCTCCTGCAGCGCCTTGGTCAGCGCTGCAAAATCGTCGTCGGTATTGGTTTCGGTCGCCGCCAGGATCAGCAGATTGTCGAAGCCGCGCGGCAACAGGCGCGAAGCAGGCACCCCCGCGATTACGCCTTTGGCCGCCAGCGCTTCCACCACCGGCGCGGCGGGTTTGGGCAGCTTGATGGTGAACTCATTGAAGAAAGCGTCTGTGACCAATTCCACGCCGGGCAGCGCCTTCAACTTGTCGGCCAGGGCAGACGCCCTGGCGTGATTGATCCGCGCCAGCCGGGTCAAGCCTTGCTCGCCCAACAGCGACAGATGAATGGTGAAGGCCAGGCAGCACAGGCCGGAATTGGTGCAGATATTGCTGGTCGCCTTTTCGCGGCGGATATGCTGCTCGCGGGTCGACAAGGTCAGCACATAGCCGCGGCGGCCTTCGGCATCCACCGTCTCGCCGCACAGCCGTCCCGGCATCTGGCGGAGGAATTTCTCGCGGGTGGCAAACAGGCCGACATAGGGTCCACCGAAATTCAGGCCGTTGCCGATCGACTGGCCTTCCGCCGCCACGATATCGGCGCCTTGCGCGCCCGGCGGTTCCAAAAGACCCAGAGACACGATCTCGGTCACCACCGCGATCAACAGCGCGCCCTTGGCATGGGCGGCATCGGCGATGGGACGTAGATTGCGGATCAGGCCGAATACGTCCGGCGACTGCACCACCACACAGGCGGTTTCCTCGTCGATCAGGGCGATAATGTCTTCGGCGCTGCCCGGCGTAACCTCGGTGCGCTGCATCGGGCCGAACAGCCCGGCCACGGTTTCCACCGTTTCGGCATAATGGGGATGCAGCCCGCCCGACAGGATCGCCTTGCCGCGCTTGGTGATTCGCTGGGCCATCAGCACCGCCTCGGCAGTGGCGGTCGAACCGTCATAAAGCGAGGCATTGGCCACATCCATCCCGGTCAGCAGCGCCACCTGGGTCTGGAATTCGAACAGATATTGCAAGGTGCCCTGGGCGATTTCCGGCTGATAAGGCGTGTAACTCGTGAGGAATTCCGACCGTTGGATCAGGTGATCCACCGCGCTGGGAACATGATGCTTGTAGGCGCCCGCGCCGCAGAAAAACGGCGCCGCGCCGGCGGCGACATTCCTGGAGGCCAGCTTGCTTAAGGCGCGCTCGACTTCCATCTCGCCCTGTGTGTCGGGAAGATCGAATTTCGACAACGGCGCCAGCGCCGGTTTGGGCACATCGCGGAACAGGGCATCGACATCGGGCGCGCCGATCCGGGCCAACATGGCGCGGCGGTCATCCGGGGTCAGCGGCAGGTAACGCATTACAGGCTCTCCACGAATTTGGCGTAAGCGGCGGCGTCCATCAGCCTGGCCAGCTCGCTCTTGTCGGAAAGCGTCAGCTTGAAGAACCAGCCCGCGCCTTCCGGGTCTTCGTTCACTTTGGACGGCTCTTTTTCCAAGGCCGTATTCACCGAAGTGACGGTGCCACCAGCCGGCGCATAGATGTCACTGGCGGCCTTGACGCTTTCCACCACCGCCGCCTCACCGCCCGCTTTCACGACTTTGCCGCCGGCTGGGAGCTCGACAAACACCACATCGCCCAGGCTTTCGGCGGCGAATTTGGTGATCCCGACGGTGGCTTCATCACCGTCCAGGCGGATCCATTCATGCTGGTCGGTATAGCGGACATCACTCATGACAAACTCCTGATTACTTCGTGGGGCGGCGGTAATTGTGGGGAACAAAAGGCGTCGGCGAGACCACGGCAGGCAGCGCCTTGCCGCGCACCAACAAATCGATTTGGGTGCCGTCGGCGGCGAAGGCGCTTTCGACATAACCCATGGCGACAGGCGCGTTCAGGCTGGGACCGAAGCCGCCGCTGGTGACTTTGCCGATCACCCGGCCCGATTTATCCGCGATCTCGGCGCCCTCGCGCGCCGGCGCACGGCCTTCAGGGCGGATGCCGACGCGCTTGATCGCCTGGGCGACGCCCACAATGGACGCGGCGCCGGGAAAATCCTTGGCTTCCTTGCGGCGCTTGCCGATGGACCACATCAGATTGGCCTGGGCCGGATTGCGGCTTTCGTCGATATCATGGCCATAGAGGCAAAGCCCTGCTTCCAACCGCAAACTGTCGCGCGCGCCCAGCCCGATGGGCAGAACTTCACTCTCGCCCAGTAAAGCGCGGGCGACGCGCTCGGCATCACCGCCTTCGATGGAAATCTCAAAACCATCCTCGCCGGTATAGCCGGTGCGGCTGATGATGGCGGGCGCTCCCGCAACCGTGGCGCGCACAACCTTCATGAACGTGAGGTTGGAGATGCCGGGCGAATGCCGTTCCAGCACTTGCGCCGCCAACGGCCCCTGCAAGGCCAGCAAGGCGCGGTCGAAACGCGGCGTCAGCTTCGCTTTGCCTGTCAGCGCTTCGCCGATATAGGCAAAGTCGCCCTCCTTGGTCCCGGCATTGACCACCAGATAAAGATCGCTCTCGCCGGCAAGCCGCGAGAACATGAAATCGTCCTTGATGGTGCCGGCATCGGTGAGCAGCAGGCCGTAGCGCTGCATGCCTTCCTGGAGGCCCGCGACATCGGCGGGGGTCAGCTGCTCCAGCGCGCCCGTATCGCCGGCCAGGAACCCCTGCCCCATATGCGAAACATCGAACAATCCGGCCTTTTCGCGGGTATGCAGATGTTCTTTCAGAATCCCGGTGGGATATTGCACCGGCATCTCATAGCCGGCGAAGGGCACCATCTTGCCGCCCAGCTCCAGATGAAGAGCGTAAAGCGGGGTACGGCGCAGAATTTCAGCGGCAACGGTCATATGCGGTCCCAAATAACAAAGGCGCGCCGGAAATAGCGCTTACCCCTTCTGTCATGGGACCTGAGAGTTTTCCCCTTCATCTTCCAAAAGAAGATGCTGAGTTACCCCTTCGGCGGAAATGGCAGCCGCCATTTCACTTTCCAGAAGTTCATCACCCGATCGCGGTCCTTTTGCCTGAGAGTTTCCGGGGTGGTTGCTCCTTCGGCGGCTTCTTTTGAAACGCTCTCCCGCGAGGGATCGTGTGTTTGGCCAAGCCCGCGCGCCATCCGGCGGACAGGCTTGTTACAAAGCATCATAAGGGGGGTGGATGACGAGTCAACGAAAGCCCTGAAGGCCCCGAAGTTACTCACATTCTTTCGGGAACTTCGATGCCCAAAAGGTCCAAAACACCGGTCAAAACCGCCAAAACCAAGGCGCAAAGCCCCAGCCGGGCCGCCCGCAAATCCGGGTCTGCTTCCGACAGGACATGGTGCTCGCCATAGAAGCGGCTGAAATTTTGCGCCAGTTCGAAGGCATATTCGCACAGCATGTTGGGGGCGCGTTTTTCTTCCGCCGCCGCCAGCCAATCGCTCAGCGCCAAAAGCTGCAGGATCAGCTTGCGCTCTTCCGGCGAATGAACCGCCGGAAGCCCGACCTCGAACCCCTGCTCCCGCGCCTTGCGCAGCATCGACTGAATGCGCACCGCGGCATATTGCAGATAGGGGCCGGTCTTGCCCTCGAATTTGGAAAAACGCTCCAGGTCGAAAATGTAATCGGTGGTGCGATGGTTTGAGAGATCGGCGAATTTGACGGCGGCAATGCCGACCTTGCGCGCGATCTCGCTGCGTTCCTCTGCGGAAAATTCCGCGCCGATCCCCTGCTCCGCCAGCCGCTTCTCGGCTTCGGTCTTGGCCATGGCGATCAGGTCGAAAAGCTTCATGGCGCCGCCGGCCCGGGTCTTGAACGGTTTGCCGTCCAACCCGTTCATGGTGCCATAGCCGACATGCTCCAGCTGCGCCTTGCCGCACAGCTTCGCCTTGGCCGCGGCACGGAACACCTGCTCGAAATGACCATGCTGGCGATGGTCCACCACATACAGGATCAGATCGGGATCATAGTCGCGCACCCGCTCGATCACGGTCGCCAGATCGGTGGTGCCGTACAGCACCCCGCCTTCGGATTTGACCAATATCAGCGGCGGCAAGGGCTTCTTGTCGTCGTCGCGTGCCACCGGCACCACCAGCGCGCCTTCGCTGAGTTCCGCCAGACCGCGTGCTTTCAAATCTTCCAGCATGGGCGGGATCAGCGCATCCACACTGGACTCGCCGTTCCACAGATCAAACTTCACGCCCAGGCTGGCGAATTCGCGCGTCAGGCCCGCTTCCGTGACTTTCACAAAGTGCCGCCACAGCGCGCGATAGCCGGGGCGGCCGGCCTGCAGGTCCACGGTGGCGCGGCGCGCCGCTTCCAGCCGGGCCGGATCGGCCTTGCAGGCCGCCGAGGCGCGCGGATAGAGCGTTTCCAGATCGTCCAGGCTGACAGGCGCTTCGTCGGGATAGGGCCCGGCGAAATTGACGTCGAAATATACCGGCGCGATGCCTTCAATTTCGATCTCGGCGATCAGCTGGCCCATCTGCAGGCCCCAATCGCCCAAATGGACATCGCTGATCACCCGCCAGCCATTGGCGCGATAGAGGCGCTGCAGGCAGTCGCCGATAATGGTGGTGCGCAGATGGTGCGCCGCCATCGGCTTGGCGATATTGGGACCGCCGAAATCGATCATCACGGTTTTGCCGTTTGCTACGGCGGGAAAAGGCCGGCCCGCCAGCACCGCGGCCCGCGCATTCAAGGCGTCGTCGCGCAAGTCCAAATTGAGAAATCCGGGTCCGGCGATTTCCACCTTGGCGAAGATCGCCTCC
>CADECX010000028.1:13882-39879 GCA_902825865.1 uncultured Alphaproteobacteria bacterium
GTCCAAATTGAGAAATCCGGGTCCGGCGATTTCCACCTTGGCGAAGATCGCCTCCGCCTTCAGGCGGGCGGCGATCTTTTCGGCGATGGCGCGGGGGTTGGTTTTGGCCGCCTTGGCCGCCGCCAGCGCGCCATTGCACTGGTACTGCGCCAGGTCGGGCCGGTCAGAGACCTGCACGGTTCCGAAATGATCCGAAAGCCCTTCCGCCGCGAAAGCCTGGCCCACCAGACGCGAAAGTTCGCCCGCCAGCGACGTCATGGGACGTAACGCGCCCTGGTCTTGGTATATTCGATTTGCGCCGGCGTCATCTGGAAACCGGCCATCATCTGATAGTTCCAGGGCAGCTTGCCGTTGGCGAGCTTGATATCGACATCGTCCGGCGCCTGCTTGATGGTCGCCACCGCCGCGCCGGGCGCAAAACTGAATCGCAGCGTATAGAGACGCTTGACGAAGACCTTTTCATTCTCGTGGATGGCCACATAGTAAGGCACCGAATAGCTCACCGTCTCCGCGGTCGGCGTACGGGCGGCAATGAAGGTCAATTCCAGCGAGGAATGCACCATCCCGTCCCGGGTGCTGTAGGTGCAGTCGCCCTGCGCATCGGTCAGCGCCACGGTGTAAAGCTCATTGGCCAGGTCGGGCGGGGTACCGGGACGGAAAACCGTCAGCTGCTTGGTATCGGCCAGGATGGCGGGTACCGGGCAGATCACGATCCTGGAGGAGCAGCCCATAACCAGCAGCAGGGTGCCAAGCGGCGCCAGGCGCGACAGGCGAAACCGGCTGATCCTCATCCCTGCAATACTTTCCTAGGCGCCATGAATAGGGCGGCGCTTGACTTTTACCCTTGGCCTGCCCGACTTGTCCGGACCGCCGATTTGGGCGTCGGACCATAGCCAAGCAGCCCCGCCATGGAAAGCATAGAATGCCAGAAAATCCAAGCTTTCCTGTATTTTAGGCTGGGGGCCTGAACGAAAATGGCCGTCTATACCGAGGTCAGTTTCGAGGATCTGGAACGGCTGCTGGAGCAGTACGACATCGGCGCCCCCTTGTCCTTCAAGGGCATCGCGGAGGGCATCGAGAACTCCAATTTCTACCTCCAGACCGACCGGGGCGCCTTCATTCTCACTTTGTATGAAAAACGGGTGGCCGAAGAAGATCTGCCCTTCTTTCTGGGCCTGATGGAGCATCTGGCGGAACGCGGGGTGCATTGCCCCCTGCCGGTCAAGACCCGCGACGGGCGTTCGCTGACGACGCTCAACCGGCGCAATGCCGCCATCGTCACCTTTCTCACCGGCATCGCCCTGCGCCGGCCCGACGCCGCCCATTGCGCGTCCGCCGCCACCGCCCTGGCCGGGCTGCACAAAGCGGGCGAAGGTTTTGGACTCAGCCGCGTCAACGCGCTGGGACCGAAGGGCTGGCGGCCGCTGGCCGAGGCGATTTACGGCGCCGATACGATCGAGGACGGGCTGACGGCCCTGATCAACACTTCGCTGGAGGAACTGGTGTCCCATTGGCCCAGCGGACTGCCGGGCGGGGTGATCCATGCCGACTTCTTCCCCGACAATGTGCTGTTCGTGGGCAATCTGGTCGGCGGGGTGATCGATTTCTATTTCGCCTGCAACGACGCCTTCGTTTACGACCTGGCGATCATGCTCAACAGCTGGTGCTTTGAGCTGGACGGCAGTTTCAACATCACCAAGGGCCAGGCGGTGATCAATGCCTACCGCCAGCAGCGCCCGCTGAGTGAAGCCGAAATCGCCGCCCTGCCCGTGTTGATGCGCGGCTCGGCGCTGCGCTTCCTCTTGACCCGCACCTATGACTGGCTCAATCCCGATCCCAACGCCCTGGTGCGGCCCAAGGACCCGCGGGAATATTCCAAGAAGCTGCGCTTCCACAACAAGGTGAAGCACGCGCGGGAATACGGGCTTTGATCGATATCTTTACAGACGGTGCTTGTTCGGGAAATCCCGGTCCCGGCGGCTGGGGAGCGATCCTGCGGACCGGCAGCCACGAAAAGGAATTGAGTGGCGGTGATGCGGCCACCACCAACAACCGCATGGAGTTGATGGCGGTTATCGAGGCGCTGAACGCGCTGAAAAAAGCCAGCAGCGTCACCGTCCATACCGACTCCCGCTATGTGATGGACGGGGCGTCGAAATGGCTTTCCGGCTGGAAGAGAAAAGGCTGGAAGACCGCCGACAAAAAGCCGGTCAAGAACGAGGATCTTTGGCGGGCGCTGGACGAGGCCATGGCCCGCCACCATATCCATTGGATATGGGTGGCCGGCCATTCCGGCCATCCCGAAAACGAACGCGCCGATCAATTGGCGAGAGATGCTATCCCTAGGCCTTAGCTCGAAATAGGCGCGAGGAGTTTTGCGGCGTGAGCAGGAGCGCCGAGCGACGTGTACAAGACGTACACGAGCGACGGCGCGACGAACTCACGACGCAAAAGAACCGCGCCTCAGGTGAGCTGGGTGTTGTTGAGCATGTATTCCGCACTGGACACTTCGAAAGCGCCCGCCTGCTCGACATTGACGGTCTTCACCACGCCATTGTCCACCACCATGGAATAGCGCTGGCTGCGCTTGCCCATGCCGAACTTGCTGGCATCGAATTCCAGGCCCAGGGCGCGGGTGAATTCGCCATTGCCGTCGGCCAGCATATGCACTTTGCCGTCGGCCTTCTGGTCCTTGCCCCAGGCGCCCATCACAAAGGCGTCATTGACCGAGACGCAGGCGATGGCGTCGACGCCCTTGCCCTTCAGGGCATCGTAATTGTTGACATAGCCCGGCACATGCTTGGCCGAGCAGGTCGGGGTGAAGGCGCCCGGCAAGGCGAACAGGGCCACCTTCTTGCCGGCGAAAAAGCTGTCGGTGGTGACGGGCGCGGGCTTGCCGTCCTGCATCTCCATCAGGGTGGCGGAAGGAATTTTGTCGCCGGGCTTGATTGTCATTTTTGTCTCCGTTGGGTGGGAAGGAACGAACCGGTTGCAGACCGGGCTTAAGGGGGCGCCGTGATGTTATAATGTCTGGCGATGTATTCCAGTGCCGCCGTGCCGTCGAGCGGGGGCGAAAAATAATAACCCTGGCCGAATTCGCAGCCGATCTTGGCCAAGAGCTGGGCATCGGCCTCGTTTTCCACCCCTTCCGCCACCACCGCCCGCTTGAGTTCATGGGCCATGTTGACGATGCCGGACAGCACGACCTCGCCGTCGCTGTCCATATCGGTGCCGCCATGGCGGGCCAGAAAGCTGCGGTCGATCTTCACCGTATCGGCCGGCAGATTGCGCAACTCGCTCAAGGTGCTGGCGCCGGTGCCGAAATCGTCGATCGAAAGGCCGGCGCCCGCCGCCCGGATGCGCGCCATCAGTTCCGGCACCTTGGCGTCCGACGCGATGATGCTTTCGGTGATTTCCAGATGCAAAGTGCCTTCGGCGATGCCGCTGCCACTCAAAATGGTGGTGAGCAAGGCTTCGAAATTGGCGTCCTTGATCTGGCGGCGGGAGAAATTGACGCAAACGAACAATGGCGGCTCAATCGGGAAATAGCGCTGCCAATGCGCCAGGTCGGCGGCGGCGCGCTCCAGCGCGAAGCGGCCCAGCGCGACGATCAAGCCGCTCTCTTCCGAATGGGAAATGAACTCGGCCGGCGAGATCAGTCCCCGGCCGGGATGACGCCAGCGCAGCAGGGCCTCGAAACCGGCGACGCTGCGATCGGTGAGGCGAATAATCGGCTGGTAGAAGACATCCAACTGGCCCGCGGTCAGGGCATTGCGCAATTCGCTTTCCAGCGCGACGCTGTCGCCGGGCGCCAAGGTCTCCAATTCCGTGGAATATAGGCGCGCGCTGCCGCCGCCCTGCCATTTCGCCGCCAGGACCGCCAGCTCGGCATTCTTGATCAAGGCGAAGGGATCCTCGCTTTGCGAACCCAAGGTCAGGCCGACGCTGCAGGGCGCGAATACATCGCGGTTGGCGAGCCGGTAGGCTTTGCCGCAGAGTTCCGTCAATTCATTGCCGATGGCCTGCGGGGCAAGCGCCGGCTTGGAAAACAGCAAGGCAAAACTGTCGCCTCCGACCCGGAATACTTGCGCCGCCTGGTCGAAGCCGACCAGCCGCTCGGCCATCATTTTCAGAATCGCGTCGGCATCGCGATCGCCCAGGCTGGCGTGAATGGCCTTGAAACGGTCGACATCCAAAAGCGCGAACAACACTGTGCCGAAGCTGTTGCCCAACCCATCCAGCGCCTCGATCAAGGCGACGCGATTGCCCAGGCCCGTCAGCTTGTCGCGCGGCAAGGCGGCGTCGCGCTTGCGCTCGGCCTCCGCCGCGATGGCGGCGAACTCCGCTTCCTTGCGTTGGCTGACATCGGAAATCAGGCCCAGGCAATCGGACGAGACGTCCTGCTCGCTGACGATGGTGGCGCGCAGTTCCAGCCAGCGATAGGGACTGTTGCCGCTGCGGGCGCGGAATTCCAGGCGGAAGGCCAGGCCCGGGCGCTGGCGATACTCTTCCAAAGCATTGCTGTAGATCTCGCGGTCGTCGGGATGCACCAGCGTGACCCAGTCGCCATGCGCCAAGGTCGTCTCATGCGCCGACAGGCCCACCATCTGCGCCGCTTCCACCGACAAAGTGAGCAGACCGGCGCGGAAATCCAGATCGAACACGCCCTGGTGCGCCGCCCCGATGGCGGCGCGCGCCAGGCTGTTAAACGGCGCGTTGGGAGCGACCGCCTGCTGCTCCAGCAGCCTCGCGGCGTGGGACCCGTGCAGGAAAGGCAGAACCGCGATTTCCTCGGAGGCGATCACCGCCAGCGCCAAAAGAATCGCACCCGCGGCGGCGAAACCGCCGGTGGCGGCCGGGCCGGTGAGGTTTTCCCCAAATCCACCGATTGCCATCACCGCCGCGGCCAGCGCCACAAGCGCAAAGGCCGAGGCGCTGGGCGCGATCACCTGCGCCGCCTTGTGGCCATGGCGTCCGCAATAAACCAGATAGGCGGCGACCGCGATGCTGCCCGCCACGATGGCGATATCGGTCAACAGCGCGGCGCCGGGAAGTCCGACATAGGCCATCACCCCCAACACGATCAGGCCCCAGACCGCGCGGTCGAACCGCTTCTCGTAGCGGGGCCACAGATCGCGCAGCGGGATGATGGCGTTGGCAAGGCGGGTGCCCGCCGCCAAGGCGAGCGCGGTCAACAGCGCCGACAGGCCGTAAGGCCCGCCATAGCCGGTGGCGAGGCTGGCATCGAACATGCCGGTGCCCGAAAGCCAACTGAACAGCAGAAACAACAAGGTCACCGAAACCCAGCGCGGCGCGGCATGGCCGATCAGCACCGCCAGGCCGCCGGTTATCAACGCCGCCGCGGCGATCAGCGCCCCCACCGCGGTGATGAAGATCGCCAGCTGGCGGTTGTGCGAAGCCAAGGCCGGTTCGGTCCAGGCCGACAAGGCCGGCGGTGTATCGGCGGAACCGACGCGGATCGCCAGGCCGACGGTGGAGACCGGCGGCACGATCACGCGCCAGGCGCGGCGGCCATAAGCCGATGCGGTTTCCACCACGGTGCCGGAGTCGGAACTGGCCATCGCCAAAATGGCGGGACGGGAGCGGCGCGGGATCAGCGACAGCGCGGTGCGCGGCGGCTGCCCGGCCAGCAATACGCGTGTGGCGGGCCTCACCGTGTCGTTGCTGACCTGGACGATATACCAGGACGAACCGTCGGCCTCGGTGCCGCCGCCCGGCGCGGAGTAAGGCGAGAGGGCGGGTTTGAGTTCGATCACATTGTCGGGGCGGCCGAAATTGACCAGCTCGGCCGCCGTCACGGGCGCGCAAACCAGCGCCATGAGCAGCGCGAAACACATCAAGAAGAAGGGACGAAGCTTGGTCATGAATCTCTTACGAAGGTTTCAGCCCAGTTGGGCTTCTTCCTTGAGCAATGCAAACAGAAGATGATCGGCCCATTCGCCGTTGATCAGCAGATAGCGGCGCGCCAGACCCTCCTGGCGAAAGCCGGCGCGGATCAAAAGCTTGCGGGAGGCATCGTTGCCGATCAGGCAGGCCGCCTCGATACGGTGCAATCCCAGGGTGCGGAAGACAAAGGGCAGAAGCGTCTTGAGCGCGCGGGTCATGGTGCCCTGATTGGCGAACTGCGCTCCGATCCAGTAACCCAAGGTGCAGCATTGCGTGACGCCGCGCCGGACATTGGACAAGGTGCAGCCGCCCAGCAAGGCATCGTCGCTGGCGCGCAACACGAAGAAGACATAGGCCGAATCCAGCCGCGTTTCCTTTTGATAGCGCTTGATGCGGCGGCGGAAGGCGCCGCGCGTCAGCTCGTCATCGGCCCAGACCGGCTCCCAGGGCGTGAGGAATTCCCGGCTGGACGCGCGCAACTGCGCCCAGACCGGATAGTCGGCAATGCGCGGATAGCGCAAATAGATGCCGTCGCCGCGGATCACCGGCTGCTGGCCACCCGGAAAAGTAAGGCCGCGCATGAAGGCGATGGGGCTGGTCTTGGCGAAAGCTGCTTTGACCATTATTCGGCCGCGTCCGGGATGGTTGCGGCGGATGCGCCGAAGCGGCCGGCGAATGTGGCGTGGCTTTCCAGCTTTTTCACCGGGCCGACCGCCGCGATGGTGGGGCCGTTGCCGAGATTGGCGCCCTCGACCACCCGCGCCGCATAGCGTTTCACAGTGCCCGCATCGATCACATCGAGCTGGGCGACGATTTCCGCCGCCGTCTGAACCTTGCCCAGCGCGAACAACTGTCCGGCGATCTGTTCGGCGCGCGTGCCAGGCCGCTCCATGCCCATCAGCAGCGAGACTTTCAACTGGGCGCGGGCGCGGCCCACTTCGGCCTCGGTCAGGTTGGCGGCGATGGCCTGCATCTCTCCGGCGATGACGGCGGCGATCTCTCCCGCCTCGCTTTCGCCGGTACCGGCATAGACACCCAGAAAGCCGCTATCCTGGAATCCGTTGGAAAAGGCATAGATGGAATAGCAGAGGCCGCGCTTCTCCCGCGCTTCCTGGAACAGGCGCGAGGACGTGCCGCCGCCCAGCGCGGTGGCATAGATCTGGGCCACGAAATAATCCGGATCGCGATTGGACAGGCCGGGAAAGGCGAAAGCCAGATGCGCCTGTTCCAGATCTTCGTAGCTGCGGAAATCGCCGCCGGCATAATGCGCCGCCGCCGTGGCGGGCACCGCGCCCCGGTTCAGGCCGCCGCACTTTTCTTCCGCAAGCCGCAGGATCTCGTCATGGCGCACCGCGCCCGACGCGATCAGGGTCATGCCTTCCAGCCGGTATTGGGACGCCATGTAGGATTTGAGCATGTCGCGATCGAAGGCGTTGACCGTCGCCTCCTCGCCCAGGATCGGCCAGCCCAAGGGCTGGTCCTTGAAGATCTCCGATTGCAGGTGATCGAACACGATGTCGTCGGGCGTATCGCGCGCCTGCCCCAATTCCTGCAGCACCACCTGGCGCTCGCGTTCCAGCTCCGGCGGCTCGAAGGCCGGGTTGGTGAGGATGTCGCCGATCATGTCCAGCGCCAGGGGCACATCCTCTTTCAGGACGCGGGCGTGAAAGGCAGTCTGTTCCCGGCTGGTATAGGCATTGAGCACGCCGCCCACGGCCTCGATCTCTTCGGCGATGGCCCGCGCGCTGCGCCGGGCGGTGCCCTTGAACGCCATATGCTCCAGCATGTGGGAGACGCCCATTTGCTGGCGCTGTTCGTTGCGGCTGCCGGTGTTCACCCAGACCCCCACGGCCGCGCTTTCCAGCCCCGGCATCGGGTCGCTCACCACCGTCAAGCCATTGGAAAGTTTAGAGATTTCCAGGGTCATGCTGCCAGTCTAGAGAAGATGAACCGCTTTATCAAAGCCGGATCATTGGCCAAAATCTCCAACCTTTCGGGCAGGTTTTTCAGCCCCGATAGCCGTTTTGGCTCCGGCGGCGGCGAGCCGATCGCCTCGGTCACGGCCTGGGGGAATTTGGCCGGATGGGCGGTCGACAGGATCACCACAGGCGACGCCACTTTGCCCATCCGCATGGCGGCCGAGACGCCCACCGCGGTGTGGGGATCGATGATGCGCCCGGTGAGTTTGTAAATCGCGGCAATGGCGATGCGGGTCTGGCTGTCGTCACAGGCGAAAGCGCTGTAACGCCCGCGAAGCTCCGACAGCACAGTGGCGGGCAGTTCCAGCTTTCTGGTCCTGGCGAAATCGCTCATCGCGGCGGCCGTCCAATCGGCGTCGCGCCCGGACGCCTCGAACAAGGCGCGTTCGAAATTCGACGCCACCTGGATGTCCATCGAGGGACTGAGAGTGGCGTGACTTTGGCCGCTGGCATAGACACCATCGTTCAGGGTCCGCGCCAGTATGTCATTGGCATTGGTGGCGATGACCAGACGGGCGACATCCAGGCCCATGCGGCTGGCGGCCTCGCCGGCAAAAATATCGCCAAAATTGCCGGTGGGTACGACGAAGGTGACTGGCACGCCCAACTTGGCCGTCGCCGTGAAGTAATAGACGCATTGCGCCGCGATGCGGGCGAAATTGATGGAATTGACCGCCGTCATGCCGACCTGATCGGCGAATTTGCTGTCGGCGAACAGCAGCTTCACGATGTTTTGGGCGTCGTCGAAACTGCCTTCCAGCGCGATATTGTGGACATTGGCATGGGTGCTGGTGGTCATCTGCAGGCGCTGCACGTCGCTGACCCTGCCGCGCGGATGCATCACAAACACATCGATATTGGGCAAGCCGCCCAAGGCCGCGATGGCCGCCGAACCGGTATCGCCGCTGGTGGCGGCGACGATGGTGGCGCGGCCGCCGCGCTTGGCCAGCGCCCGGCTGAACAATTGCCCCAAGACCTGCAATGCGATGTCCTTGAAGGCCAGAGTGGGGCCGTGGAACAGCTCCAGCAGATAGCGTCCCTCGCCGATCTCGGTCAGGGGCGCGATGTCGGGCGCGTCGAAATCGGCATAGGCGCTCTCAACCGCGGCGCGCAGTTCCGCGTCTGAAAAAGAATCCCGGGTGAAACGGGACAGAATCTGGAACGCCACATCCTGGTAGCGCAGGGATTTGAAACCGGCGATTTCTGACGCCGTCAGTTGCGGCCAAGTCTGCGGCAGATAGAGCCCGCCATCGGGCGCCAGACCCGCCAGGAGACAATCGGAAAAGGAACTGGGAGGGGCGCTGCCCCGGGTAGAGATGAATTGCATGGCGGCGGTTATAGGGCCCCCGCTCGGCCCAAACCACCCTGACAAAGGCCTAACAGGGGCCTATTTCAGGACGATCCGGCCCTTGGAAATATGATAGGCAAACCAGACACCTAGCAGGCACAAAGCCAGGCCGAACCAGGTCACGGCATAGGACAGATGCTGGTTGCGGAAGCTGACCACGGTTTGTCCGCCACGGGGCCAGCCGCCGGGATTCGGGGCACTATCGGCCTCGATCACCACCGGGGCGGCCAGGCTCAGATGACCGGCGGCGGCGATGGATTTGAGATCGCGGGCGAACCAGATGCGCTTGGCACTGTCGGACGGCGGCGTGAACCCGCCGGGCGGATCGGGCACCCGCCACACGCCGGTGACATGCACATCGCCCTCCACATTGCCGGAAGCGCGGGTGGCGGGATCGAGTTTTTCCTTCGGCACAGCGCCCCGGTCCACCATCACCACCTTGCCGTCATCCGTCGTGAACGGAGTCAGCACATGATAGACGGCGGCGCCCTGGCCGGTGGTGAAGACATAGGCCTCGCGCCCATGATCGAAACGCCCGCTCAAGCTCACGCGGCGGTACTGCGCCTCGTCCCGGTTCATCGCCAATATCGCGTCCAACGAAACCGGCGGCGCGGCCATGTGGCTGTTCACCGTTGCGATCAGCGCGGTCTTCCATTGCAGGCGTTCAAGCTGCCACGCCCCCAACCCGCACAGGATAGCGAGAAGGATGGCGCAGGCGATGGTGAGACCGGGATAGGGGCGGAATGTCATTCGACCCGCCCTTCGCCCGCTCTATGCTTGAATTGCAGCACCAGCAGCGCCGACTTGGACAGGCGCAGGAAGATCGCGGTCAAAAGACAGATCAGCGGCAGCCACAACAGGGCATGCACCCATAATGGCGGGAACCAGGTGAACTCGACCCACAGCGCCAGGGCGCAGACAATGGCGCCCACGATCAGGATGCCGAACACCATCGGCCCGTCGCCGGCATCGAACATGGCGTAGTCCAGCGCGCAGGAGGGGCATTCCTTCTTCAGCGCGATATAGCCGGAAAATAACGGCCCCTGCCCGCATTGCGGACAGAGGCCGAGAAAGATTGCCTTGGCGGTATTGGGAGCTTCTACCGGCATGGCTGACGACGCATTTTGTCCGTCCGAGCAGGAGCGCCTAGCGACGTGTGCTTAACGCACATGAGCGGTTCGTAGCGCCAGCGTGCGAACGCGACGCACTCGGCGGACAAATGGCGCGTCAGTGCGAAACCGCGCCTTCGCCCCAGACGTAGATGCAGGCGAAGAGGAAGAGCCAGACCACGTCGACGAAGTGCCAGTACCAGGCCGCCGCTTCAAAGCCGAAATGGCGGGTGGGCGTGAACTGGCCGGCCATGGCGCGGAACAGGCACACGATCAGGAAGATGGTTCCGATGATGACATGGAAGCCGTGGAAGCCGGTCGCCATGAAGAAGGTCGAGCCGTAAATGGCTTCGAGGTTACCGGCGCCGGCCGCCAGCGCCGCATGGGCGGTGCCTTCGGCGAAGGGCTGCGGCGTCAAATGATTGAAGCCGAAGGTGAAGGGCGCATGGATATATTCATAGGCCTGGATGGCGGTAAAGCTGATGCCCAGGAGCACGGTGAGAACCAGGCCCTGCACCGCGCCCTTCTTGTCGCCGGTCTGAATGGCGTGGTGCGCCCAGGTCACGGTGGTGCCCGAGGTGAGCAGGATCAGCGTGTTGAGCAGCGGCAGGTGCCAGGGATCCAGGGTGATGATGCCCGCCGGCGGCCAAGCCGAGACGCCGACATCATTGTGGAAGATGGCGGTGTTGAAATAGGCCCAGAACCAGGCGACGAAGAACATCACTTCCGAGGCGATGAACAGCAGCATGCCGTAGCGCAGGTGCAGCTTCACAACCGGCGTGTGGTTGCCCAGCACGACGGATTCCTTGATCACATCGCGCCACCAGCCGGCCATGGTGTAGAGCACCAGCGCCAGGCCGATCAGGAATATCCAGGGCGTGCCGTTCACCGGCAGGCCGAAGAAGCCGGTATAGTCCTTGTTCATCCAGAAGGTTGCGCCGAGCAACATGGTGAAACCGCCGATCGAGCCGACCAGCGG
The DNA here is from genome assembly GCA_902825865.1 of uncultured Alphaproteobacteria bacterium. GTDB lineage: Bacteria > Pseudomonadota > Alphaproteobacteria > Micropepsales > Micropepsaceae > Rhizomicrobium. Next base: position 25,205 of record CADECX010000028.1, read on the forward strand.
CCACGGGCTGGGGTCCACCAGATGATAATCGTGCTTCACATCGCCGCTCATAGATATAGCCCCTCTAGTGGCCGTGTAGATCGCGCCATTGCACGATGGACATCAGGTAAAACAAGATTGCGACCCCGCCCAGGACAAGGCCCAGAGCGATGTTGCGGTGGCGGCGCGCGCGGTCTGCATCGTCATCCCTCACGACCACAGCGCCAAAGACAAGTGCGAAAGCCCGATCGCCTTCTCGACGATCAGGGAGGCGAACAAAGCCGTCAAATAGAGCAGCGACACGCCGAACAGGCGGTGCGCGGCGGGTTCCTTGATCTCGTCACGCTCGCGATAGGTGGCGATGGCTTCCCACAGAAACCACAGGCCCAGGCCAACTGACGAGGCCATATACAGCGCGCCGCCGATATTCAGCAGGGCCGGAGCCACGCCCAGCGGCACCAGAACCAGGGTGTAGAGCAGGATCTGCAAGCGGGTATGGGGCTTGCCCTTGACCACCGGCAGCATCGGCACGCCGGCACGGGCATAATCCTCGGAGCGCCACAGCGAAAGGGCCCAGAAATGCGGCGGGGTCCACATGAAGATGATCGCCACCAAGAGCACCGGCGCCAGGCTGAGATCACCGGTCACCGCGGCCCAACCGATGGCGGGCGGCAGCGCGCCGGACAGTCCGCCGATCACGATGTTCTGCGGCGTGCGGCGCTTGAGGCCCAATGTATAGACCACGACATAGAAGAAGATGGTGAAGGCCAGCAGCCCAGCCGCCAGGAAGTTCACGAACAGACCCATCACCGCGACCGACGCCACCGACAGGGTCCAGCCGAAGGTCAGCGCCTCGTCCCGGCCCACATAACCCATCGGGATGGGACGCGTGGCGGTGCGGCTCATCAAGCGGTCGATGTCGCTGTCATAGGCCATGTTGAGGCAGCCCGAGGCGCCCGCCGCCACCGCGATGCAAAGCAGCGCGGTAAAGGCGGTCAGCGGATGCAGCGATCCCGGCGCGGTCACGATCCCGGCCAGTCCCGTGAACACCACCAGCGACATCACGCGCGGCTTCAGCAGCGCGAGAAAATCGCCGACGGTGGTGACCCGGGGATAGGCCAAGGAATGTGTCGTGGAAAGCGACATGGCTTACTTGATCCGCGGAAGCTCGTTGAACTGGTGGAAGGGCGGCGGCGAAGGCAGGGTCCATTCCAGGGTGGTGGCGCCCACGCCCCAGGGATTGTCCGCGGCCTTGCGCTTCTTCAGGAAGGCTTCGATGCACATGAACAGGAACACGATCACGCCGAAACCGGCAATGAAGGCGCCGATCGAGGCGACATAGTTCCAGCCCGCAAACGCGTCCGGATAGTCGACGTAACGGCGCGGCATGCCTTGCAGACCCAGGAAGTGCATGGGGAAGAAGGCCATGTTCACGCCGACAAAGGTGATCCAGAAGTGCAGCTTGCCCAGGAGTTCGCTGTACATGTAGCCGGTGATCTTCGGGAACCAGAAATAGAAACCCGAAAAGATGGCGAACACCGCGCCCAGCGACAGCACATAATGGAAATGCGCCACCACGTAATAGGTGTCCTGCAGCACGACGTCGACGCCGGCATTGGCCAGCACCACGCCGGTCACGCCGCCGACGGTGAACAGGAAGACAAAGCCGATCGCCCACAGCATCGGGGTTTTGAACTCGATCGAGCCGCCCCACATGGTGGCGATCCAGGAGAACACCTTGATGCCGGTGGGCACCGCGATGACCATGGTGGCGAAGACGAAATAGGCCTTGGTATCGACGGTGAGGCCCACCGTATACATGTGGTGCGCCCAGACCAGAAAGCCGATGAAGCCGATGGCGACCATCGCATAGGCCATGCCGAGATAACCGAAGATCGGGCGCTTGGAGAAGCAGCCGATAACATGGCTGATCATGCCGAAGCCCGGCAGGATCAAGATGTACACTTCCGGATGTCCGAAGAACCAGAACAGATGCTGGTAGAGGATCGGGTCGCCGCCGCCGGCCGCGTTGAAGAAGGAGGTGCCGAAATGGCGGTCGGTGAGCAGCATGGTGATGGCGCCCGCCAGAACCGGCAGCGACAGCAAGAGCAGGAACACCGTCACCAGGATCGACCAGACGAACAGCGGCATCTTGTGCAGGGTCATGCCCGGCGCGCGCATGTTGAAGATGGTGGTGATGAAGTTGATGGCGCCCAGGATCGAGGAGGCGCCCGCGATATGCAGCGAGAAGATCGCGAAATCCATCGCCGGTCCCGGCGAATAGGTGCTCGATAGCGGAGCGTAGAGAGTCCAGCCGCCGCCCACGCCCAGGCCCGCGCTGTCGCCCTCCACGAACATGGAAAGCACCAAAAACAGGAAGCTGAAGGGCAACAGCCAGAAGGAGATGTTGTTCATGCGGGGGAAGGCCATGTCGGGCGCCCCGATCATCAACGGCACCAGCCAGTTGCCGAAGCCGCCGATCATGGCGGGCATGATCATGAAGAACACCATCACCAGGCCGTGGCCGGTGACGAAGACGTTGAACTGATGGGCGGCATGCTCTTCGCCGAACATGGCGGTGAACACCTGCATGCCCGGATACATCAGCTCGGCGCGCATCATCATGGAGAAGAAGCCGCCGATCAGGCCCGCCACCACCGCGAACACCAGATACATGGTGCCGATGTCCTTGTGGTTGGTGGAATAGACGAAACGGCGCCAGCCGGTGGTATGGTGGGCGTGGTCTCCGCCGTGATGGGCGTCGTCTTTGTGAGCGTCGAAGGTGGTTGTCATGAAGGGTCTTCCTATTTCGACGCGACGCGGGTGGCGCCGGTTTCAAGCGCGGCATACTGCTCTTTGGACTTGGCGAGCCAGGCGGCATATTCGGCGTCACTCACCACATGCAGCTCGATGGGCATGAAGGCGTGGCGCGCACCGCACAGTTCCGAACACTGGCCGTAGAATATGCCGGTCTTGGTGGCCTTGAACCAGGTGAGGTTGTTGCGCCCCGGAACCGCGTCCATCTTCACGCCCATCTCGGGCATTGCCCAGCTGTGGATCACGTCGGCGCCGACGGTCTCGATCTGGACGACCTTGTTGACCGGAACATAGACGGGATTGTCGGTCCCCAGCAGGCGCGGCTTGCTGGCCTTGGCGGCATCGGCATCCGACAGACCCAGCGAGTCATAGGTGAAGCCGGCGGCGGAGCCGGGATACTCATAGGTCCAGAACCACTGCTTGCCGATCGCCTTGATGTGCACATCCACCGGCGGAATGGTGGATTCCAGATAGAGCAGCTTGAAGGACGGAATTGCGATCACCACCAGGATGATCACCGGGATCAGGGTCCAGGCCACTTCCAGCAAAGTGTTGTGATGAACCTTGGACGGGATGGCATTGGCGCCGGCGCGGTACTTGATGACGATCCACACCAACAGCGCCAAGACGAACAGGCAGACCGCGACGCAGATCCAGAACAATTCGGTGTGGAACGTCTCGATCTGCTCCATCACCGGCGAAGCGGCTTCCTGGAATCCCGTGCCCCATTCCACGGGCAGCGCCGCCGCCGGATTGGCCGCAAAGGCCAGAAGGGCGGCCGTGGCCGCGCCGATGCCGGTTTTCCGCAAAAACATGGATACGACCTCGCAAATGCCGGGGCGGTGGAATCCCGCCCTTTTTCAGATTCTTGGCGGGGATTTAGAGGGGTTAAGCCCTTAAAGTCATTGCGACCTTATGGCACGGCCCGCTTCCGGCCAGCCGCGCTCGCCGCTCCTCCCTGACGGGGGGCCGCCGAATTGCCCGCTTGCTGCTTGCCGGAACCGCCGCGACCCCCGATATCTAGGGGCCAAAACACGCGGTGCGGGGCTTTTTGCCGCTACGCAACAATGTCCGGAGACGTTCATGGCCGACCACGATCTTTTCTTCACCCGCACCGGCATGGACCGGGGCCGGGTCCAGCAAACTGTGGATCAGGCGCTCAAGGGCTCCGACGACGGGGAACTGTACCTGGAATACAGCCAGTCCGAATCGTTCAACTTTGACGACAACCGGCTCAAAGCCGCCACCTTCGACACCAGCCAGGGCTTTGGCCTGCGCGCGGTGGCGGGCGAGGCCACCGGCTATGCCCATGCCAGCGATATCTCGGAAGAGGCGATCAAACGGGCGGCCAACACCGTGCGGGCCGTGGCGCAAGGTTACTCCGGCGTGGCGCACGCGCCGCCCGCGCGCAGCAACGTCAAGCTCTATACCGATATCGATCCGCTGCAGACCGCCGGTTTTGAAAAGAAGGTGAAGCTGCTGGAAGAGATGAACGCCTATGCGCGGGCGAAGGACAGCCGCGTGCGCCAAGTCTCGGCCAGCCTGTCGGGCGAATGGCAACGCATCGAGATCCTGCGCGCCGGCGGCGAACATTATTCCGACATCCGTCCCCTGGTCCGGCTCAGTGTCTCGGTGATTGTGGAAGAAGATGGCCGCCAGGAAAGCGGAAGCTTCGGTGGCGGCGGCCGCAGCGGCTATGAGACCTATCTCGATCCCACCTACTGGCAGGGCGCCATCGATGAAGCCTTGCGCCAGGCACTGGTCAACCTGACCTCCATCCCCGCCCCCGCCGGTGAAATGACGGTGGTGTTGGGTCCGGGCTGGCCCGGCATTCTGCTGCATGAAGCCATCGGTCATGGGTTGGAAGGCGATTTCAACCGCAAAAAGACGTCGGCCTTCGCGGGGCTTTTGGGGGAGCGCGTTGCTGCACCGGGAGTGACGGTGGTGGATGACGGCACCATCGACGGACGGCGCGGTTCGCTGTCCATCGACGATGAAGGCACGCCCACTCATCGCACGGTGTTGATCGAGGACGGCATTCTCAAAGGCTATATGCAGGACCGCCAGAATGCCCGGCTGATGGGCGTGGCGCCCACCGGCAATGGCCGCCGTCAGTCCTATTCCTCGCCGGTGATGCCGCGCATGACCAACACTTATATGCTGGGCGGCGACAAGGAGCCGGCGGAAATTCTCTCCAGTGTGAAGAAAGGCATCTACGCCACCAATTTCGGCGGCGGCCAGGTCGACATCACCAACGGCAAATTCGTTTTCAGTTGCACCGAGGCCTATCTGATCGAGGACGGCAAACTGGGCGCCGCGATCAAGGGCGCCACCCTGATCGGTTCGGGACCGGAGTCGCTGACCCGCGTCTCCATGATCGGCAACGACATGAAGCTGGACACCGGCATCGGCACGTGCGGCAAGAACGGCCAGAGCGTGCCGGTTGGTGTGGGCCAGCCGACCTTAAGGCTGGATGGCTTGACGGTCGGTGGCACGGCTGCCTGAAGACTCCTACCGGCAGCGGGCGCGACGGCGATGATCGATGAATTGATCTTCAAAATCGTTCCCCGCGCCGAATGGGAAGCCGGAAGCGCCGACTATCACGGCTCGGCGCATGACCAGGCCGACGGCTACCTGCATTTTTCCACCGCCGCCCAACTGCCCGAGACTCTGCGGCGCTACTATGCCGGCCAGGATGATCTGATGCTGGTGGCGGTGGATGTGGCGGCGCTGGGCGCGGCGCTGAAATGGGAATTTTCGGGGTCGCGCGGCGAGGATTTTCCGCATCTCTACGCGCCTCTGTCCTGCGATGCGATCAAATGGGCGCGGCCGCTGATCCGTAAAGCAGACGGCACGTTCGATCTTCCGCTATGACCGACGCCGAATTCATCGCCCTGGTGCTACGCAATCCGGTGAACGACGCCGTCCTTGCGCGCCTGCCCGCCCTGGGCCTGACGGACACATGGCTGGTATCGGGGCCGTTGTTCCAGACGGTGTGGAACATCCAGACCGGGCATGACGTTCAACACGGCATTCGCGACTATGATATTTTCTATTTCGACCCCGACACGTCTTACGCGGCCGAAGACGCCGTCATTCGCCGCGTGCAGGCCGCTTATGCCGATATCCCGGCGGCCATCGAAGTGCGCAACCAGGCGCGGGTCCATCTCTGGTATGTGGATAAATTCGGGGCGCCCTACCCGCCTTTGACCCGCGCCAGCGACGGCATTGACCGGTTCCTGATGCCTTGCGCACAAGTGGGCATTCGCAAGGACAAGGACGGTTACGAGATTTATGCGCCCAAAGGCCTGGCGGATGTGGCGGACATGATCGTGAGGCCCAATGACACGCCAAATTTTCAGGCTGCGCGCTATCAGGAAAAAACCGCGCGCTGGAAAGCCTTGTGGCCGGACCTGACGGTCCTTCCGGCTATTTGACCTGATAACTCTTGCTGAAGCCGTTGCGGCTGTTGGTCACGATGATCTTGCCGTCCGCCGTCACCTCGGCCGCGATGCTGTAACCCATGTCCGGCGGCGCCTCGTAAGGCTTCATCGCTACTTTGTCGATTTCGGCTTGAGGCGGATTGAGATTGGCGATCATGTTCTTATCTCCGCTCAATTGCGGAAATTTGTAGGATTCATGCAGCCGCCAGAAACCCTGCAGGCTTTTCTGCGCCAGCACCGTCTTGATCGCATCGGCATCGCCGCCCTTCTTGCCGCCATTGGGCATGATCGCCACATCAGGCCGCATCGCCGCGATCTGCGCCGGATTGCTGGAGACGCCGCCCGAACCATGCTGGGTGACCAGCAACAGATTCACCTTACCCAGCTTGTCCACCGGACAGGCCAACTCATACTCCTTGTCCCAGGAGAGATCGCCGAACTGCGCGATGGTGACTTTGCCGAAACGCAGCAAGGTGGCGACCGAACTGGCATTCTCGTCCCCGGTCATGCCCTTGCCCGGGACATCGCAATGGGGATTGGGTTGGCCCGCACCTGCCAGCGGCTTTTCCAGCACTTTGGTGTCGCTGGACACGATGGTGGCGGTCATCGAGCCGATCGAAATCACATCGCCCGCCTTGGCGACGATGCGCTTGTGGCCCTTGATCGCTTCCAGATAGAGCGGGTACTGCCCCGCCGCCATGTTGACGACTTTTTCCGGCGGCGTGCCGGGGCGCAATTTATCCCGCACCTCGCCATGATCGATGAAGGTATCGACCGGAATGCGCTTGACCAGCGCCGAAGTGCCGCCGGAATGATCGTCGTGAAAATGGGTGACGATCACGTAATCGAGCTTGGTGATGCCCAGCTTCTTGGCCGCCGCCACAATGCGGTCGGCGGATTCACGCGAACCGTCCGGCGACGGCATTTGCCCAAAACCCGCCGGCCAGCCGGTGTCGATCAACAGCGACTTGCCTTCCGGGGTCAGGAACAGGGTCGCCGCCCCGCCTTCCACATCGATGGAGACGACCTTCAAGGTCGCTTCGGCGGCAAGGGCAGGAACCGTCAGCGCCGAAGCAATCAGCGCAACGGCAAGACTCCTATGCATCGTTACTTTGCCTGATAAGTTTTGTTAAACCCATTGCGTTCGTTGATCACCGTCACCTTGCCGTCCCGCTCGATGCGCAGGCGCAAGGCGTGGAATTTGTCGTTGGTCTGATCGATATCGGGATTGGAAATCATGTCGGCGGCGACATTCACCTCCGGCGCCACGGTGGTGGTGTGAAGCTGCCAGACATCCTGAATGCGCGGGCTGGATTTGATGGTCTTCATCCGCGCCGCATCGGCGCCCTTGCGCGCCGAATTGCCCACGATCGCCACGATCGGGGCCATGGCATTCACCGATGCGGGACTTCCCGACAGGCCGGTGCCGTGGTGGGTGGCGAGCAGGACATCGACCTTGCCGATCCGGTCGATGGGGCAGAACAGGTCCTTTTCGCGGTCCCAGGTCAGGTCGCCAAAGGTGGCGATCTTGGCCTTGCCGTAGGTGATGACCACGGCGGTGGACCGCGCATTTTCCTCGCCGCCATTGTTGGCGATGCTTTCCATGCCGGCGCAGGACGGATTGTCCTGGCCCGCGCCCGCCAGCGGTTTGGCAATCGGCTTGGCGTCGGCCATCACGATGGTGACGGCCATGCCGCCGATACGGAAAATATCGCCGGCCTTGGCCACGATATGCGGCCGCTTGCCGATCAACTCGATATAACGGTTGTAGCCGGCGGCGGTGGAACCGGGCGGCGGATTCTTGAGATCGATCTGCGGCGCGCCCGCCTGGGTGGAAGCGGTGGTCTCGCGGTTCTCGCCATGATCGATCACCCGGTCGATGGGAATCCGCGCCAACAGGCCCTCAAACCCCCCGATATGGTCGCCGTGATAGTGGGTGATCAGCAAGGTATCGATCTTCTTGAGACCCAGCGCATGCGCCGCTTTCACAATGCGCTCGGAGCTGGGATGGTTGCCGGTGGCCTTGCTGACTTCGGGATTGCCGGTATCGATCAACAGCGACTTGCCGCCCGGTGTCACAAACAGGGTGCCGCCGCCGCCTTCGACATCGATGGAGACCATCTGCAGAGCCGTGTCTTGCGCGGCGGCTGGCAGCGCCAGGAACGCGGCCAAGGGAATGGACTTCAAGATTTTGCGCAGCACCGGCATCTCCCCAAAAAATTTTGGCGAGACTAGAGGTTTTGGCGCAAGGCCGCTAGGCTAGGACCATGATCCCGATCAAAGGAACCACGCATAATCTGGGTGATGGATTCTTCGTCACCCGCCTGCTGCCGCAAATTGGGCGGCGCAGCATCGGGCCCTTTGTATTTTTCGATTATTTCGGCCCGGTGGATTTTCCGCCCGGCCGGGGGCTGGACGTGCGGCCCCATCCCCATATCGGGCTGGCGACCATCACCTATCTGTTCGACGGTTCGATGATGCATCGCGACACTCTGGGCTCGGCGCTGGAGATTGCGCCTGGCGACGTCAATTGGATGACGGCGGGCCGTGGCATCTCTCATAGCGAGCGCACCGGGGACGCGGTGCGCGCCGCGGGCCATCGCATGCACGGCATTCAAAGCTGGATCGGCCTGCCCCAGAGCGATGAAGAAGCGCCGCCCGCCTTCCACCACTTCGGCGCCGCCGAGCTGCCCGAGCGCGAAGAGCAAGGTGTCACCTTGAAGGTGATCGCTGGTGAAGCTTTCGGTCTCGCCTCGCCGGTGAAAACCTTCTCGCCGATCTTTTATGCCGATGCGCGCTTTGCCCCCGGCGGCGCGCTGCATTTTGCCGCCGAGCATCAGGAGCGCGCTTTCTTCGTGATCGATGGCGAGATTCAGACCGATGGCGCAGAGGTGCACGGCCCAGGCGCCTTGCTGATGCTGGAAGGAGACGAAGAGGTCACCCTGTATGCCGACGCTCCGGCGCGGGTGATGCTGCTGGGCGGCGCGCCGCTGGATGGCGAGCGCCATATCTGGTGGAACTTCGTCTCCTCTTCCAAGGAACGCATCGAGCGCGCCAAGCAGGAGTGGAAGGACGGCAAATTCGGCCTCATTCCGGGCGACGACAAGGAATTCATCCCGCTTCCCGAACCGAAATAGGAAATTCAATGAAATTCAATCGTCTGGGCCAGACAGGCCTGTTCGTTTCCGAATTGTGCATGGGCACCTGGGGCTTTTCGGGCCGCAATTATTTCGGCGGCGCCATCGGCACCTTGAGCCAGAAGGACGCCACCAGCTTCATCGGCCGCGCATTGGAAGCGCGGATCAATTTCATCGACACCGCCAATGTCTATTCCTATGGCGATTCCGAAGCGATGACCGGCCAGGCGCTGAAGGATCTTGGCATCAAGCGCAGCGATGTGGTGCTGGCCACCAAGGTATTCGGCCGCATGGCGCCCGGGCCCAACGACATGGGCGCGAGCCGGGGCCACATCATGGACAGCGTCAAGCTCAGCCTGGAACGGCTGCAGACCGATCACATCGATCTCTACCAGATCCATCACTCCGATCCCGTCACGCCGCTGGAAGAAACCATGCGGGCGCTCGACGATCTCGTGCGCCAGGGACTGGTGCGATACATCGGCATTTCCAACTGGGAAGCCTGGAAGATCATGAAGGCCAACGGCATCGCCGAACGCCTCGGCCTGACCCGGCTGGTGAGCAACCAGATCTATTATTCTCTCGCCGGCCGCGACATCGAACAGGAATTGGTGCCGGTGATGCAGGACCAGGATATCGCCTGCATGGTGTGGAGCCCGCTGGCGGGCGGCTACATGGCCGGCAAATATACGCCGGGCGACGGCGTGAAGGCGGAAGCCGGCCGCCGCGCCAATTTCGACTTCCCGCCGGTCGACAAGGAAAAGGCCGACAAGACCGTGATCGCCATGCGCGAGATCGCCAAGAACCACGGTGTCTCGGTGGCCTGTGTCGGTCTGACCTGGGTGCGGCAGAAGCCCTTCATCACCTCCACCATCATCGGCGCCACCACCATGGAACAGCTCAACGACAATCTGGCTTCGGTGGATTTTTCTTTATCGGCGGAGGAAATGGCGCGGCTAGACGAACTCAGCGCCGACCGTACGCAGTACCCCTATTGGATGATCAGCCGCAACAATACCACGCGCATTCCCACCGGCCAACCGATCACGGTGCCGGGCTCCGTGCCGATAAAAAAGTGATCAGAGGAAGTTGTACTCGATGAACAGCGGCGCGAGATCCCTGCCCCACGGCCCGTAATAGTTCTTCAGCATTTCCTCGGAGCGGGTATAGCCGCGCGACACCAGCTCGCGCAGGGGATTGAGGAAGCCGTCCTCGCTCATGCCCGCCCCGTCCAGTTCGGCGCGGCGTTTTAGTCCGGCGGAGGAAATTTCCAGCATGCGATGGGCCAGTTCATGCACCGTGGTATGGCGGAACGGCAGCTTGAACGCCTGCTTGCCGACGCCGTCGCGCAGCGCCTGGCGTTCTTCCGCCGTCCAGTCCTTGACCAGGTCCCAGGCGGCATCCAGCGCCTGGCTGTCATAGAGAAGTCCCACCCACAAAGCCGGCATGCCGCAGATGCGCCGCCACAGCCCGCCATCGGTGCCGCGCATTTCCAGGAAGCTTTTGAGCCGCACTTCCGGGAAGATGGTGGTGAGATGATCGGCCCAGTCGCTGAGCATCGGCGTGATATGGGCGACTTCCGGAATCTCGCGCGCCAGGAATTTGCGGAAGCTCTTGCCCGCCATGTCGATATATTTTCCGTCGCGGTAGAGGAAATACATCGGCACATCCAGGGCGTAGTCGACATAGCGCTCGAACGACATGCCGTCCTCGAACACCCAGGGCAGCATGCCGGCGCGCGCATTGTCGACATCGGTCCAGACTTGCGCGCGATAGGACAGGAAACCGCTGGGCCGGCCCTCGCGGAAGGGCGAATTGGCGAACAAAGCGGTGGTGATGGGCTGCAGCGCCAGTCCGACGCGGAATTTCTTCACCATGTCGGCTTCGGATTCGAAATCCAGATTCACCTGCACGGTGCAGGTGCGGAACATCATGTCCAACCCATAGCCGCCGACCTTGGGCATATATTCGCGCATGATCTTGTAGCGGCCCTTGGGCATCACCGGCGTTTCCGCCAAGGTCCAGTTGGGCGCAAAACCGAAACCCAGCACCCCGACGCCGATCTCGCTGGCCACGGCGCGGGTCTGCTCCAGATGGGCATTCACCTCGGTGCAGGTTTCGTGAATCGTCCTGACCGCGGCGCCGGACAATTCAAACTGCCCGCCCGGCTCCAGGCTCAGTGAAGCGCCGTTCTGGGAAAGCCCGATGATGTGTTCGCCTTCGCGCACCGGCTGCCAGCCGAAGCGCTGCATGCCTTCCAGCAACTGGCGGATGCCGGGCTTGCCGTCATAGCTCACCGGCTTGTGGGTCTTGAGGTCGTAGACGAATTTTTCGTGCTCGGTGCCGATGCGCCAATCGGCCTTGGGGCGGCAGCCCTTCGACAGATGGCGAACGAGATCGTCGCGGCTTTGGATCGGGCCGCTGGCGGACTGCGGAATGGACATAAAACACCCTTCTCGCCGGTACTTAAGGACCGGCCAAGGCCCGTGCAAGGCCCTTATTTATATTTATACCCTGCCGGGCCCAACCGACAATGATAGCGGCGCCGGTGGCTGGGCTGCCGGGACCGATGCAGCCTAAGCGTATTTGGCGTCCAGCCGCGGCAACAACTCGCCCACCGCCTCCTCGCTCCAAGGCTCACCCGCCGGATCGCCGGCCCCGCCGGAAAATTCGCGCTGCATCGCGCCAGCCCGCTTCTCGTCATGGAGATCGAGTGCGACATAGCCGAAGGATTCCAGTTCCGCCGGATCGATATGCGGCAGATCTGCCAAGGAGTCCGGATCCTTCAGCGCGGCTTCGAACACGATGCGTCCTTCCGAAATCAGCCAGTCGCGGAAATAGCGGAAACCGTCATCGGAACAGCCGCCATTGATGATGTAGGCCGCCGCCCAAAGGTCCCAGCGATAAGACTCAGCGATCCGCTCGTCATAATGGTTCTGGAAGGATTGCAGCTCCACCGCACTGAGACCGCCCAGCGCGGCGCGCAGCCCATCCACCCGTGCCTCGGTATCGTTGCCCGCTTTCGCCGTCTCGATGAACTGCCAGAACTGATCGAGTTGCATGCTAGTTCCAGTCTCCCGCCACGGATTGCCAGATCGTCAGCGCCGCCAGGGCGGCGGTGTCGGCGCGCAGGATGCGCGGGCCCAACGTCGCCGGCGTGACAAACGGCAAGGCGCGCAAGGCGGCGCGTTCCGCCGGATCAAAACCGCCTTCCGGTCCGGTGAGAATGGCGGCGGGGCCGGTCGTGCCGCGCAATGTGTCGGCCAGCGGCTTGGCATCTCCGCCTTCATCGCAAAAATACAGCCGCCGCTCTTTCGGCCAGGCTGCCAGCAGCTTGTCGAAACTTACGCCCTCACGCACCTGTGGCACGCTGAGACGTCCCGACTGCTCGGCTGCCTCAATGGCATTGGCCAGCATGCGTTCCTGATTGATGCGGGTGACGATGGTGCGGCGGGTGAAGACGGGTTGCAAAAGCGAGGCGCCCAGTTCCGCCGCCTTCTGCACCAGATAATCCGCCGGCGTTTTCTTGACCGGCGCGAAGACCAGCCAGATGTCCGGCACCTCCGCCTGCTTCTGGGTCTGTTTGCGGCACACCCCCGTCACGCCGCGCTTGTGGACTTGCGCAATCTCGGCCAGCCATTCGCCGTCGCGGCCGTTGAACAGCGAAACCAGGTTCCCCGATTTGGCGCGCAGCACATGCAAAAGATAATGCGCCTGGCCTTCATCCAGAGCCACCGCCATGCCGGCGCCCAGATCCCCGGGCACATACAGCCGGGTTTTGCCACCCGCTTCTGTTAATTCCTCGCTCATGCCACACTTGAACCCGATGATTGCAAGATCGCAAGCCGCGCCCGCCGACGCCATCCCCGCAAGCTGGGTGGAACACGCACCCGGCTGGATTCAGCCCTGGGCCCGGCTGGCCCGGCTCGACCGCCCGATCGGCACCTGGCTGTTGTTCTGGCCCTGCGTCTTCGGGCTCTTATTGGGCGCGGCGGCCGACGAGCGCCGCTTCCTGGAATGGCACGACTTTTATTATGTGGTATTGTTCGGCATCGGTGCGCTGGTGATGCGCGGCGCCGGCTGCACCTTCAACGACATTATCGACCGCGATATCGATGCCCAGGTGGCGCGCACCCGGGGCCGCCCCCTGCCCTCGGGCGCGATCAGCCTTTGGCAGGCCGTGATCTTCCTGATCGTGCAATGCCTGATCGGGCTGGCGGTGCTGTTGCAGTTCAACTGGTTCGCGGTAGCGCTGGGCGCGGCCTCGCTGCTGCTGGTCGCCGCCTATCCCTTCATGAAGCGCATCACCTGGTGGCCACAGGCCTGGCTGGGGCTGACCTTCAACTGGGGCGCGCTGCTGGGCTTCGCGGCGCAGACCGGACGGCTCGATCTGGCGGACGGCATGCTCTATGCCGGATTGATCTTCTGGACCCTGGGTTACGACACCATCTATGCCCATCAGGACAAGGATGATGACGAACTGATCGGGGTTAAATCCACCGCGCGCTTGTTCGGCCAGGACACGCGCAAATGGGTTTTGCGTTTTTACGCCATCTCTTTCACTTTGATCCTGGCGGCCGGTTTCACCGAACATACCGGCTGGCCCTTCGCCTTTGTCTTGTTGGCGGCGGGGGCGCATCTGTTGTGGCAGGTCAAAAAGCTCGACATCGACAGCGCCGACAATTGCCTCATGGTCTTCCGCTCCAATCGCGAGACCGGCGGTCTGATCGCGCTGGCGTTTCTCTTGGCCAGTTGGTTCGGGTGAGCCGGAAACGGCAATCGCCGACAGGCGATTGCCCGGCGAACGCCGCAGCGCCTGAGCGCAGCGAAGGCGCGAGGCCGGGACGCCGCGCGCACTAGCGAGCGGCAGGGTCTTACCCGGCCATCTGATTAAAAGGCTATCTGCCCCGTCAGCATCTGCCAGAACATCTTCCAGTCGCCCATGAAACTGTAGAGCGGCTGCTGGAAAGTGGCGGGACGGTTTTTTTCCACGGCGAAGTGCGAGAACCAGGCAAAGGCGTAACCACAGACCAGCGCGGCAGCCAGCCACCAAAGATTGCCCGATACCACCAGCATCACAAGGCAGACCAGCCCCAGGCTGGTGCCGATAAAATGCAGCCGCCGCGTCGCGGGCCGCGAATGTTCGCTGAGATAGAAGGGATAGAAATCGGCAAAGCTGGCATACTTGGGCATGGGATCACTCCGACGCACGGCAATACTGATAGCAAACCACAGCGCTTGCCAATGCCCGCCCGCACACCCAAGCTGACCTCATGACATCCCTGTCGATCCTCACCCC
>CADECX010000029.1:0-17266 GCA_902825865.1 uncultured Alphaproteobacteria bacterium
TCCAGCAGCCCGACCTCCCAGCGGACAAAGAGCGGCAGCCAGTGGGCCGCGTCATGGGCCATCATCGCTTCCAGCAGAATTTCCCCGCCCCGGAAAACCGCGGCATGGGCCTCGCGCTCCGGCATGGCGGCGATGGTCATGGCGGTGAAAGCATTCAGGCCCGCCAGCGCGTCGCGGCCGTCCATCAATTCGCCCGCCCGCGCCCGCGCCAATTCGCAGGTGAAACTGCCCAGATGTTCCTCCAACCGGGCGCGCCACTGCACATGCACCGAATTTCCCGGCTGCAGCGACGGCTTGATCCGCCGTGATGCGCCGCCGCGCACCAAGCCGGCATGGCGGCCATGATCGCGGGTCAACAGGTCCAGGATCGCGCCGTTTTCGCCATGCGCGCGGGACGACAGCACAATTGCGTCATCATTCCATTCCATGGTCTGTTTTCTGCCACTGCGCGACGGCGCCAGGCAAGGAGTTCGTCATGCGTTTGATTCTGGCCACTATGTTTGTTCTGAGCTTTTCCACCGCCCAAGCCGCCACACCGGCCGCCTGGAAGGCGTTGGATACCGCCGCCCGCGCCGGCTGCGGCAAGGAGATTGTCCGGCTGGCGTCCAAAGCCAAGGTACAGGGCGTGACAGGCCGCATCAGCGGTATCGGTGCGGCCAATGATGGCGACCGTTATTATGCGCTGATCCTGGACGGGCGAGCCGCGGGCTTCAAAAGCCAATGGCTGTGCCTCTACGACAAGCGCTCCAAACAGGTTACGGCGCGCGAAATCGAAAAACCCTGACAGACTAGTCTTTGGGGAAATCCAGCCCGATTTCCTTGTAGTGCTCGCTATTCTCGGCCCAGTCCTCGCGCACTTTCACGAACAGGAAGAGGTGCACACGGCGGCCGAACAGCTTTTCCAACTCTTCCCGCGCCAACCCGCCGATACGCTTGATGGTGGCGCCGCCCTTGCCCAGCACAATCGCCTTCTGGCCTTCGCGCTGGACATAGATCACCTGGTCGATCTTGACCGAGCCGTCGCGCCGCTCTTCCCACTTTTCGGTTTCCACCGCGCTGGCATAGGGCAGCTCGTCATGCAGGCGCAGATAGATTTTCTCGCGCGTCACTTCGGCGGCCAACAGGCGCGAAGGAATATCGGCGGCCTGGTCTTCGGGATAGAGCCAAGGCCCTTCAGGCATCCGCGCCGACACCCAACGCGCCACATCAGCCACGCCTTCGCCTTTCAGGGCCGAGACCAGGAACACATCCTCGAACACGCCCTCGGCATGAAACCTCTCCACCAACGGCAGCAGGTCGGTGCGTTTCATGCCGTCAATCTTGTTGAGGATCAGCGCCTTCTTCTTGGCCTTGCCCTCCTTGAGCCCTTCCAGGATGGCGCGGGTGTCGCGTGCGCCCAGACTGTTCTGGTCAGCGACCAGATCGGCGGCATCCACGATCAAGAGCAGAGCGTCCGCGTCTTCCGCGCCGGCCCAGGCGCTGCTCACCATCGCCCGGTCCAGGCGGCGGCGCGGCCGGAAAATGCCCGGCGTGTCGACAAACACGATCTGGGTCTCGCCCGCCATTGCGATGCCGCGCACCGGCATGCGCGTGGTCTGAACCTTGGGCGTGACAATGGCGACCTTCGATCCCACCAGGGCGTTGATCAGGGTGGACTTGCCCGCATTGGGGGCGCCGATGATGGCGGCAAAGCCGCAGCGCGTGGTCATGCGGAACTCTCCGGTGCGACAACGGCCAGCAGTCTGGCCGCCGCATCCTGTTCGGCCTGGCGCTTGGAACCGCCCTCGCCCGCCACCGCGTCATAACCTTGCACTTTCACGGTGACGACAAAGAAGGGCGCGTGATCGGGCCCGTCCTGGGACTTGAGGGCATAGACCGGCGCGGCCGAAGCCTTGCCCCGGCTTTGCGACCATTCCTGCAATCTGGTTTTGGCATCGCGCGTATCGGCGCTGGAATCGGAGAACATCGCTTCCCACCAGCGAGCGATAAAGCCGCGCGCCGCCTCCATGCCGCCGTCCAGATAGATGGCGGCGATCACCGCCTCCAGGGCGCTGCCCAGGATCGGGCCGCGCGAACGCCCGCCCGCCGCTTCCGCCTTGGTCAAATTCAAATGATCCCACAAGCCGATATCCTCGCCGATTCTGGCGCAGGCTTCCCAGCGCACCAGGGCATGAACCCGGCGGGTCAGCGCGCCTTCATCCTCCCCCGGATAACGGCGATACAAGGTTTCCGACACCACCAGCGCCAGCACCCGGTCGCCCAGAAATTCCAGTCTTTCATTGGAATGCGCCGCATCGGCGCCGGCATGAGTCAGCGCGCGCTTGAGCAGGTCTTCGTCCTGAAACCTGTATCCGAGCTTTTCGGAAAGCCGCTCCATCATGATGGATACCGGCATTTCACAAGTGCCAATCACTTCACCAAGGTAAGGATGCGCGAATAGCGCACGGCGAACGGCCACTTCCACACTTCCCAGATCCGCGCCGAGCCGTCGGTGGAGAAGAAGCGGAACAGCGCCTTGCCTTCCAGATTTTCCTCCGGCACATAACCCACCGCCTCGCGGCTGTCATCGCTATTGTCGCGATTGTCGCCCATCATGAAATAGTGGCCGGCCGGCACGACAAACTCTCTGGTATTGTCCAGCGGCCCTTCGGTGGTCTTGTCCAGCGTGACATAGCTTGTGCCGCCCGGCAGGGTCTCGCGATACTGGGTCCAGTTCCCCTCTTCGCCATCCAGATTGCCGACATAGTCGTCGGCCTTTTCGCGCGGCACCGGCTTGCCGTTGAGATACAACTCGCTGCGGATCATCTGGACGCGGTCGCCCGGCAACCCGATCACCCGCTTGATGAAGTCGGTGGAATTGTCGCCGGGAAATTTGAACACCACCACATCGCCGCGCTGCGGCTTGCTGCCGAAGGAAAGGTAGCGACCTTCCATCTTGGAACCGAAAGGCCAGCCGCCGAAGGGGAAGGTGTAGCGGCTGTAACCGTAGGAGAATTTCTCGACGAACAGATAGTCGCCGATCAGCAGGGTATTCTCCATCGAGCCCGAAGGGATGTTGAAGGGCTGGAACAGGAAGGTGCGGATCACGATGGCGATCAGGCCGGCATAGATCACCGTCTTGGCGAGTTCCCCCCAGGTTTCGCCTTCCTGCTGCTTGGCCGACATTTTGGTGTCCGTCATCTTTTGAATCTGTCCGATTGGCTGGGCGGGACAAAAGGGGGCGAAAGCCCCCGCTGTCAAGGATTTAGGGTCTTAATCTTTAATCACCCCCCAGTGGAACGGCCGAAATAATGACAATGGCCTGTGCCAATGGGAAATCGTCGGTGATGGTAAGGTCGATCTGGGCCCGGTGACCCGGTGGGGTGATTTTTTCCAGCCTTTTCAGGGCCCCGCCGGTCAAGGCCATGGTGGGCTTGCCGCCCGGCAGGTTCACCACCCCCATGTCGCGCCAATAGACGCCCTGGTTCAGTCCGGTTCCCAGCGCCTTGGCGCAGGCCTCCTTGGCGGCGAACCGTTTGGCATAGGACGCGGCGCGAGCCGCGCGGCGGTCGGATTTGGCGCGCTCGATGTCGGTATAGATCCGGCCCAGAAACCGCTCGCCATGAGTCTGGATGGTTTTCTCGATCCGGCGGATGTCAATCAGGTCATTTCCCAGACCAAGGATCATTTGCCGTTGTCCGTGATGGTGACACCGAAGCCGGGATATTCCCGCGACACGATGGCTTGGAGAGCGCCGGCGGCCGGCTGTCCGGTGGAGGATCGTGCCACAAGCCCTTTGGGAAGCGACAAGGATTGGGACAAAACAAAACCCAGGCGGTTTTTCGCGAAATCGCATTTCAGCATAGCGCCGCGCCCCAAGACACTGGCCGGAACCAGATAGAATTCCTCCGACACATTCGGACCAAATATTTTGGCGGCTTGCGATGGCGCCTTGAGTGTCTTTTTGACCAGGCCGAGACGTTTCAGAACGACCTGGCTGCCATCGGGACGCTCCAGATAGGCTTTGGCCAGCGGCAGTTCGGCAACATTCTGCGACAGCGCCCCGATAACGATCACCGCGTTGCCACCCAGGCGCTTGGATTCTTCCGCATCCCGTGGCCACGCAATGTCGAAGGCGGCGAAACGGTCTGCCTGAACCCCAGTCCGGCCGGCGGCAAACTCCACCGCGCTGGTTTCGAACCGCGCTTCGAATTGTTGGCGGGTCACCGCGCCGTGGGCCGCGTTTGTGGGGCTCACTTCATGTCCCGGCTCTGTGGTGATGGGCTCTGGCGTTGTGGGTTTTGGCGCGGGCGCGGCGAATGCCGTGCCGGTCAGGAAAAACAATACCGCAAATGCCGCTCTTATCGTCATGCCCTCGCCTCATCCATCAATTGGCGCATGGTGCGGATGGAGGATTCCAGACCGACAAACATCGCTTCCCCCATCAGGAAATGGCCGATATTCAATTCGCGTATCTGTGGAATCGCCGCAATCGCTTTAACATTGTCATAGGTGAGACCGTGCCCGGCATGGATCTCCAGGCCGATACTCTCGCCATAAGCGGCTGCTTCACGGATTTTGGCCAGAAGATTTTCGCGCTCCGCCGGCGAAGCATTGGCATAGGCGCCGGTATGCAGTTCCACCACCGGCGCGCCCAGCAATTTGGAGGCATCCAGCTGGCGCTTGTCCGGCTCGATGAACATCGAAACCCGGATGCGCGCCGCGCCAAGCGCCGCGACAATGGACGTGAGGCGATTGTGCTGGCCGGCGGCGTCGATGCCGCCCTCGGTGGTGCGTTCCTCGCGCTTCTCCGGCACGATACAGGCGGCGTGCGGCAGATGCTTGAGCGCGATCGCCGCCATCTCATCGGTCGCCGCCATTTCCAGATTAAGTGGAATCTTCAGCGCCTTGGACAGACGCGCGATATCATCGTCCGAAATATGACGGCGGTCCTCGCGCAAATGCGCGGTGATGCCGTCGGCGCCCGCCTCCGCCGCCAGGATGGCGGCGCGGACCGGATCGGGATTGTCGCCGCCCCGCGCCTGCCGCACCGTGGCGACATGGTCGACGTTCACACCGAGGCGAAGGCGATGATGAGTTTTTTCCGTCATGGCATCAGTTCACAGACAAGCATGTTTCGGCGCGCGGCCGGGAATATACAGGATTGTGCCGAAATGATCAGTCAATGCTCAATGCCACCAGCAAGATCGATGGAAGGACAGCAATGAGCCAACGGATCTTGAGTTGCCCGCCAGTCACCACATTCAATCCCATCCACAACAGGACGTTGAGTAAGAAAGGCAAAACCACAATGGCCCGGCCCGGAAAGAACGCACCTAACGTGAATCCAATGCCCCAATAGGCGAAAAATCCCGCCACCAGCCACAACAGCAGAGGGCCAACATGAACCTTCAAGCCAGCCCTCTGGACCCCGGTTTCACGGCGGGGATATTCCTCAGATGAGGCGGCAGCTTGTCGGGTGCCCACGCTTTCACCTTCCATTCCGCCAGGGCGATCAGCGGCACGCCGACCTTGGCCGAGCCGCCGGAACGGTCGATCAGGCAGCAGGCGGCCACCACCTTGGCGCCCATCTTCTTGATGGCGGCGATGCATTCGCGGCTGGAAACACCGGTGGAGACAATGTCCTCCACCATCAGAACCTTCTGGCCCTTTTTCAGGGTGAAGTTGCGGCGCAGTTGGAATTCGCCGTCCACCCGCTCGACATACATGGCGGGCAGGCCCAATTGGCGGCCCATCTCATAGCCCGGCACAATGCCGCCCACTGCGGGTGAGACAATGGCGGTGATTTCCTCTTTCACGTCTTTCTTAACTTTGGCGGCCAGCGCCTTGCAGAGTTTGGCGGTGCGCTTGGCATCCTGAAACACCAGGGCCTTTTGCAGGAACCTGTCGGAATGCAGACCCGACGACAAAATGAAATGACCCTCGAGCAACGCGCCCGATTTCTTGAACTCGTTTAGGACCTGCTCGACATTCACTGAACTGTCTCCGCTTCACGCACCCGGTCGACCGATTCGACCGCATCCGATACCCGTAGCGCGCCCAGGATGTTCTGCAAATGCGCCACGTCGCGCACCTCGACATCGACAATGAATTCGAAATAGAGCGGATTGCGGTCGGTCACCTTCATGTTGAAGATATTGCCGCCGTTGGCGGCGATCGCCGCCGCCGCGGTGGCCAGCGAACCGGTCGCATTCTTGACCCGGACCAGGATGCGCGCCACCGACAGGCCCATGTCGGACGCGCCATGGCCCCAGCCCACATCCAACCAGTTGTTCATGTCATGCGCCTTGTCCAGCTCGGCGCAATCGATGGTGTGGATCACCAGCCCGCTGGGGGTGTTGAGGCCCACGATGCGGTCGCCCGGCAAGGGATGGCAGCACTGGCCCAGCGTATAGGAAATGCCCTCGGTCAGGCCGCGAATGGAAACCGGCTTCATCGCGCCGGGCGCGGTCTTTTTGGCCACCTTGCCGGCGCGCTTCAGTTCGGGGAATACCGCCTGCAGCACTTCATGGCCGCGCAGCGCGCCGCGCCCGACATCGGCATAGACATCCTCGGCCTTGGCCAGGCGCAAGACCTTGGCGACTTCCTCCACCGCCTTTTCGGTCAGCTCGCGCCCCTCATCGACGAAGGTCTTTTCCAGAATCTTGCGCCCGAAGCGCACATGCTCGTCGCGCTGGGCGTGGCGCAGGAAGCGGCGGATTTCGGCCCGCGCCCGGCCCGTGACCACGAACTGCTCCCACATGGGCGAAGGCGAGGAATCCCGCATGGTGATGATCTCCACCTGATCGCCATTGTTGAGCGGAGTATGGAGCGGGGCGTGATTGCCGTTGATCTTGGCGCCCACCGCGCTGTTGCCCAGATCGGTATGCACGGCATAGGCGAAATCGATCGGGGTGGCCCCGCGCGGCAAGGAGATCAGAGACCCCTTGGGTGTGAAGCAAAAGACCTGGTCCTGGTACATGGCCAGCTTGGAATTTTCCAGCACCTCTTCGGCGCTGTCGCCGCGCTCCAACAGATCGACCATGTCGCGCAACCAGCCATAGGTGAGGCTGTCTTCCCTGTTCGCTTCGGGCACATGCTCGCGATAGCGCCAATGGGCGGCGACGCCGCGTTCGGCGATGTCGTGCATTTCCTGGGTGCGGATCTGGATTTCCACCCGCTGCTTTTCCGGCCCGATCACCGTGGTGTGGATGGAGCGGTAGCCATTGGGCTTTGGCGTCGAGATGAAATCCTTGAAGCGCTCCGGCACCATCTGCCAGCTGGTATGGATGATGCCCAGGGCGCGGTAGCAATCCGCCGTCGATTCCACAATGACGCGGAATCCGAAAATGTCGGACAGCTGCTCGAAGGACAGTTTCTTGGTCTGCAGCTTGCGCCAGATGGAAAAGGGGCGCTTGCCGCGGCCATAGACCCAGGCCTCCATGCCATGCTCGGCCAGGCGGCGCTTGATCTGGTCGGCGATGCGGCCCACCCGGTCTCCACCAACCATGTCCAAGCGTGCAAAGTGCGTGACGATGGAATTGCGCGCTTCGGGGTCCAGCTCGGCGAAGGCCAGGTCTTCCAGCTCCTCGCGCACATTCTGCATGCCGATGCGCCCGGCCAGCGGAGCATAGATATCGACCGTCTCTTGCGCGATGCGGCGGCGCTTGTCGACCTTGTCGATGTAACCCAGGGTGCGCATATTGTGCAGCCGGTCGGCCAGCTTGACCAAGAGCACACGGATGTCGCTGGTGATCGCCAGCATCAGCTTGCGGAAATTCTCCGCCTGCTTGGTGCGTTCGGAAAAAACTTCCAGCTGGGAGAGCTTGGTGACGCCGTCC
Source organism: uncultured Alphaproteobacteria bacterium (assembly GCA_902825865.1). Lineage (GTDB taxonomy): Bacteria > Pseudomonadota > Alphaproteobacteria > Micropepsales > Micropepsaceae > Rhizomicrobium. The sequence goes on from CADECX010000029.1 coordinate 7,821, forward strand.
ACCAGATTGGCGATCTCGTCGCCGAATTTTTCCTGAATATCCTCATAGGTGACCAGCGTGTCCTCGATCGTGTCGTGCAAAAGCGCGGTCACGATGGTGGGCACGTCCAGCTTGAGGTCGGTCAGAATCGCCGCGACTTCCAGCGGATGCGCGAAATAGGGATCGCCCGAGGCGCGGAACTGCTTGCCATGGGCGGTCATGGCGTAGACGTAAGCCTTGTTGAGCAGCGCCTCGTCGGCATCCGGGTCATAGGCCAAGACCCGCTCGACCAGGTCGGTCTGGCGCATCAGCCGGCGGCGGCCGCGCCCAGATGCGGCAGAGGGCGCCGCGGAGGCTGCGGGTGCCGGCTTTGGGGCCGTTTCAGGGGTGGGCGCAGGAACACTCATCCGCCAAATATAGGCAGATAAAGCGGAAATCAGAACCTAAAGGACAGGCAAAAAAGCCGGATTTCCGGCTTTTAAGACGCAATGAGGCTATTCCTCGTAGTCCGCCTCAGGCTCTGGCTGCGGCTCGGCGCGGCGCTGGGCCTCGGTGGTCAAGGCGCGCAGCAGCTCTTCCTCGGTGACCTGGCGATGCGAGGGGTCCTCGCGATCGTCGGCTTCGGGACGGGCCTCTTCCGGTTCATCCACTTCGGCATGCTTTTGCAGCGAGCGGATATAATCTTCCTTGGCCTCATCCGGCTTGATCAGCTTGGCCGCGATTTCACGCAAGGCCACCACCGGATTCTTGTCACGGTCGCGTTCCAGCATCGGCTCGGCGCCGCCCGAAAGCTGGCGGGCGCGGAAACCGGCTGTCAAAACCAGGTCAAAACGGTTGGGGATCTTGTCGACGCAATCTTCGACGGTGACGCGGGCCATGGTCGTCCTTATTTCAAGAAGTCAATTCAATAGCTTAGCGGCCCGAAAAGCCGCCGCCATCGAGGGTTGGCGGGGGGATAGCACAAAAAACCGGGTCTAGGCGAGTTTTTTAGGAGCATCCCGGTCCGGCAGCCCGGCCAGAAGTTCCCCCGCCCCCAGCCGGGTCAGGGGGTGCTGCCAGCCGGGGGCGATCTCGGCCAAAGGCGCCAGCACGAAACTACGCTCCGCCATCCTTGGGTGAGGCAGCACAAGCTCCGAAGCGATGATCCGCCCGTCATAGTCCAGCAGATCCAGGTCCAGGGTGCGGGATGCATTGGCGGTGCCGCGCACCCGTCCGAAACCGGCTTCCACATCATGCAGCAGCATCAGCAATTCGGCGGGCTGAAGCCGGGTCGCGATGGAAGCCACGGCATTGATATAGGGCGGCTCCGCAGCATCGGGCCAGGCGGGGGTCTGATAAAAAGACGAAACCGCCAGAATGGTGATGCCGCATTGTTTCAGCCGGCCCAGCGCGCCGCTGAGGGTCGCCGCCGGCGGACCGGCGGCGCTCGGCAGATTGGCGCCCAGCGCGATCAGGATCATGGGCTTTTCTATTCCTCTATCCGCCTTCGCGGCAATCGCGATATGGACTTCGCGCCGCCCTGGCCTTAGTGCGGACTGATGAAGTCTCCCGCCACGCCGCCGCGCGATTGCCCGCTCTGCCCGCGCCTCAAAGAATTTCGCGCTGCCAATCGCGCCAAATATCCGGACTGGTTCAATGATCCGGTGCCCAGCTTCGGACCACTCGGCGCACGCATCCTGATCGCGGGCCTGGCGCCCGGCCTGCAAGGCGCCAACCGCACGGGACGGCCCTTCACCGGCGATTGGGCGGGCGATCTGCTGTACGCCACCCTGCTCAAGCATGGCTTGGCCAAGGGCCTGTATGAAGAACGCGCCGACGACTCCTTGGAGCTGGTGGATTGCCGCATCGCCAATGCGGTGTGCTGCGTGCCGCCGCAGAACAAGCCGGAACCGTCAGAAATCAAAACCTGCCGCCAGTTCCTGAAAAGCGAATTGGAAACCCTGCCCAACATCAAAGTGATTTTGGCGCTGGGCAAGATCGCCCATGACTCGGTCTGCGACACCTTGGGCGCGCGCAAGGCGCTGCACCCCTTCAAGCATGGCGGCGTTTACGAGATCGGCAAATTCAAACTGATCTCCAGCTATCATTGCTCGCGCTACAACACCAACACCGGGGTGCTGACCACCAAGATGTTCGAGGATGTGGTGGCGCAAGCCAAAAAGGCCGCGCGCTAAGCCGGCAAGTGACAGACCGCCTCGATATTGTGGCCGTCGGGGTCCAGCACAAAGGCGCCGTAATAGTTGGCGTGGTAATGCGGCCTCAGGCCCGGCGCGCCATTGTCCGCGGCCCCTGCCGCCAGCGCCGCCTTGTAAAAGGCATCGACACTGGCCCGGTCCTTGGCGACAAAGGCGATATGGGCCCGCGCGATGTCCGATGCGCCGCCGAACCAGAAATAGGGCTTGCAGTCCGAGCCAAAGCCGCAGGCCGGTTGGTCGCCGGTCTGTTCGGCGCTGACTTCCATCACAAGGGCAATGCCGATCGGCGCCAGTGCTTTGTTGTAAAAGGCCTTTGAGCGCGCGACATCGCTGACGCCAATTCCGATGTGATCCAGCATGGCGGCCTCCTAACCTTTGTCTCTCAACAACCGCGCCTTGTCGCGCTGCCAGTCGCGCTGCTTTTCGGTCTCGCGCTTGTCATGCAGCTTCTTGCCCTTGGCGATGCCCAGTTCCAGCTTCGCCTTGCCCTTGGCGTTGAAATAGAGCTTGAGCGGGATCAGGGTCATGCCTTCGCGCTGGATGGCGGCGGCCAATTTCGCCGCCTCGCGCTTGTGCACCAGCAATTTGCGCGTCCGCTTGGGCTCATGGTTGAAGCGGCTCGCCTGGGTGTATTCGGGGATGTAGCAGTTCACCAGCCACAACTCGCCATCCTTGGCATGGGCATAGGATTCTCCGATCGTGGTCTTGCCACTGCGCAGGCTTTTGACCTCCGAACCCACCAGCATGATGCCGGCTTCCAATGTGTCGCCGATCGCATAGGCGTAACGCGCCTTGCGGTTGTCGGCGATGATCTTGAAACCGTCGTCTTTTTTCTTGGCCATGGAACTGTGGACTATCCTCATGCTTCGACAAGCTCAGCATGAGGAAAAGAAAACGTCCTCACCCTGAGCTTGTCGAAGGGTGAGACCAACTTGGTGGCCCTGGATGGCCGGGTCAAGCCCGGCCATGGTGAGGAAAACTAGACCTTCAACCCCGCATGCTGCATCGCCGCCTTGACCAAGGTGCGTGCATTCTCGCTAGCTTCCACCAGCGGCAGGCGCACTTCGGCGCTGGAAAGTCCCAACAGCGACGCGGCATACTTCACCGGCGCCGGGCTGGTCTCGCAGAACAAGGCGTCATGCAAGGGCGTCAGCCGGTCCTGATAGTCCCGCGCCTTGGCATAGTCGCCGGCAAGCGTCGCCGCCTGGAACTCGGCGCACAGGCGCGGCGCGACATTGGCCGTCACAGAAATGCAGCCCTGCCCGCCATGGGCATTGTAGCCCAGCGCGGTGCCGTCCTCGCCCGACACCATCAGCCAGTCCTTGCCGCAGGCCAGCCGCTCCAGCGAAGGCCGCATCAGATTGGCGGTGGCGTCTTTCACCCCGATGATGTTCTTGTGCTTGGCAAGACGCGCCATGGTCTCCACCGTGATGCCCACGATGGCGCGGGCCGGAATGTTGTAGAGGATGACCGGAATATCCACGGCATCGGCAACCGCCATGAAATGGCGATACTGACCTTCCTGGGTCGGCTTGTTGTAATAGCCGGTGACATGCAGAACGGCGTCGCAGCCGACATCCTTCGCATGCCGGGTGCGCATAATGGCTTCCTCGGTGGAATTGGAGCCCGCGCCCGCGATCACCGGCACCCGGCCGCGTGTCTCCTCGACGCAAATCTCGATCACCCGGTTGTGTTCCTCATGGCTGAGGGTGGGTGATTCGCCGGTGGTGCCGCAGGGCACCAGGCCCTTTGTGCCTTCGGCGATCTGCCAGTTGATCATTTTGCGGAATGCGGCCTCGTCGATCCTGCCGTCCTTGAAGGGCGTGATCAGGGCGGTAATGGAGCCTTTGATGCGTTCGCGAATGCTGGCCATGGCGGGTTTTTCCGAATTTTTCTTCTGAGACCGGTCACATTTATGCCCCGGCGGCGTTCCATATTTAAGTCCAATATGGCTGCCGGGTGATGCTTTCGTCTAAGCTGATCCAGCCTTTTCAACAAGACGCGATCCCAGTTATCCCGCATGAGATTTCTGCGTGCCTGGCTTTTTTTACTGCCTTTCTCGGGCCTTTTTGGGGTCAGCCTGATCGCGGGCGCTCAGACCCAGCCCGCTGTGCCCGCGGGCGCCCCGATACGAAGCGGCGAAGCTTTGACCATCCCGGACAGCGAGTCCGGGCCGCGCACCGGCCGCATCCGGGTTCTGTCGCCGGGCGATCATGACCTGTTCCTTCGCGCCTTTGACGCCGGTTCGCGCGGCGACTGGGTCGCGGCGCGCAATCTGGCCGGCCAGGGACAAAACAGCCTGGCCCGGCGGTTGCTGGAATGGCGCTACGCCCTGGACAAGAACAGCGGCGCGACGTTCGCCGAAATCGATGCGGTCATCAAAGATACCGAGGCCAAGAGCAGCGCCGCGGCCTGGCCGCTGCGCGGCACCCTGCAGGCGCGCGCCGAAGCACAGATCACGCCGGAGCTGCCGCCCGCCACGATCGCCGCCTGGTTCGCCGCCCGCACACCCAATTCCAGCATCGGCAAGATCCGGTACGGCGAAGCTTTGGTGGCGACCGGCGAAAAGCTACGCGGCTCTGCCCTGATCCGCAGCGGCTGGATCGAAGGCAGTTTCGAACCCGAGGCCGAACTGGCGATCCTGCAAAACGACGCCTCCAGCCTGACGCCGGAAAGCGACCGCGCCCGATTGGACAATCTGTTGTGGCGCAGGGAGATCACCGCCGCCAGGCGGCAAGCATCCCGCGTCGAAGGCGCCGCCGCCGATATCGCAAACGCCCGTATCGGGCTGAATTCCTATGGCTTGCCCAAGGCGCAGGCCGCTTTGGACAAGGCACGGGACAGCAACGATCCCAGTTTGCTGTTCGACTGGTCCCGTGCGCTGCGGCTGGCCGACCGCGACCGCGAAGCCCATGCGGTGCTGCTGAGAGTGCCGGCGGCGCCCATGGTCAAGGATCATGCGGCGCGCTGGTGGTCGGAAACCAATGCCCAGGCGCGCGATGCGCTGACCAGCGGCGATCCCCGGCTTGCCCTGGAGCTGGTGGAGCATGCCGGCTTCACGGCAGGCGAGCAGTATGCCGAACAGCAATTCCTGGCCGGTTTCATTTCCTTGCGCTTCTTGAAGGACTCAAACGCGGCGCTTGCCGCGTTTCAACGGCTGGATGCCGCCGTCGCACGCCCCATCAGCAAGTCCCGCGCGCAATATTGGCAGGGACGCGCCTATGAGGCGTTGGGCGATACCGCCAGCGCCTTCACCCGTTACCGCCAGGCTTCGCTTTATCCGGAGACCTTTTACGGCCAGGTCGCGTTGGCCCGTATCGATGCCAGTCCCCTGCTGCATTTGAACGAGACGGCGGTGGAGGCCGTCGGCGCCGGCGCGGTGGATGACGATCCCCTGATGCCCCAGATCAAGATCCTGGCCGAATTGGGCCAGGCCGCCAGTCTGCGCCTGTTCGTGGACCGCGACGTCGAAACCCATCCCTCGCCCCAGCATATCAAGCGGCTGATGATGCTGTTGACCAGCTGGGGCTATCCCGAAATCGCGGTCCGGTTGGCCAAGAGCCTTAGCTATACCGGCACCATGATGCCGGGCTTCACCCATCCCGTGATCGCCCTGCCCGACTATCCCGGACCCGGCGGCGCCCCCGATCCCGCTTTGGTGCTGGGGCTGATCCGCCAGGAAACCGAGTTCGACGCCTATGCCATATCCAGCGCCGGGGCGCGGGGGCTGATGCAGATGATGCCGGCCAGCGCCAAGGTGGCCGCCAGGCAAGCCAAGCTGCCTTACCGCCCGGGGGCGCTGCTCAGCGACACGCGCTACAATATGCAACTGGGCATGACCGAATACCGCGTTCACCTGGACCGTTATGGCGGGTCCTGGGTGCTGGCGGCGGCGGCCTACAATGCCGGGCCCAACAATGCCAAGAGATGGCTGGCGGCCAATGGCGATCCGCGTACCGGCGATCCCATAGATTGGATCGAACAGATTCCCTTTAGCGAGACCCGCAACTACGTTCAGCGTGTGTTGGAAAATGCCCAGGTCTACCGGGCGCGGTTGGCGGGCAAGGATGCGCCGCTCAGAATTCTGGAAAATCTGTATGCGCCGGGCCAGCCGAATATGCCGGTGTTGGCGGCGAAGTAATCTAGCGGAAAAACTTCAACCACTCGCGGGCGAGCTTCTGCGCTTCCGCGATCTGAATGGTGCTCATTTCCGAGGCCAGCTGATTGCGCCAGCCCTTGGCGGCATCCACGCCGCGCATCGCGGCCAGGTTGAACCATTTGTGGGCGGCGACCATATCCACGCCGACACCTTGGCCGGTGGAATAAGCCAGTCCGAGATTGTAGAGCGCATCGGCGCGGCCATCTTTGGCGTCGCGTTCGTACTGCGCAAGTGAATCGATATCGATACAGGCCACCACACATCTCCCCAGCAGCGCGGACAACTTTCGCGCGTGAGGATGGTGCGGTGTGAGAAACTAAGACGCGGTAAACGCGGATTAGCCTTAAGTACTAATACATATTAAGGCGCGATGAATAAGTCGCTAACAGCAAGCACAGCCCCGCCTCCCCCGCATTTGCGCAGCACATAGGCGGGGGAGTAGCAGCGCTCGCGCTGCGAAGACCGGAGGGGGCAACAAAAAACAACGGGCACGGCTAACGAGCCCGTTGTCCGAACAGGACCTTCCGGTCTTCGTCGGTCAAAGGCTTGCGCAAATCCGCCGCAAGCGCCTTGCCGCGCACCACCGCCGGACGCGCACCGACCCGGTCGCGCCAAGCCTTCAAATGGGGGAACTCGTCCAGCGGAGCATATTTGGAGCCGGACAGGACCCAGCTCCAGCAGGCGATGTCGGCGATGGAATAGGCGCCCGCAAGAAACTTGCGCGTCGCCAGCCGCCTGTTCATCACCCCGAACAGGCGGTGAACCTCATCGGTGTAGCGCTTCTTGGGATAGGTCAGGTCTTCGACGGAATAATTCACAAAATGGTTGGCCTGGCCCGTCATCGGGCCCAGCCCACCCACCTGCCAGCACAGCCATTCCTCGACCTGGATCCGCGCCCGCTCCCCTTTCGGATAGAAACGCCCATACTTGCGGCCGAGATATTGCAGGATCGCCCCCGACTCGAAGACCGAAACCGGCCTGCCGCCGGGGCCGTCCGGATCGACAATCGCCGGGATGCGGTTGTTGGGGGAGATTTTCAGGAAGGCGGGCGCGAACTGCTCACCCTTGTTGATATTGATGGGGCGCATCTCATACGGCACCCCCAACTCTTCCAGCATGATGCTGATCTTATGGCCGTTGGGCGTGGACCAGTAATAAAGCGTGATCGGCTTGGCGGGCGCCCGGTTGGCCTTGGTCTTTTTCACAGGCTTCTTGGTGGATTTCCTGGCCATGGCCCGCTTCCTCGCATTACCGGGAAGCAGATGGGGGATAAAGGGCTTGGCCGCAAGGGGCTAGAAACAGCTTGGCCGCGGTACCCTTTAGGGGACCGCGGCCTTCGCTTTATTCATCGGATACTCCTGAGTGAATGTTCAGGGGTACCGAGAAGAATTTAACTGACCGAGGTCAATTACTTCTTCTTCTTGGCGGCCTTCTTCTTGGTCGCCTTCTTGGCCTTCTTGGCCTTCTTCTTCGCAGCCATGTTCAACTCCTCTATCGTTTGTTCGGGTCTGAACGACTTACGCCGCCCCCCAAAACAAGATCAATATGAAGTACTTGCATTTTGAAATGCAACTCTGCCGGGGGTTTCGAAAAAGGGCCAAAATCGCGAAATTCAGGTAACCCGCAATTTACAAGGGTTAAAATCATCATTCCGTACACGGACTAAAAAATGCGAAAAATGCGGGGCCGGTCCGCGATTTGTGCATTTTGTGCGAATCACCCCTCGTCGGGCAAATTGAGTCGGGTCTTGAGGGCGGCATTGACGGCAGCCGGATTGGCCTTGCCCCCCGTCTGTTTCATCACCTGACCGACGAACCAGGCGGCGAGCTTCGGCTTGGCCTTCACCTCTTCCACCTTGTCGGGGTTGGCGGCGATCACGGCCTCGATCGCGGCGTCGATGGCGCCGGTATCGGTGACCTGCTTGAGCCCGCGCGCCTCCACCACCTGACGCGGGTCGCCGCCTTCGGTCCAGACAATGTCCAGCAAGTCCTTGGCGATCTTGCCTGAGATGGTCTGGTCGGAAATCATCCGGATGATCGCGTTGTTCGCCGCCGCACTCACCGGCACATCGGTAATGGACAGGCCATCGCGGTTGAGACGGCCGAGAATTTCGTTGTTCAGCCAGTTGGCGGCCGCCTTGGCGTCCACACCCTTGGCCAATTCCTCGTAGAAATCCGCCAATTCCCGCTCCGCCACCAGCACGGATGCGTCATAAGCCGACAGACCCTGGCCCATGAAGCGCGCTTTCTTCTCGTCGGGCAGCTCGGGCAGGGTCTTTTTGATGCTTTCGACCCAGTCGGCGTCCAATTCCAGCGGCAAAAGGTCGGGATCGGGAAAATACCTATAGTCATGCGCCTCTTCCTTGGAGCGCATCGAGCGAGTCTCGCCCACTTTGCTGTCGTAAAGGCGGGTTTCCTGGCGGATCGTACCGCCGGCTTCGATCACGTCGATCTGGCGGCGGGCTTCATATTCCACCGCCTGGGCGATGAAGCGCATGGAATTGACGTTCTTGATCTCGCAGCGCGTACCCAGATGCTTGAAACTGCCGTCGGCGCGGAACTTGTCATAGCCCCCCACCCGGCAGACCGAGACATTGACGTCCGCCCGCATCGAGCCTTCGTCCATATTGCCGTCGCAGGTCCCCAGATAACGCACAATGGCGCGCAATTTTTTCAGGAATGCCGCGGCTTCTTCGGATGTGCGCATGTGCGGCTTGGTGACGATCTCCATCAAGGCGATGCCGGACCGGTTCAGGTCGACAAAGCTGGAATCGGGATGCTGGTCGTGCAGGCTCTTGCCGGCATCCTGCTCCAGATGCAGGCGCTCGATCCCGACCTTGATGCTTTCGCCGTCCTTAAGGTCGATGAAGACCTCGCCCTCGCCCACAATGGGGTCCTTGTACTGGCTGATCTGATAGCCCTGGGGCAGGTCGGGATAGAAATAGTTCTTGCGGTCGAACAAGGAACGCAGATGGATCTTGGCCTTGAGCCCCAGGCCGGTACGCACCGCCTGCTCGATGCATTTCTCGTTGATCACCGGCAGCATGCCGGGGAAACCGGCATCGATGAAGGAGACCTGGCTGTTGGGCTCGGCCCCGAACTCGGTCGAGGCGC
>CADECX010000029.1:17366-39585 GCA_902825865.1 uncultured Alphaproteobacteria bacterium
GCATCGATGAAGGAGACCTGGCTGTTGGGCTCGGCCCCGAACTCGGTCGAGGCGCCGGAAAACAGCTTGGAGTTGGACAGGACCTGGGCATGAACTTCCATGCCGATCACGATCTCCCAATCGCCGGTTTCACCCTTTAAAAGCTTGTTTTTTACAGGAGCGTTCATACGGACCACCATTTGGCCGGGCTGTGCTTGAAATCCGCCGCCGTCTCGACCGCATGGGCGGCGCGCAGCAAAGTCGCTTCGTCAAAGGCCTTGCCGATCAACTGCAAACCCAGCGGCAAGCCGGTTTCGCTCAAACCCGCCGGCACCGAGATGCCGGGCAGCCCCGCCAGGTTCACCGTCACGGTGAAAACGTCCTGAAGGTACATCTCCAGCGGATCGGACGTCTTGGCACCGACCGCAAAGGCCGGTCCCGGGGTGGTGGGGGTGAGAAGTACGTCGCAGCTCTCAAAGGCGCGGTCGAAATCCCGCTTGATCAGGCTGCGCAGCTTCTGGGCCCGGGCGTAATAGGCATCGTAATAGCCGGCCGACAAGACATAGGTGCCGATCAGGATGCGGCGCTGCACTTCGGCGCCGAACCCCTCGCCCCGGCTTTTCTCATACAGGTCGGTGATGTCGCGCGCACCCTTGGCGCGATAGCCGAACTTGACGCCGTCATAGCGCGCCAGGTTGGACGAGGCTTCGGCCGGGGCGACGATGTAATATGTCGGCAAGGCGTATTTGGTGTGGGGCAGCGACACCTCCACGATCTGCGCACCCTGCGCCTTCAGCCACTCGGCGCCCTTGGACCACAAGGCGTCGATTTCGGCCGGAGCGCCGTCGATCCGGTATTCCTTGGGAATGCCGACGCGCAGGCCCTTGATGCCGCCTTCCAGCAGCTTTTCATAGTCGGGCACCGGCAGATCGACGCTGGTGGAATCCTTGGCATCAACGCTGGCCATGGACTTCAGCATGATGGCGGCATCCCTGACCGTCTTGGTCATCGGCCCGGCCTGATCCAGCGACGAGGCAAAGGCGACAATGCCGAAACGCGAGCAGCGGCCATAGGTGGGCTTGAGCCCCACCCGGCCGGTGACGGCGGCGGGCTGGCGGATCGAGCCGCCGGTGTCGGTGCCGGTGGCGGCCAGGCAGAGATCGGCGGCGACGGCGGCCGAAGAGCCGCCCGAAGAACCGCCCGGCACCAGATTGGCGTTGGAATTTTTCGCCCGCCAGGGATTGAAGACCGGACCGAAGGCCGAGGTCTCGTTGGACGAGCCCATGGCGAATTCGTCCAGATTGGTCTTGCCCAGCATCACCGCGCCGGCATCCCACAAATTCTGGGTGACAGTGGATTCATAGGGCGGCACGAAATTGCCGAGGATTTTGCTCGCAGCCGTGGTGCGCGTACCCTTGGTGCAGAACAAATCCTTGATCGCCAGCGGCAGGCCTTCCAGCGCGCCGGCCTTTCCGGCGGCGATGCGCTTGTCGGACGCATCCGCCATCGCCATCGCCTGCTCGCCCGCTTCGGTGATGAAAGCGTTCAGGGTGCGAGCGCCCTCGATCGCCTTCACAAAAGCGCCGGTCAATTCCTTGGAGGAAATCTTCTTGGCCCGGATGGCATCACGTGCCTCGGCCAAAGTCATGCTCGTAGGATCGGACATTATTCGACCACCTTGGGCACGACGAAGAAGTGATCCTCGCCCTCGGGCGCATTGGCGAGCAGCGCGTTGGCCTGACCGCCGTCGCTGACCGTGTCCTGGCGCCATTTCAATTTCTGCGCCACCACCGAGGTCATGGCGGGAACACCGTCCACATTGACCTCGCCCAGCATCTCCACCCATTGGAAGATGCCATTCAACTCGTCGGCCATCGGCTCAAGCCGGTTTTCCGGCACGGCCAGGCGGGCCAGTTTGGCGATGCGGCGCACGGTGTCCTTATCGACGGACATGATATTCCTGCTGTGTTAGGTAGGGACCGGTTTGCTACCAACCGGGGGGTCCGGAGGCAAGCAAAACGGCCCAAAAAGGAAGATGCCTTGGCGGTTCTGGCACTGGAAGAGCTGAAGCTGGCGCCCGGATTGCGGCTTTTGGGGCTGGATCTGGGGGAAAAGACCATCGGCCTGGCCCTGTCCGACACCCTGCTCTCGATCGCCACCCCCATGCAGACCCTGAAACGCGGGAAATTCGCCGCCGATGCCGCCCAGCTGGACATTATAATAAGTGCGCAAGGGGTCGGCGGGCTGGTGGTCGGCCTGCCCCTGAATATGGACGGGTCCGACGGCCCCAGCGCCCAGTCGGCCCGCGCTTTTGCCCGCAATTGGGCCGCCCGCTCCCCTTTGCCGGTGGTAATGCAGGACGAACGGCTTTCCACCAGCGCCGTCACCCGCACCCTTTTGGAAGCCGATACCTCGCGGCGGCGGCGGGACGATGTGGTGGACAAAGTGGCCGCCGCTTACATTCTGCAAGGCGCGCTGGACCGGCTGCGGAATCTGCGATGAGCGCCGATACCGATCCCGCCCGCGTCCTCAAATATTTCAGCCCTCCGGTGCCCATCGACCGGCGCACCGAGCGCATTTTCTTTTTGGTCGGCGCCGCCGCGCTGTTCGCCGGTTACGACATCAACATCTATGGACTGGCGACCACCCAGATCCAGGCGTCGCTGCATATCCCCGAGAATGAAGTGGGGCTCACCGCGGCTTACTTTCGTGCCGCCGCGCTCTTCGCCATGCTGCTGGCGGCCAGCGCCGACCTGATCGGACGGCGGCGGCTTCTGCTTTTCACCATTTTCGGACAGGCGGTCTTCACATTGCTGACGGCTTTTGTCGGCGACCACCTCTCCTTCATCGCGGTGCAATTCCTGACCCGCGTCTTCGGCTATGCCGAGGAGATGCTGTTGTTCGTGGTGATCGCCGAGGAAATCCAGGCCAAGGCGCGCGGCTGGGCCAATTCCACCATCATCGCCTTTTATTTCACCGGCGCGGGACTGGCCGCCGCCATATTCGGGATGGTCAATTCTCTGCCCGGCAATTGGCGCGCGCTTTATGTCATCGGCGCGATACCGATCTTCCTGTTGGCCTTTCTGCGCCAAGGCTTGCCGGAAACCAAGCGCTTCCAGGCCCAAGGCGAAGCCGGCCTCAAAAAGGGCGCGATCCTGGGCTTGTTGCGCGACATCGCCCGGCAATATCCCGGGCGCGTTGCGACGGTGATCATCGCGGCGGCGGCCTTCGGATTCGCCATCTCGCCCGCAACCCTGCTGGCGCAAAAATATATGCAGGACGTCTATCACTATACGCCGGGACAGGTGAGCTTGATCCTGATCCCCGGCGGACTGATCGGGCTGGGCCTGACCATCGCGGCGGGCCGGCTGTCCGACCGGCTGGGCCGCAAGCCCATGGCCATCGCCATGGCGGCATTGGCTGGGATCAGCTTCTTTTTCTTTTTCAACAATGCCCCCGGCTGGTCGGTCCCGCTGCTCTGGGTGCTGGGCTTTTTCGGCTTCTTTGCGGCCGACACATTGATCGCCGGTTTCGCCCTGGAAATTGTGCCCACCCACTACCGGGCCACGGTCGGCGCCTTGCGCTATGCCATTGAAATCGGCGTGGGCGCCGCAGCATTGGCGCTGGAAGGGGTGCTCTATGACGGGCTGGGAGGACACGGTCCCGCCATTCAATGGTTGCTTGCCAGCATTCCCATCACCATGATTGCCGTCCTGTTCCTGCCCGAGCCGGCCGGAAAGACATTGGAGGAGATGAGCGGTGCTTAGGAAGGCCATCACCCTGTTGCTGTGTCTGACATCGCCTGCCGCCATGGCCGCGGAAATAACCTGCAAGAAAAGTCCGGCGCTCACCGGAAAATGTTCGACCGTGAAAGGCAGCCTGGGCTTCACGCCGGGATTGGGCGTGACCTTGGTCAGCGAGGACGGCAATCGCACCCTGATCAAGGCGCCGCCCGACAGCAATGCCGATATCGCAACGCCGGTGATGCAGAATTGGCTCTATTGGCAGAGCAAGACCGGTTCGCTGAAGACGCGCATCAACGGCACCTATGAACTCTGCCCCTTGCCGCCCGCCAGCAACAGCGCCGGGATCACGGATTCCGGTTGCATCAACAAGGGCACGCGGTTCAGCGAGGACAAATCCGCCCCCGCGAGTTGACCGCTCAGGCTGTGAACAGGTGCGCAAATCCGGCATCGCGGCTCGCGTTCACCATGCTTTTCATTAAGATGCGCCTTGCCGCTTGCCCGGCCCTGAAACCACAGCTATAAGCCCCGCTTTAATGACATCGCCGGACGCCGCACCGATCCTTCCCTCCAAGCATCTGTTGGGGATCGAAGGGCTTTCTCCCGCCAACATCGTCGCCCTGCTGGACCTGGCCGAGACCTATGTGGTGCAGGGCCGCGCCACCGACAAGAAGACCGCCCTGCTCCGGGGCCGCACCCTGATCAACCTGTTCTTCGAATCCAGCACCCGTACCCAGTCGTCCTTTGAACTGGCCGGCAAGCGGCTGGGCGCGGACGTCATGAACATGTCGGTCAAGACCTCGTCGGTCTCCAAGGGCGAGACCCTGATCGACACCGCTTCCACCCTCAACGCCATGCGGCCCGATATTTTGGTGGTGCGCCACCAGGATGCCGGCGCGGCCGAACTTCTGTCGCGCAAGCTGGATTGCAGCGTGATCAATGCCGGCGACGGCGCCCACGAGCATCCCACCCAGGCGCTGCTGGACGCACTCACCATCCGCCGCCATCGCGGCAGCTTCGAGGGCCTGGTGGTGGCGATCTGCGGTGACGTGCTGCACAGCCGGGTGGCGCGCTCCAACTTGCGGCTGCTCTCGATGATGGGGGCGCGGGTGCGGCTGGTGGCGCCGCGCACCTTGCTGCCCTGCGACGCCGAGCGCTTCGGCGTAGAAGTCTATACCGACATGGCCAGCGGCTTGGCCGGGGCCGATATTGTGATGATGCTGCGATTGCAGCTGGAGCGCATGGCGGGCGCCTTCGTGCCGTCGACCCGCGAATATTTCCGCTTCTACGGCCTGGACCGCGAGAAACTGAACCGCGCCAAGCCCGGCGCCTTGGTCATGCATCCCGGTCCGATGAATCGCGGCGTGGAGATCGCCAGCGACATCGCCGACGATGTTCAGGTCAGCCTGATCGCCGAACAGGTGGAAATGGGTGTGGCCCTTCGCATGGCGATACTGGACGCACTCGCGCGGGGGATGGCATGAAGCGCATCGCCTTCCGCAACGCCCGCCTGATCGATCCCGCCTCCGGACTGGATGTCAAAGGTGGATTGCTGGTCGAGAATGGCCGCATCGCCGATGTCGGGCCGCGTCTGTTCAACGACGCCGAGCCCAGCGATCCCGAGGTGATCGATTGCCGGGGCCTGGTTCTGGCGCCCGGGCTGATCGACTGCCGCGTCTTCACCGGCGAGCCCGGGGCGGAGCATCGCGAAAGCCTGGAGTCCGCCAGCAACGCCGCGGCGGTGGGCGGCGTCACCTCCATGATCGTGATGCCCAACACCGATCCGGTGATCGACGAACCCTCGCTGGTGGATTTCCTCCTGCGCCGCGCCCAGGCCACCGCAAAGGTGCGGGTGCTGCCTTGCGCCGCTTTGACCAAAGGTCTGGCCGGCGAAACCATGACCGAGATCGGCCTGTTGAAGGAAGCCGGCGCGGTGGCCTTCACCGATGGCGACCGCTCCATTGCCAATGCGCGGGTGCTGCGCCGGGCCCTGGCCTACGCCGCCACCTTCGACGCCCTGGTGATTTCCCATGCTGAAGACCCGGAACTGGTGAAAGGCGCCAGCGCCACCGAAGGCGAATTCGCCACAAGGCTGGGCCTGCCCGCTTCCCCCGCCATCGCCGAAGCCATGATGGTGGAGCGCGACATCAGGCTGGTGGAGTTGACCGGCGCACGGCTGCATTTCGGTCAGATCTCCACCCGCGCCAGCCTGGAGATCATCGCCGCCGCCAAAGCGCGCGGGGTGAATGTGACCTGCGGCGTCGCCGCCCATCACCTGTCGCTGAACGAGCTGGATGTCGGCGCCTATTACACCTTCCGCAAAGTGCGGCCGCCGCTGCGCAGCGAGGCCGACCGCGAGGCGATGGTGGAAGGCGTGGCCAGCGGCGTGATCGATGTGATCGTTTCCAGCCATGAGCCGCAAGGCGCCGACACCAAGCGCCAGCCTTTCGCCGCCGCCGCCGCCGGCACGGTGGGGCTCGAGACCCTGCTGCCGGTGGCGCTGTCTTTGGTGCATAACGGCCAAGCCAGCCTGCCCCATATCCTCAAGACCTTGACCGAGGCCCCGGCGCGCATCTTCGGTCTGCCGGCGGGCCGTCTGGCCAAGGGCGCACCTGCCGACCTGGTGCTGCTGGATGAAGGCGAGCCCTTTGTGGTGGATGCCGAAAAGCTGCATTCGCGCGCCCGCAACACCGCATTCGACGGACGCAAATTCCAGGGCCGGGCGCGGGCCACCTTTGTCGGCGGCGTCAAGGTCTTCGACGCGCGATAGTGGATTTCCGCCGCGCGGGCTGGCATCGTCTGAAGCGATGATCATGCTGAACCAGCCGCCGCTACTTTCGCTGATAACAGTCGCCTTGCTGCTCGGTTACCTGCTGGGCACCATCCCTTTTGGGCTGTTCTTCACCTGGATTTCCGGCGCCGGCGATGTGCGCAAGATCGGCTCCGGCAATATCGGCGCCACCAATGTGCTGCGCACCGGCAAGAAATGGGCGGCGGCGGCGACCTTGTTGTGCGACGGCGCCAAGGGTGCGGCGGCGGTGCTGTTGGCCCGCCATGTGCTGGCCCCCGAAGCCGATATCTTTGCGGGACTTGGCGCGGTGCTGGGACATTTGTTTCCCGTCTGGCTGCGCTTCAAGGGCGGCAAGGGCGTTGCCACCTTCCTGGGTGTCTGTTTGGCGCTGTATTGGCCTGTGGGCTTGGCCGTCGCCGCCACTTGGCTGGGCGCGGCGTTGATCTGGCGTATTTCGTCCCTGTCGGCGCTGATCGCCATCGCACTGTCTTCCGCCTATTTTCTGCTCTTCCATCAGGAAAGTTATGCGGCATTGGCGTTGGTTCTTTCCGCGCTGATTTATTTCATGCATCGCGATAATATTCGGCGGCTGTTGCGTGGTGAGGAGCCCCGCATCGGAGCCAAAAGCAATGCATGACAATGAACGACGCGCCTGGCTGAGGCTGGCGCGCACCGAGAATGTCGGTCCGGTCACCTTCCGCAACCTGATCGCGCGTTTCGGCTCGGCCAGCGCCGCCCTGGAGGAACTGCCGCGCATGGCGGCGCGCGGCGGCGGCAAGAATTTTGTCTTGCCCGATGCAAGCGAGGCCGCGCGCGAGCTCGACGCCCTCACAAAACTGGGCGGACGCATGATCGCGTCCTGCGAAAATGATTATCCGCGTGGGTTGGCGGCGTTGGAAGCGCCACCGCCGGTGATCAGTGTGCTGGGCCATCCCCATCTGCTGCAAAAGGAAATGATCGCCATCGTGGGCGCGCGCAATGCCAGCGCCCTGGCCCGCAAATTCGCCGACACGCTGTCGCGCGAGCTGGGCTTTGCCGGGCTGGTGGTGGTGTCCGGCCTGGCGCGCGGCATCGATGCATCCGCCCATGAGGCGGCCTTGGCGGTGGGCACGGTCGCGGTCCTGGCGGGCGGCGTCGACATCATCTATCCACCGGAAAATGACCGGCTTTACGCCGCGATCAAAAATCAGGGCGTCGTCTTGTCCGAGATGCGGCTGGGCGAAGCGCCTCAGGCCCGCCACTTCCCGCGCCGCAACCGCATCATTTCCGGCCTGGCGCGCGGCGTGGTGGTGGTCGAGGCGGCGGAAAAATCCGGCTCGCTGATCACGGCGCAATATGCCCTGGACCAGGGTCGCGAGGTCTTCGCCGTACCGGGCTCACCCCTGGACCCGCGGGCGAAAGGCGCCAACAGGCTGATCCGCGAAGGCGCCACCCTGACCGAAAGCGCCGAAGATATTCTGTCGGTCCTGTCGCCCATGCTGGGGGCGGCTTTCGCGAGCCGGAAGTCCCGCCCCCGCTATCCGCCGAGGCGATGGATGCGGAGGCCGACCGCATCCGCGCCGCGGTCGAAGAGGCTTTGGGGCCCGCCCCGGTGGAGATCGACGAGCTGATCCGGCAGCTGGGGCGCCCTGCGGCAGCGGTCCTGACCGTGATTTTGGAGCTGGAATTGGCCGGACGGTGCGTCCGCCAGCCCGGAAACAGGGTGTGCTGGAAATAAAAAGCCGCTTAGACTTGCCACATAACAAAAAATACAGGGAGGCGTTATCGCATGGCAGACATTGCAAACCCCGCACCGCTCGGCTTGATCGGTTTCGGGCTTACCACCGTTCTTCTCAGCAGCATCAATGCGGGCCTGTTGCCTGTGGCCGGCGAACCGGCCGTGATCCCCTTGGCCATGGCCTTTGGCGGCACGGCGCAGATCATCGCCGGGATCATGGAATTCAAGACCGGCAATGTGTTCGGCGCCACCGCCTTCACCAGCTATGGCGCCTTCTGGTGGTGGTTTGCGCTGTTGATCCTGTTGGGCGGGGTCAAGGTGCTCGATATCTCGGGCGCAAGCAGCGCCATCGGCGTCTGCCTGCTCTTATGGGGTGTTTTCACCTTCGGGCTGTGGATTTCCACCTTCCGGATGACCCGGCTGCTGTTCTGCATCTTCCTGACCTTGTGGATCGCCTTCTTCCTCCTGGGCGGCGGCGCGCTGTTCGCCAATCCCACCCTGCATACGCTGGGGGGATGGGTCGGCCTGCTGTGCGGGAGCCTGGCCATGTATGGCAGTTTTGCCCTGGTCACCAACGCGACCTATGGCCGGGAAGTGATTCCGGTCGGCAGCCGCTGACGGGACGGCGCCCGGGGCCAATCCCCCGGGCGCCATCGCGTTCCGCCACTTCCGCCTCAAAAATCTCCCAGCGATCCTGATTTCCTCGAGAAATCAGAAGGATGACCGCTGCCGGAGGCCCAAATGCCGGCAATCGGCAAAAACAAAATCATCATTTCGTAAGCATTACGCGCTTAACCATAGGAAGACGGCCTAAATTATACAACCTGTGGTTTTATATGATGGCGATCAAAGGCATATATACAACTAATAGTTATGCTGGCCTGCAGCACCCGGCGTTGACAGGGGGCGGCGGCTTCGACCAGTGTCCCGCCCCGTTTGCCGGACCCACCCCATATCCAACCTTGCAGATCGTCCAAGCGACCCCAGATAAGCCCCTGATCACCCCAAAATTAGGTTCAGTTTCCTAAAATGAATGTCCTGATCGTCGAGTCCCCCGGCAAGGTCAAAGCCATAAACAAGTATCTGGGCAGCAATTATAAAGTGCTGGCCAGCTTCGGGCATATCCGCGACCTGCCGTCCAAGGATGGTTCGGTCAAGCCGGACGACGACTTCTCCATGACCTGGGACGTGGATGCCCGGGCCGCTTCCAAGATCAAGGACATCGCAGCGGCCGTGAAGGACGCCGACAAGCTGATCCTGGCCACCGACCCCGACCGTGAGGGCGAGGCCATCAGCTGGCACATTCTGGAAGTGCTCAAGGAAAAGAAGCTGCTCAAGGATCTTCCGATCGAGCGGGTGGCGTTCAACGCCATCACCAAGTCGGCGGTGCTGGAAGCGATCGCCCATCCCCGCAAGATCGACAAGGAACTGGTCGAAGCCTATCTGGCGCGCCGCGCCCTGGATTATCTGTTCGGCTTTACCCTGTCGCCGGTGTTGTGGCGCAAGCTGCCCGGCGCCCGTTCCGCCGGACGGGTGCAAAGCGTGGCGCTGCGCCTGGTGGTGGAGCGCGAACAGGAAATCGAAGCCTTCAAGGCACAGGAATATTGGAGCATCGATACCGATCTGGCGGCCAAGAGCGGCAATTTCGCCGCGCGTCTGTTCCAGCTGGACGGCAAGAAGATCGAGAAACTGTCTCTGGCCAACCAGGCCGATGCCGACCGCGCCGTCGCCGCGATCAAGGCGCAAAGCTTCAGCGTCGGCAGCGTCGAAGCCTCGCCGGTCAAGCGCAATCCCTCGCCGCCCTTCAAGACCTCGACCCTGCAACAGGAAGCCAGCCGCAAGCTGGGCTTCAACGCCAAGCGCACCATGCAGATCGCCCAGGGCCTGTATGAAGGCGTCGATCTCGACGGCGATACCACCGGCCTGATCACCTATATGCGAACCGACGGCATCACCATGGTGGGCGAGGCGATCACCGAAGCCCGCGCCGTGATCGGCAAGAAGTATGGCGCCCGCTATGTGCCCTCGTCCGCGCGGGTCTATACCAACAACAACACCACGGCGCAGGAAGCCCATGAAGCGGTGCGGCCCACCAGCTTCGCCCGCACCCCGGAAGAAGTGGCGCGCTATGTCGATGCCGATGCCGCCAAGCTTTATGAGCTGATCTGGAAGCGCTCCGTCGCCAGCCAGATGGAATCGGCGCAGCAGGAACGGACCACGGTGGACGTGGTGTCGGCCGACAAGAAGATCACCCTGCGCGCCACCGGCACCGTGACCTTGTTTGACGGCTTTTTGACCTTATATCTGGAGGGCCAGGACGACAGTTCCGACGAAGACGGCTCCAAGCTGCCGGTGCTGGCCGCGGGCGACACGACCAAGATCGATAGCATCAACCCGGCGCAGCATTTCACCGAACCGCCGCCGCGCTATTCCGAAGCCAGCCTGGTCAAGAAGCTGGAAGAGCTGGGCATTGGCCGCCCCTCCACCTATGCCTCGATCATCTCGACCTTGCGCGACCGCGCCTATGTGAAGATGGACCGCCAGCGCTTCATTCCTGAAGACAAGGGCCGGCTGGTCACCATCTTCCTCAACAGCTTTTTCAAGCGCTATGTCGCCTATGACTTCACCGCCGATCTGGAAGAAAAGCTGGACGAAGTCTCGGATGGCAAGCTGGACTGGAAACAATTGTTGCGCGATTTCTGGACGGAATTCTCGGCCGCCGTGGGAGAAACCAAAAGCCTGCGCATTACCCACGTCATCGACGAGCTGGAAAAGGTGCTGGAGCCGCACATCTTCCCGCATGGCGCTGACGGCGCGGACCCGCGCAAATGCCCTTCCTGCGAAGGCGGCCGCCTGAACCTGAAACTCGGCAAGTTCGGCGCCTTCATCGGCTGCACCAACTATCCGGAGTGCCGCTTCACCAAGCAGTTGGGCGCCAGCGAAGGCGATGCCGGCCCGCAGGACATCGGCGAAGATCCCGAAACCGGCGAGAAGATCACCCTGCGCACCGGACGGTACGGGCCTTATGTGCAACGCGGTGATGGCGACAAGCCCAAGCGCAGCGGCCTGCCCCAAGGCACCGACAAATCCGACGTCGACCTGGAGTTGGCGTTGAAGTTGCTGGCCCTGCCGCGCGACGTCGGCCTGCATCCCGAAGACGGCAAGAAGATCACAGCCAACTTCGGCCGTTTCGGACCCTATGTGAAGCATGACAATATCTATGCCTCCCTGCCCTCGCCGGAGGACGTATTCGAGATCGGCCTCAACCATGCCGTCACCCTGATTGCCGAGAAGAAGGCCAAGGGACCGGGCCGCCGTGGTGCACAGACCCTGAAGGACTTGGGCGCTGCACCCGACGGCAAAGCGATCAAGGTGCTGAAAGGCAAGTTCGGCGCCTATGTCAGCGACGGCGAAACCAATGCCACCCTGCCGGAAGGCACCGAGCCCGATGCGGTGAACATGGAACAGGCGCTGGCCTTGATCGCCGAGCGCGCGGCCAAGGGCGGCAAGAAGAAAAAGGCCAAAGCCGCGCCCAAGGCAAAAGCTGAGCCGAAAGCCAAGGCTGAAAAAGCCGCAAAAGCCAATGGCGCGGAAAAGAAGACCGCCGCCAAATCCAATTCAACCACAAACAAGAAGAAAGCTGCCGGCGCCGCCAAGGCGCAAGCGAAGCCGCAAGGCAAGCCGAGCAAACCAAAAGTGCCCGCGCTGGCAGGCGAATAGAAACAATTGAAGAAAGAAAAACGACCCAACTACACGCCCGCCATCGATAAGGCGCGCGTGCTCGAACTGCTGGCCGAAAATGCCGGCGCCAACAAGCGCGATCTGGCACGGATACTGGGGCTCAAAGGCTCGGACCGCATCCAGCTCAAGCGCATTCTGAAGGAACTCGAAGCCGAGGGCGCCATCCAAGGCCGCCAGAAAAAAGGCTTCGTCAAACGCGGCGAACTGCCGGACGTCGGCATTGTCGAAGTCACCGGTGTCGATGCGGACGGCGAGACCCTGGCCCGCCCCCTGGCATGGGACAGCAATGAAACCCCGCCGACCGTCTATCTGATACCGCCCAAGGATGGCGGCGCGCCGGGAATGGGCGACCGGCTGCTGGCGCGGCTGGAACGCCATGGCGAAGCCTACGAAGCCCGCATCATCCGCCGCCTGGAACGCGAAACCCAGACTCGCCTGATCGGGGTGCTGCGCGATGCGCCGGCCACCGGCTGGCGGCTGGTGCCGATCGACAAGAAGGCGCGCACCGAATATGCGCTGGACAAATCCGACCTGGCTGGCGCCAAGCACAATGAACTGGTCGCCGCCGAGCCGAAGTCCGGCCGCATCGCGGGCTTTTCCCGCGTCAAAGTGGTCGAGCGTATCGGCAGCATGGATTCGCCCAAGACCATCAGCCTGATCGCCATTCACGATCACGGCATTCCCACCGAATTTCCCAAAGCGGTGATCGAGGACGCCAAGGCAGCCAAGCCGGTCGATCCGCGCGGAAGAACTGATCTCCGTGCCATTCCGCTGGTCACCATCGATCCGCCCGACGCCCGCGATCATGACGATGCGGTCTGGGCGGGACCGGATGATGACCCGGCCAATTCCGGCGGCCATATCGTGCTGGTCGCCATCGCCGATGTCGCCCATTATGTCACGCCGGGGTCGGCGCTGGACAAGGAAGCGCTCAAGCGCGGCAACAGCGCCTATTTCCCCGACCGGGTGGTGCCGATGCTGCCCGAAGAACTTTCCGCCGACCTGTGTTCACTCAAGGAAGCTGTCGACCGGCCCTGCCTGGTGGCGCGCATGGTGTTCGACCGTCATGGCCATAAGAAAAACCACGTCTTCCTGCGTGCGGTGATGCGCTCGGCGGCGCGCTTGACCTATGCCCAGGCGCAAGCGGCGTTCGACGGCAATCCGCATGCCGGCATGACGGATACCGTCAAGAAAACCCTGGCGGATGTGTGGACGGCCTATAAGTCGCTCACCATCGCGCGCGGCAAGCGCGATCCGCTGGACCTGGATCTGCCCGAGCGGCGCGTGATCCTGGGTGCTGATGGTAAAGTCGCCTCCATCGCCTATCGCGAGCGGCTGGAATCCATGAAGCTGATCGAGGAATTCATGGTCCTGGCCAATGTCGCCGCCGCCGAGGCGCTGGAGAAAGCCAAGACGCCGCTGATTTACCGGGTGCATGACACGCCGTCGAAGGAAAAGCTGTTCGCTTTCTCCGACTTCCTGCGCACCCTCAATATCAGCTTCGCCAAGGGCCAAGTGGTGCAGCCGGGGACCTTCAACCGCATCCTGGCGGGCGCCAAGGGCAGCCCGCACGAAAAAGTGATGAATGATGTGGTGCTGCGTTCCCAGGCGCAGGCGATCTACGATCCCGCCAATATCGGCCATTTCGGTTTAAACTTGGCAAAATACGCCCACTTCACGTCGCCGATCCGCCGTTATGCCGACTTGATCGTGCATCGCGCCTTGATCCGCGCTTTTAAGTTGGAAGGACTGGGCGATGACGGCTTGACCGACCGCGAGATGGCGGGTCTGGGCGGGGTCGCCGAGCACATCACCATGACCGAGCGCCGCGCCATGGCGGCGGAGCGCGATTCCACCGACCGCTATGTCGCCGCTTTCATGGAAGACCGGATTGGCGAGACTTTCGACGCCCGGGTTACCGGCGTCACCCGCTTCGGCCTGTTTGTGCGCCTGGCGGAATCCGGCGCCGAAGGACTGATCCCGATCCGCTCCCTTGGGACGGACTTTTTCCATCATGACGAAAAGCGCCAGGCGCTGGTCGGCCAGCGCACCAGGGTCAGCTTCGGCATGGGCGATCCACTCACGGTGAAGCTGATGGAAGCCGCCCCCCTGACCGGCGGCCTGAGATTCGCGCTGGCGGATGGCTCCGGCGGGGAACCGCGCCGGGCGGGAAAACAGCCCTCCGGCAGGCCGGGAAAACCGCGGTCCAAGGACCGATTCCGGGGCAAAAAGCGCTGAAAACCGGCATTTTTGCCGTAAGTCCTTGACAGAGAAGGGCCCTATCGGCCATTACCCCGCCCCTCGACCTGACTTTCTTGGAGTATCCCATGGCGAAGCCGACCACCGCGAAAATCCGCCTCAACAGCGAAAGTGGCAGCGGCTTTTTCTATGTCACCAAGAAGAACACCCGCACCATGACCGAGAAATTCTCGATCAAGAAATACGATCCGGTGCTGCGCAAGCATGTCGAGTTCAAGGAAGGCAAGATCAAGTAGGCATCCCGCATTTGGGGATGTAGCCTCCGGCGCGCATGCAGCGCGCCCTTTCTCGTCTTTCCCGTGAAACATTCGATCTGCTGATCGTCGGTGGCGGCGCCACCGGTTGCTTTACCGCGCGCGACGCGGCAATGCGCGGACTTTCCGTGGCGCTGATCGAGGCGCGAGATTTCGCCTGCGCCACCAGCGCCCACAATTCCAAGCTGGCGCATGGCGGCCTGCGCTATCTGCGCAATTTCGAATTGTCGCTGGTGCGCGAAAGTTTGCGCGAACGGTTGGGCCTGATGCGGATGGCGCCGCATCTGGTGCGGCCCCTGCCTTTTCTGCTGCCGCTTTACAATGCCGGCCTGGCCGAGCGCGCCAAGCTGGCGGCGGGGCTGAGCCTCTATGATCTTCTCTCCTATGACCGCAACCGGCTCCAGGATCCCAGCCAGCATCTGCCGGGCCATCGCTGGCTGAATACAAGCGAGGCGGCGGCGCGCGAGCCGGTGCTGGCGGGCAACGGGTTGGAAGGCGCTTTCGAATATCACGACGCCCAGATGTACATGCCCGAACGCATCGCGCTGGAAAATCTGGTAGATGCGGACAGCCATGGCGCGGCCATCGCCAATTATGTCGCGGCGGAGAAGCTGCTGCTGCGCGACGGGAAAGTCGAAGGTTGCACGGCGACAGACAAGATGACCGGCGCCTCTTTCGACATCCGCGCCCGCAGCGTGCTGCTGGCCGCCGGCCCCTGGGCCGATCTGTTCCTGGAACAGGCGACCGGCAAACAGGCGGCGCACAAGCTGATACGGTCCAAGGGCATCCATTTGCTGGTGCCCCAAATCAGCCGCGCCGCGCTGACCATAGAGGCGGGCAGCGGCCATCTTTTCGCCCTGCCCTGGCGCGGCCACACGTTGCTGGCGACGACCGATACACCCTTCCAAGGCGATCCCGCCACGCTTGCGGTCGATGAAAGCGATATCAAAGACTTTCTCGGCGCGTTCCGCAAATATCTGCCTCAGGCCGGCCTGACGCGCCAAAAGATCGAATTCTTCTATGCCGGATTGCGGCCGCTGGTCAGCGATGGGTCAAAAGACAGCTACAAGGTCAGCCGCCGGTTCGAGCTTGTGGATCATGGCAAGGAAGGCGCTTTGGATGGGTTGTTTTCGGCGCTGGGCGGCAAATGGACGACCTCACGCCATCTCGCGGAAAAGATCACCGACACGCTGATCGCAAGACTGGGGAAAAAGACCTCCCTTTGCGCCACCATGACGACACAACTCCCCGGCGGGCGTTTCGACCATTTCGAACAGATGGTGCAAGGGTATGAAAAGACCTGGCCCGGCATTTCCACCTTGCGCAACATCGCGCATATGCTGGGGGCAAGGCTGCCACAGGTTCTGAAAGGCGCGCGCCTGGTGGATCTCTCGTCCCTGGGACCAAGCGGCGACACACCGGCGCAGGTCACGTTTGCCATGCGCCAGGAAATGGCCCTGACCCTGGAAGATGTGGTGATGCGGCGCACGGCGATCGGCCAATTTGGCAGACCGGCGTCCGATGTCGTGGAAACCATCGCCGAAAGGATGGCGGAGGAGTTGGGCTGGAGTGAAGAAAGGAAAATGCGCGAGATTGCCAGTCTCGAACCCATCTACCGGACCGCCACATGACAGCCTTCGTTGTTTTCAACCCCAACTCCTGCGGCGGGCGCACGGGCCGCGACTGGCGCGAAATCGAGGAAGCGCTGGAGAAGATTTTCCCGCTGATGACTTTCTTCGTCACCACCGGCCCGGCCCAAGCCGCCCATCTGGTGCGTGACGCCCTGCGCGACGGCCACCTGGAAATCATCGCGGTGGGCGGCGACGGCACCATTAACGAGGCGCTCAACGGCTTTTTCGATCGCGGCGCGCTGGTCTCTCCCGATGCGGTGTTCAGCTTTGTCCATAGCGGCCATGACAGCCAACTATGCGCCCGGTTCGGCATCGCGCCCGGCTGGCAGGCTGGTGTGGGCCATCTCAGCAAGGCGAAAATCCACAGGCAGGATATTGGCCGGGTTTCCTGCCTCAGCCGGAGAGGCGAACCGGTGATGCGCTTTTTCCTGGGCGAATCCAGTTTCGGGCTGAGCGCCTCGGGCGCGCGCGCCCTGGGCAGCGCCCGCATCGCGCGCCTGTTGGGGCATGGCTTCGCCAATTGGCTGCACCGGTGCATCGCGCGGCTGAGCTGGCATGAAACAAGGGTGCGGCTGATGACCGGGGGCACCGACGAAATCGCCGGCATCGCCAGTGTCCGGCTGAAGGCCGGTTTGACCGGCGGGTTGTTCGACGTCACCGTGCTGGATGGTACCAACCGGGCCCAAAATGCCCGCACGCTGCGCGCCGCACGGTTAACCGCGGCGCCCACCCTGGACACCAGGGGGGCGGTGGATGTGGAGACCGATGGGGAGAGCGCCGGCGTGCTGCCGGCCACCTTTGAAATTTACCCTGTGACGATCAATCTGCGGGCCTGACACGAAGTTTTGGTTACTCTGCCGCGATGGAACAGGTCCAGACACGCTGGAATGGCTGGGGCGTGCCCGGCCATGACGATCCGCTCGCGGTCAACGAACCGGCCTGGCGCTGGCTGGCCCAGGCTTTCGCCATGCCCGCGCTGCTGGCGACGCCGCCGCGCGAATTGCCGGCCAGCGCGCTGCCGGTTTCGCGCCTGAATGAGCAAGCGCGGCAACGGCTTGCCAATCTGCTCGGGCATGTCGAGCAAAGCGGTATCGAGCGCGCACGCCATGCCGCCGGACGAAGCCTGATCGATTTGCTCAAGCTGCGCGCCGGCGATCTTTCCAGCGCGCCCGATGCGATCCTGTGTCCGCGCCGCGAATCCGATGTGGCGGCGGCCTTGAAACTTTGCGCCGAACTGGGAATCGCGGTGGCGCCCTGGGGCGGCGGCACCGGTCATGTGACGTTGGCGCGCGGCGCGCACTCCGCCTTGGTGGTCTTGAGCCTGTCGGAGATCAATCGCTTCAGAAGCCCGGACATGATGTCCGGGCTGGCGGAGGTCGAAGCCGGCATCACCGGACCCGATCTGGAACGGCATTTGAACGCCTTTGGCGTGACATTGGGCCATAGGCCGGACGATTTCGAATTTTCCACCCTGGGCGGATGGATCGCAGAGCCGGACGCTCCGCGCGAGGTCCCCGATTGGCTGCACAGCCTGCGGGTGGCGACGCCGCAGGGCATGATTGTGTCCGGCGGCACGCTCAATGCCATCATGACGGGATCGCAGGGCACATTGGGCGTGATTACCGGCGCCACGATCCGCGTGCGCGCCTTGCCGAGAAAAGAAGAACATCGCGCCTATCTGTTTCCCGATTTCGCCAGCGGGCTGGCGGCGATGCACCAGGCCCAGCGTCTGGGCCTGCCGCATTTGCACCTGCGCCTGTCCGATGACGGCGAAACACGCTTTGCCCAAGCCCTGGAACGCGCCGACCGGGAGTGGAATCTGCCCGACTATTTGTTCGACGTATATCTCAGCATCCGCCGCTTCGGCACCGGCGCGGCGCGGCTGATCGCCGGTTTTTCCGGCGAGGCGCGGGACGTCAGCGCGGAGCGCGGATATTTCGGCGACCTGGCCAAGCGGGCGGGCGCGCTGGCGCTGGGCGTGGATGAAAAAACCGCCAAGCAGCGATTCCTGTCCGGCTACCGCCGCGACACCTTGCTGGATCGCGGCGTCAGCATCGACAGTATGGACGTGTTTGCCAGCTGGACGAAATTGCCGGGCCTGTATGTCGCCGTGCGCGCCGCCTTGAAGCAGGCGATGCGCCGCCACGCCCCGCGCCCCGGCGCGCATGGGCTGGTCTTGTGCCATGTCGGGTCCAGCCGTTGCGACGGCGCTGTTCTCACTTTCACCTGGCTGTTTCCCCGCATCCTGGACAATGCGATTGTCCAAGCCCAGGCCATCCGCCAAGCCGCGCTGGCCGCGGCATCGATCGAGAGTGGCGAGGAATGGGAGCGCGGCGTGCTGGCCGGCATCAAGCGCGTCATGGATCCGGGCGCGATTTTAAATCCCGGAAAACCGATCCCGTAATTCTCAATGAACGGTGATGCTGCCTTCGGGATCGATGCGGCCGGAATTGATGTCGGCCAGAAGCACCAGCATCAGGAACCAGAACTGGGCGCGGTCATGGGCGCCTTCGGCTTCCAAAGTCATCACCGCGCGGCTGGCATAATCGGACGCCGCCGGGCCGTGTTCCGCAGCCAGGTCGTTTGCAAGCCGGTAAAGGTCGCCCGTGGTCATACGCATGGCCAAATCATGGCAGGGCGCGATGAACGGGAGCTTAAGGGAAAATTTATCCCGTTATTTCAGTAGGTTATATGTGAACTACGCGCGGGATGCGTGATTTGCTATATACTCCATTCAACAGGCGTGGATTTCCGGTGCGCGGCAAAAGCATTCTTCTGATCGTTGGCGGTGGCATCGCGGCTTACAAGAGCCTCGAACTGGTGCGCCGTTTGGCGGAGCGCGGCATCAACAGCCGCGCCATCCTCACCAAGGCGGGCGCGGAATTCGTCACCCCGCTCTCTCTGTCGGCGCTGACCGGCGAAAAAATCTATCATGACTTGTTCAGCCTCACCGATGAGGCCGAGATGGGTCATATCCAACTGTCGCGCAGCGCCGATCTGGTGGTGGTGGCGCCGGCCACCGCCGATCTGATGGCCAAGATGGCGGGCGGATTGGCCAACGACCTTGCGTCCACCGCCTTGCTGGCGACCGACAAGCCGGTGCTGATGGCCCCGGCGATGAATGTGCGGATGTGGCAAAGCCCGTCCGTGACGCGCAACCGCGCGATCCTGGAAAATGACGGCGTGCTGTTTGTCGGCCCCAATGACGGCGAAATGGCTTGCGGAGAATTTGGCCCCGGCCGCATGGCCGAACCGCTGGAGATCGTGGCCGCGATCGAGCGGGCGCTGGCGATTGAGGGCCCGCTTGCGGGCGTGAAGGCCCTAGTCACCGCGGGCCCCACCCGCGAGCCGGTGGATCCGGTGCGCTTCCTGGCCAACCATTCCAGCGGCAAGCAGGGCTATGCCATTGCCGAAGCCCTGGCGCGGGCCGGCGCCCAGACCACGTTGATTTCCGGTCCCGTCAGCCTGGCGCCGCCGCAAGGCGTCAAGCTGCAGCGGGTCACCACCGCGCGCGAGATGCTGGCCGCCTGCGAAGCCGCCCTGCCCGCCGACGTGCTGGTGATGGCGGCGGCGGTGGCCGATTGGCGTCCCGATATCGCCGCCAACAGCAAGATCAAGAAATCCACCGACCGGGTGGTGCCGCTGATCAAGCTGGTGGAAAATCCCGACATCTTGGCCAGCCTGGCGCAACACGCCCAGCGGCCGCGCCTTGTCATCGGTTTTGCCGCCGAAACCGACGATGTGGTGGAGAACGCCATCGCCAAGCGCCGCCGCAAGGGCGCGGACTGGATCATCGCCAATGATGTTTCCGGCGATGTCATGGGCGGCGATAAGAACCGTATTCACCTGATCAGCGAGGCCGGCAGCGAAGACTGGCCCGAGATGACAAAAACAGACGTGGGTGCGCGGCTGGCGGCCCGCATCGCAGAAAAGCTCAAAGGGGCCGCATGAAAGTCGCGATTGTGAAACTGGCCCATGGGCAGGACCTGCCCCTGCCCCATTACGCCACGCCGGGTTCGGCCGGATTGGACCTGCTGGCGGCGACCGACCGCGAGATCGAGCTTAAGCCCGGCGCGCGCATGGCGGTGCCCACCGGTATCGCCATCGAATTGCCCCTGGGCGCGGAAGCCCAGATACGGCCGCGCTCGGGCATGGCGCTCAATCACGGCATCACCTGCCTGAATTCGCCCGGCACCATCGACAGCGATTATCGCGGCGAGATCAAGGCCATCCTGATCAATCACAGCGACACGGCGTTCAAGATCACCCGCGGCATGAAGATCGCCCAGATGGTGATCGCGCGGCATGAACAGGCCGAACTGGTGGAAGTGGAAGTCTTGAGCGAAAGCGAGCGCGGCGCCGGCGGCTTCGGCTCGACAGGCATGAAAGTCTCCAAAGAAAGCAGCCGGGCCTGATGCTGAAACTGTCGCGCAAGACCTTGTTGGCCCTGGAGGCGGTGATCGATATCGCTTTCAATGCGCGGCCCGAACCGGTCCAGGCCAAGGAGATCACCGCCCGCCAGGGTGTGCCGCAGCGCTATCTGGAACAGGTGATGCAGCAATTGGTGCGGGCCGGCATTCTCAAGGGCGTGCGCGGACCGCGCGGCGGCTACCGCCTGGCGCGGGAGCGGCGGCGCATTTCCGTGGGCGATGTGGTGCGGGTGGCGGAATCGATCGAGGACGACGAGGAAAAACTCACCCCCCGGTCCGACCTGGGCCAGCGCATTGTCGCGCCCTTTGTCGCCACTTTGCAGGACGAGTTGATGGCGCGGCTGGACTCCGTGTCGATCGAAGACCTTTGTCAGCGCGCCCGTCATGCCGGTGTCGAAGCCGGGGCGGAGAATAGCGCCGATTTCACCATTTAGCGGAGAGCATCATGGAACAAGGCAAGCCCGGACGCGGACGCGTCTACGACTCCATCACCCAGACCATCGGCGACACGCCGCTGGTGCGGCTGGGCCGCATGCCCAAGATGGCGGGGGCAAAGGCCGACATCCTGCTCAAGCTGGAATTCTTCAACCCGATCTCCTCGGTCAAGGACCGCATCGGCGTCAATATGATCGAGGCGCTGGAGAAACAGGGCATCATCGCACCCGGCAAGACCGTGTTGATCGAGCCGACTTCGGGCAACACGGGCATCGCGTTGGCCTTTGTCGCCGCCGCCAAGGGCTACAAGCTGATCCTGGTAATGCCGGAATCCATGTCGCTGGAGCGGCGCAAAATGCTGATGCTGCTGGGGGCGCAGATCGAATTGACCGAAGCCGCCAAGGGCATGAAGGGCGCCATCGCCCGCGCCCATGAGCTGGTGGCGGAAAATCCCGGCGCGGTGATCCCGCAGCAATTCGAAAATCCCGCCAATCCCGAAATCCATCGCACCACCACGGCGGAGGAAATCTGGAACGACACCAACGGCAAGGTGGATATCGTGATCTCCGGCGTGGGCACCGGCGGCACCATCACCGGCGTGGGCCAGGTGCTGAAGGCGAAAAAACCGTCGGTGAAGATGATCGCGCTGGAGCCGGAAGATTCACCCGTCCTGTCCGGCGGCGCGCCCGGTCCACACAAAATTCAAGGCATCGGCGCGGGTTTCGTGCCCGTGATCCTGGACCGCAAGGTGATCGATGAAGTGATCACCATCTCCAACGAAACCGCGCTGGAAACCGCCCGCCGCGCCGCGCGCGAGGAAGGCATTCCCGTCGGCATTTCCTCGGGCGCGGCCATCGCCGCGGCGCTGGAAGTGGGCGCGCGCAAGGAAAATGAAGGCAAGACCATCGTCGCCATCATCCCCTCTTTCGCGGAGCGTTATCTATCCACCGCTCTGTTCGAGGGGTTATGAGCGGTCTGTCATTTTGCCTCGCAAAATGACAGACGAAATGGTCCGGCGGACCATTTCGAGTGGTGAGGCACGACCGGCTTGCCGGGCAAATCGGTCCAGTGGACCGATTTGAGTGCCGAACGCCCTGAGCTCAAGCGAAGGGCTACGCCGCGCCTCCCTCGCTACGCTCGAAGAGGGGCAAGCTTTTCTAGTTCGCTTCGCTCACAAGAAAAGCTAAGCCAGCTTGGGCGAGCGGCGGGTGGTGAAGATGAGGTTCAGAATTTACTCTA
>CADECX010000030.1 GCA_902825865.1 uncultured Alphaproteobacteria bacterium
TATGGCCTGACCAAGGGCCAGTTCTCCGCCACCGCCGACAAGGGCTCCAAGAGCAAGGCGGGCGGCAGCAACATGGATTCCCCGCTGGATCTGGTCAGCATGGCGCTGATGGTGGGCGCGACTTTCGTTGGCCGCAGCTTTTCCGGCGACAAGGAACAGATGGTGCCCCTGATCATGGCGGCGATGAGCCATCCCGGCCCCGCCTTTATCGACATTGTCAGCCCCTGCGTGGCTTTCAACAATCATGCGGGTTCGACCAAGGCCTATGACTTTGTCCGCTCCCACAACGAAGCGGTGAACCGGCTGGACATCATGGAGCCGCGCGAGGCCATCACGGTGGAATACGCCCCCGGCACCACCGAGGAAGTGGCGTTGCATGACGGTTCGACCTTGAGGCTGGCGAAACTGGCCGCCGACTATGATCCGTTCGACCGCATCGGGGCGATGAACTATCTGCAAAGCCGCGCCGCGGTGGGCGAGCTGGTCACCGGCCTGATCTATGTGGATGCCAGCGCCACCGACATGCATGCCAATCTGGGTACCGTGCCCGCCGCCCTCAATCGGTTGTCGGAAAAAGAACTGTGCCCAGGCAGCAAAGGACTTGACGCATTCAATGCCGCGCGCCGCTAAGCTGATAAAGATCATTACCGCCGCGCTATTGGCGGCCAGTTCTCTCACTGCCTCCGCCCAGCCGGCGGTCGACGAGCATCTCTCCGCCGCCCGCAAGGCCGCAGGCACCGATTTTCCCGGCACCCTGGCGCGGCTTTGCATCGTGCCCGATGCCCCGACCGGCAGCGGAACCGGCGGTCCGCGCCCCATCCCGGAGCGCGCCACCTGGTATGCCGAGCCGGCGCGGATGTTCGACAATCTCTATTGGGTGGGCACCAAGATCCATTCCGCCTGGGCGTTGCAGACCAGCGGCGGCATCATCCTGATCGACACGCTGTACAATTATGCCGTCGAGCCGGAAATCACGCAGGGCCTGGCCAAGATGGGCCTCAATCCCGCCACCATAAAATACGTCATCATCTCCCACGCCCATGGCGACCATGACGAAGGCGCCAAGCTGCTGCAGGACCGGTATGGCGCCAAAGTGGTGATGGGCGGCCCCGATTGGGACCTGATCGAAAAGAACCCCAATATCCCCGGCGGCGTGCCCAAGCGCGACATTATCGGCACCGACGGCCAGAAGCTCACCCTGGGCGACACCAGCGTCACCCTGGTCTCAACCCCGGGCCACACTTTCGGCACCCTGTCGATGATCTTCACCGTCAAGGATCGCGGCCGTCCGCTCACCGTGGCCTATTCCGGCGGCACCGCCTTCAATTTCCCCAAGGATGCGGCGCGCTACGACACCTATATCGCGTCCCAGAAAAAGATGGCGGAAGCCGCCAAGGCGGCGGGCGCCACCATCCTGATGTCCAACCATTCGGAATTCGACGATGCCTGGGACCGCGGCAGGCTGGCGCGGTTGCGCCGCGCCGGTGAGCCGCATCCGTACGAACTGGCCAACGATGCGGTCCAGCGCTATTTCACCCTGACCAGTGAATGCGCCATGGCCGCCCGCGAGAAACTGGCAACGCGCTAGGCGCGCCGCCATTCCACAGTTCCAGGCGCAGCATTTTGTTCATCCGGCCATGAGCCCGCGCGGAGCGTACCCAGAGTAGGTGAGCACGGGCGACGGTCCATAGCGACAGCGTATGGACGGGGAACAAAAGGCCAGCCGGAAGGATTTACGGCAGCGCGAACACCACCACGCTATCCCCTACCGGCGGACTGTGCACAAACGAGCCGCCGGTCGCCACGATGGCGACATACTGTTTGCCGTCCTTGCCGCGATAGGTGATGGGCGAAGCATGGGCGGAAGCATCCAGCTTGTGGGTCCAGATTTCCTTGCCCGTCCTGGTCTCGAAGGCGCGGAAGCGGCTGTCATCGGTGGCGCCGATGAAGATCAGCCCGCTGGCGGTGGTGAGCGGCCCGCCCAGATTGGGCCGCCCGGTGTTGCGCTTGCCTTCCGGGAAGCTGTCGGTGACACCCAGATTCACCCGCCAGGCGATCTTGCCGGTGTTGACGTTCACCGCATAAAGATTGCCCCAGGGCGGCTGATGGCAGGGCATGTAGCCATTCTTTTCATCCGGGTTGATGAAGAAGCTGTCGGGTCCATAGGCGGAAGCCCACCAGCCGCCCGGCTTTTTCTCCAGCCCCTCGATCGAACCCAATTCCTGGGTGTTGACGATGAAATAGCCCAGTCTGGGATCAAAGGCGCCGCCGCCCCATTCCGGCCCGCCGCCGCTGCCGGGGAAGCGCGCATTCTGCACGCCCGCGGGGATCGGCGAGAAGGGAACGCTGTCCTTGATCTTACGGTCGGCGATCAGCTTGCGGCAGACGGCTTCCAGTTCCGGCGTCACGGTTACGATATCGGTGGCAGCGGTGAAGCTCTGCTTGGCCAGCGGCGGCGGCGTCACCGGAATGGGCTGAGTGGGCCAGGTCTTCTCGCCGGGCGTATCGCTTTGCGGCACCGGCACTTCCTTGACGTCATAAAGCGGCTTGCCGGTGACGCGGTCGAAGATGAAGAGGTAGCCGGCCTTGGTCATCGCCGCCACGGCGGGGATGGTCTTGCCGTCCCGCCTCACGTCGAACAGCATGGGCGGCGTGGGATGGTCATGATCCCAGACTTCATGATGCAGCAACTGGAAATGCCACAGCCGCTTGCCGGTATTGGCGTCCACCGCCACCAGCGAATTGCCGAACAGGTTGGCGCCATGGCGGTCGCCGCCCCAGCGGTCGTTGGCCGGACCGGTGAAGGGCAGATAGGCGATGCCGCGCTGATCGTCCACCGTCATCATGTTCCAGATGTTGATGCCGGAACGGTTCTGCCAGCCGTCCTTGGGCCAAGTGTCGTTGCCGAATTCGCCTTCGCGCGGCACGGCATGGAAGGTCCAGACCAGTTTTCCGGTGCGCACATCCCAGGCGCGCTGGTCGCCGGAGACGCTGCGCGGGTCTTCCGGATTGGAGGCACCGGTCATCACCAGATTCTTGAAAATGCCGGGCGGCGAGGTGAGCTGATAATTCTTGTCGAAGCCGCGCATGATTTCCGGCGTGCGCAAATTGACGAAACCATTCTCGCCGAATTTTTCCGCCGGTTTGCCGGTCTTCACGTTGATCGCAGCCAGCTTGCCGTCATTGGTGCCGAACAACAGCTCAGGCGCATGATCCTTGTCGCCCGGCCAATAGGCCATGCCGCGCGGCGCGGGGCGAATGTTGCCCGGCAGCTTGTAGTTCCACAATTCCTTGCCGCTGACGGGATCCAGCGCCACGATCCGCCCATAGGGCGAACCCAGATACATCACGCCATCGACCACCAGGGGCGTGGTCTGGGTCGTCGCCACCCGCGTCGCATCCGCCGGCTTCATGTGATAGGTCCAGGCCACTTTCAGCGAATTGACATTGGCCGGCGTGATCTGGGTGAGCGGCGAATAGCGCTGCGCGCCGCGGTCGTTGCCGGTATTGGGCCATTCATCCCCCGGCGCGGCCAGGGCCAGATTGCCCGCCAGAACGCCTGCGCCCAACAGCGCCGTGGTCATCACACAGGTCCGAAAAATCGATCGCGGCATGGAGCTCCCCATATTGGCCCAGCGGGCTTTTTATGGAGATTTACAGGCCCGCCCGACTATTGCAAGGCGAAGGCCGTCACCTCGTCGGCCCCTGCCGGTTCGCTCCAGAAACCGCCGGTTGTTACGGCAGCGACATACTGCTTGCCGCTTTTGCCGCGATAGGTCAGCGGCGTGCCGTAAAGCGAGGCGGGCAGCTTGAAGGTCCACAATTCCTTGCCGGTTTTGGTGTCAAAGGCGCGCAACCTTTTGTCATCGGTGGAACCGATAAAGATCAACCCGCCGCCGGTGACAAT
Organism: uncultured Alphaproteobacteria bacterium; assembly: GCA_902825865.1. Classification (GTDB taxonomy): domain Bacteria; phylum Pseudomonadota; class Alphaproteobacteria; order Micropepsales; family Micropepsaceae; genus Rhizomicrobium. The sequence continues at coordinate 3,908 of CADECX010000030.1, forward strand.
CGGCCCGCCGACATTAGGCCGGCCTGTCTTGGGATCCGCCAGCCCATCGGTCACGCCCAGCACACTGCGCCAGGCGATGGCGCCCGTGTTCACATCGATGGCGTAGAGATTGCCCCAAGGCGGCACCTGGCAGGGCATGCCGCTGGCCTTGTCCCAGAACCATTGATAGCCATAGCGCATGTCATAGCTGCCGTCGGGCTTGCGGATCATCATCTGTTGCGAGCCCATTTCGCTGGCATTGACGATGTAATAGCCGCTAGCGCGATCGAAGGCGGCATGGCTCCAATCGATACCGCCCCAATTGCCGGGAAAGCGCGCCACCGCGCTGTCGACCCGCGGCGGCTGAAAATACTCCGCGCCCACGACCTTTTGATCCTGGATCAGTTTATCGCAACCCGCTTTCTGCCCCGGCGTCAGATTGGCCAGCTCCGACATTTTGAAAGACGTGCGTCCCAAGGGCGGCGTGATAGACATGGGCTGGGTCGGCGCCACTTGCTCGCCGATCATATCGGTGTCGGTGGGAACCGGCACTTGCTTGACGTCATGGATCGGCTTGCCGGTAACCCGGTCCAGCAGGAACAGCAAGCTGGCCTTGCTCATCACCGCGATGGCGGGAATGGTGCGGCCGTCTTTCTTCACATCCACCAAAGTGGTCAGCGGCAAATCATAATCCCACAGATCGTGGCGCAGCACCTGGAAATGCCAGAGATACTTGCCCGTCGCGGCTTCGACCGCCACCAGGGAATTGGAAAACAGCGACTCGCCTTTGCGGTCATTGCCTGATTGATCGAAGGTCGGCGCGCTGAAGGGCAGATAGGCGATGCCGCGCTGGGCATCCAGGGTGAGACCAACCCAGACATTGACGCCGGAACGCTTGACCCAGCTATCGCCCTCCCAGGTTTCATGGAATTTTTCGCCCGGCCCGGGCACGCCGTTGAAATGCCAGACCTCGCGGCCGGTGCGCACATCGAAGGCGCGAACCCGGCCCGAGGCGCCCTGCTGCGGCGTTTCCTGGGTGCGCGACCCGGTGATGATCAGATTTTTGTAGATCGTAGGCGCGGAGGTAACGCCCAGCGCCGCGTCGGGAAAGCCTTGCATCACCGCATCGCTGTGCAGGTCGACCACGCCGTTCTTGCCGAATGTCTTGACCGGCGCACCGCTCGCAGCGTTCAGCGCGATCAACAGCCCGCCACGGGTGCCGAAGACGATTTGCGAACCGCTCTTGCCGTCGCCCGGCCAATAGGCGACCCCGCGCGTGGCGGGTTGATCGCTGCCCGGCACCTGATAGGCCCAAAACTGGCGGCCGCTTTCGGCATCCAGCGCCACCACCCGGCCATAGGGCGTGGAAACATACATCACGCCATTCACCACAATCGGGGTGTTCTGCGATGAGGCGAAGCCCCGCGCGACGCGGTCCGGCGGACGCATGTGATAGGTCCAGACCGGTTTCAGCTGCGTGACATTGGCCGGCGTAATCTGAGCCAGCGGCGAATAGCGTGTGTCGCCATAATCATGGCCGTAAGCGGGCCATTCTTCCGGGGTCTGGGCCGCGGACGGCAAGATCAACGCGCTTGCCAGCAATAGGCATCCAAATGCGCGCAATGTCCCGGCCATGTTGTCCCCTGAGCAACCCGCGCCACTCGACAACGCCTTGGGCAGGTGCGTCAAGCGCCGTTCAGGTGATCGTCACCGACACTTTTCCCAGAACGCCCAGATCGCCGTCGATCCGCTCACCTGCTGAAATCGCCACCGGTTTGACGCAGGTGCCGGTGGTGACCACCTGCCCTTCCTTCAAACTCATGCCATGCCGGGACAATTCATTGGCCAGCCAGGTCAGGGCGATGCGGGGGTCGCCCAGCACATTGGCGCCCACGCCCTGCTCCGCCAAGTCGCCATTGCGGAAAGCCTGGCCCGGGTGCGCGGCCAAATCCAACGCCCGCCAATCCTGCAGCGCCGGCGGCCCCAGCACAAAGCGATGGGCGCAAGCATTGTCGGCGACCAGCTGCGCCAGCCCCGCCGTTTCAAAATGCGCAAAACGCGAATCCGGCAATTCAATTGCCGGATGCAGGCTGGCCACGGAAGCCAACACTTCGTCTTGCGAATAGGGCGCTTGGCGCGGCGCAAGGTCCTGGCCCATGCGAAAGGCAAACTCCAGTTCGGCCACCCGCATCAGATTGCTGCCCAAAACAAAGACGCCACCATTGGGGATTACCCGTTCCGCCAGAATGCGTCCCGCCAAGGGACCATCGACGCCGATATGGCGCTGACCATTGATGCTAGTGGCGGCGATCTTCCAGCCATAGAGGGGCTGGCTGGTATAGTCCTCGATACAGGCTTGGACAAAATAGGCGTCGGCGCGGTCCTTGGGCCGCAAATCGGCCGGGAGTTCTTCCAGCTGCGTGCCTTCCGACCAATGCCGGTACAGCAAGGCGCAGGCCGCGTGCATCTGATCCTGGTTCATGGCCATGAATTAGCATATCGCAGGCTAGGAGCGAAGATCGCTGCTATTCCTCAGGCGTTATTCCAAAGGATCGTTCGGCTTGGCGTGCGAGCCCGATCCCGGCGCATAGGGATGGTAGATCGCCTTGTAATAAGCCAGATCGTGCGGCGGCGCGGCATGCCCCGCCGGCATCGGCAGCTGCGAGAAAGTCTGGAAATAGGCGATGCAGGCGTCGCGCCACCATTGCGCTTCCTTTTGCTGGATCGCCAGGAAGGCCGCCGTCTCAGACCAGCGCTCGTCATCGACGTGAGGCTTCATCGCGTCCCAGGTCTTGCGCATTCCGGCGACGGTGGCGACCCCCGTGTCGTAACGGATGATCAACTCATCCCACAGGGTGCGGCCGGACCGCATCTTGTGATCCCAACCGACATGGCGAAACCACAACAGATCGCGGTCGGGAATGTCGGGCCCGGCGAACAGCTTGGCGATGGGCGGGGCATATTGCGAGGTGGCGTCACTGCCGGTCGGCGTGCGGTCAAAGCCCACACCTTTGGCGTCGGCGCGATTGTAATAGACCGGATTCCATTCGGGCCGCGCCAGATCGCTGACCCAGGGACCCGGACCGTAATGATGACTGGTGGCGAACTGATGATGCAGGCCCAGCGGCGTCATATAGTCCACCACCGCTTCGCGGCTGGCGATCATCATGGGCACCAGGGCATTCACAAAGGCCGGGTCGTTGGTGAAACTCATGCCCAGCCATTCGCGCGCGATTTGTTCGGCGCTGAGACCGGGGTCCCAAGCCAGGCGGCCGAAGCCATACCAGTCGGCTTGGGAGAATTGCGCCCCGGTCCAATTGCGGTCGTCGCCGATATTGGAGACGCCGACCATGGCGGACTGGTCATGGCCATCCAGGGAACCATCAACCAGCTTGGCAACGGTCGAGCCATGCCCGCGGGCCTCTGTGTCCCAATCCAATATTTCCTTGAACAGAACGGGCAGATAGACCAGGTGCGTGGTCTGGCCCAGATATTCCTTGGTGATCTGCACTTCCAGCGCCAGGTTGGTCTTGGGCATCGCCCCGAACAGGGGATGGGCGGGTTCGCGTGGTTGGAAATCGATGGCGCCATTCTTGGTCTGGACGAAAACATTGTCGCGGAACGTGCCGTCCAGCGGCTTGAACTCGTTATAGGCCTGTTTGGCGCGGTCGGTAGGGTCCTTTTCGCTATAGACAAAGGCGCGCCAGAACACGATGCCGCCATGCGGCGCCAGAGCGTCGGCGATGACATTGGCGCCTTCGGCCTGGCTGCGGTCATAGTCGCGCGGCCCCGGCTGGCCTTCCGAGTTGGCCTTGACGACAAAGCCGCCAAAATCGGGAATCCGGCGATAGATGCCGTCGACCTCTTTCTTCCACCAGGCTTGGACTTGCGGATCTGCGGGATCTGCGGTTTTGTGCTTGCCGAGTTCGATCGGCGCGGTGAACCGCACCGCGACATAGACGCGGATGCCATACGGGCGCAAGCTGTTGGCCAGCGCCGCCAGCTTCTCGATATACATCGACGACAGCATCCAGACATCGGCCGAGACATTGTTGACCGAAATGCCGTTGATTCCCACCGAGGCATTGGCCCGCGCCATCACCGTGTAACGCGGGTTCACATAGTCCGGCAGTTTTTGCCAATCGAAAATGGAATGACCGGCATAGCCGCGCTCGATGGTGCCGTCGAGATTGTCCCAGTGATTGAGCAGCCGCAATTTCATGCGCGGCGCACTGGCGATGTCCAGGCGGCTGATGGGCTGGCGCGTCTGGATCAGGCGCAGAAAGGCAAAGCTGCCGTACAAGACACCGATATCGCTGTTGGCGGCGATGACGGTGACGGCATGACCGCTCAGCACGGTGCTGCGGATCAGATAGCCTTCCGGACCGAGTTTGCCGAGCGGCAGCTTCAAGCCGGCGATCAGGGGCGATCCCGCCGGCGTGCCGATCACCAGCGCGCCATCGCGCACACGGCCCGCGCCCACCGGTCTGGCCAGCAGGCCGCTCAATCCGTCGGTCAGTTCGCGTTTCGCTGCGTCTAGAGAAGGCGAACGGCCTTCCGATACGACCGTCGCCGCCAATGGGCGATACTGCGCCTGGGCGGCGGCTTCCACCGGTCGATAGCGCAGCCACAAGTCATAGCCGTCCTCGGCCCGTGCCGGAGCGGCCAGCAACAGAAGAAAAGCAACGGCTAACAGACCCCCGGCAAGATCGCGGCGTGTCATACCCTCCATGACCTGCTCCTGTTATTTGTCTTTGCGAGCTTAGGAGTTAGCGTTACCATTCTCGTCCTGGCCGTCAACCGGGCGCATCAAAGCAGTAGACTGAGAAGCAAGAATAAGCCCGCCGGGGCGGGTAAGGGGAGGATTTATGCGCCGCTTCATGGGGCTACGCTGGTTCACGATCGCCCTGATCATGCTGGGCGCCATGGTCAATTTCCTGTCGCGCCAGACGCTGTCCATCGCCGCCCCCACCGTCATCGCCGACCTGCACATCACCACCCAGCAATATGGCTGGATCACCAGCGCCTTCCAGGGCGGCATCATGCTCCAGCCGGTGGTGGGCTATGTGATCGACATGCTGGGCGTGAAGTCGGGCTTTGCGCTGTTTGCCTTTCTCTGGTCTGTGATTTGCGCGGCGCATGGGCTGGCCGGCAGCTGGCAGGTCCTGGCCGGCATGCGCGGGCTGCTGGGCTTTGCCGAAGGCGCCTTCTCGCCCGGCGGGTTGAAAGTCGTGTCTGAATGGTTTCCGTCCAAGGAACGCGGGTTGGCGGGCGGCCTCTACAATATCGGCCCGTCTCTCGGCTCCATGCTGGCGCCACCGTTGGTCGCCTGGGCGATCTATGCCTATTCCTGGCAAATGTCCTTCGTCATTGTCGGCGCCATCAGCCTGAGCTGGGTGGCGCTATGGCTGATCTTCTATCGTCCGGTGCGCAGCCATCCCAATCTGTCGAAAGAGGAACGCGAATATATAATTTCGGGTCAGGAAGAGCGCCTGCAGAACGAAGGAGCAAAGCCCGATATCGTCTCGGTATTTCTCATGCTGTTTGCCGCCCTTGTTGTGGCGACATGCCTTCTCGTGAATTTGATTACAGCCCTCGCCATTCTAGGCCTGGGAATATTGGCTTTTCTGGGTGCGCGCCAGAGATTCAGAATCCCCACCAACCCGATCTTCGCCCAGCGCAATTTCTGGGGCATCGCGATTCCCCGCCTCCTCACCGACCCGACATGGGGAATGCTGTCTTTCTGGGTACCACTGTATCTGACCACGGTGCGCGGCTTCGATCTCAAGCAAATCGCGCTCTATGCCTGGCTGCCATTTTTGGCGGCCGATCTGGGCTGCATCTTCGGGCCCGCCGTGGTGCTGTTCCTGCAGAAGCGCGGCGTGCATCTGATCGATGCGCGGCGCTGGGCCTTTACGCTTGGCGCGGTGATGATGATCGGCGTCGCCTTTACCGGCGTGGTCCAGAGCCCGTTGATGGCGGTGGCGCTGATCAGCCTGGCGGGTTTCGCGCATCAAACCCTGTCGGTCACCATGATTACCATGGCCACCGATCTGTTTCCTCGCAATGAAGTGGGCACGGTGGCGGGCATGGCCGGCACTTGCGCCAATCTCGGTATCCTGATTTTCACTTACGAATTGGGGCAAAGGGTCGACCAGATCGGCTATACGCCGGTTTTTGTCTTGCTGGCGGTGCTGGACATCATCGCCGCCATTGTCGCCTGGACCGTGATCAGAAAGCCTGTCGCACATGCTTGAGATTGAGAATCCCATCCTGCGCGGCTTCAATCCCGATCCTTCCATTCTTCGGGTGGGCGACGACTATTATATCGCCACCTCGACCTTCGAATGGTTTCCCGGGGTGCAAATTCACCACTCCAAAGACCTGAAAAACTGGCGTTTGCTGACCCGCCCGCTACGCCGCGCCAGCCAGCTCAACATGCTGGGCGATCCGGATTCCTGCGGCGTCTGGGCGCCCTGCCTCAGCCATGACGGCGATCAATTCTACCTGATCTATACCGACGTGAAGCGTTATGGACGCACCTCGGTCGGCGGCGCGGCGGGCGCGTCCCTGCGCGACTTCCACAATTACATGGTGACGGCCAAGACCATCGACGGCGAATGGTCCGATCCCGTCCATATCAACAGCAGCGGCTTCGACCCGTCGCTGTTCCATGACGATGACGGCCGCAAATGGTTCGTCAATATGCTGTGGGACCATCGCCCCGGCCAGAACCGTTTCGCAGGCATCGTGGCGCAGGAATATTCGCGCAATGAAATGAAACTCACCGGCGAGCGGGTGAATATCTTCAAGGGCACGCCGCTTGGCCTGACCGAGGCGCCGCATCTCTACAAGCGCGATGGCTGGTACTATCTTTTGACGGCGGAGGGCGGCACCGCCTGGAACCATGCCGTCACCATGGCGCGGTCGCGCAATCTGCTGGGCCCCTACGAACTGCATCCGGATAAATACATTATCAGCGCCCGTAACCGCCCGGACGCACCGTTGCAGCGCGCCGGTCACGCCGATCTGGTCGAGACGCCGGATGGCGGCACTTACATCGTCTATCTTTGCGGCCGTCCCTTGCGCAATCGCGGCCGCTGCACCTTGGGCCGCGAAACCGCCATCCAGAAAATGCAATGGCGCGACGGCTGGCTCTATACCGACGGCGAGCCTGGTGTGCCGCAATTGACCACGCCGGGGCCAAAGGTGAAGGAACACCCCTTCCCGGCCGCGCCCAGGCGAGACGATTTCAATGCAGCGGAACTGGCCATCGATTTTCAGTGGCTGCGCACCCCGCATCCTGAGACCATCTTCAGCCTGACGGCGCGGCCGGGTCATTTGCGGCTTTATGGCCGCGAGAGCATCGGCAGCCTGTTCACCCAGGCGCTGGTGGCGCGGCGCCAGCAATCGCATTGCTATAGCGCGCAGACCGTCCTGGATTTCGAGCCGGCGCATTTTCAGCAGGCGGCCGGACTGGTCTGTTACTATGGCGGCAACAAGTTTCACTATCTGCATGTCAGTCACGACGAGACCAACGGCAGGCATATACGCGTGATGTCGGCTTTGCCCGATGCCCCGATGGGCGATGCCTTTACCGCCCCCATTGCGATCCCTGCGGGCCCGGTCGGGCTGCGCGTGGAAGTCGATGAGGAGCGGCTTGCTTTCGCCTACCGGCTGGGCCAAGGCGCCTGGCAAAGGCTGCCCGAAACCTTCGACGCCTCCATCCTGTCGGATGAAGCCCAGACCCCGGGGTCGCCCAATTTCACCGGCGCTTTTGTCGGCATGGCATGCCAGGACATGGCGGGGACCGCGGCGCCCGCCGATTTCGACTATTTCACCTATGTCGAGCGCGGATTTCTCACCGATCCTTTCGCAACTGCGTAAGAATTCCACGCTTTTTACAAAGGCCGTCCGATTTCCTAGGTTGGCAGGACCGATAGGAAAGGCTTTGTCTTGTTGAAGATCGTTTCCGCCAAGGTGATCGTCACCTGTCCCGGGCGCAATTTCGTCACCCTCAAGATCGAAACATCCGACGGCATTACCGGGCTGGGCGACGCCACCCTCAACGGCCGCGAATTGGCGGTCGCCAGCTATCTCACCGATCACCTGATTCCCTGCCTGATCGGGCGCGACGCGCACAATATCGAAGACACCTGGCAGTATTTCTATCGCGGCGCCTATTGGCGGCGCGGTCCGGTCACCATGTCGGCCATCGCCGCGGTGGACATGGCGCTTTGGGACATCAAGGCCAAGGCGGCGGGCATGCCGCTCTATCAGCTGTTGGGGGGCAAGTGCCGCGACGGCGCCATGGTCTATACCCATGCCAATGGCAACAGCATCGAAGAGACGATTGAGAAAGCCCAGCATTATATCGCACAGGGCTTCAAGGCCGTCCGCCTGCAATCCGGCGTGCCGGGACTGAAAGCCACTTACGGCGTTTCCAAAAACAACAAGCCTTATGACCCCGCCGATGCCGATATTCCCAGCGAATATACCTGGTCGAGCGAGAAGTATCTGCGGTCCGTGCCCGAACTGTTCAAGCGGGCGCGCGACGTTCTGGGCTGGGATGTGCATCTGCTGCACGACACCCATCACCGCCTGACGCCGATCCAAGCCGGACGGCTTGGCAAGGATCTGGAGCCCTATCGCCTGTTCTGGCTGGAAGACACGGTGCCGGCGGAGAATCAGGCGAATTTCCGCCTGATCCGTCAGCACACCACCACGCCGTTGGCGGTCGGCGAGGTTTTCAATTCCATCTGGGACTGCAAGCAGCTGATCGAAGAACAATTGATCGACTATATCCGCGCCACCGTCACCCATGCCGGCGGCATCACCCATCTGCGCCGCATCGCCGCCCTGGCCGATCTCTACAATGTGCGCACCGGCTGCCATGGGCCGACCGATCTGTCGCCGGTCTGCATGGCGGCGGCGCTGCATTTCGACGTTTCCATTCCCAATTTCGGCATTCAGGAATGGATGCATCATGCCGCGGAAACCGACGAGGTTTTCCCGCGCAGCTATAGCTATCGCGATGGCGCGCTGCATCCGGGCGAGGTACCCGGGCTCGGCGTGGAGATCGACGAGACGCTGGCGGCGAAATATCCCTACAAGCGCGCCTATCTGCCGGTGAACCGTCTGGAAGACGGCAGCATGACCGATTGGTGATCGGGGATTTTAGCCCCAGCCCGCATCGATCCAGTATTCATGGCCGGTGCACATGCGTCCGTCATCGGAAGCCAGGAACAGCACCAGCGACGCGACATGATCGGGCGTAATGCGGGATTTCAGGCATTGATAGCCCACGATCTCGGCTTCGCCTTCGGGCGTGTACCATTTCATCTGGCGCGGCGTCTTCACATTGCCGGGAACCACCGCGGTGACGCGAATATTGTCGGCGCCCAGCTCGCGCGCCAGCGCCCGCGTCAAGCCTTCGATGCCGGCCTTGGCGGTTTCGTAGAGCAGCAAACCGGGCAGGCCCAGATGCCAGGAGATGGATCCGAAATTGATGATGGCGCCGCCGCCGCGCGCCTTCATGCCCGGCACCGCCGCCTTGGATGCGAACAGCATATGGCGCAGGTTCACCGCCATGCGTTCGTCCCAATAGGCTGGGGTGATGTCCTGCAAACTATGGCGGTCATCATTGCCGGCATTGTTGACCAGCACATCGATGCCGCCCAGCGAACGGATGAAGGTCTCGAGCGCGGTCAGGTTGGTCAGGTCCAGATGCTGGAAGACGGGCTTGATCGGAACATCCTTGAGACGCTCGACCAAAGCGGTGCTGTCTTTATCCAATATGTCGACGAAGATGGTTTCCGCGCCTTGGCGGGCAAATGCCTCCACCAGGCCCGCCCCGATGCCGGAGCCGCCGCCGGTCACCAGCACGCGCTTGCCCGCCAGGCTGGGATAGACCGCCGACCGCGCGGAACCGGGCGCGGCTTGGGCAGCTTTTAGGCCGGAGGGAATATCCTTCATAAGACGCTACAGCCCCAGACTGTTGGTTGCGCTACCAATAGCAGCAGGTCCATCCTGTCAAGGCCGTTAGCCCTTGCGCTTGCGTGCTTCAGGCACGGGCCCCTTCAAGGGTGCCGAGGACTCGCGTTTAACCAAGGCAAATTTGAGCATTTTCTGCACCACATCGGGCTCACCCCCGGTGCGCCGGGCCCGGATTTGCTCGACCAGCAGCCGCACCGCCTCGCGCGCCATTTCGGCGATAGGCTGGCGCACGGTGGTCAAGGTCGGCCACACCGCGGTGGCAAGCGGCGTATCGTCAAACCCGGCCACGGACAGGTCGCCCGGCACCTCCAATCCCCTGCGATGGGCCACCGCCATGGTGGCCGCCGCCATATCGTCATTGGAGGCGAAGACCGCGGTGGGACTATCGCGATCCAGCAGCTTTTCCGCCGCGTCCAAGCCGGACCGGTAGGTAAAATAGCCTTGCGCCACCTGATCGGTGCCCACCGAAAGGCCGGCTTCGGTCATGGCCTCGACATAGCCCAGGAAGCGCTGGCCGGACGCCGTCTGATTGGGATGCCCGTTGATGAAGGCGATACGGCGATGACCCAGTTCCAGAAGATGCCTGGTCATGGCCCGGGAGGCTTCAAAATTGTTGATGCTGATCGAGAACAGTTCGGGCGCGGGCTTGCCCGACGCCACCAGCACGCTGGGAAGCCCTGCCTCGCGCACCGCCGCCAGAGACACTTCGGAATCGCACAGCGGCGGCGGCAGGATGATCCCGTCGATCCCGCCCTTCACCAGCCGCCGGATGGCCTCATACTCGCTTTCGGTGCCTTCGCATTTTTCAATCACCAACTGGCAGCCGCTGAGGCTGGACTGTTCCAGACTGCCGAGCAGGAATTCGCTGAGATAGTTGGCGCTGGGATTGGCGTACAGAATCCCGACATGAATGGTGTCGGCGCTGGCCAGACTGCGCGCGGCCTGGTTGGGTGAGTAGCGCAGGGTTTTGACCGAAGCCGCCACCCGCGCCCGCGTCTCTTCCCGCACATTCGATTCGCCATTGATGACGCGCGACACCGTCATGGGCGAAACGCCGGCATGCTTTGCCACGTCATGAATGGTAACGACGCCGCCGCGGCGGCGGCTGCTCTTTTTGGCCACCGGTCTAAGTCCCCAATTGTGGTGGATACTGCATCATTATGCCGTTGCGGCTGATGCTTTTTCTACCCACCCTGCCCTCTGTCAGACATGTCCTTAGCAAAAGCCGGGCAAAATGGACATGCGCCTTGCGTCATTGACGAGCCCATACGCCCAGGAATATCGGTTTTTCGCGGCTTTTTCGGAATTTCGGCATGGCACGGATACTCTATGGCCAGATGGCCGACGGCACGCCGGTACATTCCTATACGATATCGGCTGACAAGGGGCTGACGGCGACCATCCTGGATATGGGCGGAACAATTACCGCTATCGGGGTGGCGGACCGCGATGGCCATGTCCGCAATGTGGTACTGGGTCTCAAGAACCTCGCCGCCTATCAAGCCAGCGGCTGGTGGAATTGCCTGATCGGCCGTTACGCCAACCGGCTGAAGAATGGAGTCACCATCGGGGGGCGGCACTATCCCCTGGCGCAGGATGACAATGGCGTCACCTTGCATGGCGGGCGCGGCCAGTCCTGGGGGGCGCGGCTTTGGACCGTGACCGAGGCCAGCGACACGCAACTGCGCTTACGCCTGGTCAGCCCAGATGGCGATCAGGGCTTTCCCGGCACGGTGACGGTCGAAGTGACCTACACCGCGCAAGACGACGGGCTCAGGCTGGACTATGCCGCAACCACCGACGCGCCCACCGTGATCAACCTCACCAATCACATCTACTTCAATTTGTCGGGGCAAGGCTCGGTGCTGCCGCAAGTGCTGCAGCTGAATGCCGACGGCGTGACCGAAACCGACCCGCACCAAATTCCCAGCGGCAGGATCGCGCCGGTGAAAGGAAGTGCTTTCGATTTTCGCACCCCCCGCGCCGTCGGCGCGATGGTCGACAGCGATGAACCGCAAATGGCAATCGCGCGCGGCTATGACCACAATTTCGTGCTGAACAAATCCGCGACCTGGGCGGCGCGTCTCAGCGACGCCCAAAGCGGCATCCAGTTGGAAGTGTTCACCACCGAGCCGGGCATGCAGGTCTATTCCACCAACAATGTGAGACCGGGCCAGTTCAATGCCCAAGGGGCGGAAATCCAGAAGCGCGATGGCCTGGCGCTGGAAACCCAGCATTTCCCCAACAGTCCCAACCAACCGGACTTTCCTTCAACCGAACTCATGCCGGGCCAAAGCTTCCGCTCGACAACGATCTTCCGCTTTTCCAAAGCGTGACGCGTGATGCTGCGCTGCGTCACCGACATGGTTGACACGCGTTAAGGATAGCGGCGCAAATCCTTCGCCGTATACAGAAGAATGGATTAGGAATTCCGCGTATATACAAGCGGAACTTTCAAGGGTGACTGCTTTTTAAGCTGCACCTTTGACGCATTGATTCCCGCCAGGCGCTCCTGCAAGAGCTGTCGTCATACTTTAACCAATGTTTTTCAGAATTAGTCCCCGATAAATCCAAAAAAGGGATTAGGAGTTTTCGATGTCTGACACCGCACACGGTCTCGGCCGCCACGGCTTTCGCAATTTGAAGGCCGTCAATTGGAATCTCAGCGCGCCGGCGCTTTATGAAGAAGCGGTGCGGCGCGGCGAAGGCCAGGTCGCGGCGAACGGCCCGCTGGTGGTGCGCACCGGCATCCATACCGGCCGCTCGGCGTCCGACAAATTCGTGGTGCGCGATGCCCAGACCGAGAGCCAGGTCTGGTGGGACAATAACAAGGCGATGAGCCCGGCGCATTTCGACGCCCTGTATACCGACATGATGGCCCATGCCGAGGGCCGCGAACTGTTCGCCAAGGACCTGTTCGGCGGCGCCGACCTGACGCACCGTATCAGCGTACGCGTGGTGACCGAATATGCCTGGCATTCGCTGTTCGTGCATCAACTGTTGATCCGCCCCAGCGCGGAGGAGCTGAAAAGCTTCAATCCGGAATTCGCCATCATCGACCTGCCGAGCTTCGCCGCCGATCCGACGCGCCATGGCTGTGCCAGCCAGACCGTGATCGCGGTGAATTTCTCCAAGAAACTGATCCTGATCGGCGGCACTTCTTATGCCGGCGAGATGAAAAAGTCGGTGTTCACGATTTTGAACTATCTGCTGCCGGCCAAGCGGGTGATGAGCATGCATTGCTCCGCCAATGTCGGGGCCGATGGCAAGTCGGCGATTTTCTTCGGCCTGTCCGGCACCGGCAAGACCACGCTGTCGGCGGATGCTTCACGCACCCTGATCGGCGACGACGAGCATGGCTGGAGCGAGAACGGCATCTTCAATATCGAAGGCGGCTGCTACGCCAAGGTGATCAAGCTGAGCCGGGAAGCGGAGCCGGAAATCTTTTCCACCACCGAGCGCTTCGGCACCGTGCTGGAAAATGTGGTGATGGATGAAACCAGCCGGACGCTGGATCTCAACGACGCCCGTTACGCCGAAAACACCCGCGCCGCCTATCCGATCGACTATATCCCCAATGCCTCGGCCACGGGCCGCGCCGGCCACCCCAAGAATGTCATCATGCTGACGGCGGATGCCTTTGGCGTACTGCCGCCGATCGCGCGGCTGACATCCAGCCAGGCCATGTACCACTTCCTGTCCGGTTTCACCGCCAAGGTGGCCGGCACGGAAAAGGGCCTGGGCAAGGAGCCCCAGCCCACTTTCTCCACCTGCTTCGGCGCCCCCTTTATGCCGCGCCATCCGTCGGAATACGGCAATCTGCTGCGGGCACTGATCGCCGAACACCAAGCCGATTGCTGGCTGGTCAATACGGGATGGACCGGCGGCGCTTTCGGCACCGGCTCACGCATGCCGATCAAGGCCACCCGCGCCCTGTTGAATGCCGCGCTGGACGGCAGCCTGGCCAATGTCGAAATGCGCATCGACCCGCATTTCAAGTTCCGCGTACCGGTGGCGGTGCCGGGCGTCGACGCCAGGATTCTCAATCCGCGCGACACCTGGAGCGACAAGGCCGCTTATGACGCCCAGGCGCGAAAGCTGGTCTCGATGTTCCGCGAGAATTTCAAGAAGTTCGAAGCGCATGTGGCCGCAGATGTGCTGCAGGCCGCCCCGGGTTTGGCGGAAGCGGCGGAATAGAGCTCAGCTTCCGGCGCGATTGGGATCGCGCCACGCCCGTTCGAACGGCAGGCGCCAGGCATGCGGCGCCACCAGCTGGTGGATCGATTTCGGTCCCCAGGAGCCTTGCGGATAAAGCCGTACCGGCGGCGGTTCCTGCAGCAGCGGCATGGAAACTTCCCATAGCCGCTCAATGCCTTCCGCGGTGGTAAACAGGGTGCGGTCGCCGCGCATCGCATCCAGAATCAGGCGCTCATAGGCTTCCAGCACATCGCCGACCAGGCCGGTATCGTGCATGGCAAATTGCAGGCTGAGCTTGTCCAGCCGCATCCCCGGTCCCGGACGCTTGCCGTAGAAAGACAGCGACATTTTGGAGGCATCCGCCAAATCGAAGGTCAGGTGATCGGGGCCCTGGGCGCCGACACCGGAATTCGCCGGGAACATGCTTTTGGGCGGCTCGCGGAAGGCGATGGAAATGATGCGCTGGCCTTCGGCCAGGCGCTTTCCGGTGCGCAGGAAAAACGGCACGCCCGCCCAGCGCCAATTGTCGATCTCGCACTTCAAGGCGATGAAGGTTTCGACATCGGATTCGGGATCGACGCCGGCTTCCGCGCGATAGCCGTTATACTGCCCGCGCACCACATTGGCCGGATCGATCGGCACCATGCTGCGGAACACTTTGTTCTTTTCTTCGCTGATGGGCGCGGGCTCCAGCGAGGTCGGCGGCTCCATCGCCATGAAGGCCAGTATCTGGAACAGGTGGGTCACCACCATGTCGCGAAAGGCGCCGGTCTGTTCGTAGAAACCGGCGCGCTTTCCAAGTCCGATCGCTTCGGGGACATCGATCTGGACGTGATCGATGAAATTGCGGTTCCAGATCGGCTCGAACAGTCCGTTGGCGAAGCGGAAGGCCAAAATATTCTGTGCCGGCTCCTTGCCCAGGAAATGATCGATGCGGAAAATCTGGTCTTCGGTGAAGACGCCGTGCAATTTGGCGTTCAGTGACTTGGCGCTGGCCAGATCGGTGCCGAACGGCTTTTCCATGATGATCTGCGATCGCTCCACCAGGCCGGCTTCGCCCAGCAGCTTTACCGCCGACAGGGCCGCATCCGGAGGCACGCTGAGATAATGGAGGCGGCGGCATTCCCGTCCCAGCGCGCTTTCCGCCGCCGCAACCGCGTCCTTGAGCTTGGCGGCGCCCGACTTCAGGGGCACATAGGACAGGGTCTTGGCAAAAGCGTCCCAATCACTGTCATTGAGGGGGCGCATGGAAAATTCCGCCACCGCATCGCGGGCGATTTTGCGGAATCCATCCGCGTCGATGTCGTCCAAGGAGACGCCGACGATCTGGCAGCCGGGAATGAAGCCGCTGCTGGAGAGATGGAACAGGCCGGGCAGCAATTTGCGGCGCGATAAGTCGCCCGTGGCGCCGATCAGGACAACCACTTGGGGATGTTTGGGACCGACACCGGGAGGAATCTTTGCCACAGTGCATCCTAAAGCAAGAGTGCGGACAGGCTGCCAGCCAACCCGATTCGCCTTAAGAAAAAGCTAACCTTGTCGGCGACGGACGAGACAGAGGACTTAAAGCCGCTATTCCTGGGGCATTTCCAGAATGCAGGCCGTTAAACCGCCCAATGACTTCTTGTCCAAATCGACCGGCCCAATGGCGAATAGGAGTTTGCCCGATGCCAGCAGAGCGCAATCCTGAATCTTATCGGTCAGGTTGAAAAGACAGCGCAGCACGCCCGTTTCACCCCCACGATCGAAGCCCAGCAAGGGCGGCGGCAAATCCAGCGGCTGGAATGAACCGGCACGCAATAGGGGGCTGGAACGGCGCAGTGCGATCAATTCGCGGGCAATGGCCAGAACCGAATCGGCCTCTCCGTCCTGCTCGGAGACAGCGGCGGCGATATGGCCGGACGGTATGGGCAGCCATGGCTCGGCATCGGAAAAGCCGGCATAGGGCAATTTGTTTTCCCAAGGCATGGGCGTGCGCGCGCCGTCCCGCCCCAGGGTTGCGGGCCAATTGGCGATGGCCTCGGGATCACGCAGACGCTCAAAGGGAATGTCAGCCTGGGCCAGGCCCAGTTCCTCGCCCTGATAGAGAAAGACGTTGCCGCGCAGGCACATCAACAAAGTCAGCAGCATCTTGGCGCAACTGGCGCCCGCTTGCGGTCCGCCCCAGCGCGTGACCACGCGCGGCGCGTCGTGATTGGAAAAGGCCCAGCTTGGCCAGCCTTCGTCCTTGCCGCCCGGCCATTTGGACAAGGCATTCAGAACCAGCTTAGGCGAGAGCTGTGCCACATAGAGGAAGTCGAAACTGTAGGAGGTGTTCAGCCGCACCTGGCCTTCGGTGTACAATTTCATTTCGGCCAGCGCCTGCTCGCCGCCCACTTCCGCCACGGTGAAGCGGTCGGGCCCAAATTCGCGCATCACCTTCGCCAGCTTCTCGATGAACGGCACCAGCTCGGGCTGGGACTGGTTGTGCAGATGATGCTGGAAATCAAACGGCCGATTGAAAACCGCATTCGTCACCATCACCGGCGGATTGTCCGCAAGCGACCGATCGTGCATGGCGAAGTTGATGGCATCCAGCCGAAAGCCATCGACACCGCGCCTCAGCCAGAAGCGTGCCGTATCGAACAAGGCTTTCTGCACAGCGGGATTGTGGACATTCAGATTGGGCTGCGACGGCAGGAAGTTGTGCAGGTAATACTGGCCGCGCCGTCCGTCCCAGGTCCAGCAGGGGCCATAGAACACCGCAAGCCAGTTGTTCGGCGGCGTGCCGTCGGGCGTGGGATCGGCCCAGACATACCAATCGCTTTTGTCATTGAGGCGATCCGAGCGGCTTTCCTGAAACCAGGCATGAGCATCCGAGGTATGGGCATAGACTTGATCGATGATGACACGCAGATCCAGTTCATGGGCGCGCGTCACCAGACGGTCGAATTCTTCCAGGGTGCCGAAAATAGGATCGACCGCCCGATAGTCCGACACGTCGTAGCCGAAATCCTTCATCGGCGAGGCAAAGAAAGGCGAAAGCCAGATCGCATCCACGCCAAGCGAGGCGACATAGTCGAGCTTGGAGGTTATGCCCGCCAGGTCTCCGATTCCATCGCCGTTGGAATCCAGGAAGCTGCGTGGATAGATCTGATAGATCACCGCGCCGCGCCACCAGGGCGCCGCGTCCGAGTCCGGTTCAGCCATAAACGCTCATCCGCTCCCCGGCGCCGATTCGCAAAACGCCCGTAAGACTCTTGCTAAGACTCTGGCCACACAGACAGATCGTCGCATTTGGGGCGCCCTGCGGGTTAAACATGCTGAAATCCTTTGCGGATAAGCTCTTATGAGCTTGCCAAACGCCCAACTGCTTTGCAAACCTTTGCCGAACGGCGGTCCCATGACGCTTCCAGTCCAATCTCTTCCCCTGCGTCCCTTAAGGGACCGGATTCTCGACGCCCTTCTTCATCGCATCGGCAAGGATGAGCGGGCCGCCAAGCCGCACGATTGGCTGGCGGCGACCATCTATACGGTGCGCGATCAGGTGATCGATCAGTGGATGGTGTCGACCCGCAACATGCATGCGGCGAGTTCCAAGCGCGTCTACTATCTCAGCCTGGAATTTCTCATCGGCCGGCTGCTCAGGGATGCGCTGACCAATCTGGGCCTGAATGAGGAAATGCGCACGGCGCTGGAATCCTTCGGCGTCAATCTGGCCGAAATCGAAGAGCTCGAGCCCGATGCGGCGCTGGGCAATGGCGGCCTTGGCCGGTTGGCCGCCTGCTTCATGGAAAGCCTGGCCTCGCTCGACCTGCCCGCCTGCGGTTACGGCATCCGCTATATCAACGGCATGTTCCGCCAGCGCATCAAGGACGGCTGGCAGATGGAATATCCCGAGACCTGGCTGGCGCACGGCAATCCTTGGGAATTCGAACGCCGCGAGACCGCCTATCTGGTCGGGTTCGGCGGCGAAGTGATCGGCAGCGAAACCGGCCATGTCCATTGGCAACCGGCCGAGGCCGTGCGCGCCGAAGCGGTCGACACGCCGGTGGTGGGCTGGCGCGGCCGGCGCGTCAACACACTGCGGCTGTGGAACGCCATGGCGGTCGATGCCATCCGGCTGGACGCCTTCAATGCCGGCGATCATGTCGGCGCTCTTGCCGGTGAAGCGCGGGCCGAAAGCCTGGTGCGGGTTCTCTATCCCGCCGACTCAACGCCGGCCGGCCAGGAGTTGCGCCTGCGCCAGGAGTATTTCTTCTCCAGCGCCTCCATCCAGGACATTCTGCGCCGCCATCTCCAATATTTCGGCGACATCAAGACCTTGCCGCAAAAGGCCGCGATTCATCTGAACGACACCCATCCGGCGGTGGCGGTCACCGAATTGATGCGGTTGTTGATCGACCAGCACAAATTCAGCTTCGCCGAAGCCTGGGACATGACGCGGGCCACCTTCGGCTACACCAACCACACTTTGTTGCCGGAAGCGCTGGAAAGCTGGCCCTTACCGCTGTTCGAGCGGCTTTTGCCCCGCCATATGCAGCTGGTCTATGCCATCAATGCCGATCTGCTGCGCACCGCCCGGCGCAAGGAGAAGATGGAGGAAGCCGCGATCTCGTCGGTTTCCCTGATCGACGAACAGGGCGAACGCCGGGTGCGCATGGCCAATCTGGCTTTTGCCGGTTCGCACAGCATCAATGGCGTGGCGGCGCTGCACACCGAATTGATGAAGCAGACGGTATTCGCCGACCTGCACCGGCTTTACCCCGGGCGGATCAACAACAAGACCAACGGCATCACCCCGCGCCGCTGGTTGCAGCAATGCAATCCCGGCCTGACCGGGCTGATCCGGGAGGCGATCGGCGACGGCTTTATGGACGATGCCGAAAAGCTCACCGCCCTGGCGCCCATGGCCAAGGACGGTGCTTTTCTGGAGCGTCTGGCCAAGGTCAAGCGCGTCAACAAAGAGGCGTTGGCCAAAGCGCTCAAGGAACAATGGGACTTTGTCATCGACCCCGAGGCCTTGTTCGACGTCCAGGTCAAACGCATTCATGAATATAAGCGTCAGCTGCTCAATATCATTGAGACGGTGGCGCTCTATGACCAGATCCGGTCCCATCCCGAGCGCAACTGGACACCGCGGGTGAAGCTGTTCGCCGGCAAGGCCGCGCCCAGCTATCACAATGCCAAAATGATCATCAAGCTCGCCAATGATGTGGCGCGGCGGATCAATTCCGATCCTTCGGTGGAAGGGTTGCTCAAGGTCGTTTTCATTCCCAACTACAATGTCTCGCTGGCGGAAAAGATCGTTCCCGCCGCCGACTTGTCGGAACAGATTTCCACCGCCGGCATGGAAGCGTCGGGCACCGGCAACATGAAATTCGCCCTCAACGGCGCTTTGACCATCGGTACTTTGGACGGCGCCAATATCGAAATCCGCGACCGGGTCGGAGCCGACAATATCGTGATCTTCGGCCTCACCGCCGATGAGGTCGCGGCCAAGCGGGCGCAAGGCTATCAGCCGCGCGCCGTGATCGAAGCTTCGCGCGAGCTGTCGCAAGCCTTGGCCGCCATCGCTTCCGGCGTCTTTTCGCCCGACGATCCGTCCCGCTATGCCGGTTTGATCGGCGGGCTGTATGATCACGACTGGTTCATGGTCGCGGCGGATTTTGATTCCTACGCGGCGGCGCAGCGCAGCGTCGACCAGCGCTGGGCCGATCACACTGCTTGGTCTGCGGCGGCGGTGCACAATATCGCCCACATGGGCTGGTTCTCATCGGACCGCACCATCCGTGAATATGCCAAAGATATCTGGGGTATTTTGTGAAGCCTTCGCCGGGCGCGCTGGATGCCCTGCTGGAAGGACGCCATCCCGATCCCTTCTCCCTGCTGGGCACCCATGCCGGGCCTGGCGGGACGTTCGCCCGGGTCTGGATACCGGGGGCGGAAAGCGCCGAAGCCTTTGATCTCAAGGGCCGCAGGCTCGGGGCGCTGACCCAAAGTGACAAGCGCGGCCTGTTCGAAGGCAAGATCCTGGGCGCGCCCGCGCCGGTCAAATACAAGGCGCGCGGCTATGGCGCGCAATGGTGGGTCACCGACCCTTACAGTTTCGGTCCCGTGCTGGGCCCGGTCGACGATTTCCTGATCGCGGCGGGCGCCCATTGGCGGCTTTACGACAAGATGGGCGCGCACCTGATTTCGCATGAAGGCGCCAATGGCGTGCATTTCGCGGTCTGGGCGCCCAATGCCAAGCGCGTTTCGGTGGTGGGCGATTTCAACGACTGGGATGGCCGCCGCCATGTCATGCGCCGCCGCGCCGATATCGGGGTATGGGAAATTTTCATTCCCGACATCGCCGAAGGCCGCGCTTACAAATTCGAAGTGGTCGGCGCCGACGGAAGGCTTCGTCCGCTCAAAGCCGATCCTTTTGCGTTCGCCGCCGAACTGCGTCCGGCCACCGCCTCGCTGACCACCGCTCCATCAACTCATGAATGGGGCGATTCCGCGCATCGCGATTTCTGGGCCAAGGCGGATGCGCGGCGTCAGCCGATTTCGATCTATGAAGTGCATGCCGGGTCATGGGACCGTGACCAGCACGGCAAGTTTCTATCTTGGGATGCATTGGCCGACCGGCTTATTCCCTATGCCGCCGATCTGGGCTTTACCCATATCGAATTCATGCCGGTCAGCGAGCATCCTTACGACCCCAGCTGGGGCTATCAGACCACCGGACTTTTTGCGCCCTCATCGCGTTTCGGCGATATCCAGGGCTTTGCCCGCTTTGTCGACGGCGCCCATCGCGCCGGTTTGGGCGTGCTGATCGATTGGGTGCCGGCGCATTTCCCCACCGATCCGCATGGCCTGATCCGCTTCGACGGCACCGCGCTTTATGAGCATGAAGACCCGCGCCTGGGCCATCATCCCGACTGGGATACCGCGATCTACAATTTCGGCCGGCGCGAGGTTTCATCCTTCCTGATCAACAATGCCCTGTTCTGGGCGGAGCGCTATCACGTCGATGGCCTTCGGGTCGATGCCGTGGCCTCGATGCTCTATCGCGACTATTCGCGCAAAAGCGGCGAATGGATCCCCAACCAACAGGGCGGGCGGGAGAATTGGGAAGCGGTGGAATTTCTGCGCGGCATGAACCGCGAAGTCTATGGCAGCCGTCCCGGCTTTTTCACCGTGGCGGAAGAATCCACGTCATGGCCCGGCGTGTCCAAGCCCGTGCATGAAGGCGGACTTGGCTTCGGCTTCAAGTGGAATATGGGCTTCATGCACGACACGCTGAAATACATGGCGCGCGAACCGATCCACCGCCAGCATCATCACGACGATATCACCTTCGGGCTGCTCTATGCCTTCAGCGAGAATTTCGTGCTGCCGCTCAGCCATGACGAGGTGGTGCACGGCAAAGGCTCATTGCTTGCCAAAATGTCAGGGGACGATTGGCAGAAATTCGCGAACCTTCGGGCCTATTATGCGTTGATGTGGGGATACCCCGGCAAAAAACTGTTGTTCATGGGCCAGGAATTCGCGCAACGTCGGGAATGGAGCGAAAGCAGGCCTCTGGATTGGGAGCTGCTGGAAGCGCCCGCCCATGCCGGAATTCGCACCTTGGTAAGAGACCTTAACAAGCTCTATCGCGAGAAACCCGCGCTGCATGCCCGGGATTGCGAAAGCGAGGGCTTTTTCTGGGCCGTGGCGGACGACAAGAAGAATTCGGTCTTTGCCTGGATTCGCCGCGCTCCCGGCGCCCCTCCGATCGTGGTCATAGCGAATATGACCCCGGTCCCCCGGCATGGCTATCGCGTCCCCCTGCCCATAGACGGAACCTGGAAAGAGATGGTTAACAGCGACGCGCTACAATATGGCGGCAGCGGCCTGGGCAATCTGGGCGCGGTGACCGCCGAAAACGGCGGCGCAAATTTGACGCTGCCGCCGCTGGCGACGATCATGTTGGAATTCGCCGGCTGAAGACGAGGAAACGATGGCCGATCGCCTGAGACAGCCCCTGGCGCGTGACGCGATGGCCTATGTCCTTGCCGGTGGCCGCGGCAGCCGTCTGGCTGAACTTACCGCGCGCCGCGCCAAGCCCGCGGTCTATTTCGGCGGCAAGGCCCGCATCATCGACTTCGCGCTTTCCAACGCCATCAATTCCGGCATCCGCCGCATCGGCGTCGCCACGCAGTACAAGGCGCATTCCCTGATCCGGCATCTGCAACAAGGCTGGAACTTCCTGCGCCCCGAGCGCAACGAAAGCTTTGACGTTCTTCCCGCCTCGCAGCGCGTGTCGGAGACGCAATGGTATGCCGGCACCGCCGACGCGGTCTTCCAGAACATCGACATCATCGAGGGCCACGGTCCCGAATATATGGTGATCCTGGCGGGCGATCATATTTACAAAATGGACTATGAGTTGATGCTGCAGCAGCATTGCGACCAGCAGGCCGATGTCACCATCGCCTGTCTGGAAGTGCCGCGGCACGAGGCGACCGGGTTCGGCGTGATGGCAGTCGACGCCACGGGCCGGGTGACCGATTTTGTCGAAAAGCCGGCCGATCCGCCCGCCATGCCGGACAATCCCGACATGTCGCTGGCTTCGATGGGCGTTTATGTTTTCCAGACCCGTTTTTTGATCGAGCAACTGCGCCGCGACGCCGCCACCCCAGGCTCGTCACGCGATTTCGGCAAGGACATCATTCCCTGGCTGGTCGCAAACGCCAAGGCCGTGGCGCACCGTTTCTCGCGCTCCTGTGTGCGTTCCAGCAACGAGAAGGAAGCCTATTGGCGCGACGTCGGAACCGTCGACGCCTATTGGGAAGCCAATATCGATTTGACCGATGTGGTGCCGCAACTGGACCTGTATGATCGCGCCTGGCCGCTCTGGACCTACGCCGAAATTCTGCCGCCCGCAAAATTCGTCCACGACATCGACGGCCGGCGCGGCTCGGCCGTGTCATCCCTGATCGCCGGCGACTGCATCGTTTCGGGCGCGCACGTGCATCGCAGCCTGTTATTCTCGGGCGTGCGGGCCAACAGCTATTCCACCTTGGAGGAAGCGGTCGTGCTGCCCTATTGCCAGATCGGCCGCGGCGCCAGGCTTAGGCGCGTGGTGCTGGATCGCGGCGTCGATATTCCGGCCGGCCTGATTGTCGGCGAAGACCCCGAACAGGATGCGGCGCGCTTCCGGCGCACCGAAAATGGGGTGTGCCTTATCACCCAGGCCATGCTCGACCGGCTGGCATGATGCAGGTCCTTTCCGTCGCGTCCGAGGCCTATCCGCTGGTCAAGACCGGCGGGCTGGGCGATGTGGTGGGGGCGCTGCCGGGCGCGCTGTCCGGCCACGGCATCATGGTCACCACCTTGCTGCCCGGCTATCCGGCGGTGCGCGCCCATATCGGCGATGCGCCGCTGGTGCATCACTATCCGAACCTGATGGGCGCCGAGGCCCGCATTTTGGCCTCGTATATCAACGGTTTTCCCTTGCTGGTGCTGGATGCGCCCGCGCTGTTTCAGCGCGACGGCGGTCCCTATGGCGACCGCAGCGGCGCCGATTGGCCCGACAATTGGCGCCGTTTCGCGGCGCTGGGACGCGCCGGCGCCGATCTTGCCTCCGGCGCGATTCCCAATTGGCGCTTCGATTTGCTGCACGCCCATGATTGGCATGCCGGATTGGCGCCGGCCTATCTCAGCTATGCGCCGGGGCCGGGCGCGGCAGCGCCCAGCCTGATGACGATTCACAACATCGCTTTTCAGGGCCGCTTCGATATCTCGATTTTTCCGTTCCTGGGGCTGCCGCCGCGCGCCTACACCATCGACGGCGTCGAATATTACAATGGCGTGGGTTTTCTCAAAGCCGGACTGGCCAGCGCCCAGGCCATCACCGCCGTCAGTCCCGGCTATGCCCGCGAGATTCGCGAACCGGCCTTCGGCATGGGCATGGAAGGGCTGATCCGCACGCGCGGCGGCGCCGTGTCCGGCATCCTCAACGGCATCGATCCGAAAATCTGGAATCCGCAAAGCGATGCGGCGCTGGCGGCCCGTTACGACAGCCACAATCTCGCCATGCGGCGCACCAACAAGCGCGCCATAGAAAGCGGCTTCGGCCTGACACAAGGCGATGGCCCGCTCTTTACCGTCATCAGCCGGCTGTCCTGGCAAAAAGGCATGGACGTGTTGGCCGAGCAGCTCGACACTTTGGTTGCGCTGGGCGGCCGCCTGGCCTTGCTGGGGACAGGCGATCGGCCTCTGGAAGCAAAATTCCGCGCCGCGGCCGGCCGCCATCCCGGACGCATCGCGGTGGCCTTGGGCTATGACGAAAAACTTTCCCATTTGCTGCAAGGCGGCGCCGACGCGATTCTGATTCCATCGCGCTTTGAGCCTTGCGGCCTCACCCAGCTTTATGGACTGGCTTATGGCTGCGTCCCCGTCGCGGCGCGCACCGGCGGCTTGGGCGATACCATCATCGACGCCAACGAGGCCGCGCTGGCGCAAGGCGTGGCGACCGGCATTCTGTTCGACGGCGTCAGCAATGAAAGCCTGGCCAATGCCCTGCAGCGCACTGTGTCGCTCTATGCCCGGCGCGATGCCTGGAGCAAAATGCAGGTTCAAGGCATGGCGGCGGACTTTTCCTGGCACCAGAGCGGCGCGCGCTATGCTGAGCTCTATACAAGGCTCGTCCAGGGTCGCGCCGATCTTAAGACATGAGCTCGGTCCTGGGCGCACGCCCCGTCGCCGGGGGGACGCAATTCGCGGTCTGTGCGCGCGACGCCGAGAAGGTCGAGCTCTGCCTCTTCACGGGCGAGCGGGAAACAAGGCTGGCGATGGAGCGGCAGGGTGATATTCACATCGCCATTGCCCGGGTACGGCCGGGCCAGCGTTACGGCTATCGCGCCCACGGTGTTTGGGCGCCGGATCGCGGCTTGATGTTCGACAGCACCAAGCTGCTGGTCGATCCCTATGCCGTCGAACTCGACCGGCGGTTTCAGTATGACATCCGGCTGGGAATGGAGGGGGTCGATACCGCGCTGCTGGTTCCCAAAGCCGTCGTGCCCGGCCCCATGACGGCAAGCATCCCTCAGCCACCGCTCTTTTCGCCCGGCGGATTGATCTATGAATTGAATGTCAGGGGCTTTACCCAGCGTCATCCTGATATTCCGCCGCAATTGCGCGGCACCATCCGCGCCCTTGCGCATCCGGCGGTCATCGCGCATTTCAAGAAGCTTCATGTCAGCGCCATCGAGCTGATGCCGATCGTCGCATGGATCGACGAACGCCATCTGCCGCCGCTGGGCCTGCGCAATGGCTGGGGTTATAATCCCGTGGTGCCGATGGCGATCGACCCCGGCCTGGCGCCGGGTGGTGTCTCGGAACTGGAAGACACGATTGTCGATCTGCGGCGGGCCGGAATCGGGGTGATCCTGGATCTGGTGCTGAATCATACCGGCGAAAGCGACCTGGCGGGACCAACCTTAAGTCTGCGCGGCTTGGACAATCGCTGCCATGCCCGCAAGGCGGACGGCGCGCTGATCAATGACGC
Organism: uncultured Alphaproteobacteria bacterium; assembly: GCA_902825865.1. Classification (GTDB taxonomy): domain Bacteria; phylum Pseudomonadota; class Alphaproteobacteria; order Micropepsales; family Micropepsaceae; genus Rhizomicrobium. Next base: position 29,601 of record CADECX010000030.1, read on the forward strand.
CGGCACAGGCAATATCCTGGATGCGTCCGATCCTGTCACGCGCGCCCTGATGCTGGAAACGCTGCGCCACTTCGCGCGGATGGGCGTGGACGGTTTCCGCTTTGATCTCGCCACCATTCTCGCCCGTTCGCCGGGCTTTGACCCGCAAGCGCCGATTTTCGCTGAAATCGCCGATGATCCCTTGCTGCAGGGCCGCATCATGATCGCCGAGCCCTGGGATGTGGGACCCGGCGGTTATCAATTGGGACAATTCCCGGACGGCTGGCTGGAATGGAACGACCGCTATCGCGACGATGTCCGCCGTTTCTGGCGCGGCGATCCCGGCACCTTGGGCGCCTTGGCGACGCGCATGACCGGCTCCTCCGACATATTTTCCGGGAAGGCGAGCCGCAGCGTGAATTTCATCGCCTCTCATGACGGCATGAGTTTGGCCGACACGGTGGCTTTTGCCGCCAAGCACAACCAGGCCAACGGCGAAAACAATTGCGACGGTCAGAACGAAAATTTTTCCTGGAACAACGGCGCCGAAGGCGAAAGTTCGGATCCTGAAATCCAACGCCGCCGCCAAGCCGATATGCGCGCCTTGCTCGCCACCCTGTTCGCGTCGCGCGGGACCATCCAGCTGACGGCGGGTGACGAGTTCGGGCGCAGCCAGCGCGGCAACAACAATGCCTATGCCCAGGACACTGAAATAACCTGGCTCGACTGGGAAGGCCGTGATACCGCGCTGGAGGATTTCGCCGCCGCCTGCGCCGCAAACCGTGCGTCCCTGCCCGCACCATCCATGTTCCTGGACAGCGCCGACTGGTACGACCTTGCCGGCAGTCCCATGACACCGGAAAAATGGGAAGACCCGCAAGCCGACGGGTTTGAAGTCCGTATTCCCTTACAAGGCGAAGAAGTCCTGTCTATCCGGATCGACCGCCAGGCGCGGCAATGTATTGTGCGGCGCTCCCGCTGATCTCAGCCGGGCTCCGCCAGCTTTGTTTCCAGCATGCCCGTCACTTTCCGGGCCAGATTGTCGGGATCGAACGGCTTGCGCATGATGACGGCGGGCATCAATTCACTGGGCAGCTCGGCGCGGACATAACCGGTGAGAAAGAGCAGCCGCAATCCGGGCCGCAGCTGCCGGGCCAGACGCGCCACGGAAAAACCGTCCATTTTCGGCAGGCGGATGTCGCTGACGACCAGGTCCAGATCCGCATATTCTTGAATCAGGTCCAGAGCCGACTGGCCGTCGCCGGCTTCCAGCACGGCATGACCGCAATTTCTCAGCGTTTCGGCGACAAGCAGCCGCACAATCGCTTCGTCTTCCGCGACCAATATCTTGGCCATTGCGCACGCCCCATCTGTCCTTGCCCGTGATGGGCAAACCGCGGCCGCCCCTTCGCAAAGCGGCCGCGCTTAAGCCGTTACGCCACTTTGCGCGCCGGCTTATGGAAGAAAAGCGCCTGCGCCACCGTGGCCTGGATGGACTCCGGCAGGAAGGGCTTGGCGACAAGGTAGGTCGGCTCGGGCCGCTCCCCGGTCAGCAGCTTTTCCGGATAGGCGGTGACGAAGATGATCGGAATGTCGAAACTGTCGAGAATCTGCGAGACGGCATCGATACCCGAGCCGCCCTCGCCCAGATTGATGTCCGCCAGCACCAGACCCGGCCGTTCGATGAGGGCCTTGGCGACCGCTTCGTCGCGCGTGGCGGCAACCGCCACCACCTTGTGACCCAATTCGCTGACCAGGGTTTCCAGGTCCAGCGCGATGATGGGTTCGTCCTCGATGATCAGCACCCGTGTGGCCAGCTGGCTCTCGATAAGGCCCTGCGCCTCGGCGATGGAGCGCTCAACCGATTCCGGTGTGTCATCCACAATAAAAGCGGTTTCATTGACGCTGAAGCCTTCAACCGCCGTCAGCAGGAGGATTGCCCTTTGCTCGGCATCAAGCTGGGCCAAACGTTCGGAAGGGTCTGAAGACGCCGGCCTTCCGGCTCCCACCGAGATTTCCTCATCGATATGGCCGGAGGCGCTAGCCCAGATGGCGTGAAAAATCTTGTACAGGCCGGCCCGTACCGAAATTCCGGGATCGACGTCCACTTTACCGGCCAGAAGCGCGGTTAAGGCGGCATGCACATAGGCGTCCCCGCTTTTCTGGGAGCCTACCAGGGCCCGGGCATAGCGGCGAAGATAGGGAAGATGCGGCGCAAATTGCTGCGTCTTGGTCATATAAGAAGGCTCCTCCGGCAATGGGCGGATACTGTCACACCCAAAAGCGCGCCTATCGCGAAAAAGTTCCCTAAAAAATGGGAACTCTTGTGCGGGCGCGGCGTTCAATCTCTGCCAAGGGCGTGGGGCTGTGCGGCGCGGATGATAAGGTTCTGATATGGCTCGGTTTTTTAACAACCCCCCGATTGTGGCTTCTTAGCGGATAAGGGAGGCAGAAGGTCATCAAAATGTCCAAAGACAAGGCTCCCATTACGGATAAGGCCCGTTACGCCCGCTTGAGACGGGAAGCAATCGGCCAAGGCTTGCGCCGGCTCTATGACGGCGTGGTGCATGAACCGGTACCGGACGAATTCATGGATCTTTTAAAGAAAATCGATGAATCGACCGACCCTGAGAGGGCCCCATCATGATGGGACGCTCAGCCATGGATCGACCCACACAGTCCACCGGCAATTCCGACGACACCTTCAAGGCGGAGCTGTTGACGCTGGTGCCCTATCTCAGAGCTTTTGCCCGTTCGCTCTCCGGCCGGCATGAAGGCGCGGACGACCTTGCCCAGGAAACCCTGGTCAAGGCCTGGCAATCCCGCAGCTCTTATCTGCCCGGGACAAATCTCAAGGCCTGGCTATTCACCATCCTGAGAAATCAATTTTATTCCGAGCGCCGCCGCGCCTGGCGCCAGGAGCCGTGGGACAGCGAGAAAGCCGCCAATCTCCATTCCTATTCGGAGAGCCAGACCGCGGCGGCGGACTTGTCCGACATCGCGCGCGCCCTTCAGGCTCTGCCCAATGAGCAGCGCGAGGCGCTTATCCTGGTTGGAGCCGGCGGCTTTGCCTATGAAGAAGCGGCAAAAATCATCAATTGTGCGGTTGGGACGGTCAAAAGCCGAGTGGCGCGTGGCCGGCGGGCGTTGATGGCCATTTTGGACGGCGACGAGCAGTTGCCGATGTCCGATCGGCCACCCGAAGGAGAGGCCGCGCGTGAAATCCTTTCGCAACTGGATCGCCTCGTCCCCCACCATGGCGGCGACAAGCGCCGGTGACGATTCGCCTCGGCAAGGCTGGTCCCTAAGGGCAAGACTGCTCATCTTTGTTTCGATCGCGCTTTGGCCGATCGCCGTGGTGAGCATTTTCCAGGGGATCGAACGCGCCGACGCGGATCGTTCCAGCATTCGTGACAGGATGGTGCAATCCGCCCAGGCCCTTGCCGGGGACCAGGACGATCTGCTCGCCAGCGCCGAACAGGTCACCCGTGCCATATCCAACATCTCCGCCGTCCGCGCGGTGACGCAGGAATGCGGCTCGGTGTTGAAAGAGGCTCTGGTCGGGATAACCTATTTCAGCAATCTGATGCGGATCGACCAGAGTGGCGCGGCCGTCTGTTCGGCCCTGCCCTACGCCAAGGACTTGAATCTTTCCGCAGCTCCCATTTTCAAGCGGGCCAAGCAATCGGCCGGCTTTGTGGTCAGCGGAGAAATCCAGAGCGCCGTGCTGCAAAGGCCGGTCGTCGCCGGCATGCTGCCGCTGCGCGATGCGCAGGGAAACTTCCAAGGCGTGCTGTCGATCGAGCTTGATACCGCCTGGCTGGAGTCCCTGACGCGCAGCCATGCCCGCGCCCCCGGCGCCGTGGTCTTCATTGCGGACCGGGATCGCCATGTTCTGGGCAGCAATGACCGGGCGGTGGCCCAGGCCCTGATTCAGGGGGCGTCCTGGACGGAAAATTCGTCGATCCTGCGCCAGGCGCGGGATGGGGCCGGAAACAATTGGCGATTTTCGGAAATAGCCTTGCAGGGCGGCCAGCTGTTCATCGGCTATGCGATGAAGGAATCGGCGCTTTTCAGCGCGACCTATTTGAGCGTCGCCACCGACTTTCTGACCCCGGTGCTGATGATCATGCTGGCCTGGACCGCCATCTGGTTCGCGACCGAACAGCAAGTGACGCGGTGGATCCTGTATCTGCGGCGGATCTCGGCCGCCTATCGCGGCGGCCATTATGCGATCCGCCCCAGCCTGACGGGAGCGCCTTCGGAATTCACCGCACTAGGCCAAGGCTTCTCGGATATGGCCAATTCGATCCAGGACCGCGACCAGCGGCTGCGCGACGCCGTGGAACAGAAGTCGGTCCTGATCCGGGAAATTCACCATCGCGTGAAGAACAACCTGCAAGTGGTGATGAGCCTGCTGAGCCTGCAGGTGGGGCGCGTTCGCGATCCGTCGGCCCGGCAGGCGCTGATGCAGGCCCAAGCGCGGATCAACGCGCTGGTCGTGGTGCATCGCATACTGCATGAGATCGAGTTTCAGCCCACGGTCGATCTCAAACGCATCATTGCCGAACTTGGCCGCCAGATCGCGGAGGGCATGTCGGGCAGCAACAGCGAACTGGTCTACAAGGAAGATATGGTATCGGTCACCGTGTCGGGCGATTTCGCCATTCCATTGGCCTTGTTTGTGACCGAAGTGCTGACCAACACCTTCAAGCATGCCTTTCCTCTTGGCGGGGCAGGCACCATCTCGCTCAGCCTGACAGCGTCGGGCGATCAGCTGCATCTGGTGATCGCCGATAATGGCGAAGGCTATGACGATAGCAGCGAGTCCAGCGGCCTGGGCCGCCGCCTGATCCAATCCCTGGCGCAGCAAATTCAAGGACAGGTCGAGATCATCACGGCGCCGGGCAAGGGCACGCGGACGGAATTGATCTTCAGAAATCCCAATGCCAGCGAGCAAGTCCCGGCTGTGGCGGCTCAATAATATAACTAAATCAATTACTTAAGCCGCGCTCACGCCTTGCTTCATGGACTTGGGGCGCCGCTCCAATATCCCGCCCAAGGCACCCGCCAGCTCGTTCTGCAGCACCGGCTTTTGCAGGATCGGCACCTGCGCGAAACGCGGATCCACGCTGCTGGGGGCATAGCCGGTGACGAAAACAAACGGAACCCCCTGCTTGGTCAACAACTCCGCCAGGGGATAGACAAATTCGCCGTTCAGATTCATGTCCAGCACCGCGCCTTCGAAACGCTCGTTTGCCGCCGCGGCGATGGCATCGGAGAGACGGCTGATGGGATCGGTCGATTGGTAACCGATGGTCTTGAGCAGGTCCTGCATGAACATGCCCACCATCAACTCATCCTCCACCAGCAGAAGGCGGGAGCCACCGACGCGGCGGGGCATGGCTGTATCGGTCGCGCGCGCCGCCGGCGCGTCGGGATGGTCGCGGTAGCGCAGCTCCAGGGTGAAATTCAGCCCGGCCGGATGCCAGCCAAAATTGGTGCGCCCGCTGTGGCTGCCTCCCAGGCTTGAAATGATCTTGCTGCCGAATCCCAGCTTGGCGGGGGGGACGACTTCCGGCCCGCCGGATTCGGTCCAATTGAAATGGAGCACGCCTTCCAGGGTCGACCAGGTCACATCGACCTTACCGGTCTCCACCGACAAAGAACCGTATTTGGCGGCATTGGTGGCAAGCTCATGGACCGCCATGGCGACCAACTGCGCCTGGCCCGGCGCCAGCACCAGCGAGGGGCCGATCGCCGTGACGCGCTGCTGATTTTCGGTGAGATAGGGGGCCATCTCATCCAGCACCAAACGCTGAATATCGGCGCCTTCCCATCGCGATTGAGAGAGCAATTCGTGGGTTTGCGTCAGTGCGCCAATACGCCCTTCCACCGACTTGACATACTCTTCGACGCTGTCGCGCTTGGCCAGGCGGACAATGGCTTGCACCACGGCCAGCGCATTCTTGGCCCGGTGATCCACTTCGCCCGCCAGCAGCACTTGCCGGTTCTCCGCTTCCTTGCGTTCGGTGATATCGGTGGTAACGCCGCTGAACCGCACCGGCTTTCCCGAGGCGCCGAAGGACGCCACCGCCACCGCCGTGCACCAGCGGATCTCGCCGGTCGGCCGTACGATCCGGAACTCCAGCTGCTCGGTGGTTTTTTGCGGGCCCAAGCCGCGCAAGGAATCGCGGATGCGGTCTATGTCGCCGGGATGAATACCCCTGCGCACGCTTTCAATGGTGGGAACGAAGCTCGCGTGATCCACGCCGAAAATATGGCTTTGGCCCTCGTCCCAAAACCAAAGTCCGGAGACAAGATCGAAATCCCAGGACCCCATATTGCCGGCCATCAGGGCCAGGCCGCGTCCCTGCTCGCTTTGCCGCAATTTGTCCGACGAAAGCTCCAAGGCCTCGGTGCGCTCGGTCACCCGGCGCTCCAATTCGTTATTGAGCTGCTGCAAGTCGCGGGTTTTGCGAAACAGCTCGGCAAAGACCCGGACCTTGGCCCTGAGCAGTTCCGGAATCACCGGCACCGAGAGATAGTCGACGGCGCCCGCCTCATAACCCCTGAGATAGTCGCTTTCGGTCAGGTGGATCGCCGAAATGAAGATGATCGCGGTCTTCTGGAAGCGGGGATGCTCCCGGATCATTTGCGCCAGTTCAAAGCCGTCCAGCTCCGGCATGCAGACATCCACCAGGATGACGGCGACCTCGGACTTCAGCAGATAGGTCAGCGCCTCCTTGGCCGAGGACACCGCGACGAGGTTTTCGTCCAGCTCCGCGAGCATGACTTCGTAGCTGAGCAGCTTTCCGGGCTGATCGTCCACCAAAAGGATATTGACGCGTTCTCTGTTCTCCACGGGCTTTCTCAGCGGTGCAGCCACATGCGCAGCGCCGACAGGAGCTGCTCGGTGTTGACGGGCTTGGCGAGATAATCGGAGGCGCCGGCTTCCAGGCATTTTTCCCGGTCGCCCTTCATCGCCTTGGCGGTCAGGGCGATGATGGGGAGGCGCCTGTATTCCGGCTCTTCCCTGATATGGGCGATGGTTTGATAGCCATCCATTTCCGGCATCATGATGTCCATCAGGACGATCGCCAGTTCCGGCGAGGAATGGACCAGATCGATCGCCTCCATGCCGGTGGTGGCGGTCAAGACGCGCATGCCGCGGCGCTCCAAGGCGCTGCTGAGCGCGAAAATATTGCGCGCGTCGTCGTCCACCAGCAGAACCGTCTTGCCGACCAAATCCTCGTCCGAGCTGTTGAGCTTCTCCAGCATCAACTGCTTCTCACGCGGCAGATCGGTGACATTGCGGTGCAGGAACAAAGCGGTTTCGTCCAGCAGCCGTTCGGGCGATTCCACGCCCTTGACGACAATGCTTCGCGCCACCGCATGCAACTGCGCTTCCTCCTCGGCGGTAAGCTCTCGGCCGGTGAACACGATGACCGGCAGGTCGGTCAAGGCGGGATCGGCGTTGAGCTTTTCCAGCAGCTCAAAGCCGGAAATATCCGGCAGGCGCAGATCCAGCACGACGCAATCGACGGGCTTGTCTTTCAGCATCTTCAACGCCGCGGCGCCGGTACCGGCCGACACGATTTCAATATCATTGTGCTCCAGCAGAGCGGAGATGCTGATCTGCTCGGCGGGATTGTCCTCGACCACCAAGAGGCGCTTGCGCCGCGGCTGGACATAAGCCTTGATCTTGGAAAGCGCCCGACGCACCCCGTCGGCGGAGGTGGGTTTGGGGACGAAGGAGAAGGCGCCGCGCGCCAGCGCATGCTGCTTATCCTCGTCCAAGGTGATGATCTGGACCGGGATATGCCGGGTCTTGGGGTTCTTCTTCAGCTGGCTCATCACCGTCCAGCCCAGCATGTCGGGCAGGAAGATATCGAGCGAAACCGCGGCGGGATTGAATTCCTCGGCCAGTTCCAGCGCATCCTCGCCGCGGCTGGCGGTCACCACCTTGAAACCTTCCTCATGCGCGATATCCATCAGGATGCGGGCATAGTGCGGATCGTCTTCCACGATCAAAAGCAGCGTATCGTTGGGCAAAATATGTTCGCGGTCGTCGGCGATCTGCTCGACGATGCGCTCCGTCAAGGTTGCGGGAACGGTGGTGGGCAGAGCCGGCCGCGCCACGGTGGCGGCGCCGACATAGCGCACCGGCAGGTACAGCTTGAAGGTGCTGCCGACGCCGGGCGTGCTCCTGAGCTGGATTTCGCCGCCCAGCAGATTGGAAAGCTCGCGGCTGATGGCAAGGCCAAGGCCGGTGCCGCCATACTTGCGGCTGGTGCTCGCATCCGCCTGCTGGAAGGCTTCGAAGATCAGCTTCTGTTTTTCCGCCGGAATGCCGATACCGGTGTCGTTCACTTCGAACACGACAACGTTCGCGGCCTGCCCCAATACCGGATGGCTGCCGCTCCAGCCCTCGCTGACGGCGCGGACCGCGAGGCTGACCTGGCCTTGGGCGGTGAATTTGAAGGCATTCGACAACAGGTTTTTCAGCACCTGCTGAAGCCGCTTGGAGTCGGTGACGATATTGCGTCCCAGCTTGGGGTCCAGGGTGACGCTGAAGCCGAGCTGACGGGCCTCGGCCTCGTGACGGAACGGCCTGGCGACCGCTTCGATCACATTGGCGAAGCCGACTTCCTCGGCTTCCACCGTGACGGTGCCGGATTCGATCTTGGACAGGTCCAGAATATCGCTGATCAGGTTGAGAAGGTCGGTTCCGGCACCATGAATGGTACGGGCAAAATCGACCTGTTTGATGGTCAGGTTCTGGTCGGGATTGTCCGCCAGCTGCTGACCCAGAATCAAAATGCTGTTGAGCGGCGTGCGCAGCTCATGGCTCATATTGGCCAGGAATTCCGACTTATACTTGGAGGTCAGGGCCAGTTCGCTGGCCTTTTCTTCCAGCGCGCGGCGGGCCTGTTCGATTTCCTGGTTCTTGCGCTCGACTTCCACATTCTGTTCGGCAAGTTCGCGCGCCTTCATTTCCAGCTGCTCGTTGGTCTGTTGCAGCTCCGTCTGCTGGGTCTGAAGCTCGCCCGCCAGCTTTTGCGATTGCTTGAGCAGGCCTTCGGTCTGCATCGTCGCCTCGATGCTGTTCAGCACGATACCGATATTGGCCGTCAGCTGCTCCAGGAAGGCGATTTCCAGATTGGTGAATTCCGACAGCGAGGACAGTTCGATCACCGCCTTGACCTGGCTTTCGAACAGGACAGGAAGCACGATGATGTTCCGGGGCGTGACCTGCATCAGCGCCGAACTGATGGGAACCGCGCTTTCCATACCGGTCACCAGCTTCGGCCTTTTATCCGCGGCGCATTGGCCGATCAAACCTTCGCCCAGCCTGAAGGCGGCGGGATAGCCGTCCGTCTGGTTGGCCGCATAGGAGGATACCAGCCGGAGAATGAGCTGTTCGCCTTCCTCCATCTGATAGATCACACCCATTTGCGCGTTGACCAGCGGGGTGAGCTCGTTGAGCAGCATCTTGCCCACCGTCACCAGGTCGCGCTGGCCTTGGAGCATGTTGGTGAATTTGGCCAGATTGGTCTTGAGCCAATCCTGTTCGGTGTTGCGATCGGTGGTCAGGCGCAGATTGCCGATCATGGTGTTGATATTGTCTTTGAGCTCGGCCACTTCGCCGCGCGCTTCGACCTGAATCGAGCGGGTCAAATCGCCCTTGGTCACCGCGGTCGCCACCTCGGCGATGGCGCGGACCTGGGTGGTGAGGTTGGCGGCCAGCAGGTTCACGTTGCCGGTCAAGTCCTTCCAGGTGCCCGAGGCGCCCGGCACGTTGGCCTGGCC
>CADECX010000031.1 GCA_902825865.1 uncultured Alphaproteobacteria bacterium
ACGACGTGCTCGACACCTTCCTGCGCCATCGCGGCGCCGGCGCTCAATGCCAAAAGGGCGGCACCGCCAGCAAGGCGCACGCGAGTCTTGGTCAAACCGTAATTCATTAGAATAGTCCCCCTGGACAATATGTTCTGCCGGCACGATGCCGAAACTGGGCGGTGGGATAGCAGAGTGGCAGTGCACATATCGAGCGCAAATTGCGCTTTTGCCGATCACCAAACGCATCTAGTGATCGAAAGTCACATAAATGCAACGCCTTATGTTGCGACGCAACATGGTGAAAAAGCCCTTATAAATCTTTGCTTAACTTGTGTTGCTGGCGCTTCGCAGCGAATCGAATTTTCGCACTTGCGCCAGGAGCAAAGCGCAACACCATCACGCGCCTAAAGTGGTGCGCCGCGATGGCCGCAAATCGGAGTCGTTTCGCGCGCCCGGGATCCGACGACTTGCGGGGAAAAACCACTTACTGTCTAGAACAGACATGGATCCGCAGACCCTTCTCAACCAGGCGATCGCCTTCCACCAGACAGGCAGACTGGCGGATGCCGAACGGCTTTACCTGCAACTGATGGCTGCGCAGCCCAGGGAACCCGCCGCCCATCACATGTTGGGGGTGGTGCGCGCCCAGCAGGGGCGAAACAGCGAAGCGCTGGCACTGATGGACAAGGCCCTGACGCTCAAGCCGGGGGCGCCGGAAGTTTTATCCAATCTCGGCAATGTTTTGCGGGCGCAAGGCCGGTTGGAAGAGGCGCTGGTCCGTTACGACCAGGCGCTGGCCGCCAAGCCCGACTATTTCGCCACTTGGAACAAGCGCGCCTTGGTGCTGTGCGACCTGGGACGGGTAACCGAAGCGCTAGACAGCGCCGAACGGGCCTTGGCGCTGCAACCCAACTATGCCGACGCCCTGAACACGCGCGGCATCATCATGGCGGGGCTCGGCCGGCCTGAGGATGCGTTGGTCCATTACGAGCGCGCCTTGACCGTGGCGCCGAATTTTCCCGACGCGCTCAACAATCGCGCTTTGTCGCTCAAGAGCTTGCGGCGGCTCGAGGAAGCGCGCACCAGCGTCGAGCGGGCGCTTCAGGCCGATAGCGGCTTTGCCGAAGCCTGGAACAATCGCGGCATCATACTGTTCGACCTTAAGCAGATCGCCGAAGCTCTGGCGAGTTATGAGCGGGCGCTCATGCTGCGGCCGGATTATGCCGAAGCGCTCAACAACCGCTCCGCCACCCTGTTCGGCTTGAAGCGGTTCGCGGATGCGCTGGCCGACAGCGACCGCGCCTTGGCGCTCAAGCCCGAATTCGCAGACGCTTTATACAATCGCGGCAACGCGCTATCCGAACTCAACCGGCCGCACGAGGCGCTTTTGAGCTATGAGCAAGTCTTGGCGGTCGATCCCGCGCATCCGCGTGCCTTGAGCGGATTGGCCAATGCCGCCATGACCATTGGCGACTGGGAACGGACATCAGAGCTTGCCGGCAAGCTCAAGGCCGAGATCATGGCCGGCAATGCCGTGATTCAGCCCTTTGTGCTGATGGGATATTGGGACGACAACGAACTCCAGCTGCGTTGTTCGCAGAAATATGTGCAGGAAGCCGGTCCCGGCCCCCTTGTCCCGCTGTGGAGCGGACCGCGCTACAAACACGACAAGATACGCATCGCTTATCTTTCGGCGGATTTTCACGAGCATGTCACCTCGACGTTGACGGTGGAGATGTTCGAACGCCATGACCGGGATCGTTTTGAGATCACGGCCGTATCCTTCGGCTCCGACGATGGCAGCGCGATGCGGGCGCGGCTGGTGAACGCCTTCGACCGTTTTCACGATGCGCGCCAGCAGAGCGACCGCGAGGTGGCCCACCTGCTGCGCCAATGGGAAATCGATATCGCGGTTGATCTGGGCGGCTATACCAGCGGGGCGCGGCCCTGGGTGCTGGCGCACCGCCCCTGCCCGGTGCAGGCCAAGTATATGGGCTATCCCGGCACATCCGGCAGTGGGTTCATCGACTACATCATTGCCGATGCGCTGGTGGTGCCGCCCGATCAGCATCGTTTCTTCAGCGAAAAGATCGCCGCACTGCCCGATACGCTATGGGTGACGGACACAAAACGCGCGGTTGCCGCGATGCCCAGCCGCGGCGAAGCAGGCTTGCCGGACAACGCTTTTGTCTTCTGCTGCTTCAATCACAATTGGAAGATCACGCCGCCGGTCTTCGACATCTGGATGCGGCTGCTGCACGAAATACCGGACAGCGTGCTGTGGCTGCTGGAAGGCAATGCCAGGATCCGCGGCAATCTCTGCCAAGAGGCGCAGCTGCGCGGCATCGCGCCCGAGCGCCTGATTTTTGCCGGCCGCACCACGCCGGAAAAGCATCTGGCGCGCCAGCAACTGGCGGACCTGTTTCTCGATACCCTGCCCTATAATGCGCATACCACCGCCAGCGACGCTGTTTGGATGGGCCTGCCGCTGGTCACCGCGCCCGGAAAGTCCTTTCCGGCGCGTGTCGCCGCCAGCATCTTGAAATGCGCGAATGTGCCCGAGATGATCGCGGCGGACCTGAAAGCGTATGAAGCGCTGGCCTTGAAGCTGGCGCGTGATCCGGCCCTGCTGGCCGGGATCCGCCAAAAACTTGTGTCCGGCAGGGACAGAATGGCGCTGTTCGACACGGCCCGCTTCACGCGCAATCTGGAAGCGGCTTATATCGCAATGCTGAACCAGACATGAGCCTGCTGTCCCTGCCCATCCGCCTGTCGGTCGCGGCCCCCGCCTATAACGAGGCGGCGGGGCTGGAAGCGGTGATCGCGGATTGGCACACTTTTCTTGTCGCGCAAAGCGCGGTGGCGGAATTTGAGATCGTGATCTGCAATGACGGCAGCAAGGACGCGACCGGCGCTATATTGGACCGGCTCACTCTGTCCTATCCGCAGCTGCGTCCGCTGCATTTTGCCGGCAACCAAGGCGCCGCCGCCGCGCTCAATGCGGCGATCGCCGCGACCAAGGGCGACTGGGTTCTGCTGATGGATTCCGACGGACAATTCGCCATCCAGAATCTGCCCGACATGCTGGCAGCCCTGAGCCGGTCTGGTGGGCAAGCCGCCATCGGCATCCGCAAAAAGAAAGACGCCGCCTTCGCCCAATTCGGCAGCTGGGCCAGTGGCTTGGCATGCAATCTGGTGCATGGCAGCCGGCTGAAGGATTTCAATTCCGCCTTCAAGCTGGTCTGGGGTCCGGCCCTGCGCGGACTTGGCCTGGAAGCCAAGGGCATGAACTATTCCACCGAGGTCACCTCCCGGCTGCTGGAACGCGGCATCATCCCGGTGGAGGTGGAAATTGCCCATCGCCCACGCACCACCGGCGTCAGCAGCATGAAACTGGTTCGCGGCGCGGCGCATCGCTTTCTTTTCGTGCTCTATATCGCCCTGCGGCAGTTGCTGTTGCGGCTCAATATTCTGGTCCGGCCGCAGCCATGAGCAGACAGGTCCGCATCGTGCTGTTCTGTGGCGGCCGCGGCAGCGCCACCATCATCCGCGCCCTGCTGCGCCACAGCGATGTCGATCTCACCTTGCTGGTCAACGCTTATGACGACGGACTCTCGACCGGCGCCTTGCGCAATTTCATTCCCGGCATGTTGGGGCCGTCGGATTTCCGCAAGAACCTGTCCTATCTGTTCGGCAACTATTCCCAGGCGCAGTATGCGCTCAAGAACCTGATGGAATACCGCCTGCTAGGGCCAACCGATGCCCTGGCGCGCTACGCGAAAAGCGGCGATGCGGCGTGTTTGGATGAACCGCTCAAGGGCTGGTTCGCGCAATTGCCGCCGCAAACTGGCGGCCGCATCCGCGCATTGCTGGGCGGTTTTTTCGCCCATGCCGAGGGCCGCAGCTTTGATTATCGCGATTGTTCGCTGGGCAATCTTGTGTTCGCCGGCGCCTATCTGGAGAAGGGCAGTGATTTCAACGCCGCCGCCGCCACGGTCAGCGAGTTGGTGGGCAGCCGCGCCAAGCTGATGAATGTGGGAGAGCAACAGAACCGCGTGTTGGTGGGACTGAAAGAAGACGGCAGCCTGCTCGCCAGCGAAGCCGCCATCGTCGGAGCGCAATCACCTTCACCCATCACCGATCTTTATCTGCTGGAACAGCCGTTGACCCAGCAAGAAACCCAGACCTTGGGCGCGCAAGACCTTGCCGGCAAACAGGCATGGCTGGCGGCGCGCGATGCGGTGCCCAAACTGTCGCAGGCGGCGGCACAAGTCATAGGCAGCGCCGACATTATTCTCTACGGCCCCGGCACCCAGCATTCCTCGCTCTTTCCCAGCTATCGCATCGCGGGCGCCGCGCTGGCGGGCGCATCCGCGCCGGTCAAGGCGCTGGTGATGAATCTGGACAGCGACAACGATATTCAGGCGCTGACGGCAAGCGATATTGCCGATCGCGCCATGCGCTATGGCGCGGTACTGACCCATATCCTGCTGCACGAGAATATGACGCTGCCACCCGGCGCCCTGAACAAGGAGAGTTCCGGCGAAGCTTATCGCGGTGCTGCGCTGGTGCACCGCCGCCTGGCCATAGCGGCACGGCCCCAGGTCCATAACGGCACCGCCGTGGCGGACACAGTGCTGGGATTGCGCGCCCGCCGCAGGCAACCAAGCCTGGAAATCTTTGTCGACATTTTGGGCCGCTCCATCGCCAGCGAAGAGCTGGTGGAGGAATTCCTGGAGACGGACTGGGGCGGCAGGGCCGCGCATCTCACCCTCAATCGCGTGGCGCCACAGCGGGAAGGCATCGCCACATCTGACATTGACGGCCTGTTTCCCGAAATCGCCTATTTGCGCGATTGGCTCCGCGCCGGTGCTTCCGACTATCTGGTGCTGATGACCGGTGACGGCGCTTACCGCTTCACCGACGTGCAGGCCATCATCCGGCTGCTAGAACAACAACGGTCCTTGGGCGGGGTGTTCGGTTCGCGCACCCAGAGCCGGCGCCAGTTCATCACCTCGGTGCGCGCCGCTTATGGCGAGAAACGCCTGCTTTATACCTTGGGCAAGGCGGCCGCGTTTTTTCTCAGCACGCTGTTTTACCTTCGCAGCGGCGTGATCTTTTCCGATCCGCTGACGGGCTTGCGCGTGTTTCGCCGCGAGGCGCTGGCAGGCTTGCGCGAAATCCCGGACGCCGCGCCCCTGGCGATTGTGCGTCAGCTGATCCGCCAAGGCGTCGAGGTGGCGGAACTGCCGGTGCTCTATCGCACCTTTTCCGGCTTTACCGATCCCAACTGGCGGGTGCGGCGGGGCCTGCGAAACCTGATGGCGTTGTTTTGACCGTGCGCGTCTGTGCTCTCATTCCCGCCGCGGGCCGTGGCAGCAGGCTGGGGACCGATGCGCCCAAAATCCTCGCGCGTCTCACCGAACAAGACACGATCTGGTCGGTCCTGCATGCCAAGCTCGCGCCGCTGGTGGATCATATCCATCTGGTGCTGTCTCCGGCCGGCGCCAAAGCCTTTCCGCCCTTGCCTGCCGGAGTTTCCACCAGCATTCAGCCGGCACCGCTCGGCATGGGCGATGCGATCTTCGGCGCCGGCGCGGTGTGGTCGGGGTTTGACGCGGTTCTGATCGTATGGGGCGACCAGGTGTTCGTATCCACCGCCACATTGCGCCGCGCCTTGGCGGCGCTTTCCTCACCGGCGCGCCACGCCGTGCTGCCGGTCACGCGCATGGAGCAGCCCTATGTCGAATATCTCTTTGAGGGGACCAAGCTCACCGCGGTGCTGCAAAACCGCGAGGGCGACAGCACCTCGCCCAATGGTTTTTCGGATGTCGGCACCTTCTTGCTGGGAACGGCGGGCCTGACCGAGATTTGGGAGCGCTATTTGGCGCAAGCCCGACGCGGCTCCGCCACCGGGGAAATCAATTTCCTGCCCTTTTTGCCTTTCCTTTCCGCACAGGGCTGGACCATGACCCCGCTGGAAGTGGCGGATGCCACCGAGGCGCGCGGCATCAACACCCCGGAGGATCTCGCCTTCTTCCAGAAGCTGTATAAGAAGGACCGATGAAAAACCTATTGGTCACCGGCGGCGCGGGTTTCATCGGCAGCCATCTTTGCGAGGGATTGCTGGCGCGCGGGTATAAAGTGCGCGTGCTCGACAGCTTGATTTACGGCAAGCGCGAATGGGTGCCGCCGGATGCGGAGTTCATCCAAGGCGACATCCGCGACATCGCCACTTGCCGCCGCGCCGCCGCCGGCATGGATGGAATTTTCCATTGCGCCGCCATGTCCAGGTCCGGCCCGTCCCAGGAACAGATCGACATTTGCACCGGCTCCAACATTACCGGCACGCAGAATATGCTGCTGGCGGCGCGCGACGCGGGGGTGAAACGCTTCATCTATAGCGGCTCCTCGACCTATTACGGCAACCGGCAGCCGCCGCATCGCGAAAGCGATCCGCCCGATCTTCTCAACATTTACGGCCTGACCAAGCGGGTGGGCGAGCAGTATTGTTTGATGTTCGACAAGGATTTCGATCTGCCTTGCCTGGTGCTGCGCTACTTCAATGTCTATGGCCCGCGCCAGCCCGAAACCGGCGCCTATGCCCTGGTGCTGGGAATTTTCCTGCGCCGTCATGCCGACAAGCAAGTGTTGGAGATTCACGGCGACGGCAAGCAGCGGCGCGACTTTGTCCATGTCCGCGACGTGGCCGCCGCCAATATCGCCGCCTTTGAGAGTGTGTTGCGCGGCGAGATTTTCAATGTCGGCAGTGGCGAAAGTATTTCCGTCAAGGAATTGGCGGACATGATTTCCCCCGCCCAAATCCATACCGAAGGACGCAAGGGCGATGCCGCCGCCACCCTCGCCGATATTTCCCGGATCAAGGCGGCGCTGGGCTGGTCGCCGAAAATTTCCTTTGCCGAGGGCCTGAAGGAACTGAAAGCGCTAACAGGCTGAGCTGGTTCCTGATTTGCGCGCCTAGCCAATTCACGGCCTAGCCGTTATCCTATCAACCGACAGAAAAGGTCCAAAGGATCGCCATGCACCGTTCGCTTTTGCCGCTCGCCATCGTTTTTGCCGCCCTGCCGCTTGCCGCGGGCGCCCAAAGCGCCAAGCCCGCTTTGTATACCGCCGAGCAGGCGGCCAGGGGAGCCGCGGTCTATTCCCAATCCTGCGCGGCCTGTCATGGTACGCAGCTGGAGGGCACGGCCGCGCCCGCGCTGAAAGGCTCGGTGTTTGGCGAGATGGCGGCGGCGCAAAGCCTGACCGCCCAGACCTTGCTGGACGTGATCGCCAACACCATGCCGCAGTCCGATCCCGGCTCGCTCAAGCCGGAAGACAATGCCGCCGTCACCGCCTATATCCTGCAGCAGAACGGCTATCCCGCCGGAACCGCGCCGCTGGCGAACGGCGCGGCGGGAATGTCGGACGCCAAGATCACACCGTAACAAGCCGCATAATAAAAAGCGGTACGGCTGTCCCGGGGGAAGCATGAAAAATTCCGCGCTCCTATTGCTGGCGGTGGCGTGCCTTGGTCTGTGCGGCAGCGCGCTGGGACAAGCGGCGCCGCCCGTGGGCAGCCTTGGGGAAGCCGCACCGGCCATAGGCGCCGCGCCTGGCACGCCGATGCGGGGGGCGCCCGACAATTCGGTGGCCAATCCCGGCTCCTTCCAGATGCAGCCGGTAACGCAGAAGGTCGATGTCACCGATGCGATGATGCTGGACTCCGACCGTTCCGACGACTGGATCCTGCATGGCCGCACTTACGACAATCAGCGCTTCTCGCCCTTTACCGACGTCAACAAATCCAATGTGCGGCAGTTGCGGCCGACCGCCATCATCCAGACCGGCATCACCAAGACCACCGAGATGACGCCGATCCAGGTCGATGGCGTTCTGTATCTGGAAACCGGCGACAACAATGTTCAGGCCTATGACGCCATCACCGGCAAGCAGCTCTGGTCCTATTCGCCCAAGCTCGGCTATGCCAATTTGTGCTGCGGCCAGCAGGCGCGCGGTGTTGCGGTGGCTTATGGCAAGGTGTTTGTCGCCCAACTCGACGGCCATGTCGTGGCGCTGGATGCGCGCACCGGCAAGCAGATCTGGAAGACCCAACACGCTGAAATCCTGCCCCAGCCATATCACTTCTATTCCTTCACCATGGCGCCCATCGCCTTCAACGGCATGATCCTGGTGGGCAATGCCGGCGCCGAATGGCCGACGCGCGGATTTCTGGAAGCACTGGACGCCAATACCGGCAAGCTTGTCTGGCGCTTCAGCACCACGGCGGCGCCCGATCAACCCGGCGGCAAGACCTGGAGCGGCGACAGCTGGAAATATGGCGGCGGCTCGGTGTGGAACACCCCCGCCATCGACCCCAAGAACAACCTCATCCTGTTCGCCACCGGCAATCCCAATCCCGACCTGGATGGCACCAGCCGCAAGGGCGACAATGCCTATACCGTCTCCATCGTCGCCATCGACTCGCGCAACGGCAAATTGAGATGGTGGTACCAGCAGGTGCCCCATGACATATGGGACTATGACGCCTGCGCGCCGGTGGTTCTGTTCGACACGATTGACGAGAATGGCAAGGTGGTCCCCGCCGCCGCCGAAGCCGGCAAGGTCGGCAGTCTTTTCATCGTCAACCGCTTGACCGGCAAGCTGATCCGCAAGTCAGAGCCTTTTGTGACGGTGAATGAGAATTTCATGAAGCCGCTCACGAATGTGCCGATTTCGATCCTGCCCGGCAGCAAGGGGGGCGCGATGTGGTCGCCGCCGGCCTATTCGCCCCAGACCAAATATTTCTACACCATGGGCATCAACGAGGTGCACGACTTCGCCATCAACCGGCCGCTGCCCGAGGTCTATAAGCCCGGCACGCCGATCGTCGGCCAGTATACCGGCGGCAACATGGCCTTGAACCTCAAGGCGATGCCGCCCAACGGCAACCTCAGCGCCATCAACACCGAGACGGGCAAGATCGCCTGGCAATACAAGTCCGAGCGCCCCATGTATGGCGGCGTGCTGGCGACCGCCAGCGGCCTGGTCTTTGCCGGTGAAATGAATGGCGACTTCAACGCCTTCGATGCCAAGACCGGCGAGAAGTTGTGGCATTATTCGCTGGGCATGGGGGTCTGCACCCCGCCCATCACCTATAAGATCAAGGGCGTGCAGTATGTTGCGGTGGGCGCCAGCGGCTGTCATGGCGGCGAGATCCTGATGTACAATGACGGACGCCCCATCTTCGGCGATGTCTTCGCGATCTTCGCACTTCCGTAAAAAAGGCTGACCATGGACGCGCAGACCAGAAAAATCCTTGAAGGTATTTCCACCGCCACCCTCACCACCGTTCTGCTGAAGAAGGGCTTGCGCAATGTCTGGCTGCGCGGCGCCTTTCCCAAGCAGCCGGGCCAAAAGCGGGTGGCGGGCATTGCCTTCACCTTGCGCTTTGTTCCGGCGCGCGAGGATCTGGCGACACCGGCGAGCTGGGCCTCGCCCATTTCCACCCGCGCCGCCATCGAGGCGATGGAAGAAGGCGTGATCGCGGTGGCCGACGCCATGGGCGTCACCGATGCGGGAATCTTCGGCGATATTCTTTGCGCCCGCATGGCCAAGCGCAAAGTCGGCGCCCTGATCACCGATGGGGTGATGCGCGACATGGAGGGCGTGCTCGCCACCGGCCTGCCCGTCTGGTGCGCGGGCGCCGCGGCCCCGGCCTCGGTTGCCAGCCTGACCTTCGTCAATTGGCAGGAACCGATTGCCTGCGGCGGCGTGGCGATTTTCCCCGGCGATGCGATTGTCGCCGACGGCGATGGCGCGGTGGTGATCCCGCAAGCCATGCTGGCGAATGTCGTCGAAGAAGCGGCTGAGCAGGAAATCCAGGAAGGCTGGATCATCAACGAAGTGCAAAGGGGCGTGCCGCTGCCCGGCCTTTATCCGCCGAATGAGGAAACCAAGGCGCGCTACGCGGCCTGGCGGAAAGAAAATAAGACTTAGCTCTCATGCTTCGACAAGCTCAGCATGAGGAGTTTTAACCCTCCTCACCCTTAAGCCTGTCGAAGGGTGAGCATCACTCCTTGATAAAATCCCTGAGCCGCCCATAGCTCAGCTCGATATGCCGGCGCATCGCGGCTTCGGCTTTCGCGCCGTCGCGGGCGCGAATGGCGGCGATGATGGCATTGTGCTCATGCACCGCTTCTTCGGTGATCTCGCTGCGGAAGCAAGAGCGGAAAATATGGACATGGATGTGCAGCCGCGCCAGCGAATCCGCGATCAGGTGATTGCCCGCGCCCTGCGCGATCAGGCGATGGAAATCGGTGTCCATGTCGGCAAAAGCATCGTGGCTGGACGCACTCTCGCCGCTGACAAGCTGCCCCATGTCGCTGTCGGTCATGCCTTCAGCGGCCTTGCGCGCGGCATGCGGTTCGATCAACAGACGGAATTCGAAGAGATCGTCCAACTGGGCGCGGTCCATGCGCGGCGAGGTGGCATAGCCGGCAAAATGCCGTTTGCTCACCAACCCATTGGCTTCCAGCATCGACAGCGCCTCACGGATCGGGGTCTGCGACACGCCCAATTCCCGCGCCAGACTGTCGACCGAGACCCGCGTGTCCGGCGGAATTCGCAGCGACATGATATCGGCCCGAATCCGGCGATAGACCTCTTCCGCCAGGCCGGAGGGGCGGCTAATCGGCCGGTAGGCGTCATTCATTTGGACCATGTGCGGAATTTTTCCCACAGAAAGGCTGGTTTTTGCCATTGACCAGGCAGAGCATAACCCATACGGTCCGCCGATCATATAGGATATTTGATCTTTGCTGATTTCTGTCGAGGACGTCCGCAAACTTGCCGAGGGCATTCTGACCGCCAATGGCGTGCCGGAGAGCCATGCCCGCACCCAGGCCAGCTTGTTCATCGAAGCGGAAATGCGCGCCATTCCCAGCCATGGGCTTTTGCGCCTGCGCCGGGTGATCGAGCGCATTCATGCCGGCCTGTCGGTGCCCGGCGCCAGCGGCGACCAGAAATGGACGGCGCGCTCTTTTCTCAGTGTCGACGGCCAACGCGGGCTTGGCCCGGTGGTGGCCATGGCGGCACTGGACACCATCATTCCCCGCGCCCGCGAGGACGGCATCGCCATCGCCGCCATCCGCAACACCAATCATCTGGGGGCGCTGGCCTATTATGCCGAAGATGTGGCGGCCAAAGGCCTGACCTGCATCGCCCTGACTATTTCCGAAGCTCTGGTGCACCCCTTCGGCGGACGCAAAGCGATGATCGGCACCAATCCCATCGCCATCGGCGTGCCGTCTTCGCCGCATCCCATGGTGCTGGACATGGCGACCGGCCTGGTTTCCATGGGCAAGATTCACGACCATGCCAATCGCGGCGCGCCGATCCCGCTGGGCTGGGCGCTGGACGAGAATGGCGATCCCACCACCGATGCTTCGGCCGCCAAGAAAGGCGCCATCGCGCCCTTTGGCGGCGCCAAGGGATACGCCCTGGGCATCGCCTTTGAAGTGCTGGTGGCCAGCCTTGCCGCTTCGGCCATCGGCACCGATGTCAAGGGAACTTTGGATTCGGTGAATGTCTCCAACAAGGGCGACCTCTTCATCGTTATCGCCCCGCCGCATGCCGAGGCCGCCAAGGCGTTGGTGACAGATTATCTGGGCAGTATCCGCAGCGCCGCCCCCGCCGATCCCGCACATCCGGTGCTGGCGCCGGGCGACCGCGCCCGCAAGGTGCGGGCGCAATCGGAGAAACGCGGCGTCTATCTCGATGACGGATTGTGGAACGATTTGCAGAAGCTGGCGGCGGAATCACGAAAGGAAAAAACCTCATGAGTCCTATCTTCGGCGCCCTGCGCCTGCCCGCTTCGGTGATTTTCGGCTCCGGCCAGCGCGCCGCCATCGGCATGATGACGGCACAGATCGGCAAGCGCGCCCTGGTCTGCACCGACGCGCGGCTGGGCGGCGATGCCCAGTTCAAGGCCATTGTCGCCGACATCCAGGCCAATGGGGTCGAGGTCAAGGTCTATGACCGCACCGAAGCCGATTTGCCGATCAACGGCATTTCCGGTTGTGTCGCCGAATGCGCCGATTTCAAGCCCGATGTGGTCTTGGGCATCGGCGGCGGCTCTTGCATGGACATGGCCAAATGCGTCGCGGTGTTGCTGCAGCATGGCGGTTCGTTGCGCGACTATTATGGCGAAAACAAAATCCCCGGCCCGGTGGCGCCGGTGATTGCGGTGCCCACCACGTCAGGCACCGGCTCGGAAGTCACGCCCGTGGCGGTGATCGCCGATACCGAGCGCGGCACCAAGGTGGGTATTTCCAGCCCCTATCTGATCCCGCGCGTGGCGGTGTGCGATCCCGAAATGACGGTGAGCTGCCCGCCCAGCCTGACCGCTGTGAGCGGCGCCGACGCCCTGACGCACGCCATTGAAAGCTACACCGCCGCCAGCCGTACGGTAACGGCCGACCTGACCGTCAAGAATGTGTTCGTGGGCAAGAATGTGCTCAGCGACACGTTCGGCCTGCTCGCGCTGCAGAACATCTTCAAGGCGCTGCGCACCGCGGTGAAGGACGGCAAGAATATCGAAGCCCGCGAGCAGATGATGCTGGCGTCGCTGGCGGCCGGCTGCGCCTTCGGCGCGGCGGGCACCGCGGCGGCGCATGCCATCCAGTATCCGGTGGGCAATGAGACCCATACTCCGCATGGCATGGGCGTGGCGCTGCTGATGCCCTATGTGATGGAGTTCAACCGTCCCAATTGCGTGGCGGCATTCGCCCAAATCGGCCGCGCCATCGGCCTGTCCGGAAGCGACGAAGAGCTGTCCCATAGACTGATCGATGAAGTGGCCAAGCTGCTCAAGGATATCGGCATTCCCGTGACCCTGAAGGAACTGGGTTTGCCGGAAGACAAGCAGGATTGGACGGCGGAAAGCGCCATCGGCGCCGCCCGCCTGGTCAACAACAATCCCCGCAAGCTGGATGTGGACGCCATGAAGGCGATCACCCGCGCCGCCTTCAGTGGCGACCGCGCCGCGCTTGCTTCCTGATTTCGCAATAGAGAGACAAATGACAAATAGCCTCACCCTCCCCACGCCCAAATCCGGCCCCGCGCCTTTCCCGATCCCCACCGATCTTTGGATCGGCGGCAAATGGGTGGAAGGCGCGGCCAAGAAACGCGTCGATGTGTTCGATCCCTCTACGGGCAAGAAGATCACCGATGTCGCCGACTGCGACGCGGCCGACGCGCTGGCCGCGGTAGACGCCGCCGACAAGGCCGCCGCCGCCTGGGCCGCGACCACGCCGCGCTACCGCGCCGAGATTCTGCGCAAATGCTATGAGAAGATCGTCGAGAATATCGAATGGCTGGCCTATCTGATCAGCCTGGAAAACGGCAAGGCGCTGCCCGACGCGCGCGCCGAAGTTCTCTATTCCGCCGAATTTTATCGCTGGTATGCCGAGGAATGCTGTCATGTGCTGGGCGAAATCGCCCTGGCGCCCGCCAGCGGCGCGCGCATCCTGGTGCAATACCAGCCCATGGGCATCGCGCTGCTGATCACGCCCTGGAATTATCCGGCGGCGATGGCCACCCGCAAGATCGCGCCCGCCCTGGCCGCCGGCTGCACCGTGGTCTTGAAGCCCGCCACAGAAACCCCGCTCACCGCCTTTGCCGTCGCCCAGATCATGCATGACTGCGGCGTGCCGGCCGGTGTGGTCAATGTGGTCACCACCGCCAAGGCCAGCGCCTTGTCCAAGGCGGTGCTGCATGACCCGCGGGTACGCAAGATTTCCTTCACCGGCTCGACTCCGGTGGGCCGCGCGCTGCTGCATGAAGCCGCCGACCAGGTGATTTCCTGCGCCATGGAGCTGGGCGGCAATGCCCCCTTCATCGTCTGCAAGGACGCCAACCTCAATGACGCATTGGACGGCGCCATGCTGGCCAAGATGCGCAACAGCGGCGAGGCTTGCACCGCCGCCAACCGCTTCTATGTCCATAAGGACATCTACCAGCCCTTCACCGACGGCATGGTGGCGCGCATGTCGGCGATCAAGCTGGGTGAGGCGACCGATCCCGAATCCACCCTCGGTCCGATGGTGAACGAGAAGTCGGTCGCCAAGATCGCCGAACTGGTGGACGACGCGGTGGCCAAGGGCGCCAAGCTGCTGCTGGGCGGCCAGCGCCTCAACCGCCCCGGCTATTACTATCCGCCGACCGTGCTGTCGGATGTGCCCGACAATGCCGACATGATGAAGGAAGAAATCTTCGGACCGGTGGTTTCGCTGCAATCCTTTACCGACGAGGCCGAAGCGATCCGCAAGGCCAACGACACCGAATATGGCCTGGCGGCCTATGTCTATACCCAGGACCTCAAGCGCGGCATGCAGATTTGCGAAAAGCTGGAAGCCGGCATGCTGGGGCTCAACCGGGGCCTGATGTCGGACCCGGCGGCGCCGTTCGGCGGCGTCAAGCAGTCGGGACTGGGCCGCGAAGGCTCGCACCACGGGTTGATCGAATTCTGCGAGATCAAGTACGTCTCGACCAACTGGTAGCTAAGAAGAACAGCTCACTTCCAGGTGGCACATGTCCGGCGGCGGCGGAGCGGCAAAGGCTTCGTCGCCGTCATGCTTTTCAAACGGCGTCTGCACCAGCTTGAAAATACGGTCCAGAGTGGCGATATCGCCATGGTCTTCCACCGCCCGGATGGCACTTTCCGCCACCCAATTGCGCAGCACATATTTGGGATTGACCCGGTCCAGGCCCGACAGGTCCTCGCCTTGAGTCCGTGCCCGATAGCGTGACAGCCAGGCTCGCGCTTCGGTGTTGCCGTTCCCAAACAAGGCCAGCCACGCCACGTCTTCGCCGCTCAGATTGCGGAAGCTCAAGCTGTAATCGGCTTTGGCCTTGGCCATCAGATTCAACAATTCGCCGATCAACCGGTCATCGCCTTCCTCCTCGCGCACCAGGCCCAGCTTGGCCCGCATCAGAGCGCGATAGCGTGACCTGTACAGCGCTTCATAAGTATCCAGGGCGGCAACTAACCTGTCTTTGGGGATCAGACTGGGCAGTGCGAAAGCCAGTGCCCGCAAATTCCAATGCGCGATCGCCGGCTGCATGTCGAACGCGTAGCGGCCCTGCGTGTCGGTATGATTGCAGATGAAGCCGGGCTCATAGGCCTCCATGAAACCGAATGGGCCGTAGTCCAACGTAAGACCCAGGATGGACATATTGTCGGTGTTCATCACGCCATGGGCGAAACCCACCGCCTGCCAACCCGCCATCAGTTCCGCCGTCCGTTTCACCACCTCGCCGAACCAGGCAACATAGTCGCCCGCCAAATTGGGAAAAAATTCGGCCATGACATAGTCCGCAAGCTGGCGCACTCGTTCGTGGCGGCTGCTATGGAAGAAATGCTCGAAATGGCCGAAGCGCACATGGCTGAGGGCCAACCGGGTAAGGACGGCTCCCGGCTCCGGCATTTCGCGTTGAACCTGCTCATTACTGGCGACGATCGACAAAGCGCGGGTGGTTGGAATGTCAAACGCCGCCATCGCCTCGCTGCAGAGATATTCGCGGACGGTGGAGCGCATCACCGCCCGGCCGTCGCCGAAACGCGAATAGGGTGTGGTGCCCGCGCCCTTGAGCTGGATGTCCCACAGCTCGCCGGCGGGGTTGCGCGCCTGACCGATCAGAAGGGCGCGGCCATCGCCCAATTGCCCCGCCCACACGCCGAACTGGTGCCCGGAATAGACCATCGCCAGAGAAGAAAAATCGTTCAGCGGTGCATGACCGGAGAATACTTGCGCGAAAGCAGGGTCGGAGAAAGACGCGGGATCAAGTCCAATCAACGCGGCGGCTTTGGCATTGGCGTGGATCAGCCGCGGCTGCACGCCCACCTGTTCCGCCGGCATCAGAGTGTAGAACTCGCCGGGCAGCCGCGCATAGTGATTTTCAAGATTAAGGCCGAAATCCGGCATGGCGTCCTCTGGAATCTTGGCGGCATAATTCTAAACAATCTTGGGCCTAAACGATCCGGGTTGCCAAATAGGACATTTCCGCCCACGCAATATCCCCCTATGTATTGAGGGGAATATCCGGTGTTTCCCTGATCTTAATAAGACCAACCGCATACTGTACAACAACAAATCCTCGTGATTTCAGGTTTAGGTTAGCACCTGACATCACATTACAATCACGAGCAAGCGTGCATGACGGACTCATCGCCAGAACAGGCACCTCAAGGCAGTTGGGGCGCGCGCATGTTGAACGGTGCGCTATGGATGATTGCTTTGCGCTGGGCTATCCGGCTAACGGGACTTGTTAGCACCGTGATTCTGGCCCGCCTCCTGATGCCGAGCGATTTCGGCATTGTCGCCATGGCGATGATTGTGGTGAGCACGCTGGAAATTTTCAACCAGACCGGACAGAAACTTGTGCTGATCCGGCTAGAAAATCCCACCAAGGAGCATTTCGATACTGCCTGGACGGTTTCATTCCTGATCGGCTTGGCTATTGCCGCGGCGATCTTAGTGGTTTCGCCCTTGGCGGAACTCTATTTCCACGAACCGAAAGTCGAACCTGTCATGCAGTGCCTTGCGCTGCGCGCGATACTGGGCGGCCTGGAAAATATCGGTACTGTGCATTTCCGGCGCGACCTGAAATTCAACACCTTCTTCGCCTATAACGTTTATCCCAAGTTGATTTCCTTCACTGTCACCATAGTGCTGGCCTTCTTATTGAAAAATTACTGGGCGTTGGTCGCGGGCATATTGGTCGGTCAACTCGCACTCATCGTGCTGAGCTATACCATGCATCCCCACCGTCCCCGTTTCACCTTGTCCAAGGTACACGAAATCTGGTCCTTTTCGATTTGGACTTTTTTCCGCTCCGTCGGCTATTACCTCAACGGGCAAATCGACCAAGTAGTTGTGGGTGGCTTTGGCGGCGCCGCGCTGATGGGACGCTATGCCGTTGCCACCGACGTGGCGCAAAGCCCGGGCCGGGAAATAAATGACCCGATGGTGTCCGTGCTCTATCCGGTCATGTCCCGTCTGCAGAATGACATGCCGGCGCTTCGCGACGTTTATTTGAAGACACTGGGCTGGACCGCTTTCATCTGCGCCGCCACCGGCGTTGGGGTGGCGCTGATCGCCCCCGATATGCAGCAGCTGGTGCTGGGGGATAGGTGGATCGGGATCGCGCCGCTGATGAGCTGGCTGGCGATTGGAGGCGCTATTGCCGGCCTCAGCAGCGGCGCATACTCGCTTTTCGATGCGCTGAATCAGCCCGGAACCGGGGCGCGCTTGATCTGGGTCCGGCTTTTCTTATTGGGCGCGGCCATCGTGCCGGTCGCATTTTGGACCAAAAGCCTGATCGATATCGCGATTTGCCGAGCGGTGGGTGAAGCGCTGTTTCTGCCGGGCCTGTTCCATGCCGCGCACCGTGTGTCCGGTATCGGCTTCAAGCAGTATGTACAGGTGCTCTATCGCCCCCTTCTGGCATCCATTCTTATGGCCTTCGCCGTCATCGCGGCGAATATGACGCTGCCGATTTCCGGAAACACCCGGCTTGCGATCGATATCGGGTTGGGGGCCACTGTCTTCCTAGGCAGCACATGGCTCTTGTGGCGCGCGGCAGGACGGCCGCAGACGCCGGAAGCAGATGTTTTTGGCCGCGTCGCCAAAATAACTCAGATACCATCAGCACATATGCGCAGCTAACAGATAAGACAACGAACTGTTATTCTAATTCGGCTTCGCCGTTTTTCTTGCACCGGTCCATTCGCCAGCCGATCGCCAATCCCATCCGGTGTGCCAGGGCGACGAGTCCAGGTTGTTGCCACAATCCGGAATAAAAGAAATGCCGGGAAGTGGAAAAGTCGCGCTTGGCCACTGAGTCTCCGGCGCCCCGGTCAATGCGTTTCAGACCGTTCGTCTGGGCGCTGTGTATGATTTGTTTCAGCAAAATGCGCCCTGGCGCGAAGGCCTTCAGCGCCGGATTGTAGACGGGAAACCAGTAATGCAGGGTCGAGCCACAGCGCAGGCCAAAATGAGATGCAACCCAGGTATCGCCGGCGTGCAGAGTCGATACAATGCCCGAGCATTGCGCGTCACGAGTCCGGCCGAGCGCATGCAGAATATTCCGTGTTCGTTTTTCACTTAGAACGTCCGCGACCTGCGTCCTGCGATACTGGTCGCGCTTATAGGCGATCAATCCGTTCAGGGACCGTTCCACGTCATCCTCGGAAAACACAAACCGAACCGGTCCATACTCACGGATCAGCTTTCGTTCGCGTCTTTCGGTGTCGGATGTGAATTTTTTGTCGCTGCGTGCCCTTTCCTCCCAGAAAGCTTCGCCGCCTTGCGGAAAATCGATGCGATGCCCCACTTCCGGCTTTTCGCCGCCAAGGCCATTCTCCCCCTGGCTTTCGTCGAGATGCGTGAAGTAGAGCGATCTCAGACCGCTTAGGCGCAGCAATACTCTTGGCTCGATACGGAACCCCGGTTCGGCAATCAGGCCGAAATAGTCGCTCAACTCTCCTCCCAGTCGTTCGCCAATGCCGGCTGCCGCATGGGCCGCTGAACGGTACTGAAAGGGGAAAAAGGCGACCGTCCGCCCATCTTGTACCAGTCGGCAAATCCGTACCGACGGCACGCAGGCCGCAACGGCGCGCACATACGGATAAGACACGAATGCCACGGTCTGTTGCGCGAGGAACCCGCGCCAGATCTCCTGATCGGCTGTGAGCAGAGCATTGGGAGTGATCACCTGACCCGTGATCGGGCCATTTCTCATGAATAGGAACTCCGCGAATATGCCGGTGTGGCTGCCGGCGCAAGCGTGGCGCCGGGCTTGTCATCCGCTTTCCATTTCGTATCAACAACAGCTGCCGCCGGTAGCAGAGCGGCGATTTGCGGCAACAAGAGCGCCAGCACCACAAACAGATCGTAATAGGCCATGCTGAGTGCGGCTCCGCCCACAAAGAAAGCCAATAGACTGGTCTGAATCATGCGCGCCAGCCTGTGCTGCCAGATATCCTTCAAATGCTTGGTCCTGCGAACGATCGACCAGCAAGACTTGATTGCTGCCAGAATAATCGCCAGGTAAATGCCCAATCCGATAAAACCGTGCTCACCCAGGACCTGAAAGTAAATGCTGTGCGCGGCGTGCGCTTCCTGGCCAGGAAAATATTGGTGAAAAATTGCGTTGAGCTGCGGACCATAGAACCCCGCTCCAAAAGGGAAATGCTCCGTGGCATACTTGATCGCCACCTGCCACGCCACCCATCGCCCCTGAAATGAACCGTCGGTCTTCAGCGATTGAAGGGAATCGACGCGATCGAAAAACGATTGCGGCATAAAATGAAGCGCAAAATAGAGCACAGCGCCGCCGACCAGAAGATACATCAGACGCTGTCTTACATTAAAGAATAGAAGAACTGCGATCGCGGCCATCGCTATATAAGCGCCCCGCGAGTAGCTGCCAATCACCGCTATGGCGCTAGCCACGAGACAGGCAACCAAAATCAACTTCAACAATTTCGAGGAGGCGGTCGACCGCAAATACTCTATCAAAGGCATCGACATCAGGACTGCAAGCGCCAGTTGGTTGTTGTCACTGATGATTGTCGAGTCAGGCCCATAGACCCGATATTGTCCACCTGTCATGACCGTAAAGATCCCCCCCTTCACGCCAAAATACATCAGCGAAATTGCCGCCACCCAGATGATCGCGTCGATACGCACGCGGTTGGTGGCAGTCGCGGCCATGAGAAACCCCAAGGCGAAGATGCGCCAGGTGCGATCCCAGAAAGGCCAGGACCAGGTCGTATTGAAGGCAAAGAAGGAATTGAACGTCATCCAAACAAGAAAGACCAGGAAGAGCACCGTCATGGTATTGCGCGGAAGCTTCTTGGGTTCTTCCGACAAAATCCAGGAGAGCACGGCGGAACCGGCCACGATCAAATTCAGGGGCAAGGATCGGGCGAAGCCAAACGCCTCCTGGTGCGGGTTCATGAGAGCGAACCACTCCCAGATCAAAACCCCGATAAAAGGAAAGCGCAGGGTGAATCCCACGCTGATCGCGACAACGCCTATGAGAAATAGGTCCCGCATGACAAATCCCCTATGCCGCCGATTGCCGCTTGCGCAACATCAGCCAGCGCTCGGCCCGACTTGAATCAAAATCCCCACGATCATCGCAGATCGAATGCTCCTCGACCGAAATCCGCCCGATCAAGTCGTGGGGCAAATGTCCGCCCGGACAAACATTGAGGACCGCATCGCTGGTAAATATGAGCTCAAAACCTTGCGCCCGCGTCGCCGCCAACACGTTGGTATCATAGCGCCCATGGGGAAACGACAGGCTGACGATCGCATCAGGCCCGAGATTGGAGCGCAATAACTCTCGCGCTTGCTGGAGATCCTGTCCGGGATCGTCCAGCATGGTAAGCGGTAAATGGCTGAAACCATGCGCGCCGATGCTCACATTGCCGCCAAGCAGGCTACGCAGCCCATCCCAGCTGGCCATATCTGGACAAGGCCTTCGTTCATTTACCCTGGCCAGCAGGCTATCGCGGCGCGCCACATCCAGCGCACCAAAACAGGCCAACAAGACCAGCTCCGGGCTCTCGCGCGGCGCCTTGTCCACTTCCGTTTCCCCGATCGCCATTCTCAACAAGTCTCGATAGGACGCACGCCCTGTGCGCAACGCCTGCAACAAGGTCTCTTGCCACCATGGTGCGCCCGTGTTGACCGCACCCGCTGCCACGAACAAAGTCCACGGCGCGTTCAACCCTGACAAGACTGGCGCCGCATAGCGGAGATTGTCTTCCCAGCCATCGTCAAACGTTATCAGCAACGGACGCGGTGGAAGCGGCCGCGTCCCGCGCCGCGCCTCCACGACATCGGGTAAACCGACAATCGTGTAATTGGCGCGCAGGAACAACACCAACTCTTTCAGCACTTCCGTCGAAGTCGTATAGGCCGGGTCAGCCCCCAACTCCGCATACATCGCCTTCGGTAGAATACGGTGAAGCATGATCACCGTAAGCGTTTCGCGGTCGCGCAGATGATGATACAGCCTGACCCCGCCCGTGTGAGCGGCGACCGACTTCGCCATATCCCGCGCCCAGCGGTTCAGCGACGCAAGAGTGCTTGCTTGAGACATTGTGCGAGCGAGTTTGTGGTTGCCAGAAAGAGAATGCCGTCCCAGGGCTTATAGCCCAAGGAAATAGAACGCCAGATGAGGGCCCGCCCGGCCTTGGGGGCGTTGCGGTGAAAGGCAAGCTGACCCAGGCGCAGAAGCCGCCGGCCGAGTATGCTGTTGATTTCCTGGGAAGAGAGCTGTTCCGAAAAGCGTGCAATATGGCCTTCGATCATCGGCAAGGTATAAGCCAATTGGTCGCTGAATGATCCCGCCGAAAGGCTTTTCCGCCGTTCGTGCACATGCACCAGGCTTTCATGCACATAACCCAGCTCACCGCTCGCGGCCAACCGGATCCACATGTCCTGGTCTTCCGCGATCTTGAGATTCGGGTTGAAACAACCTGCCTTTTGCATCTGGGCGCGCCAGACCAGCACGGATGGAGTGGTGATATAATTGTCCGAAAGAAGTGCTTTCCATGCCAGGCCTCCCGTGACCACGACCTGGCCGCGATAGATGTCACCGGTATTGACGCCCTCGGGCGTAATCAGGTCGGAGCCGCAGGATACGAAGGAGACCTTGTCATTCGCCGCGATGACTTGGGCCTGCTTTGCCAACTTGGTCGGCAGCCACTCATCGTCCGCGTCCAAAAAAGCGACAAGCTCGGTATTCGCCGCCATGACGCCGCGATTGCGCGCGGCGGCGGCCCCGACATTCTTGTCCATGCGCACAACCTCGACATTCAGACCTTGGTAACCTCTGGCGATTTCGGCGGTGGAATCGGTGCTGGCATCGTCGACCACGACCAGCTGGGAAACAGGCATGGTTTGCGCCCGCACAGACTCAAGGGCTCGCCCGAGGGTTGCCTGAGAATTGTGGGCCGGAATGACTGCGCAAATCCTCGGAAACGCCATCGTTCTTACGTCAAAAATACCCGGTTAGCAGGACGGAATGGACGCCACGTCCCGGTATCCGATTGCACGGTCCGAATACGTGGCGTTAACTTTAGATAGTAGAGTATAAAGGCTTAATTGTCGAAAACTCGTTAAGAGCTGGCGAATAGCCTAGGGCCGGCCGAATTGAAAATGACCAATTTGGAATTCACGACAAGCCAGGCTCGAGCAAAAAACGGGGCGGCCGCTCACGGCGCGGCACAGGCCGGCGTCATGCTGCCCGAAAACCGGCATGATGTCGTTTACTTGCCAAGTTCCGCTCCCATGCTGATCTGCATCATCGATGCGGAAGAGGAATTCGATTGGAGCAAGCCATTCGCCACCGCCAATAATGCGGTCACGAATATGCAGGCGCAGGCCAGGGCTCAAGCGATATTCAAGCGTTATGGCCTGGTG
Organism: uncultured Alphaproteobacteria bacterium; assembly: GCA_902825865.1. Classification (GTDB taxonomy): domain Bacteria; phylum Pseudomonadota; class Alphaproteobacteria; order Micropepsales; family Micropepsaceae; genus Rhizomicrobium. Next base: position 22,485 of record CADECX010000031.1, read on the forward strand.
CCGACCTATGCGGTGGATTATCCGGTCGCCGCACAGGAACAAGGCTATGGTCCGTTGCGCGACTTCGCGAAATCGGGCCAATGCGAAATCGGCGCCCAGCTTCATCCCTGGGTGACGCCGCCTTTCGAAGAGTCCGTCGGCGAAACCAACTCCTTTGCCTGCAACCTGCCTTACGATCTGCAGGCGCGGAAGATGGAAAGCCTGACTGCCGTGATCGAGAAGAATTTCGGCGTGCGGCCGAGGTTGTTCCGTACCGGGCGCTATGGCGCGGGTCCCGACACCATCCGCCTGCTCCAGGAATTCGGCTATGACATCGATTGCAGCGTGCTGCCGGGTCCTGCGATTACCCCTTCCAGTCCCGACTATTCCAACGCACCGTCCCAGCCTTATTGGCTGGGCTCCGGCAAGCGGATCCTGGAAATTCCGGTAACCGCCAGCATGGTAGGTCCGTTGCGCGTCTTCCGCGACGCTTCCAACCGTATTTTCACCTCGCCTGTGAGCCGGTTTGCCAAACTGCCGGCCATCCTGGCGCGAACACGCCTTCTGTATCGCGCCCGCATCTCGCCGGAAGGCCATAGCCTGGACGAAGCCCAGCAACTGACCAGGACGCTCTATTGGGCCGGCCAGCGCGTGTTCGCGCTCAGCTATCACAGTCCATCCTTGTCGCCGGGCCGCACGCCCTACACCCGCAATCAGGCCGATGTTGACCGGTTCTTGTCGTGGATCGACGCGTATCTGGCTTTTTTCACCACCGAATTGGGGGGCGTCCCCTTATCGGCGTCGCAGGTCCGTGATTGGGCCCAACAGGAGCTTTCGGTATGAGTGGAGCATGGTACGCGCTGGCAACCGCCATCATTGCCCTGGTGTGTTGGTGGGTGCTGAAAAACGATACCGGCCCGTCTTCGCCAAAGGCCAGAGCGGAAGTAGCCGCGAAGAAAAGGAAACTCCGGGAAGGCACCCCCGACTAAGCGCCCGCCTGGCGCACGCGTTTCAGCGCCGCGATGCAGTTTTCGAGTTCATTCAAGAATCGCGACCGGTCCTCTTTTCTGAAGCCTGCATGATGGGTTTGCCCGCCGGGCGTGAGTTCGCGCAAATGCCGGCTGAGTTCCCGCATCCCAAGCGCCATGCCGATACCGTCTTGGGTGAAGTGCTTGCCATTGGGGCCCAAGACGCGCGCGCCCTTGTCCAGGCAGCGTGCCGCCAGCGGAATATCGGCGGTGACGCAGATATCACCCGCGGCAATGGTATCGACGATCCAATCATCAGCGGCATCCGCGCCTTCCGCCACGGTGACGTGACGCAGGAACGGATTGGCCGAAGGGCGTAGCCCGCCATTGCTGACGATGGTGACGGTCAGGCCATGCCGGGCCGCCACCTTTTCGATCTCCGCCTTTACCGGGCAGGCATCGCCGTCAACAAAGATTTCAATGGTCGCACGGCCGGACGGCTTTGCGTCGCCGTCGCTAGCGACGGCTTCGCTCGCCTGGCCGATGCTCCCGGCTGAAATCAAGCCGCGCTTTCCCGCGCCTTGTCTCTGCCGCGATGCCAGTGCGGACGCGAACCATTGCGCTTCTTGGGCGCGTGGGGATTGTGGGCCTCGCCACCTTCGCGACCGCCATGTCCACCGTGCTTATGTCCGCCCGGCTTGTGGCCATGCGGCTTGCCATGGCGATGACCATGCGGACGGCGCGGCTCTTCCTGCTGGCGGCGCTGCTCTTCGGTCAATTCCGGCAGCTCATGCGCCACCGGCTCGATCTTCATACGGATAATGCGCTCGATGTCGCGCAGGTAGGAACGCTCCGACGAATCGCAGAAGCTGATGGCGATGCCTTCGCCGCCGGCCCGCGCGGTGCGGCCGATACGGTGAACATAGCTTTCCGGCTCGTTGGGCAGCTCGAAATTCACCACATGGCTGATATTGTCCACGTCGATGCCGCGGGCGGCGATGTCAGTAGCCACCAGGACTCTTGCCTTGCCGGTCTTGAACATGTCCAGCGCCCGCTGGCGGGCATTCTGGGACTTGTTGCCATGGATGGCTTCCGCCACCACGCCGGTGCGTGACAGATGTTCGGCCACCTTGTTGGCACCGTGCTTGGTACGGGTGAACACGATAACCCGGTTCATCGCCACGTCCTTCAAAAGCTCACTGAGCAGCTGGCGCTTCTGCTGCGTCGGCACGTAATACAGCTTCTGCTCGACGCGGTCGGCGGTCTGGCCCTGAGGCGCAACTTCGATACGCTCGGGCGAGCGCAGCATGTCGTGGGTCAGTTTGACGATATCGTCCGGCATGGTCGCCGAAAACAACATCGACTGGCGCTCACGCGGCAGCATCGCCACCAGCTTGCGCACATCGCGGATGAATCCCATGTCCAGCATGCGGTCAGCTTCATCGACGATGAAGGTGTTCACCGCGTTCAGCGCTACCTGCTTCTGTTGCACCAGGTCCAGAAGGCGGCCCGGTGTTGCCACCAGGATATCCACGCCCTTGGACATGTTGCGGACCTGGGTGTTCTGGTTCACGCCGCCCAGGATCACGGTCAGCTTGAGGTTGAGAAAGCGGCCATAGGTGCGCAGCGATTCCTCGATCTGCACCGCAAGTTCGCGGGTGGGCGCCAGGATCAGCGCTTTGGCCTGCTTGGGCTGGGGCGGGACATGGCCGATGGACAGTTTCTGCAGCAGGGGGATGCCGAAAGCAGCCGTCTTGCCGGTGCCGGTCTGGGCGATGCCCAAAAGATCGCGGCCCGACAGCAGGGCCGGAATGGCCCGGGTCTGGATGGGGGTAGGCTTGGTATAATTCTCCGCCGAAAGAGCACGGAGGATCGGCTCGGCAACGCCAAGCGATTCAAAAGTCACGTCAGTCACAAAAGTCCTTAAAAACCGTGGGGACGCGCCAAAAGGCACGGGTTTACGGCTGTTGCCGTCTTCCACGCACACTGGAGGGAACGGAGGTCAAAACTAAGATCCGGCGGTGGCAGCGCTCAAAAAACGCCTAGTGCGGTCGCAACGGATGCGGGCTTATCAGGGTATTCGCCCCCAAAGTCAACCCGTTTTTGCTGCGCCGCAACATTAAGGCCGTAACATTTGTGCCGTTAACCCGGTTGCGAGGCGGGTGTTTCTGTAGTCATCATGTCGCAGTTACCTCCATGCGGCCGGGACGGGGGGTGGCGTGGGGTGTCCAAACCGGCAAGGGCGAGCAGCGTCGGTTCACAATGGCATATGGGAATGAGAAGGCTATTTCGCAGGCCTCTGCGAAAGGCAAAGTGAAGTGGTTCAACGCCACCAAAGGTTACGGTTTCATCACACTCGACAATGGGGGCGACGCCTTCTGTCACACCAGCGCCTTGCAGGCGACGGGTCATAGCGACGTGCCGCCAGGCACGACGATTGTCTGCGACCTCGCCGACAGCCAGCGTGGCCTGCAGGTGGTGTCGGTGCACAGCGTCGATACCTCCACGGCCGAAGCTCCGAGCCGCGGCCCGCGCCGCGACTTCGGGGGCGGCGATCGTTTCGGCGGTGGTGGCGATCGTTTTGGCGGCGGTGGCGGCTATCGCGACAACGGCCCTTCCGGTCCGATGGTCGAAGGCAAGATCAAGTTTTTCAACGACCAGAAGGGCTTCGGCTTTGTGATGCCGGACAATGGCAGCGGCGACATCTATCTGCATGCCAGCGCCCTTCGGCGCTCGGGCGTACAGGCGGTGGAACCCGAGCAACGCATCCGCTACTCCACACGCCAAGGCAATAAGGGCGTCGAAGTAGATCGCGTAGAAATTATCTAAGCGCTAGACCGGCTCAGTCTTCGCGATACCTGGTGCCACGTCGGGGTCGTTCTCTACTTCTTTCAGTTTCTCGCGCGCCGCGGCGGCTTCGCGCTGCTTGTTCCACATAGACGCATAATGGCCGTTCAAGGCCAGCAGCTCGGAGTGGCGACCGCGCTCGATGATCTCGCCATGATCCAGCACCAGGATTTCGTCGGCATCGACCACGGTGGACAGGCGATGGGCGATCACCAGGGAGGTCCGGTTGCGGGAAATTTCGTTCAGCGCGCTCTGAATCTCCCGTTCGGTGCCGGTGTCCAGCGCACTGGTCGCCTCGTCCAACAACAGGATGGGCGGGTTCTTGAGAATGGTGCGGGCGATGGCGACGCGCTGCTTCTCGCCGCCCGACAGTTTCAAGCCGCGCTCGCCCACCATGGAGTCATAGCCCATCGGCAGCAAGGTGATGAACTTGTCGATCTGGGCCAGCCGCGCCGCGTCCTTGATCTCGGCCTCATTGGCGCCGATCCGGCCATAGGCGATATTGTATTTGACGGTGTCGTTGAACAGCACGGTATCCTGCGGCACGATTCCGATGACGCTGCGCAGGCTTTCCTGCGTGACATCGCGAATATCCTGCCCATCGATCGTCACCCTTCCGCCTTTGATGTCATAGAAGCGGTAAAGAATGCGGCTGATGGTGGACTTGCCCGCGCCCGACGGACCCACCACCGCCACCGTCTTGCCGGCCGGCACGGTGAAGCTCACGCCTTTGAGCACGGTGCGTTCGGGATCATAAGCGAAGATCACATTTTCGAAGCGGATCTCGCCGCCCGATACCTTCAGGGCCTGGGCGCCGGGCTTGTCCTGCACCTCCCTTGGCTGATTGAGCAGCCGGAACATGGCTTCCATGTCCACCAAGCCCTGGGTGATCTCGCGATAGACGGTGCCCAGCAGATTCAGCGGCTGATAGAGCTGAATCAGGATGGCGTTGCCGGCCACGAACAGGCCGATGGAAAACTGGCCATGGGCGATGCCCCAGGCGGTCAATCCCATCACCGCGCCCAAACCCAGCGCCATGATCGTCGCCTGGCCGGTATTGAGGATGGAGAGCGAGACCTGGGACTGAATGGAGGCCCCGGCATATTTTTCCATCGAGACGTCGAAACGGCGCGTTTCGTGCCTTTCATTGTTGAAATATTTGACGGTCTCGAAATTCAGCAGGCTGTCCACCGCCTTGGTGTTGGCGTCGGTGTCGCTCTGGTTCATTTCGCGGCGGAACTGGATGCGCCAGCGGGTGATCCAGAAGGTGAACCAGGTATAACCGATCACCATCACGATGGTGGACAAGGCGACCCAGACATTCAGCTCCACCCAAAGGATGATGCTGTAGAACACCATCAACAGGAGGGTGGGAAAGATCGAAAACAGCGCAAAAGAGAGCAGCGTATCGATACCCTTGGTGCCGCGCTCGATTACCCGCGACAGTCCGCCGGTCTTGCGCTCCAGATGAAAGCGCAGGGAAAGGGTATGGACATGGGCAAAGGTTTCCACCGCCACCTCGCGCATGGCGTGATACTGAACCTTGGCGAAGATGCCGTCGCGCAGTTGGGCAAAGGCCTGCAACAGGATGCGCGAGGTCATATAGGCGGCGATCAGCGCCATCACCGTGCCCAACGCGATATTTGCGCGGGTCGGGCGCAATTGGTCCACCGTCCAGCCATAGATCAGGGGCGAGATGCTGGTGAAACCCGTGGCCAGGATCAGGAAGACAACGGAGACCAGAACCCGGGCTTTGAGATCGGGGCGGCCCTTGGGCCAGAGATACGGCATCAGCCGCCATAGCGGCTTGAAGGATGGCGCGCCGCTGCCGTCTTCTACCGGATGAGCCACTATTGCCCCATATCCCCGCCGCCGAATGTGACAAATCCCGCAATCAGCGCGATCAGGGCCACGGCCCCCAAAATCAACAACCAGCGCGGCATTTTTTCTCCATTGGCGCGGGGGGCGAACCCGTTTACGAAGACAGTGATTTAAGAAGATGCACGCCCGCGTGCAACCCCGTAGGTGGCATGGACCCTTTTAACGTCATGGATAAGTCTGATATTGCGAAGAAAGACGAAAAAAGGAACCGGCCCTCGGTCTGCGTCTTTTGCGGCTCTTCCTTCGGTAATGACCCCGCCTATAGCGAAGCGGCCAAGGCCATCGGCGCCGGCATCGCCAAAATGGGCTTTTCGCTGGTGTTCGGCGGCGGCGGGCTGGGCCTGATGGGCGATGTCGCCAGGGCGGTGCTGGACGGCGGACAGGATATCCAGGGCATCATGCCGGCTTTCCTGCAGGCGCTGGAACCGGGGGTTTCGCCCCAGGAAAAACTGATCATCACCCCGCATATGCAGGAACGCAAAACCCTGATGCTGGACATGTCCGATGCTTTCATCGTGCTGCCGGGCGGCATGGGAACCTTTGACGAATTTTTCGAAGTGGTGGTGGAAGCCCAGCTGGGCGTGCACAAAATGCCCATCATCGTGGTCAATGTGAAGGGCTATTTCGATCCCCTCGATGCCATGCTGCATGCCACCGTCGAAAAAGGTTTCGCGAAAGACACCATCTTCAAGGTCTATTACCTGGCGGATGGCGCAGAAGCGGCGCTGGAGATACTGGAAGGCGCGCTGAACGCACCCTCACCGGACTAATCCTCCCCCGCGCACGCGTCAGCGTGCTTGCATAGGGGGAGGTGGCCGTAGCAGCGCGCAGGCGCGAGACGGTAGTCGAGCGCCAAGCAAAGCTGCGAAGGCCGGAGGGGAAATCAAATAGCGGCCTTATCCCGATAAAGCTTGTAGATGATCGAGTCGGTCAGCGCCTCGAAGGACGCGTCGACGATATTTTCCGATACCCCCACCGTGGACCAGCGATTGCCCTTGCCGTCGGCCGATTCCACCGTGACTCGCGTCACCGCTTCGGTGCCGCTGGTGAGGATGCGCACCTTATAATCCACCAGCCGAAGATCGGCGAGATAGGAGGAATACTTGCCCAGATCCATGCGCAGCGCGGCGTCCAGGGCATTGACCGGACCGTTGCCGCCGCCGGTGTTGCGGATCTTGGCGCCGGCCACCGTCATATCCACCACCGCATGGGCGCGCGAGGCCAGAGCGCCATTCTTGTCCTGAACGCTTTCCACCGTGACGCTGAATTTGTCGACGGAGAAATAGGCAGGAAGCTTCTTCTGCTGCCGCAACGCCAGCAGTTCAAACGAAGCCTGGGCATCGTCGTAACTATAGCCTTCGAACTCGCGGCGTTTGACGTCCTGCAGCAGGCGCGCCAGGTCCGGCTTTTCGCCTTCGGCGCCAAGCCCCGCGACCTGAATGGCGACATTGGCCCGTCCGGCCTGGGCGGACACCGGCATGGACCGTTTGTTGCCCACCGCTTCCGGCGGCACATGCTCATAGGTCTGCGGATTCTTGGCCACCGCCGAGACATGCAAGCCGCCCTTATGGGTAAAGGCCGAGGAACCGACATAGGCGGCATAGCGGTCCGGCGCGCGGTTGAGGATTTCGTCCAACAGCCGGGAAACATGGGTCAGCTGAGTCAGATTCTCTTTCGAAATACCGGTCTCGAACTGCGAGGCGAAAGGCTCCTTCAGCATCAGGTTTGGCAATAGCGCACAGAGATTGGCGTTACCGCAGCGCTCCCCCAATCCGTTCAAGGTGCCCTGAATTTGGCGCACCCCGGCGCGCACCGCCGCCAGGCTGACCGCCACCGCCTGTTCGGTGTCGTTATGGGCATGGATGCCCAGCGCCGCACCCGGCAGCTTGGCCTTCACTTCACTGACAACGCGGTACACCTCTTCCGGCATGCTGCCGCCATTGGTGTCGCACAGCACCAGCCATTTGGCACCCGCTTCATGGGCGGTGCGCAGGCAGGCCAAGGCATAATCGGGATCGGCCTTGTAACCGTCAAAGAAATGTTCGGCATCGAACAAGGGCTCGCGCTTCTTGGCCGCAATGGCTTCCATCGAGCGGGCGATATTGTCGAGATTTTCCTCTGGCGTGATCTCCAGCGCCACTTTGACCTGATAGGTGCTGGTCTTGCCCACCAGGCAGATGGCATCCACCGCCGCATCCAGCACCGGCGCCAAAGAAGGATCATTGGCGGCGCTGCGCCCGGCGCGCTTGGTCATGCCGAAAGCGGTGAAGCGGGCATGTTTCAGCGTGGGCCGTTCGCCAAAGAAAGCGGTATCGGTGGGATTGGCGCCCGGCCAGCCGCCTTCGATATAGTCCACGCCCAGACTGTCCAAGGCCAGCGCGATCTGGCGCTTGTCCTCGACCGAGAAATCGACGCCCTGGGTCTGGGCCCCGTCGCGCAGGGTGGTGTCGAAGATGAACAACCGTTCCTTGCTCATCTTTTGACCTCCCACGTCGTGCCGCCGGGACCGTCTTTCAAGACGATGCCCTTGGCGAGGAGATCGTCGCGGATGCGGTCGGATTCCTTGAAATCCTTGTTCTTGCGGGCGGCGTTGCGGGCCGCGATGGCGTCGGCGATGGCGACCGTATCGACCTCTGTTTTGTTGGCGAGCTTCATCTGCACATTGGAGAAGCCCAGAAAGTCCAGTCCACCAGCCAGCGCCAACTCGTCCGCCTGATGCAAGGAAGCGATGGCCGCCGGCGTGTTCAGATCGTCCGCCAGCGCCTCGAAAAAGGCAGCATCGGGCGCGGGGTCCACCAACGGCTCGGTAACCTCGTACCAACGCTCCAGCATCTTCCAGCTTTCTTTCAGTCCCGCGACCGTGAAATCGATCGGCTGGCGATAGTGGGTGCGCAGCATGTTGAAGCGCAACACTTCGCCGGGCCAATCGGCCAACAGATCGCGGATGGTGAAGAAATTGCCCAAACTCTTGGACATTTTCTCGCCTTCCACCTGCAGGAAGCCGTTATGCATCCACACTTTTGCGAGTGGGTGGCCATGATGGGCGCCCTCGCTTTGGGCGATTTCGTTTTCGTGATGGGGAAATTGCAGGTCGATGCCGCCGCCATGGATATCGAACGTCTCGCCCAGATATTCGCCGGCCATGGCCGAACATTCGATATGCCAACCGGGCCGGCCACGGCCCCAGGGCGAGTCCCAGCCGGGCAACGCGGCTTCCGACGGTTTCCACAGCACAAAATCCATCGGATTCTTCTTATAGGGCGCGACCTCGACCCGCGCGCCCGCGAGCATCTCGTCCAGCGAGCGGCGCGACAGCTTGCCGTAATCCGCTTTTGACGAGACCTCGAACAAGACATGGCCGTCCGCTGCATAGGCATGACCGGCCGCGATCAACTGTTCGATAATCTTGATCATCTGGGCGATATGTTCGGTGGCGCGCGGCGTCACGCTTGGCGGCAGGTTGCCCAGGGCCGCGACATCCTCCTCATAGATACGCGCGGTTTCCTCGGTCAATTCCCGGATGGAGATGCCGCGTTCGGCGGCGCGGGCGTTGATCTTGTCGTCCACGTCGGTGATGTTGCGGACATAGGTGACATGCGCATCGCCGTAGGTGTGGCGCAGCAGCCGGAACAGCACATCGAACACGATCACCGGCCGCGCATTGCCGATATGGGCGAAGTCGTAAACCGTGGGGCCGCAGACATACATCCGCACGTTTTTGGCATCGAGCGGGACGAAGTCGTCCTTGGTCTTGGTCAGGGTGTTGAACAGGCGCAGAGTCATGGCGGGTCCGGTAAGGGAGAAGAAACTAGCAAATTTTGGGCGAGCAGAAGGGTTTTGCAGCGTTAGCCGCAAATAGAAATCCGAATAATGACGAAACCCCTTACGGGGCACAAAGCCGTCACGCGGTTTTTCCTTCCAGGCGCGCAAGCGACCGCTCGCGCCCGATCAGGGGTAACAGTTTTTTGAGTTCGGGTCCATGCTCCTGGGCGGTTAACGCCAGCCGCAAGGGGTGAAACAGCCCCCTGCCCTTGGCCCCGGTTTCCGCCGAAACGGCCTTTGTCCAGACGCCCCAGGTGTTTTCGTCCCAGGGCTCGGAGGGCAACAGCGCCGCCGCCTTGGCCGCCAGCCCCGCATCTTCGATCACCGGCGTGACAGGGCCGCTGACCAGACGGGCCATCTCGGCCACATCCGATAGCTTGGTGAGATTGGGCTTGATCGCATCCCAAAAGGCTTCGCCTTGCGGGACGTGCCCCGCCACCGCGCTGTAAGGCGTGATGTGCAGCAACCGGGCGTTCAGCGCCGTCAGTTCGTCCGGCACGAAATGCGCCGGGGCACGGCCGATCTTGGCAAAATCGAATTCCGTGGCCAGCTCGCCCAAGGTCAGGCGCGGCTCCACCGGATCGCTGGTGCCGATCTTGGCCAGATAGGACGCCACAGCCATCGGCTCCACACCGTCGCCGCGCAACTGTTCCAGCGACAAGGAACCCAACCGCTTGCTCAAGGCTTCGCCGCTGGCCCCGACCAACAGCGGGAAATGCGCGAATTTCGGAACCGGACCGCCCAGCGCCTCGAAAATTTCGATCTGGGCGGCGGTGTTGGTGACATGATCCTCGCCGCGCACCACATGACTGATCGCCATGTCGATATCGTCGGCCACTGATGGAAGGGTATACAGAAAAGCGCCATCTTCGCGCACCAAGACGGGATCGGACATGGTGGCGGTGTCGATCTCGACGGGTCCGCGCACCAGGTCGGTCCAACTCACTTTGCTGCGCGACAGTTTGAACCGCCAGTGCGGCTTGCGGCCTTCGGCTTCCCATTTGGCCTTATTGGCGGGCTCCAGCGAAGCGCGGTTATAGACCGGCGGCAGTTTTCGGGCGGCCAGCAGCGAGCGCTGGCGTTCCAGTTCCGCTTCGGTTTCGAAACAGGGATAGATGCGCCCGACCGCCTGCAATTTGTAGAAAGCCGTGCTGTAGATCGCCAGCCGGTTGATCTGGCGGTCGGTGCCGTCATGGGTCAGTCCCAGCCAGGACAGGTCGCGATAGATCGCCTCTTCAAACGCTTTGGTGGAACGCGCCGCATCGGTATCGTCGATGCGCAGCAGGAATTTTCCGCTCAGCTTCTTGGCGAACAGCCAGTTGAGCAAGGCAGTGCGGGCATTGCCGACATGCAGCAGGCCGGTCGGTGACGGCGCGAAACGGACAACTGTCATGGCTGTACGGCCAACTCATTAGGTTTCGATGAATGCCAGAATCGGCGAAATTCTACACAGACTGACTTCCCGCGCACTTGCGGCGGCGCGTACCCCATCTTCTCGACACGTTGCATCACAGAAAACATACAGTTTGTTGTTGCCTTGAACGTATTTTGCATTTTATCGCCCGGGAAGAACTTCGGGTTGGTGCCAAACGCAATCGATCCATCGGTACGAACCACCACAGAAAATCCTGCATAGCCTTGGCAAGTTTCCACGAAAGTTCGCGGAATCGAAAATAGATCTGGCTGCTTCGTGATGATGAGCCTGCCACCCTGAGATTCGAATTGGTCACCGGACATTAAGGAAGGACAGTTTGCGTAGGGATCGCGTGGAAAGGCGCTGGCACTAGTTGCGATCGCAACCATTAACCCCGCCATGAATGGACGAGCGTACATCAACGCGCATCCCGGAACGCATTGGTGATGGGATAGCGCCGGTCGCGGCCGAAATTGCGGCTGCTGATCTTGACCCCGGGCGGGGCCTGGCGGCGCTTATATTCCGAAATATACAAAAGATGCTCCACCCGCTTGACCGTGGCGGGATCATAGCCCCGCGCCACCGTATCCTCGAAACTGCATTCCCGCTCCACCAGACATTCCAGAATGCCGTCCAGAACATCGTAAGGTGGCAGGGAATCCTGGTCGGTCTGGTTGGCGCGCAGCTCGGCGGTGGGCGGCTTTTCGATGATGCGTTCGGGGATCACCCGGCCCCGGGGTCCCAAGGCGCCTGCGGGGGAATTTGTGTTGCGCCAATGGCTCAGCCGGAACACCTCCGTCTTGTAGATGTCCTTCAGCACATTATAGCCGCCGCACATGTCGCCATAGAGGGTGGCATAACCCACGCTCATCTCGCTCTTGTTGCCGGTGGTCAGAACCATGGGTCCGAATTTATTGGACAGCGCCATCAGGATCACGCCGCGCAGGCGCGACTGGATATTTTCTTCGGTGGTGCCGGTCTGGGTGCCGGCGAAAGGGGCCGCCAATGTTTCGCCCAGCGCGGCGACCGCGCGCTCGATCTCGATGGTTTCATACGCCACGCCCAAGAGGCGGGCGCAGGCATCGGCGTCTTCCAGGCTTTCCCGGCTGGTATAGCGCGACGGCAGCATCACACAGCGCACGCGGCTTGCGCCCAGCGCATCCACCGCCACCGCCGCCGACAGAGCGGAGTCGATGCCGCCCGACAGGCCCAGCACCACGCCGGGAAAGCGGTTCTTGTTCACATAGTCGCGCAGCGCCAGCGTCATGGCGCGATAGACCTGGGACGAACGGTCCTCCGCGATGAATTTATCGCCGGAGGCGCAATTCCATTTTCCGGACCCGTCGCGCGACCATTCGGTGATGACCACACGCTCTTCCCAACCCGGCAGTGCCGTGGCGATGGACGTGTCCGCGTTCAGCACAAAAGAGGCGCCGTCATAGACCACCTCGTCCTGGCCGCCGAGCTGGTTGAGGTAGATCAGCGGCAGGCCGGATTCCTTCACGCGGCTCGCGGCAAGCTCCAACCGCACATCTTCCTTGCCGGCCTCAAAGGGCGAGCCATTGGGCACACAGAGAATCTCCGCGCCGTTTTCGGCCAGACAGGCGGTGACCTGTGCCTTCCAGATATCCTCGCAGATCGGAATCCCCAGCCGCACACCGCGCACCGTCAGCGGCTTGGGCGCCGGCCCCGGCGCGAACACGCGCTTCTCGTCGAACACGCCGTAATTGGGCAGATCGACCTTGAAGCTCTTGCCCGCGATCTTGCCGCCGTCGCACAGCAGCACCGCATTGTAGAGCTTGCCCTCTTCCACCCAGGGCGAGCCCATCAGGATGGCGGGCCCGCCATCTTGGGTGTCGCGCGCCAGTGTTTCCACCGCGGCGCGGGCCTCCTCTTGGAGCGCGGGCTTGAGCACCAGATCTTCTGGTGAATAGCCAACGATAAAGAGTTCGGAGAACAGGATGACATCGGCATTGGCGGCCTGGGCCCGGGCGGCACGGGCACGCGCCAGATTGCCGGCGATGTCGCCCATCACCGGATTCAGCTGCGCCAAGGCAATGCGATAACGATCAGGCATGACCGTTTTCTACAGGTTGACGGTGATGGCTACTAGCGGCGGCCTGCCGCAACACGGTTCTGCGTCGCCCGCAGAGGTACCGCCACGCCGGAGGCTTCCTCGATCCAAAGCGCCGTTTCCAGCGCTTGCGCCGCCTGCTCGGGCGTCACCAGGGCATCCACCCCGGCCTGGACCGCATCGATAAAGCCCGCCACCGATTCGCCCAGGGGATCGCCCAGTTCCAGGGCGCCCAGCGGGCGCGGCGTGGTGTTGTGGACATGGCGGGAGAGGAAATCGATCTCAACCACGCCATCAGCGTAAACAGCGCGCAGCCCGCGCTTGCGCTCGCTGGCGACGCGGCTGGTTTCCAGCTTGGCGATGGTGCCATTGGCAAAGCGCAGCAAAGCGAAGACTTCGTCGGCATGGGGGCCATATTCGATCAGCCCTTCGGCCCGCACATCCACCACCGCGCCCGGCACCAACGTGTGCACCAGGTCGAGATCGTGGATCATCAAATCCAGCACCACCGAGACATCGTCGCCGCGCCCGGTCCAGGGACCCTGACGCCAGCAGGTGATTTCCAGCGGCGTTTCGCGGTGATCGAGCAGGCCGGTGCGCGCGAAAACAAAGCGCTCCTGATGGCCGACCGACAGGATCATGCCGGTCTTGCGCGACAGTTCCACAAGCTCGGCGGCTTCTTGCATGGTGGTGGCGATCGGCTTTTCCACCAGCACATGGGCGCCGGCATTCAGGAAGGCGCGCACCATTTCGGCATGGGTGATGGCGGGCGAACAAATGCTGACCAGATCGACCTTGCCCAGCAATTCGCGCCAATCACCGACGACGCTGCAGCCGTGATGCGCCTTGGCCTTGGCGCGCATATCGGGATTGGGATCGGCAATGGCGAAGAGTTCCACATTCTTGCCGGTATGACTCAAGGCCTTGTATTTGGTGGCGTGGTGGTGACCGAACACACCGGCGCCAACAACGGCAGCCTTCAGCGGTCCATTTTCGGGCACGCGGCGACGCAGAAACAAGATTGGGAATCCTCAGGAAAAGAGGCCCCTATAAGGAACCGCCACAGGGCAAGCCGCCAGCAAAGAAATGTTGCGGCTTATTACCATATAACCACTTGATATTACTTGGTATTTTCCGGTGCTGAGGCCAGCAAAGAAGCCAAGGCGGCGACAATCAGGTAGGCCAGCATCAAGGGCGCCAGGCCGATCAGCAGCGCGCCGGTGACGTCGCCGAATGCACTGCAATGCAGCCAGGGATAGGCGGAACCGACAAACAGGAACTGGATGCTGACCACCGCCACGATTCCGAACAGGAAGGCGCGCAAAGTCGGGCCCAATATCTGGGGCCGGTCGCTGGCTTCCAGCCGGATCAATCCGGCCTGAAGTTTCAGCCGCGAGGCGGCGCTGGCGAGATAGATCGCGGCCAACAGCCAGGCGAAAGCGGCGGCGAAAACCCGCCCGCCATCCATGGTGCAAACCTCCAGCGCCGAAACCAGCGCCCGCTGACCCGGCACCACGAAATAGATCGCGGCCAGCAATTCGTCCACGGCGCGAAAGATCGGGTCCGGCAGATGTCCCACCGTGAAGCGATCCATATTGGCGGGCGCGAAGAAAGCCTGGTTCAGAAAACTCAGGATGACGAAAATCATGAACACGGCTTCGTCGAACCCGGGAATGAAGTCATGCAGCCTGAGCTGTCCGAGCCAAGGCTCCTTTCCGACATGCCCGGCCGAAGCGCCAAACCCGCCCACGAACAAAAGGCCCATGGCGATAAACAGCAAGGCACAGATGGCAATGCCGGGCAGCAGCGTGGCCAACGGCGCACCTTGCATGAGATTGAGCCGCAAGGCATGGGCGGCCGCAAACAGGCAGAAGACTATCCAGCCCTTCGCGAGCAGCCGCGCCATGCCCATCAGCGTTTTTCCTGGCTCGCGCGGCGCGTGATCATGTCCGGTGAACCGCGCCCCGTTTGATCAGGCCGAAACGGCCAGCCCTGACTGCTTCATCCGCTCGTCGCGGATACCTTGGGCGATCAGGAATGCCAGTTCCAGCGCCTGGCTGGCATTGAGACGCGGATCGCAGGCGGTCTGATAACGGTCCTGCAGATCGATTTCCTTCAAGCCCTGCGCCCCGCCCAGGCATTCGGTGACATTCTGGCCGGTCATCTCGAAATGCACGCCGCCGGCATGGGTGCCTTCGGCGCGATGGATGGCGAAGAAGCTGCGCACTTCCTCCAGCACCCGTTCCACAGGCCGGGTCTTGTAGCCCGACTGGAGCTTGATGGTGTTGCCGTGCATGGGATCGGATGACCACACGACCTTGGCGCCTTCCCGCTTCACGGCGCGGATCAGCGGCGGCAATTTCTCGGCCACCTTGTCGGCGCCGAAGCGGGCGATCAGGGTGAGCCGGCCGGGAATATTGCCCGGATTCAAGGCCGCGATCAGGCGCAAGAGATCGTCGGGCTCAAGGCTCGGCCCGCATTTCAGGCCGATGGGATTCTTGATGCCGCGCATGAATTCGACATGGGCGCCGTCGAGCTGGCGGGTGCGGTCGCCGATCCACAGCATATGGGCGGATGTGTCGTACCAGTCGCCGCTGGTGGAATCGACGCGGGTCATCGCCTGCTCGTAGGGCAAGAGCAGCGCTTCGTGCGAGGTATAGAAGTCGGTGG
>CADECX010000032.1:0-31732 GCA_902825865.1 uncultured Alphaproteobacteria bacterium
GCAGGCGCTGCTGACCCAGATGGGCAATCCCAAGGCCATTCTGTTCTTCGGCGCCTTCGTGCCGCAATTTCTCGACACCAGCGCGCCGCTTCTGCCGCAATATCTGATCATGTTCGTGATCACCTTCATCGGCGAGAGCATCATCCTGACCGGTTATGGCTGGCTGGCGGCGGCGGGCGGCCGCATCGCCAGCGGCCATCATGCGGCCTGGCGCGAACGCATCAGCGGCGTGGTGTTGATCGGCCTTGGTGTCCTGGCAGCGTTCAGCAGCACATGACCCCGGAAGATTTCATCAAGGCCAATGCCGCATTGATGTCGCCGCCTTTGGTGCCGGAGATCAAACTTCATCTCGCCACCGAAGTCGTGCCCTTGTGGCGCGCGACGGAAGAAGAACTGGCCGAGATCGGCGTGCCGCCGCCCTATTGGGCCTTTGCCTGGGCCGGCGGCCAAGCCCTGGCGCGCTATGTGCTGGATCATCCCGAACTGGTAACGGGCAAGCGCGTGCTGGATATCGGCTCAGGTTCCGGCCTGGTGGGCTTGGCCGCAAGCCGCGCCGGCGCGGCATCGGTGCTGGCGGCGGACATCGATGCTTTTGCCTGCGCCGCCATCACCCTCAATGCCGCCGCCAATGCATGCACCATCGCTACAACCCAGGATGATCTGATCGGCGCCCCGCCGGCCTGGGATGTGATTCTGGTGGGCGATCTTTTCTATGAACGCCCGCTGGCGGAACGCTTGCTGGAATGGCTGGGCCCGCTTGATGTCCCGGCGCTGTTGGGCGATCCGGGCCGCACCTATTTCCCCAAGACCAATGTCGAAAAACTTGCCAGCTACAGCGTGCAAACCACACGCGATCTGGAGGACCGGGAGATTCGCGAAACCGGGGTTTACCAGTTGCAGCGGTCAAAGCCCGGGGGCTAGGCGAGCGGCAACGCCTCTGTCACAGTGAAGCCCAATCGACGGGGATCAAAATGGCGCTTGTTCCAGAAAATCCGGACGACGAAGGCGATCTCAAGCGGGCGCTTGGTCCCTGGCATCTGATTTCTCTGGGCATCGGCTGCATCATCGGCGCCGGCATCTTCGTGCTGACAGGCCATGCCGCCGCCGGTTATGCCGGGCCTGGCGTGGTGTATTCGTTCGCGATAGCGGGCCTGGGCTGTTTGTTCGCCGGCCTGTGCTACAGCGAATATGCCAGCATGATCCCGGTGGCGGGCAGCGCCTATACTTATACCTATGCCACCCTGGGCCGCTTTCTGGCCTGGATCATCGGCTGGAACCTGGTGCTGGAATATCTCGCCGCCGCCTCCACCGTCGCGGTGGGCTGGTCTGGTTATTTCAACAATTTTCTCGAGAGCAGTCTGGGAATCTCCATACCCGCCACCCTCACCAGCGCCCCGATCGCGCTGACCGGCTTTCATGCCATCACCGCCACCGGCGCCTGGTTCAACCTGCCCGCTATGGCGTTGATCGGGCTTGTCACCTATGTGCTGATCGTGGGCGTAAAAACCTCCGCCAATTTCAACAACGCCATGGTGATCATCAAGCTCACCATCGTGCTGGTGGTGATCTTTGCCTGCTTCGCCTATGTCGTGCCCGCCAACCATGCGCCCTTTGTTCCGCCCAACCAGGGTGAAGTCGGGCAATTCGGCTGGACCGGCGTGTTCCGCGCCACCGGCGTGATCTTCTTCGCCTATATCGGCTTCGACGCCGTCAGCGTCGCGGCGCAGGAAGCCAAGAATCCGCAGCGCGACATTCCTTTGGGCATGCTGGGTTCGCTACTGATCTGCACCGCGCTCTATATGGCGATGTCTTATGTGGTGACCGGCATCGCCCATTACAGCACGTTGAATGTGGCGCATCCGGTGAGCGCGGCTGTCGAAGCCCTGCCCGGCACCGCATGGCTGGCGCCCTTCGTCAATGTCGGCGCCGTGGTCGGACTGTCGTCGGTGGTGCTGGTGTTGCTTCTGGCACAGAGCCGCGTGTTCTACGCCATGTCCAAGGACGGGCTGATCCCGCCCGCCTTCAGCAGCATCCATCAGAAGTTCCGCACGCCCTATAAGGGCAATATCGTCACCGGCGCGTTCGCGGCGCTGCTGGCGGGCCTGTTGCCGCTGAACATATTAGGCGAGCTGGTCTCCATCGGGACGCTGGCCGCCTTCACCATCGTCTGTATCGGGGTGATGGTGCTGCGGGTGCGGGCGCCGAACGCGCGCCGTCCCTTCCGCACACCCTTTGTCTGGTTCACCGCACCGGCCGGTGTCTTCATGTGCGTCTTCATGATGGCGTTCCTGCCCGGTGACACCTGGCTGCGGCTGCTGGGCTGGACAGTGATCGGGCTTGCGATCTATTTCCTCTATAGCGCCAAGCATGCCCATCCGCCGCGCTACTCGATCAAGAACCTGCCCGCCGAATGAGCTACCGTTCCCTGCGCGATTTCCTGGCCCGTCTGGAAAAGGACGGTGAGCTGATACGCGTGCGCGAGCCGGTATCGACGGTTCTGGAAATGACCGAGATCCAGACCCGCCTGATCGCCGAAGGCGGACCGGCGGTGATTTTCGAAAAGCCCATCAAAGCCGACGGCACGCCAAGCGGCATGCCGGTGCTGGTCAATCTGTTCGGCACGGTCAAGCGCGTCGCCATGGGTGTCACCATGGGCGGCGTGGAGCGCACCACCGGAACCGATTTGCGTGAGGTCGGTGAATTGCTGGCACAGCTGCGCCAACCCCAGCCGCCGCGCAGCTTTGGCGAAGCCGCCGAGTTGCTGCCGCTGGTGAAAACCATCCTGGCGATGAAGCCCAAGACGGTGGGCAAGCCCGCCTGTCAGGAGATCGTCCTGCGCGGCGATGACATCGACCTGTCCAAACTGCCGGTGCAGACCTGCTGGCCGGGCGAGCCCGCACCGCTGATCACCTGGCCGCTGGTGGTGACCAAAGGGCCCAGTGACTCGCGCGAGGACAATTACAATCTGGGCATCTACCGCATGCAGGTGCTGAACAAGAACCAGACCATCATGCGCTGGCTCAAGCATCGCGGCGGGGCGCAGCATCACGCCCGCTGGGGCAAGGAAAAAACCGCGCCGCTGCCCGCCGCGGCGGTGATCGGTGCCGATCCGGGCATCATCCTGGCGGCGGTGACCCCGGTGCCCGAGACCCTGTCGGAATATCAATTCGCCGGGTTGCTGCGCGGCCAGCGCATGGAACTGGCCGATTGCGTGTCGCAGCCGCTGAAAGTGCCGGCCGAGGCCGAGATCGTGATCGAGGGCGAGGTCTCGCTGTCGGATTATCGCGACGAAGGCCCTTATGGCGACCATACCGGCTATTACAATTCGGTGGAGCAATTCCCCGTCTTCACCGTCACCGCCATCACCATGCGGCGCGATCCGATTTACCTTTCGACCTACACAGCGCGGCCGCCGGACGAGCCGTCGGTGTTGGGCGAGGCGCTCAATGAAGTCTTTATCCCGCTGCTCAAGCAGCAATTCCCCGAGATCGTGGATTTCTGGTTGCCGCCGGAAGGCTGCTCCTACCGCATCGCGGTGGTGAGCATGAAGAAGGCCTATCCGGGTCATGCCAAGCGCGTGATGATGGCGGTGTGGTCCTATCTGCGCCAGTTCATGTACACCAAATGGGTGATCGTGGTGGACGACGACATCAATGCCCGCGACTGGAAAGACGTGATGTGGGCGGTCTCCACCCGGATGGATCCGGCGCGCGACGTCACCTTGATCGAGAACACGCCGATCGACTATCTGGACTTCGCCTCGCCGGAATCCGGCCTGGGCTCCAAGATCGGATTGGACGCCACCAACAAGCTGCCGCCGGAGACGCACCGCGAATGGGGCCGGAAGATCGCGATGGATGAAGAGGTTATCCGGCGGGTGACTGACAAATGGTCACAATTGGGCTTGCCCGGAAGCGGCAAGCCGATATGGCGCAGCTGATCCGTCCGCGCTAAAATCCCGCAAAAATTGGCGGGGGCCCGTAATGAATATTCGAGCCATTTGCAGGATGGCGCTGCTCGCGCCTATCGCCGCCTTCGCGACATCGGCCAAGGCGGCAGAAGAGTGCGGGCCGCTGAAGGAAATTACCACTCTTGAGGGGACACGCTCATCCGACTCTTCGGTGATGACGGTGAATGCCATGCTCAATGGCAAGGCCCGCCCCATGATCGTGCAGACCGGAGCGATGATTTCCACCTTGCGCGAGAGCGCGCTGGATGACCTGGGCGCGAAAGCCATCGCCAACAGCAATGTCATTTTCGTCAAGGGCCGCACACAATCCTCGCAGAAATTCACGCAACTGGACTCCTTTTCGCTCGGCGGATTCGGCGTGGCGCGCATGCAGTTCCAAGTGCCACCCGACACTGGGGAACAACGACCTTGGGCAGGCGTCCTGGCTAGCGACGTACTATCGCTTTATGACATGGAGGTCGATGCGGCGGGCGGCAAAATCCGGTTTTTCGACAAGGGCCATTGCGCCGGCCATGTGCTGTATTGGAATCCGACGGCAGTTGCGATCTTGCCATTTCAGAGCCAACTGGCGACCGCCGACGCTTCTCGTACCGGATTCAACACCTACTTCGAACGCGGCTCGGGCATCTATGTGTCAGTGAACCTGGATGGAAAGCCGGTGATTGCCTCGATCAGCACAGGCAACGACGTCTCAGTCATGGGCTCTCGGATGGCTAAGTTTATCTTCGGCGTCACAGCCGAATCTCTCGGATCAACGCCTCAACCTTCGCCTGACGGCGACCCCGCCCACGCACCCTTCTTGCATGTCTTTCCGACCTTGACCTTCGATACGGTTACGGTGACCAACGCCCGCGTCCTAGTCTATCCCGAGGACGACAGCGTTGCCCAGTCCGACGTCATGGGCCGCACCGATACGCGCCTGCGCCGCAACAACAACTACTTCGTCGACCATATGGCGATCGGCATGAGCATTCTTCGGCGGCTGCGGCTTTACATCGCCTATGGCGAGCGCAAGCTCTACGTGACGCCAGCCACCGCTCCGGCCACACCGGCAAAATAACCGGGCAAAAACGGCCTGCCGGAACTCGCGCCGGGGGCGGATACGCCGCCCCCACCCAACCAAGCCTTGACGGGCCGCCCTTCCTTGCGGCATCGACAAGGCCATGACCCGCGATCCCCAGAAAATCCTCTCCTCCCTGCTCGATGCCGCCAAAAAGGCCGGCGCCGATGCCGCCGACGCACTCTATGTCGAGGGCGTTTCCTCCAGCGTTTCCTACCGGCTGGGCAAGCTGGAAGATGTCGAACGGGCGGAAAGCTATGATATGGGCCTGCGCGTTTTCGTCGGCCAGAAGATCGCCTTTGTGTCCTCGACCGATTTCTCCGCCGAGGCGCTGGCGGGATTGCCCGACCGCGCCGTCGCCATGGCGCGGCTGGCGCCGGAAGACATGTTTGCCGGATTGGCGCCCAAGGACCGGCTAGCGACAAAGCTGCCGGAATTGGATTTGGAAGACGCGACAGAGCCCAGCGCCGACAGTTTGATCGCACGGGCGCGCGAGGTGGAAGCGGCCGCCCTGGCGGTTCAGGGCGTCACCAATTCCGAAGGCGGCGGCGCATCCTTCTCGCGCAGCGCCGTCGCGCTTGCCACCTCGACCGGTTTTTACGGACGCTATGCCGCCACCAGCCACAGTCTGGGTGTGGCGGTGCTGGCGGGCGAAGGCACCGGCATGGAGCGCGACTATGATCATGCCAGCGCCCGCCACGCCGGTGATCTGCGCAAGCCTTCGGACATCGGCAGGACCGCCGGCGAAAAGGCGGTCAAGCGGCTGAACCCGCGCTCGATGAAATCGCAAAGCGTGCCGGTGGTGTTTCATCCCGATGAGGCGGCGGGGCTGCTCGGGCATTTCGCCGGCGCCATTTCCGGCTCGGCCATCGCGCGCGGCGTCTCCTTTCTCAAGGACCGTCTGGGGGAACAGGTTTTCGCCGCCGGCATTCATGTCATCGACGATCCCCATCGGGTGCGCGGCCTGCGTTCCAAGCCGTTCGACGGCGAGGGTGTCGCCAATGCCCGCCGCGCCTTGATCGAGGACGGCAAGCTCACCAGCTGGATGCTGGACTGCGCCAGCGCCAAGCAGCTTGGCCTTCAGACCACCGGCCATGCGTCGCGCGGCACCGGCGGCCCGCCCTCGCCCTCCTCCACCAATCTCTATCTCCAAGCCGGCACTTTGCCGGTCAAGGCGCTGATCGCCGATATCAAGCAGGGCTTCTATGTCACCGAACTGATGGGCATGGGGGTCAATGGCGTGACCGGCGATTACAGCCGCGGCGCCAGCGGCTTCTGGATCGAGAATGGCGAAATCGCCTTTCCGGTCTCGGAAGTCACCATCGCGGGAAATCTCAAGGACATGTTCGCGCGCCTCACCCCCGCTGACGATCTGGAATTCCGCCACGGGGTCAATGCGCCGACGGTCCGCATCGAAGGCATGACCCTTGCCGGAGCATGAAGATCTAAAGCTTCTCGAAATCGCCGTCCGCGAGGCCGGCCATATCGCGCGCAAATTCTATGGCGGCGATTACAAGCGCTGGAACAAGGAAGGCGGCAGTCCGGTCACTGAAGCCGATCTGGCGGTCAACAAGTCGCTCCACGACGCGCTGACATCGGCGCGTCCGGACTATGGCTGGCTGTCGGAGGAAAATCCGGACGATCCCGCGCGCCTGACCCGGCGCGAAGTTTTTGTCATCGACCCGATCGACGGCACCATTGCCTTTTTGAAAAACCGACCGCATTTCACCATCTGCGCCGCGATTGTGGTCGAAGGCCGGCCCTGTTGCGGCGTGGTCTACAATCCCATCAGTGAAGAACTCTATTCCGCGCGGGTGGGCGGCGGCGCGCATCGCAACGCCGTGCCCATCCATGTCGGCGACCGCGCGGTGCTGGAAGGCTGCGCCTTGCTGGGCGACCGCACCCAGTTCTTGTCCCCGCCCTGGCCGCCCATGCATGTGCAGAACCGCAATTCCGTCGCTTATCGCGTGGTGCTGGTGGCCGACGGCAGCGCCGATGCTGCTGTCAGCCTGACCTCCAAGCGCGATTGGGATCTGGCCGCCGCCGATATCATTCTGCACGAAGCCGGCGGATTGCTGACCGATACAAGCGGCGCGGCATTGGTCTACAACAAGCCCATCACGCGCCAGAGCAGCCTGATCGCCGCCAATCCGCGCTTGCATTCCGAGATAATCTCTTTGTTAAGTGGTCGCGCGGCCTAACGCTGACGGTCAGGCGGTGATACCGCCTGACCTGCTGGGCCGACGCTCCTCCTGCGACAATAAGATGGCTTAGTCGGAGCCGATCATTGCGCTTGAATAGCAAAGCGCAATGAGCGGAGTCGTCATGGCCGAATCCAAGCAGCTTCTGCATTTCGTGTTCGGCGGCGAACTCAAGCGCACCGACGAAATAGAGTTCACCGATCTCAAAAAGCTGGATTTTGTCGGCATGTATCCCAATTTCGCCGAGGCCAAGAAGGCCTGGCGCGCTAAGGCGCAGGAAACCGTGGACAAGGCCCAGATCCGCTATTTCGTGGTCCATATCCACCGGTTGATGGACCCCGATGAGGAACACGACCACTGACCCCTCTCTAACCATCTGGCCTGAAAAGGCTTTTTGCCTCTGCCGCGCCCGCATGCTACAGCACGGCGCCCATGAGTTCCGCACCCGCCCCCCTTCCCGCCGCACCCGCGCCGAGTACCGGCGCGGTGATCCGACGGCTGTTGCGCGACTATATCGGCGGCCAATGGGGCCTGCTGCTTCTGGCCATCTTCTGCATGCTCTTGACCAGCGCCATCGGCGGGCTGGTGCCCCAGATGGTCAATTGGGAGATCAAGCTGGTCTTCATGCGCCACCAGGCCGAAATGCTGCTGCCCCTGTCGCTGGCGGTGGCGGGTGTGGTGGGACTTCGCGCCGTCACGCTGTTCTTCGGCCGCATGACCCTGGACTCCCTGGCGGAAAGAACCGTGGCCGCCGCCCAGCGCGATATGTTCTCCCGCCTGATCCGCCGCGATCTCGCCGATCTCAATGCGGTGCATTCCGGTCAGTTCGTGTCCAATTTTCTCTACGACGCCACCTTGATGCGCGACGGCCTCACCCAATGTATCGCCGCCGTGTTTCTGGAAGCGGTGCAGCTGGTGGTCTATCTCGCCTATGTCCTGCTCAGCGACTGGCAGCTGGGAGCGCTGGCGCTGATCATCCTGCCGGGCGTGGCCTGGACCATGGAACGGCTGGGCGGTTCGATGCGCCGCGCCGCCACCCGCGGCATGCGCGAGACCGGCGATCTGTCGGTGGTTCTGTCCGAAGCGATGGACGGCCGGCGCATCATCAAGGCCTATGGCCTGGAAGATCATTCCATTACCCGCGTCGATGCCCGGCTCAAATCACGCCTGGCGACCCTGCTCAAGGCGGTGCGCCTGCGCGCGGCGGCCGCTCCGGTCACCGACCTGTTTCTGGGCGCTGTGATCGGCGTGGTGCTGTTCGCCGCCGGCTGGCAAAGCCTTCACGGTCACATCACCTTGAATGCCTTTGCCGGTTTCCTGACCGCGCTGCTTCTGGCACAGCAGCCGCTGCGCAATCTTTCCCAGCTTTGGCCGACGGCTTCCGCCGGCATCGCCGCTTCGGCCCGCATCTTCGAGGCGATCGACGCACGGCCCCGCATCATCGACCGGCCGGGTGCGGTGCCGCTTTCGGCCAAGGGCGGCGCGGTGAGCTTCCGCGATGTCAGCTTTGCCTATCGCAGCGACACGGGCCCGACCCTGGCGGGCGTGAGTTTGGAGATTCCGGCGGGGCGCAAGGTGGCGCTGGTGGGTCCCTCGGGCGCGGGCAAAAGCACCATCTTCAACCTGCTGCTGCGATTCTATGACGCCAGCGGCGGCACCATCGCCATCGACGGACAGGATACCCAACACATCACTCTGGAAAGCCTGCGCGGCGCCATCGCGGTGGTCACCCAGGAAGCGGTGCTGTTCGACGAAAGCATCGCCGACAATATCGCCTTGGGCAAACCCGGCGCCACTTTGGGCGACATCAAGCGGGCGGCGCGCAATGCCGCGGCGCATGATTTCATCGAAGCCATGCCGGAAGGCTATGACACGCGCGTGGGCGAAGGCGGCTTGAAACTGTCGGGCGGCCAGCGCCAGCGCATCGCCATCGCCCGCGCCATGCTGCGCGACGCTCCCATTCTTCTGCTGGATGAAGCCACCAGCGCGCTGGACGCCGAATCCGAACGCCAGGTGCAGGAATCCCTGACGCGGCTGATGAGCGGCCGCACCACCATCGTCATCGCCCATCGCCTTTCCACCGTGGTGGATGCCGACCGCATCTATGTGCTGGAACGCGGCCAGGTGGTTCAGTCGGGCAGCCATGCCGAACTGATGGCGGCGGACGGGCTTTATGCCAGCCTCTACCGCCACAATCTGGAAGAGGCGCGATGAGCATGCCGTTGGGCCTTACCGCCTGGCGCCTGTTGACCGGCGCGCTGTCGCCCGTGGCGCGCCTGTTGCTGCGCCGCCGCGCCACACATGGCAAGGAAGATTGGGCGCGGCTCAATGAAAGGCTGGGCATTTCCGGCAAAGCGCGCCCCGAGGGCCGCCTGATCTGGGTGCATGGCGCCAGTGTGGGTGAAAGCCTTTCGGCCCTGCCGCTGATCGAAAAACTGCTCGAACACGCCACGGTGCTGGTGACCAGCGGCACCGTCACCAGCGCGGCGATGATGAGCCAGCGCTTGCCCAAAGGCGCTCTGCACCAATTCGTGCCGCTGGACACGCCCAGCGCGGTGACGCGCTTTCTGGATCACTGGAAACCGGACGCGGGCCTGTTTGTGGAATCGGACCTGTGGCCCAATCTGATCCTGACGGCCAAGGCGCGCGGCGTGAAGCTGGCGCTGGTCAATGCCCGCATCTCCGCCCGTTCGGCGGAACGCTGGCTATGGGCCAGAAAAAGCTTCGCAGCCTTGCTGGCGGGTTTCGACATGGTGCTGGCGCAAGACGAAGAAGTCGCCGAACGTTTCCGCAAGCTGGGCGCGCGCAAGGTCGAAGTGGTGGGCAGTCTCAAGGCCGATGCCCCCGCCTTGCCGGTGGACGAGGACGCTTTGGCGGAAGTGCGCCGAGCCATCGGCACCCGGCCCGTTCTGCTGGCCGCCCAAACCCATCCCGGCGAAGACGAAACCATTTTGCCCGCCCATGATCTGCTCAGGGTCCGTTTCCCCGATCTTCTCACCATCCTGGTGCCGCGCCACACCGCGCGCGGCGCCGATCTGGAAATGCTGTGCGGCGCGCGCCCGCATCGGCGCCGCTCGGCCGGCGACCAGATCAGTCCGCAGACCGCCGTCTATATCGCCGACACGATGGGCGAGCTGGGCCTGTTTTACCGCCTGACGCCTTTCTGTTTCCTGGGCGGCACCTTGGTGCCGCTGGGCGGGCACAATGTGCTGGAACCCGCGGCCCTGCATTGCGCGGTCCTGGCGGGCCCCCACACCGGCAGCGCGCCGCGCGCCTATGAAGCGGTGTTGCAGGCCCAAGGCTTTGGACGCGTTTTGAGCAGCAGCGATATCGCGCGCGAAGCCGAGAGACTGCTTAGCGATCCCGCCATGGCGCGGGCTGCGGCCGACGCAGCGGCGCGCGGCGCGGCGGCGCTGGCGGGCGCGGTGGAGCGCACGCAAAATGCTTTAAGGACCATGCTCGATGCGCGCGCCTGATTTCTGGCGCACGCCCACGCTCTTCGCCAGGCTGCTGGCGCCGTTGGGCGCACTTTATGGCGCCAGTGTCGCGTTCAAGGCACGGACCGCCAAGCCTTTCGATCCCGGCATCCCGGTGATCTGTGTCGGCAATCTCACCGCCGGCGGCAGCGGCAAGACACCCATCGCCATTGCCGTGGCGGATATGCTGCGGGCCAAGGGCCACCGCCCCTATTTCCTCACCCGTGGCTATGGCGGCAGCGAACGGGGCCCCGCTTTGGCCACGCGCGGCCACAGCGCGGCGGCAATGGGCGATGAAGCAGTACTGCTGGCCCGCACCGCGCCCACCATTGTGGCGCGGAATCGCGCCGCCGGCGCCCGGCTGGCAAAGGAAAAAGGCGCGACCGTTATTGTGATGGATGACGGCCATCAGAATTTCGCCTTGCGCAAAAACCTATCGCTGGTGGTGGTCGATGCCGAAACCGGCTTCGGCAACGGCTATCAGATTCCTGCCGGTCCCTTGCGCGAGCCGGTGGCCCAGGGCCTGGCGCGGGCCGATGCGGTGGTGCTGGTCGGCGATGGCGCACCGGACCTGCGAGGCTTTGGCGGGCCGGTACTGCGCGCCCATCTTGCGCCCGACGGCGGCGCCTTCGCGGACAAGGCGGTGTTTGCCTTTGCCGGCATCGGGCGTCCGGAGAAATTTATCGCTTCGCTGGAAGCCAGCGGCGCCATCATCACCGGCAGCTGTTTTTTCGCCGATCACCACCCCTATGGCGAGGACGAGCTTCTTCAGCTCAGGGCGGTCGCCGGGGACGCGACTTTGGTGACCACCGAAAAGGATTTCGTGCGCCTGACCACTGCCCAGCGGGAAGGAATCCGGGTGCTCAAAATCTCCGCCACCTTCGATGAACCCGCCGTCATGACCGGCTTGCTTGACAGGCTCGCGCCAAGGCCCTAGCCCAAACCCGATGACCGAACCTTCCGCACCCCCCGGCGCGACCTCGGGCCTGTCCTTGGGACAAAAACTGCGTTACGGCGCGGAAGCCGCGATCTTCTTCGCCTTCATGGGCCTGTTCCGCATCCTCGGGCTGGACAAAGCCTCGCGCCTGGGCGGCTGGATCGGGCGCAATATCTTTCCCCTGCTGCCGCCCGACCGGATCGCGCGCGCCAATCTCCTCGCCGCCTTCCCCGAGAAAAGCGACGACGAGCGCAACGAGATTCGCGGCATCATGTGGGACAATCTGGGCCGGGTGGTGGGCGAGTATCCGCATCTGGGCCGCTTTTCGCCCAAGGGCGAGGACCCGCGCATCGGTTACAGCTTTCCACCGGGCATGACGGCGGAGAGTCTGAAAAACCAACCGCTGATCTTCCTTTCGGCGCATCTGGGCAACTGGGAAATGATGCCGATCATCGGCGAGCAGATGGGTTTCGACGGCGCCGCCGTGGTGCGGCCACCCAACAATCCCTATATCGCGGACTGGGTGGCGCGCCAGCGGCGCATCAATGGCCCGGCCACCATGATCGGCAAGCACAGCGCGGCGCGGCCGATGCTGGCGCAGCTGCGCAGCGGCAAGATGTTGTGCATGCTGGTGGACCAGAAACTGCGCGAAGGCATCGCCGTGCCTTTTTTCGGCCGCGACGCCATGACCACACCGGCCCCGGCCGCCCTGGCGCTGAAGACAGGTGCGCGCATCGTCTTTGCCGCCAACCGCAGGCTGCCCGGCGCGCGTTTTCATGTCACGGTTTTTCCGGTGCTCGATTTCACGCCCAGTGGCGATGATGCCAAGGACATCCAAGCCTTGACCGCCATCATCACTGCCAGGATCGAAGAGATGATCCGCACCGATCCGGGACAGTGGCTGTGGATTCACAACCGCTGGCCGACCAAACGCGACGCCGAACTGATGCAGGGGGGCGCATGAGCGCCCGCCAGACCGTATTGGACCAGCTTTTCTTCGGCCGCGATCCGCTGAAGGATTTTCCCGCAGGCAAATTCGCCACCGACCTGCAGGGCTGGCATTCCCAGCATCCTTATCTGACCCGCGCCATCGAGGAAGCCCGTCCCAAAATCGTGGTGGAAGTCGGTGTCTGGAAAGGCGCTTCGGTCGTCACAATGGCCAAGGCAATCCGGGAGCGCAATCTGGACGCGGTGGTGATCGCCATCGACACCTGGCTGGGCTCGTCCGAACATTATCTGTGGGAGAAGTTCATTCCCGACCTGGATTTCGAGTTCGGCTATCCCCGGCTCTATCACAAGTTCGCCGCCAATATCTGCAATGAGGGCCTGCGCGAACAGGTCGTGCCCCTGCCCTTGGATTCCATCAACGGCTTTCAGCTGCTGAAAGCAAAAACCATTCGGCCCGATGTGCTGCATATCGATGCCGGGCACGATTATCTGTCGGTGATGGCGGACCTCAAGGCCTGGTGGCCGCAGCTCAAGGATGGCGGCATTCTGATCGGCGACGATTATTTCAAGAAACCGCTGATCGGCCAGGGCAAGTGGCCGGAAGTACGCCAGGCCTTTGACGAGTTCTTCGCCGCGACACCGCATACCAAATTCGAAAGCGGCGACGGCAAATGTTATGTGGGCAAGCCGTGAATTCGGCTAAATTCACTCGATGAACTGGCGTTCAAACGCTTTCGTCAAGACACGATTGTTTATCTACGTCACCTTTATGGTGTTTTCCTTCATACTCGTTTGGTCAGACATCATCTCGGGAGATTGGATGTTCCTGGTCCTCCCACTGTGGGTTTGTCTCAGCTACATCGATGGAAGTGTACTACGCCAATCGAGGCGACCGCAGTAATAAGTACAACGCGTACCAGCCAGTTAGAGCGGCTCCGGCTTCGGCTTGCGCGTCGAGCGTGACGGATCCAGCCGGACCTGAAACCAGTTCATCGCCCAATGCAGATGCGGTCCCGTGGCGCGGCCCGTCGCCCCGATCAACCCGATGCGCTGGCCCCGCTTGACCACGTCACCCGCTTTCACCAGCCGCGCGCTTTGATGCAGATAGGCGGTGGAGACGCCCTGGCCGTGATCGATCAAGGTGAGGCCGCCGCTCAAATAATGATCGTCGCTGAGGCTGACCACGCCGTCGGCGGGAGCGCGGATCGGCGTGCCCGTGGGCGCGGCCATGTCCACGCCATAATGCGGCGACCCGGGTACGCCATTGTTGATCCGCTGGCTGCCGAATATCCCGCTTTCCACGCCGGGAGCCGGCCAATCCAGACCGGAGAGAAAATCGCTGCCCGGCGTATCGCTGAGCCGCGTCAGAAAGATCGCCTCGGCCTCGCGCGCGATGCGTTCGCGCACCTCGGGGGGCGGCGTCACCGTATTTTGCGGCAGGCCGTTGACGCGCTGAACGTCATACTGCCGCACGATAGGGGTGTAGCTGCGGCTGTCGCCGCCACCATCGGGATAGCGCACCGTTATCAACGAGGCCGCCGTCTGGTCGGGGGCGAATCCGAAGGCGAAGCGTCCGTCCGCGCTGACCCGAAGGGGGCGTCCGTCCAGCGCCGCCAGCGAACCGGGCGGCGCGCTGCCGGTGACCAGGCTGCCTTGTTCCATCGAGCCGCTCAGCGAAAAACGTACTGGTTTTTCCTGCGCAACCGCGCGCGACACGGCCAGCGACAGCGACGCGCCGAGAAAAAAACGGCGGCGCACCGGCTGGATCACGGAAGCGGCCATTATTTGGGAACGAGGCCCTTTTCCTGCGCCCGCGCCGTGGACAGTGCTGGCGTGGCATAGGCTTCCTGCAGGTCCACGCTCCAATAGCGCAGCGCATCCAGCGGAATATGGGCGCCGGTCACGGCACAGACGACATAGCCGCCCGGCGTGACGATTTCATACTCGCCGTCAAGATAGTGAAGCTTGGCTTCACCGGTATCGCGCTCCATTACATTCATACAGGTCCTCAAGTAGCGAAGCGGTAGGACATCAAAAAAGTCACTTTACCGTATCGCGCCTTAGAAAAGCGAGCCCTGATCGGCGGGCTTTTTGCCCTTGGCTTTGGGCGATGTGCCGTCTGCGATAACCTTTTTCTCGCCATCGGCGAAGGTCAGGCTCAGCGCCTCGCCCGCTTTCACCTGGCCGGCGCGGCGGCGCACATTGCCGTCCTCGCCGCGCACCAGCGCAAAGCCGCGCTCCAGCACCGACTTGTGTGAGACGCTTTCCAGCAACCGCTCCAGGCCGTCCATCTTGTGGCGCGCTTGGGCCAGACGGGTGCGCTGGGCGCGCATGGCGCGCGCCGCCAGCCCCCCGACTCGCTCGGCAGCGATCTTCATCCGGTCTTTCAGCATCTGATCACGCAGCCGGGCCGCACTTTTGTTGAATCGCACCGCATGGACTTGCAGATTGCGTTGCAATCCGTGCTGCAGTCTGTCGGATGCGGCATCCAATCGCTGGCGCGGCGCCGCAAAAAGGCTTTCGGCGCGCGGCAAGACCCGGGCGAGCTGCGCCAGATGACGCTGGCGATCTTTCAGGCCCTTGGTGAAGCAATTCAGCATGCGCCGGTCCAGGTCCAAATTCTGCGCCAGCAATTCGGTCCGCACCGGCACCGCCAGCTCGGCCGCCGCGGTGGGTGTGGGGGCACGGATGTCGGCGGCGAAATCGATCAGGGTGGTGTCGGTCTCATGGCCCACCGCCGAGATCAGGGGGATGGCACTGGCAGCGGCGGCGCGCACCACCGCTTCGTCGTTGAAGGCCATCAGGTCTTCCACCGAACCGCCGCCGCGCGCCACGATCAGAAGGTCGGGCCGGTTTGCGCGCATGGCATTGAAGCCCGCAAGCGCCGCGGCGATTTCACCGGCCGCCTTCTCGCCCTGCACCGCCACCGGCCAGAGCAGCACCCGGCGGGGAAAACGCGCTTCCAGCCGGTGCATGATGTCGCGGATCACCGCGCCGGTCGGCGATGTGATCACCCCGATCACCTCGGGCAGGAAGGGCAGCTTTTTCTTGCGGGCGGCATCGAACAGGCCTTCCGCCGCCAGTTTCTTGCGCCGCTCTTCCAGCAGCGCCATCAGCGCGCCCAGGCCGGCAAGCTCGACCTGTTCGACAATGATCTGATAGCGCGACGAACCGGCATAGGTGGACAGCTTGCCGGTGCAGATCACTTCCATCCCGGCTTCGGGGCGCACCTTCAGCCGGCCCGCCTGCCCACGCCAGATCACGGCATTCAGCACCGCCTTGTCATCCTTGAGGTCGAAATAAACATGGCCGGAGGAATGGAATTTCAGGCCCGAAATCTCGCCCCGGACCCGCACCATGGCGAACTGGTCCTCGACCGCGCGCTTGAGGGCGGCCGACAAGGTTGTGACTGTAAATTCGGGCAGGTTGGAAAAGGCTGCGTCGCTCATGGCGCTATGATACAGGGTGGCGGCGAAGAATGGCGAGGCCAGAGGAGGCATCAGCGTGAAAGTTCTGTTGGTGGGTTCCGGAGGCCGCGAACATGCGCTGGCCTGGGCGCTGTCGAAAAGTCCGCTGCTGACAAAGCTCTATTGCGCCCCCGGCAATGCCGGAATCGCCCAGGGGGCGGAATGCGTGCCCATTGCCGCGACCGACTTTCCCGGACTGGTCAAGTTTGCAGGCGAAACGGGAATCGATTTCGCCGTCATCGCGGCCGATCCGCAATTGGTGGCGGGTCTGTGGGATATTTTCGAGGCCGCCGGTATCCGCAGCCTGGGACCCAGCAAGGCCGCCGCCGTGCTGGAAGGCTCCAAGGGCTTTGTCAAAGACCTTTGCATGGAAGCGGGCATTCCCACCGCCGCTTATCAACGCTTCACCGCGCCCGCGCCGGCCAAGAGTTTTGCCGACAGCCTGGGTTATCCGGTGGTGATCAAGGCCGACGGCCTTGCTGCGGGAAAAGGCGTGATCATCGCCCTCAGCAAGAATGAAAGCGACAAGGCGATCGACTTCATGTTCGAAGGCGGTTTTGGGGAAAGCGGCCATGCCATCGTGGTTGAGGAATTCATGGAAGGCGAAGAGGCCAGCTTCTTTGCCTTGAGCGACGGCGGCAATGTCGTTGCCATGGCAGGCGCCCAGGATCACAAACGCGTCGGCGACGGCGATACCGGGCCCAACACCGGCGGCATGGGCGCCTATTCGCCCGCCCCGGTTTTATCGCCAGCGCTGGAACTGGTGGCGATGGAAAAATTCATCAAGCCCACCGTCGCCGCCATGGCGGCAAAGGGGCGGCCCTATCTGGGTGTGCTGTATCTGGGCCTGATGATCACCAAACAGGGACCCAAGCTGGTGGAATATAATGCCCGCTTCGGCGATCCCGAATGCCAGGTGCTGATGCCGCGCCTGAAAAGCGATCTATTGACCGCCCTGCTGGCGGCGCGCGAGGGCAAGCTTACGCCGCTGCAATGGCGCGAGGAGGTGGCGTTGACGGTGGTGATGGCGTCCAAGGGCTATCCGGGTTCTTACGAAAAAGGCCATGTGATCACCGGACTGGAAGAAGCTGCGAAGGTACCCGGCGTCACCGTGTTTCACGCCGGAACCGAACGGCGCGGCGATGCCATCGTCGCGGTCGGCGGGCGGGTGCTGAATGTCACCGCCCTGGGCAAGACAGTGGCCGAGGCGCAGGCCCGCGCCTATCAAGCGGTGGATTTGATCCACTGGAATGGCGCCTTTTGCCGCCGCGATATAGGTTGGAGGGCGCTCAAGCGCTGAAACGCGCTTTCGCGCGGGGGGCTGGCGCGCACTGAATCGTTGACATAACCCCGCCGAAAAGGCACCCAACAGCCATGCTTTTGTGGGCGGGCTTTGCTTCCATCCTGACCGGGCTTTTGGCGCTGACGATTGACCGTTGGCTGGCGCATTTCATTTACGATCATGTCAACGCATCCGTGCACAAGGCGCTGGACCGCATCACCCATTACGCCAAGGCCGGGCACTGGCTGGCCGCCGCGGTCCTGGCGCTGATCGTCGCCGCCGGCATGCGCCATTATGGCGTACTGGCCGAGGAAGCCACCCAGCTGGTCAATTACTCCTTGGCCTTTATCGCCAGCCTCAGCCTGGGCAGTGTGGTGCTGCATGTGATCAAGCTGGTGTTGGGCCGCCGGCGCCCGCGCGACGATATGGAAATGGGCCTGTACGGCTTCACGCCGCTGGCCTTCAATCCCGACTACAACAGTTTCCCCAGCGGCCATGCTTTGACCATCTGCTGTGTCGCGGTGATCTTCACTTGCGTGTGGCCGACATGGTGGCCGATGTGGTTTTCCATTGCCGCGCTGCTTGGCGCGACGCGCGCACTGCTGACGGCGCATTTCCTGAGCGATGTGCTGATCGGCGGCGGCATCGGGTTGATCGCGGCGCGCGAAGTGCTGCTGCTGGGCTTTCCCGGTTTTTCGCCGAGCTGGTTTTAGAACACCCTGTCGTCCCCGGCCGAGCGAAGCGTCAGCTTCGCGAGGGGAAGGGGCCAGGTGGCGAGAGCGGAAAGATTCTATCCACCTGGGTTCCCTTCCCTCGCCGCGCGCTAACGCGCTTGGCTCGCCGGGAATGACAATAGAGTTAACTCCGCCGCGCCCGAAAAAACTCTCTCAATATCTCGCCCGCTTCCAGCGCATGCGGTTCGGTCTGCGTCACCGCCGGGCGATGATGACAGGTGGGCTGCTCGAAAAAACGCGGCCCATGCAACACCGCACCGCCCTTGGGATCGCAGGCCGCGAATACCAGCCGCGCGATGCGCGCCATCGCCATCGCCCCGGCGCACATGGCGCAAGGCTCCAGGCTGACATAGAGCGTGCTGCCGATCAGCCGCTCATTGCCCAGCGCTTGCGCGCCCTGGCGCATCACCAGCATCTCGGCATGGGCGGTGGGGTCTTTGAGCTCCAGAATGCGGTTGCCGTCTCGCGCCAAAAGCGCGCCATCGGCGGACAGCAGCACCGCGCCCACCGGCACCTCGCCCCGCAAGGCGGCGGATTTCGCTTCTTCCAGCGCCAGTGCTATGGCTTGAGCATCATCCATGGTTCAGGAGTTACCATTGCCGGACGGCGATCGTATAGCAAAAGTCATTGCCCGCGCCGGGATATGTTCCCGGCGCGACGCCGAGAAGCTGATCCTGGAAGGCCGGGTCAAGCTGGACGGCGTGCTGGTGACCTCGCCCGCCCTCAATGTCACGCCGAACAATGTCATCCAGGTCGACGAAAAACCGCTGGCCGAGCCGGAAGGCGCGCGGCTGTGGCGCTATCACAAGTCCTCGGGCCTGGTCACCACCCACAAGGATGAAAAGGGGCGGCCCACCGTCTTCGCCAATCTGCCCAAGCATCTGGGGCGCGTGGTCTCGGTGGGGCGGCTGGATTTCAATTCCGAAGGGCTCTTGCTTTTGACCAATGACGGCGACATTGCGCGCCGTCTGGAAATTCCCGCCGCCGGCTGGACGCGCATTTATCGCGCGCGGCTGTTCGGCAAGGTGACCCAGGCCGATCTCGACAAGCTTGCCACCGGCATCACCATCGACGGCGTCAAATATGGCCCTATCGTTGCGGACTTGGAGCGCAGCAAGGGCATGTATAGCTGGGCCACCGTCAGCTTGAAGGAAGGCAAGAACCGCGAGGTCAAACGGGTGATGGAGCGGCTGGGCCTGAAAGTGGCGCGGCTGATCCGCACCTCTTACGGGCCTTTTCAGCTGGGTCAGTTGGCCGAGGGGCAAATCGAGGAAATCCCGGCCCGGTTGTGGCGGGAAAAGCTGGGAATCGGCCGAAAAAAACGTGCTGACCGGGACGAGTAAACCCTGTAGAAGCCCGGCAAAAGACTGGAGACTGGCCATGGGCAGCATGAAGGAAAAGCGGAAGAACCAGCTGCAGCCGCCCTATGCCGCCGAGACCAGGGATGTGCGTTTTGCCGGCACTTTCGAAGTCCTGGTGCCGGTGCCGGAGCGCAACAAGCCGCAGAAAGTGCCGCTGCAGTTCCCCACTTTGTCCGCCGCCGAGAACTGGATTCACAGTCCCGACGGCAAGGACATGATCGCCGACATTCTCAAGGAAGCGCAGCAGGGCTGACCCGAAAAGCTGAATTCGGTGTAACCTTTCCCCGGCCGCGCGCGAAGCTCATAAACGGAGCCGTGTTTGATCGCCCAGGAGGCGCAATACCGGGACTGGATGCTGGCCGCCCTCAAAGGGGATGCCGGCGCCTACCGGATGCTGCTGGCCGGACTGACGCGGCATTTGCGGAGCTATTATGCGCGCCGGTTGGACAGCGGCGCGGCCGAGGATGCGGTGCAGGAGACCTTGATCGCCATTCACACGCGGCGCGCGACCTATGATCCGGCCCTGCCCTTCACGGCCTGGGTTTACGGCATCGCGCGCTACAAGCTGATCGACGAATATCGCCGCC
This sequence comes from uncultured Alphaproteobacteria bacterium, assembly GCA_902825865.1. Taxonomy (GTDB): domain Bacteria; phylum Pseudomonadota; class Alphaproteobacteria; order Micropepsales; family Micropepsaceae; genus Rhizomicrobium. Next base: position 20,024 of record CADECX010000032.1, read on the forward strand.
ACAAACGCCGCGCCACCGTGCCGCTGGAAGAAGCCGGCGATCTGTTCGGCCATGACGAAGCCGAAGAGACAATCGCCCGGCGCGATGTCGGCAAACTGCTCGACAAGCTCACTCCCGCCAAACGGCAATTGGTGTCCGACATCAAGCTGGACGGCGTTTCGGTCGCCGAAGCCGCCAAGCGCAGCGGCTTGTCGGAATCGGCGGTCAAGGTGACGGTGCACCGGGCGATCAAATCGCTGAATGAAAATTTGCGCGAGGAATTAAAAGAAGAAAGACGCGGCGATGCGGACCGATGACCTGATCGCGCAATTGTCGTCCGGGCTGGAGCCGGTCAAAAGCGGCGCGGTGGCGCGGTTGCTGCTGGGCGCGGCCGCGCTGGGGCTTGCCGGCTCGGTTCTGCTTCTGCTGGCGATGATCGGGCCGCGCCCCGACCTGGCCGCCGCCATGGCCCATCCCGGCATGTGGACCAAGCTCGCCTATACCTTTGCCATCGCCGCGTTCGGCCTGTGGCTGGTGGAACGGGCCGGCAGGCCGGGGGCCGGGCTGACCCGGCCCGTCCTGGCCCTGACCCTGCCCCTGCTGGCCATCCTGCTGCTGGCGGGCCTGCAAATGAGCGCCCCAGGGGCCGACATGCCGGGGCTGGTGATGGGCCGGTCCAGCAGGGTCTGCGCCACCTATGTCACCCTGACGGCCCTGCCGACCCTGGCCGCCACCTTCTGGGCCTTGAGGAAGCTTGCCCCCACGGAGCCGACCCTGGCCGGGGCCGGGGCCGGGCTGTTCGCCGGGGCGGCCGGGGCCTTTGTCTATTGCTTCCATTGCAGCGAGGAAGCCGCCCCCTTTATCGCCGTCTGGTACACGCTGGGGATCGGCTTGGTCACCGTCCTCGGGGCCTTTTTGGGCCGGTACCTGCTGCGCTGGTAAGCGGTTGTTCACCATTCAAGGCGTTAATCCTCCAACCGAATCCCGCTGGAGATCCGCCCCATGCGCAAATCCATCACCCGCATTTCCCCCCGTAATTCCATTTTGTCCGCCCTTATCGGCGCCCTGTTGGCCATGATCTTTTCGGTCAATCTGGGCCATGCCGCAGCCGTGCCGGATGCGATGCAGGACGGCGCCCGCCATTTCCAGCGCGCCGACTACAAGGCCGCGGTCGCGTCCTGGCAGCCGATGGCGATCAAGGGCAATCCGGTGGCGCAGAACAATCTGGGCATTCTGTATCTCGACGGCAAAGGCGTGAAGCAGGACACATCCGAAGCGGTGCGTTACCTCTCGCTCTCGGCCGCCGCCGGTTCTTCCCTGGGACAGAACAATCTGGGCGGGCTTTACCGCGAAGGCAAAGGCGTGCCGCGCGACTATGCCAAGGCGGCGCAATGGTTCATGGCCTCCGCCGCCCAGGGCAATGCCGCCGCCATGTACAATCTGGGCCTGATGTATGAGATGGGCCAGGGCATGAAGGCCGAGCCCTTTCACGCTTACATGTGGTACGCGCTGGCCGCCGAACAGAACAGCATCGCCAATGCCGCCGCCCATCGCGATGCCTTGTGGAATCGCATGACTCCGGCGGCGCAGAAGCAGGCCAAGGAAATGACCGCCACCTGCAAGAGCATGGCGTTCAAGGGCTGCCGGTGAGCGCGAAGCATAATTAAAAGCCAAACTGTCATGGCCCGCGAATGCGGGCCATCCAGATGACGTCTGCGCATTGGTTTCAGAATTATCGCGAACCCAACTGGATGGCCCACATTCCGGTGGGCCATGACAAGTGGTGCTTAAAGCAGGCGCGACGAACTCACGACGCAAAAGACCCGCGCCCCCGAAATCAGGGAAGAATACGAAAACGCCGTAGTACCAGCCACCCTGTGAATACAACAGCGGCGCAAAGACCCACGCCGTACCAGAACCCGTGAGGGCTCGCACCCCAGGGAATGCCGCCGACATTCATGCCGAAAGCGCCGACCAGAAAGGTCGGCGGCAAGAGCAAGGTCGAGATCACCGTAAGAGCTGAAAGACTGCGGCTGGTATTGTCGGCGACCCGGCTGCCGATCTCTTCATAGATCAACCGCGCCCGGTCCGAGAGCGCGGCGGCATCGCGCTCCAGATCCTCGGCCTGCTGGTGCAGCGCCGGCAAAAGTTCGGTCAGCGGGCTGGACAGCACCGCGCCGCGCGCCGTGGTGGCGCGGTAGATCGCGCCGCGCAGGGCTGAGAATTCGCGGGCATAGCGCGACAGTTCGCGGCGCAAGGGACCAAGCACCTCGCGGCCGATATGGTCGCGGTCGGCCAGCACTTCATCCTCGATCTTGCCCAGCTCGCGGCTCAGCACCGCCAGCCTTTGCTCAACCAGATCGAAGAACTGTTCCTGCTGACGGACCAGGGCTTGCGCTGTCCCCGCGGGAACGTCGCCCCGCTCCACCGCATCGCGCAGATTTTCCGCCGCCCGCAAAGGATGGCGGCGGGCGGTGATCAGCCGCTCGCCGTCCAGCCAGAACGCCATGCGGCAGGACTCCAGCGACTGGTCGTCAAAGTCGCGCTCGATATCGGGCAGGATGCCCCAGGCGCCGCCGGATGTGAGGGTCAGTTGAATTCGGTCTTCCTGGCTGAGGATCAGGGCGCGGGCGTCGGCGGGGATGTCGGCAAAGCCTTCGACAAAGCGGCGGGCGCGATGGTCCGACAGCGCCAGATGCAGCCACAGCCAGTTGAAGCCTTGGGCCAATTGGCCGCCCAGGGTCTCGTCACGCACCCGGACCGCTTCGGACCCGCGAAACAGGAAGCCGAAGACCAAACCCGCGCAGCGTTCCAACATGGTGCGCTGGTACAGGGCTCATATGACAGTTTTGCTACAGCCTAAGCGGCGACACCACCCTCCCCTTGAGGGAGGGTCGAAGTAGCCCTGCCGCGTCAGACGTGCTGGCCGCCATTGATCATGAGTTCGGAGCCGGTCACGTATGAACTTTGATCCGTGCACAGATAATAGATCGCCTTGGCGACCTCCGCCGGTTGGCCCAGCCGGCGCATTGGAATCTGCTCGACGATCTTTTCGGTGCCCGGCGACAGGATGGCGGTGTCGATCTCGCCCGGCGCGATGGCGTTTACCCGCACGCCCCGGGGACCGAAATCCGCCGCCATCTCGCGTGTCAGCGCCGCCGCGGCCGCCTTGCTGATGGAATAAGCCGCGCCCGCGAAAGGATGCACGCGCGAGCCCGCGATGGAGGTGACATTGACGATGGCGCCATGGGCCTTGGCCAGTTCGTTCTTGAGGCCCTGGGCCAGCCAGATGGTGGAAAAGAGATTGACCTCGAAGACCTGGCGCCACAACTCCTGCGACGATTCCAAGGTGCCCAGCCGCTCACCCTTGGGGCCCTTGGGCGAGATGGCGGCATTGTTGACCAGGGCATGCAGCTTGCCATCGGTCAGGCGCGAGCGCATTTCCTCGGCGGCGCGCGCGGTATCGCGCGGATCGGCCAGGTCGACCTGGATGTGGTCCTCGGGGCCCGCCGCCCAGGGACAATTTTCGGGAAAGGCGTGGCGCGAACAGGTGATCACCCGCCATCCGGCGCTGGAAAAACGCTTCACCGTGGCATGGCCGATGCCGCGCGAGGCACCGGTCAGGATCAGGGTGCGTTTTTCGTCGTCGATATGCTGAGGCTCGGCCATAGGGCTACCCTATCATTGCGCTTATGCGGCGCACCACCCCAGTGAATCCCTGCTTGCAGAAAGGTCTATTCAGGAAGACCGGGCAGCGGCTCCAGCCCCGCCGGGTCCTGATGAATGATCACTTCGGCGCCGGGATAGGCGGCCAGCAAGGCTTGTTCCACCGCATCGCTGATGACATGGGCTTGCGACAGCGGCATCGCCGGGTCCAAGGCCAGATGCAATTGAATGAAAGTGGAAAGCCCCGCCGCACGGGTCTTGAGCTCATGCACGTCGCGCACCGCCGGATGGCTGCGGGCGATGCGCAGGATACGGGCGCGTTCCTCGTCCGGCAATTCGCGGTCCATCAATTGGTTGAAGCTCTGCCGCCCCACGCCGAACGCGGTGAACAGCATCACACCAGCCACCGCCAGCGCGATCAAGGGATCGGCCAGAGTCCAGTCCAGCCAGGTGACCAGCACCAGCGCCACGATCACGCCAAGATTGGTGGCCAGGTCGCTGGCGTAATGCGTCGTATCGGCTTCCACCGCGAGGCTGCCGGTCTTGGCAACCACACGGCGCTGATACAGCACCAGCAGGATGGTGACGAAAATGGAAATGCCCATCACCACCAAGGCGGGAATGGAATTGTCCAGCGGCTCAGGCGTGATGATGCGCTGCACGGCCTGGAGCACCAGGAAAAGCGCCGAGGCGGAAATGAAGGCGCCCTGCGCCAATCCCGCCAGGGGCTCGGCCTTGCCATGACCGAAGCGATGTTCGGCATCGGCCGGGGCCAAGGCCGAACGGATGGCCAGCATGTTCAGCGACGAGGCGAAAAGGTCCAGCGCCGAGTCCGCCAGCGACGCCAGCATCGCCACCGAATGGGAAGCGAAATAGGCGAAGGTCTTGATCGCGACCAGAAACAGCGACACCGAAACCGAGGCGATGGCGGCGCGGTGCATCAAGACGCCGGACTGCTCTATGCTTTTTTTATGGTCGCCGTCCGGCGACGGGGCGATCACGGGAACAGTCTTTCGGTGCGCCAGGGCGCGCCCGCATGGTCGCGGACATAGACCAGCCGGTCATGCAGCCGGAACGGGCGGTCGCGCCAGAATTCGATGCGCAAGGGCGTGATGCGCCATCCCGTCCAGTAAGGCGGGCGCGGCACTTTGCTCAGCGCATATTTGATGCCGGCCTCGGCTAGTTTTTTCTCGAACACCCAGCGGCCTTCCATGACGCGCGACTGCGGCGAGGCCCAGGCGCCGATCTGGCTGTCCTTGGGACGCGAGGCGAAATAGGCATCGGCTTCCGCGTCGGAAACCTGGGTGACGGGCCCCATCGCCCGCACCGCCTTGCGCAAACTCTTCCAATGGAAATTGATCGCGGCCTGCGGATTGACCGCCAGCTCGGCGCCCTTGATGCTTTCGGCATTGGAGTAAAAAACGAAACCGTTTGTATCGAAGCCCTTCAGCAGCACCATGCGGACATTGGGCACGCCGTCGGCATCCGCCGTGGCCAGGGCCATGGCATTGGGATCGTGGGCTTCTGACTTTTCGGCCTCCTGCATCCAGGTCTGGAACAGCGCGAACGGGTCGCCGGATGCGGCAATACCGCCATCGTCCAGGGGGCCACCGGTCTCCATCGTCATGCGCGCCGTCCTAGCAGTTTCGCTCCAGGCAGGGTAGCCTTGCGCTTCCCATGTCCCAAAAGCTTTTTCCGCTTCTCACCCTTGCTCTTTGCGCCTGCCTCGCGGGGGCGCCGATGGCGCAGGCCCGCACCTCCCAGGAAATCGCCGCCGACTTCGCCACCGGCGTCGCCGCCTACGACGCAGGCGACTTTGAAAAGGCCTTCAAAGTCTGGTGGGAGCTTCGCTTCGAGGACCTGGCCGCGATGCGCAATCTTGGCATGATGCTGCGCAAGGGCATCGGCACCGAGAAAAACCCCAAGCGGGCCGAGGAAATCTATCTGCGCGCCGCGGAAGTCGGCATGCCGACCGCCCAGGCCGATCTGGCGGACATGTATATCAAGGGCGATCTCGGCCCTCCCGACATGGCCGCCGCCTTGCCGCTTCTGGCGCGCGCCGCCGCCGCCAATCATCCCGGCGCGCAATTCCAGCTGGGTGAATTTTACGAGACCGGCGCGCCGCCGCTGGTGCCCAAGGATCTGGAAAAGGCAAAAGAGCTTTATGCCGCCGCCGCCCAAAGCGGCATGCCCGAAGCCATCGCGCGCTCGGAATTTCTGGGTCCGCCCGCGGCGCAAACCTCTGCCAGCGCCGCACCGGCTTCGAACAATGCACCGAACGGCGCGGCGTCACCGTAAACACATCGCCGAGCCGCCGCTTCCATTCTTGAAACAATGTTATAAAGCGACCACCTAAGGCAGAGTCGCTCCGAAAGACCGGTATGAAAGATCCTTACGAAATCCTCGGCATCGCCAAGACGGCGAGCGAGACCGAGATCAAGAAAGCGTTCCGAACGCTGGCCAAGAAGCATCACCCCGACAAGCATGCGGGTGATGCGGCGGCAAAGAAGCGCTTTCAGGAGATTTCCGGCGCCTATGACATATTGGGCGACAAGCAAAAGCGGGCCCAGTATGACGCCGGCGCCATCGGCGCCGACGGCAATCCAAAAGGCTTTGATCCCCGCCAAGGCGGTGGCGGTTTCCGGCAGGGCAATCCCTTCAGCGGCGGCTTTGGCGGCGGTGCGGGCGCGCGGGAATTTCATTTCAGCTTCGACGATGCGGCCTCTTCTCCGGGTGGGGGCGGGCCGGCGGGCTTTGAGGACATATTCGCCGACCTGATGGGCGGTGGCCGCCGGGGCGCCAAGGCGGGACAGGCCGCCAAGGGCGAGGACTTTGCCGCCGCCGTCACCGTCAGCTTCGCGGAAGCCGCCGGCGGCGGCACCCGCCGCGTGATGCTGCAGAATGGCGAGCAGATCGACGTCAAGATTCCCGCGGGGGTAAAGGACGGCCAAGTGGTGCGGGTGAAGGGCCGCGGCGGCGCGGGGGGGCGCGGCGGACCCAATGGCGACATTCTGCTGACCGTGTCGGTGGCGCCGCATCCCTTCATGACCCGCGACGGCAACGATATCCGCATGGATTTGCCGGTAACGCCGAAAGAAGCTGTCCTGGGGGCCAAAGTGCCGGTGCCGACCTTGACCGGCACCGTGTCCCTTAGCGTACCCCCGAACTCCAACACCGGTACGGTGCTGCGGCTCAAGGGCAAGGGGATCGCCGCCACGGACGGGGCCGGAGATTTTTATGTGCGGCTGGTGGTAACCCTGCCCGAGAAGCCCGACGAGTCTCTGCGCGGCTTTGTCCAGGGCTGGAGCCCGGACTATGACCCACGCGCCAAGATACGCTAAGTATTTGGTATTATTATAAATTCCGCACACAGAAAATCCGGTTTGGCTGCTGGCCTATTCAGGGTAAATGACTAAGGTGCGCGCAGCATAGCGGGGACTAAGCATGGGATTTTCCGGCCTCATGAAGGGCAAACGCGGCCTGATCATGGGCGTGGCCAATCAGCATTCCATCGCCTGGGGCATCGCCCAGGCGCTGCATGAGGCTGGCGCCGAACTGGCCTTTTCCTATCAGGGCGATCTGTTCCGCAAGCGGGTGGTGCCGCTGGTCGAACCCTTGAAGCCCGCCGCGCTGATCGATTGCGATGTCAGCAATCAGGCGTCGATCGACACGGCCTTCGCCGAACTGCGCAAGGTGTGGGACAGCATCGATTTCCTGGTGCATGCCATCGCCTTCTCCGACAAGGAGCAGCTGAAAGGCCGCTACATCGAGACCACGGCGGAAAATTTCCGCATGACCATGGACATCAGTTGTTATTCCTTTACCGCGGTGGCGCAGCGCGCCGAAAAGATGATGACCAATGGCGGCAGCATGGTGACGCTCACTTATCTGGGCGCGGAGCGCAACATGCCGCATTACAATGTGATGGGCGTGGCCAAGGCGGCCTTGGAAGCCAGCGTGCGCTACATGGCCGAGGATCTGGGCAAGAAACAGATCCGGGTGAATTCCATCTCCGCCGGGCCGATCAAGACGCTCGCTTTCGCCGGCATCGCCGACAGCCGCTATATCCTGAAATGGAACGAGTATAATTCGCCCCTGCGCCGCACGGTGACGCAAGCCGAGGTTGGAAATGCCGCGCTCTATTTGCTGTCGGATATGGGCAGCGCGGTGACCGGCGAAAATCTCCATGTCGATGCCGGCTATCATGTGGTCGGCATGAAGGCCGAGGATGCGCCCGACATCTCCGTCGTCCAGAAGCCGGATAGTGCTTGAGCTTCCGGCGGGGCTGACGCTCTATTTCGCGCGCCACGGCCAGACCGAGGCCAATGTCCAAAAGCGTTTCTCGGGCAGCAAGGACACACCGCTCACACCGCTGGGTTTGGAACAGGCCGCGCAGGTGGGCCGCATCCTGAGCCGCGAATTGGGAGACGCGCGGGGGTGGCAATTCATCTCCAGTCCGCTGACGCGGGCGGTAAAGACCATGAAGATCGCGCGCCAGGCCATGGGCCTTCCGGCAGACGGCTTTGCCACCGACAACCGCCTCAGGGAAATCGATCTGGGAGTGTGGGACCAGCTCACCGACCAGGAGGCGCGGGCGCAGAGCCCCACCCTGTTCGAGCAGCGCGGCAACGACAAATGGCATGTGCGGGTGCCGGAGGGCGAGAATTACGCCGAAGTCGCGGCCCGGGTCAGCGACTGGGTCACGGAGCTTAAGACCAGCACCATCGCCATCAGCCATGGCGCCACCACCCGCATCCTGCGCGGGCTTTTGGCCGGACTGCACTGGCGGGAGATGAGCAGCCTGGACGAGCCCCAGGGCGTGGTTTTCCGCGTGACAGGCTCCCAGGTGGTGCGGCTGGACCCGTGAGGCCGAATTGAGGTAATCCGGGAGCGACCGGCGACCCGGAGCGGTTGCCTTCAACCGCGCAGGGCCGTCCGGCGCGACCAGAAGAGAATCCATGTCGCATAACACCTTCGGGCACCTGTTCCGCGTCACCACCTTCGGCGAAAGCCATGGGCCGGCGATCGGCTGTGTGGTCGATGGCTGCCCGCCGGGCATCGCTTTGACCGAGGCCGACATCCAGCCCTGGATGGACAAGCGCCGCCCGGGCCAGAGCAAATTCGTCACCCAGCGCCAGGAACCCGACACGGTGAAAATCCTGTCGGGCGTATTCCAGGACGAGCGCATGGCCGAACAAGTCACCACCGGCACACCCATCGGATTGCTGATCGAGAATGTCGATCAGCGCTCCAAGGATTACGGCGACATCCGCGACAAATTCCGCCCCGGCCATGCCGACTATACCTATGACGCAAAGTATGGCGTGCGCGACTATCGCGGCGGCGGGCGGCAAAGCGCGCGCGAGACCGCGACCCGTGTGGCGGCAGGCGCCATCGCGCGCAAGATTCTCGACCGGCTTTACGGCAAGGTGACCATTCGCGGCGCGCTGGTGCAGATGGGCACGCAGAAGGTCAATCGCGCCAACTGGTCCTGGGACGCGGTGAACAACAATCCCTTCTTTTGTCCCGATGCCAAGGCGGCGGCGGAATGGGAAAATTATCTGGACGACATCCGCAAGGACGGCTCCTCGGTCGGCGCCATCATCGAAGTGGTGGCGGAAGGCGTTCCCGCCGGGATCGGCGCGCCGGTCTATGCCAAGTTGGACAACGAATTGGCTTCCGCCTTGATGAGCATCAACGCGGTCAAGGGCGTGGAGATCGGCGACGGCTTTGCCACCGCCGCCATGACGGGCGCGGAAAATGCCGACGAAATGCGCCACGGCAATGATGGCAAGCCGGTCTTTCTATCCAATCACGCGGGCGGCATTCTGGGCGGCATTTCCACCGGCCAGCCGATTGTGGCGCGCTTCGCGGTCAAGCCGACCTCTTCCATCCTGACGCCGCGCAAGACCATCGACAGAGCAGGCGCGGAGACCGAAATCCTTACCAAGGGCCGCCATGACCCTTGCGTGGGCATCCGCGCGGTGCCGGTGGGCGAAGCCATGATGGCCTGTGTTTTGGCGGATCAGGCGCTGCGGCACAGAGGCCAGGTCGGCTGACAGCCCGGCATTCCGGGAACCCCGTCAAAAATCATAGCCCCCACCCCCGCCCCGCGATAAGATGGCTTTGGGGTAATGGGCCCAGGGATAAAACGCCCGGGCAAGTGGGGGCTTCATGTTCGATGCCTTGATGCGCGTCTTCCAATCGGCCAAGCCGCGGCGCATGCCCGAGCCTTCGCCACAGCGCCAATCCAATCCGCGCCTTGCGGCGGCCGTGCTGATGGTGGAAGCCGCCATCCAAGACGAACATTTCTGCGAGCGCGAGCGCGCCATGATCCAATCCCTGCTCATCCGCCGCTTCGGCCTGATCGAAGAAGAATTCGTCCAGCTGATGGCGACGGCGGAGGAACAGAATAAGCGCATGGTGCAATTGCTCGGCTACACCTCCGATATCAGCGACACGATGGAGATGGCACAGCGGGTTGAACTGATCGGAATGCTGTGGGACGTCGCCTATGCCGACGACAGGCTGCATCCGGATGAAGATCTGCTGATCCGCCGGATTGCGGGACTGGTCTCGGTGGGCGACCGCGACCGCGTGGTTGCCCGCAACCGCGCCCAGGCCCGTCATGCGGTTGAGCAGCACGTGGATCAGCCGGCGCCTTAGAAGACAGCGACCCTAGGTGGGCTGTCTGGGAAAGCCGCTTGCAGGCGCGACGGCCGGCAGTACCGGCGGCGTGTCGCGCCAACGCAGGGTGAAGATCAGATTGGAGCCGACGCTGACTTGCGGCTCGGACGGCGGCGTCGCCTTCACTTGCACTTCGCGCTCGGCGACGCATTGCTGCACCAAAGCGCCCAGGCCGGGAAAATCGCCCGCCATCGGCATCGCCCGCAGGAAGCAATCGTCGAAGAACGTATAGTGATCCATCTCGCCGCAGCCGAAGCTGGTGCGGTCGGGCCTGGCCGCCGTCATGATGATGCGGTTGGGCCCTTGCAGCGCCGCCACGAACACACCGGAATAGCAGGCCGACATCACCACCACGGTGGGGCGGTCGCCGCAGGCGCTGCCCACCATGTCGCGCATCTGACCCGGCGAAAGTATCTCATTGCCGATCACCATGCCCTGCGGCGTGCCATGGGAGGTGAAATACATCAGGCAGCCATCCTTCGCCTTGGCGGCGACGGTCTGCAGGCCGGTGGCGAGCTCGGGCACGCTGGCATGCTGGGTGCCGTCGTCATAGTCCACCGAATATTCCAGCATGTTGGCGGGCGCGAAGCCGATCTTGGCGAAGGCCTTGCCCAGGTCGCGGCGGCCATTGTCGAACACTTTGGACGGCGCGCCGTTCTGGGCGCGGTAATCGCCCGCGACCAGCACCGCCGCCCAGCGGCTGAAATCAACCAGATGAGATTGGGGTTCCGGTTCCTTGGAGGCGACCGGGCTGGCGACGTCCAGGAACATCAGCGCCGCGCCGCCCAAGGCCGCCGCCAAAACCACGCCCAGTGCGATCAGTCTCTTGCTCAAAGCATCCCGCCTCAGCTGCGCACGAAGCGCCCTACCAGCTCAATATGCGATGACCAGAGGAACTGGTCCACCGGGGTCACAGGCCCGATTTTGAACCCCCCAGCGATTAAAATGGCGGCATCGCGGGCAAAACTGTCCGCATCGCAGGAGACATAGGCAATGACCGGAACCTGGGATTTGGCCAGCATCTTGACTTGGCCTTCCGCCCCCGCCCGGGGCGGGTCCAGCACCACCGCGTCATACCCCTTCAATTCCGCCGGACCCAGCGGCAGCTTGAACAGGTCGCGCACCTCGGTGGTGACCGGCTTCAAGCCAGGGGTTTTCGCCGCCTCGGCCAGCGCCGCCAAGGCGGACTTGTCCTGTTCCACGGCATGAATTCGCGCCTTGTGGGCCAGCGGCAAAGCAAAGGTGCCGACGCCCGCAAACAGGTCTGCCACGCTTTTGGCCTTCCCCACGATCCTGAGAACTTCGCCCTGCAACGCCGCCTCGCCTTCGGCAGTGGCCTGCAGGAAGGGATGGGGCGGCAGATTCAGCTTCACCCCC
>CADECX010000032.1:31742-37211 GCA_902825865.1 uncultured Alphaproteobacteria bacterium
CTGCGGCGCGGCATTTTCCAGCACCAAAGCATTGTTGAAGGTGATGCGGGCGATACCCAGCCCCGCCACCGCATTGGCCAAGGCAGCCGTGATCTGCGGGTCAAGTTTCTGCGGACTGCGGATCCCCAGGTCAAAGCCGGTCACGCTCTCCGTGACATGAAGATCGGCGGGCGCTTTGAGGAAGCCCAACCGGGTGCGCAGATGCTGCCCCAGCGCGAACAGGCCCGGCGTGAGCACCAGGCACTCGTGCATATCCACTATCGCGTTGGTTTTGGCGGCGTGAAACCCGATTTCGCCACACGAGATCTCAAGCACCGCGCGGCGCCGCGTCCGAGGCGACACGATGACCGGCTCAAGTACTTCGGCGGTCACGTCCGCGCGTTTCAGGGCCTGGACCACAGCCTCGCGCTTGGTGGCGCGGTAGACGTCAGGCGTCAGGTCTTGCAGCGAACAGCCGCCGCAGGTGCCGAAATGCGCGCAGATTTGGTTCAGGCGAGCTTTCCAGCCGCGGCCAGATGAATCGCCTCGGCGCCGCGTCCCAGCGCGCTCAATGCGGTCTTCAGGATGCCGTCGGCATCCAAGCCCGCTTGCGCATACATCTTGTCCGGCGTGTCGTGATCCTGGAACACATCGGGCAAGGTCATGGGACGGATCTTGATGCCCCTGTCCAGCAAACCGTCATGGGCCAGGAAATGCATCACATGGGCGGCGAAACCGCCCGCCGAGCCTTCCTCGATGGTGATCAGCACTTCATGCTCGCGCGCCAGGCGGCGAATCAGGTCGACATCCAGCGGCTTGGCAAAACGCGCATCGGCGATGGTCGGCGAGAGGCCGTAACCGGCCATGCGTTCGGAGGCCAGCAGAACCTGGGTCAGGCGAGCGCCGAAATTGAGAATGGCGATGCCGGAGCCTTCTTTGACAATGCGTCCCTTGCCGATCTCCAGCGCAATGCCTTCCGCAGGACGGGCGACACCGGTGCCTTCGCCACGCGGATAGCGGATGGCGCTGGGACGGTCGTCGATCGCCGCCGCCGTCGCCACCATATGGGTCAATTCGGCCTCGTCGGACGGCGCCATGATCACGAAATTGGGCAGGGCCGCCAGATAGGCGATGTCGAAGGAGCCGGCATGAGTCGCGCCGTCCTGCCCCACCAGGCCGGCGCGGTCCATGGCAAAGCGCACCGGCAGCGACTGGATCGCCACGTCATGCACCACCTGGTCATAGGCGCGCTGCAGGAAGGTGGAATAGATGGCGCAGAACGGCTTCATGCCTTCGGTTGCCATGCCGGCGGCGAAGGTCACGCCATGCTGTTCGGCGATACCGACATCGAAAGTGCGCTTGGGAAAGGCTTTCTCGAACAGATCGACGCCGGTCCCCGACGGCATGGCGGCGGTGATGGCGACAATGCGGCTGTCCTTTTTGGCTTCCGCGATCAGGCTTTCGCCGAACACCTTTTGATAGGTGGGCGCCTTGGGCGCGGACTTGGCCTGCTCACCGGTCAGCACCGTGAACTTGCTGACGGCGTGATATTTGTCCGGCGCGGCTTCGGCGGGGGCATAGCCGTGGCCTTTCTTGGTCACCACATGCACCAGCACGGGCCCGCGCATGGTGTCGCGCACATTCTCCAAGACCGGGATCAGGTGGTCGAGATTGTGGCCGTCGATCGGGCCGACATAGAAAAATCCCATCTCCTCGAACAGGGTGCCGCCCATCGCCATGCCGCGGGCATATTCCTCGGTGCGCTGCGCCACCTTGAACAAGGCGCGCGGCAACAGCTTGCGCGCCAGGCGCTTGGCGATATTGCGGATGCCGGTATAGGGCCGCGACGACACCAGGCGCGCCAGATAGGCGCTCATCGCGCCGACCGGCGGCGCGATGGACATGTCATTGTCGTTGAGGATGACGATCAACCGGTTCTTGTGGGCGCCGGCATTGTTCATCGCCTCATAGGCCATGCCCGCGCTCATCGAGCCGTCGCCGATCACCGCGATCACATTGTTGTCGCCGTCCTTGAGGTCGCGCGCCACCGCCATGCCCAGGCCGGCGGAAATCGAGGTCGAGGAATGGGCCGCGCCGAAGGGATCGTATTCGCTCTCGCTGCGCTTGGTGAAACCCGACAGGCCGCCGCCCTGGCGCAGGGTGCGCATGCGGGCGCGGCGGCCGGTGATGATCTTGTGGGGATAAGCCTGATGGCCGACATCCCAGATGACCCTGTCCTTGGGGGTCTCAAACACATAATGCAGCGCCGTGGTCAGCTCGACCACGCCCAAACCGGCGCCGAAATGCCCGCCCGTTACCGAAACGATGTCGATCAGGTCGGTGCGCAGTTCGTCGGCGAACTGCCGCAGCTGATGCTTTTCCAGTTTGCGCAAGTCTTCCGGCAGGTCGACCTGGTCCAACAGGGGAGTCTTGGTGTTCGGTATATTCATGTCCGGAAAATCTCTTTTTTAAGACAGCAACGCAAGCTCATGCTGTCTCCAGCTTTTCACCAACTTCTGGGCCACCCGAGCCCAACACGATCTTTTCCAGACGCCCCTCGGCGGACTTCAATTTTTTTTCACAATGCGTCTTCAAGGCCTGTCCGCGTTCGTACAAAGCAATCGAGTCTTCCAAGTCCACCTCGCCCTGCTCGAGCCGGGAGACGATGGCTTCCAGTTCCTTGAGCGCCCCCTCAAAGCTCAATTCTTCAATGGCCGTGGCAGGCCCTTTGGGGGATTGGGGGGAAATAATGAGAACTCCGACTGCCTTGATGAACGTTCCGGAACGCGCCGAAACCGCCAAGACCCCATAATCGCAGTTATGGTGCCCCCAAGCCAGCTTCGTGCCCCCGCACCCCGAAATTATAGTTCAAGGACTCGGCGGAACAAGCCGTTTTCTTGCACGGGCCGTGACCACGAGGTCACGGCCGCGGCAGATTTGTCGCCCGCAGCTGGATCGTGCTGCCTGGACCGCCCTGGGGCAGGCTGGAAACCTGGCCCAATACGGCCTGGGCGAGGGGAAGATTGAGGATTGATTCGATCCTGCCCATGAAGCCCAGACTGGCCTCCAGATCGTCCGACAAAGCCCCCAGCCGGGCCAGGACCCCGGTGGGACGGGGATAGACCCGGAAGACCATCCCGTCCGCCGGCACCGACCCCAGGCTGGCCGCCTGCCCCGCCGCCGTCCAGAACCCGCCCAGGACATCGACCAGCCCCTGAGTCTTGGCGTCAGCGCCGGACCAGACCCGGCCCCGGGCCGCGGCCCGGACCTTCTCCAGGGGAAGCTTGCGGCCGTCGGCCACTTTCTGGGTGAAGTCGTTGTAAATCACATCGGCCTGGTGGTTCAGATTCGCCCATTGCTCGTCGGTGAAAGGCTGGAGCGGGGAATCCATCAAGCTGTTCTTGCCCACCGAAACCGTTTCGGCATTGGCGCCGACCAGCGCCAGGCTTTTGGCAAAACTGACCTTGCCGGTCAGAACCCCGATCGAACCGGTGATGGTGCCGGGCTCGGCCACGATCTTGTTGGCGCTGAGCGAAATATAATAGCCGCCGGACGCGGCGACGCCGCCCATGCTGACCACCACCGGCTTGCCCGCCTTCTGCGCCCCCTTCACCGCATGCAGAATCTGGTCGGAGGCGGTGACCGATCCGCCGGGTGAATTCACCCGCAGCACGATGGCCTTGATATTCTTGTCGCGCGCCGCTTGCGCGATCGCCGCCGACAGATCGTCGCTGGCGATGCCCGCCGCCGTGTTGACCCAGGAAGTCTTGTTGGTGCCATCGCGGATTTCGCCCGACGCCTGGACAATGGCGATATTGGCGACGTTAATTCCGCGCTCGGTATCTTTCACATAATCGTTGAACTTCACCGTTTCGGCGCCCTCGCCCGCCTTGGCCTTGGCGGCGGCAAGCGCCTCATCGTCATAACCAAGCTTGTCGACCAGGCGGCGGCTGCGCGCATCCTCGGCGAATTGCGGACTGGCCTCCAGCGCGGCGATCACCTCGTCGCGCTTGAGTTTGCGGTTGGCGGCCATCTGATCGACGGCGGAACCATAGACCGAATTCATCAAAGCGGTGAGTTGCTCGCGATCGGCCGGCGACATCTGTTTTTCCATGTACATGTCGGCGGCGCTTTTGTACTCGGCGCGCTTGGCGATCTGGGGCTGGGCGCCAATCTTTTCCAAGGTGCCGCGCAGAAACAGCCCGCCTCCGCCTACCCCCGAGGTCGAGAAAGGGCCTTTGGGCTGCACCCAGATTTCATTGGCGGCGCTGGCGGTCAGATAGTCCCCCAGCCCGGCGGCGAAAAAGGCGGTGGCCTGGGCCGTGACGAATTTACCCTTGGCGCGGAAGCGCTGCAGGGCGGCGGCGATTTCCTGGGCCTCGGCGGTGGAAAGCGCGCCATTGCCCAACCGCATCACCAGCCCCTTGACCCGCGCATCGCGGCCGGCGGCTTCCAGACCCAGCACCACATCCATCACCGTCGTGCGCTTGGGCGTCAGGATGCTGGTGGGCGCGGCGGCGCTGTCATCGATCGGCTGGCGCAGATCCAAGGTCAGCACGATGTTGCCCGGCTGGCCATCGCCGCGCACCAGCGAGACCGCCACCAGAAGCACGACCAGCATAATCAGAAATACCACCGTCTTGGCGAAGCCGTTGAGGACGGCAAACAGGATGGAGCCTAGCCAGCGGAAAAAGCGCATTGTGATAGCCCTTCGGCAAAATGGGAGCGTGACAATCACACGAAAAAGCCCGGCCCCCAACAGGGACCGGGCTCTTAATTTAAGCGTGGCTCAGCCGACTAGTTCTTGGCGGCGTCGCGCAGCGTATCCTTGAGGCCGCCAACGGCGTTCTGCACCTTGCCCTTGGCCTTGTCCGCCGCGCCTTCGGCCTGAAGCTTTGCGTCGCCGGTAATCTTTCCGGCGGCTTGCTTCAAAGCGCCCTTGGCCTGGTTGGCGGAACCTTCAATCCTGTCCTTATCCATGATCAACTCCGGTTGTTGCTGGTGACAGAACGGGGGCCGCGCGGGATGGTTCCCGTAACTTTCGCGAGGCCCGGCCGAACTGACCGGTATAGGATCGCTGTGACGGAGACGAAAATGCGCAGACGCCAATTTCTGACCGGTTTGCTGATGGGCTCGGCCCTGCCCGCTATCGGCCCGGCTTTCGGCTTTGATGTGACCAAGAGCGACGCGGAATGGAAGAAGCTGCTTTCCCCCGCCGCCTATCGCGTGTTGCGTCAGCAGGACACCGAGGCGCCCTTTACCTCGCCGCTCAACAAGGAGCATCGCAAAGGCATTTTTGCCTGCGCCGGTTGCGCCCTGGATCTGTTTTCCTCCGACACCAAATTCGAAAGCGGCACCGGCTGGCCCAGTTTTTACCGCCCCCTGCCCAACGCCGTGGCGACCCATCAGGACAACAGCTTGGGGATGGTCCGCATCGAGGTGCATTGCCGCCGCTGCGGCGGTCATCTGGGGCATGTCTTTGACGATGGC
>CADECX010000033.1 GCA_902825865.1 uncultured Alphaproteobacteria bacterium
AGCAGCCTGAGCTGCAACGAGAATCTGCAGCCACAATGGCTCAAATTGCCGAAGAACACCAAAAGCTAGCCCCCTCCAATCCCAAAATGTCATGGCCCACCGGAGTGTGGGCCATCCAGCCGGGTTCGCGATTAACCCAAAAGAATGGCGCTGGCGTCATCTGGATGGCCCGCATTTGCGGGCCATGACAAGTTAGGGTCAGCGAATTTTGCCGGACGCATTTTCCATCACCACATTGCTCACTTTTGCCGTCAGCACATTGGCCGGCAAATGAGAGGTAAAGCCGATGCCGACATAAAAGGGCCCATTGGTCTTGAAGGTGATGGGGGCGCCTTCGGGATGGATCGGCTCGCCCTGCCAACTCATCCAGAGCTGGAACTGGTCGCCCTTTTTCTCAATGCCGATACGGGTGGGGTGCAGCGCCTGTGATCCCTTTTCGCCCGCCGCCGCATTGGGTTGGCGCGCGGCGCGGTGGGAGATGTCGGTCATCTGGCCGTTTTTCTCGGCCCGCCAGGAAATATGCACCATGCCGTTGCCATGCTGGGCGGTCATGATCTGGCGGGAATCGTCGTCCAGGCTGTCGCGGATGATCAGCGCCACCTTGCGGTCGTGAAAGTCGTCCTTGTTCGGCCACACCACATCGGCCGCGAGCGAAACATCGCCGGATGCCTTCTTCCACAAATAACGGAACTCGTCGCGCTGATACCAGATGTTATAGCCGGCGGAATTGATGGTGTAGGTCATGGCTGCAGCATCGTAACTGGCGCTGCCCGGGGCCAGCGGGCCGCCGACATCGGTCTGGCCTTCGAATGCACCAATCGGTCCGCCGTTGTTGACCGAGGCACGGTGGAAATCGGCGGGCGGGGCGATCTGTCTATGCGTGGCCGATCCCGGCAGCGCCCAGTCGGGCACATCGATCCCCGGCGGCGCGGGCGGCGGCACCAGGGATTGCGCAAACACTGGCGAAACGGAAACTGCGGCAACCGCCGCCAGAAGAACGACACGCATCAAGCCCTCCCAACCGGGGTCCGTGCCCCGTTAGCGCTAACGTGCCTTCAAATCCAACAGAATTCAATCGCCTAAAATTCGATCACAGTTCTGATGCTTTCCCCGGAATGCATCAAATCGAACGCCTCATTGATACGGTTGAGCGGCAGCTTGTGGGTGATCAGCGGATCGATGCTGATCTTGCCGTCCATGTACCAGTCGACGATCTGCGGCACCTGGGTGCGGCCCCGCGCCCCGCCGAAAGCGGTGCCTTTCCACACCCGGCCCGTCACCAACTGGAAGGGCCTGGTCTTGATCTCCTGCCCCGCCCCGGCCACGCCGATGATGATGCTTTCGCCCCAGCCGCGATGGCAGCATTCCAGCGCCTGGCGCATCAGATCGACATTGCCGACGCATTCAAAGGAATAGTCCGCCCCGCCCTTGGTCAGCTCGACCAGGTGCGGCACCACATCGCCCTTGACCTCTTTGGGATTCACAAAATGGGTCATGCCGAACTGGCGCGCCAGCTTCTCGCGCGCCGGATTGATATCCACGCCCACGATCATATTGGCGCCCGCCATGCGCGCGCCCTGGATCACATTCAGCCCGATGCCGCCCAGCCCGAACACCACAACATTTGAGCCCGGCTCGACCTTGGCGGTGTTGATCACCGCGCCGATGCCGGTGGTGACGCCGCAGCCGATATAGCACACCTTGTCGAAGGGCGCGTCCTGGCGGATTTTCGCCAGCGCGATCTCCGGCAGCACGGTGTGGTTGGCGAAGGTCGAGCAGCCCATATAGTGATGGATCTTCTTGCCTCGAATAGAGAAGCGCGACGTGCCATCGGGCATCACGCCCTGCCCCTGGGTGCTGCGGATCGAGGTGCAGAGATTGGTCTTGTGCGAGTTGCAGCTTTTGCACTGGCGGCATTCCGGGGTGTAGAGCGGAATGACATGGTCGCCCTTTTTCAGCGAAGTGACGCCGGGACCCACATCCACCACCACCCCGGCGCCTTCATGGCCGAAAATCACCGGGAACAATCCTTCCGGATCGGCGCCCGAGCGGGTGAATTCGTCGGTATGGCAGACCCCGGTGGCCTTGATCTCGACCAGCACCTCGCCGGCCTTGGGGCCTTCCAGATCGACCTCCTCAATCACCAGGGGTTGACCCGCAGCATAGGCCACGGCGGCTCTTGTTTTCATTGAGAAAGCTCCCTTCGGACGGCGCAATGTGGGCCATTTGGGTAATGGTTGCAAAGTGTTAGATTAACGCTAGGCTGCGCTTTGGGCCCCTTTTTTTCGAGCTGTCGGATTCGATGCGTTTGACGTCACCCCTTGCTGTTGCCGCTTTGCTGGGCCTGGCGGCCGCCGCGCCTGCATTCGCGCAGAATGTGAATTCCGGCTTGGAAGTCAGCGTCAGCTCTGTTGCGCCGCGCGGCGGCGTTCTGCTCTATCCCGGCGGCGAATATGCCCGTTCGATGCCCACCTTGCTTTATCCCGGCCAACGCGGCGGCCCGATTACCCTGCACATGCCGACCCGCCGCACCGTGGCGCGCACCGCTCCCCGGCCGCAGGCTCAAGCCCCATCCCAAGCCCCATTCCAAGCCCAAGTCGCGCCCGCGCCCGCCCCCAAACCGGAGCCGCCCAGGCGGCTTGCCAGCGCCCAGCCGCCCGCACCCAAGCCGGCGCCCGCGCCATCTTCATCGGCGCCCAATATCTTCAACACGCCTGACCTCAGCAATGTGTTCGGCAATGCGCCCGCGCCGCGCAAGACCGCGCCCGCCGGCCCGAGCACCGGCAAGGAAAGCCTTTCCAAGCGCAGCGTGATCCTGTTCGCCAAGGATGCGCCCGATCCGGCCGCCTCGGCCTTGGGTGCGCTCAAATTCCTGGCCGGCGATCTCAATGCCGCCATGACCAGCCCCGGCGCGCGTATCGAGCTTCAGGCCTTTGGCGGTCCCAAGGGTGACAAAGGCTCGGATGCACGCCGATTGTCGCTGAAACGCGCCCTCTCGATCCGGCAGGTTTTGATCGAGGATGGCGTGTCGGCGGACCGCATCGATGTCCGTGCCATGGGCGGCGTAGATGACACGGGCCCAACCGACCGCGTCGACGTTTACGTCAAGGCCTGATGTTGATGCGTCCCGCTCTTGCTGCGACGGTCTTGTTGCTGGCCGGCACCCAGGGCGTCCTTGCGGGCACAGAAAGCATGGGCACCAATGTGGCGATTGCCCTGCCCGTGATCGCGGGCGGCATCACCTTGATCAAAGACGACTGGAAGGGCACCGCCCAGGTGACGGTGGACACGATCGCCACCGTGGGGCTGGCCTATGGCCTCAAGCAGGTGATCCACGAACAGCGCCCCGACAAGAGCGATTTCAAGTCCATGCCGTCCGACACCTCGGCGCTGGGTTTTGCGCCGGCGCAATTTCTTTGGGACCGTTATGGCTGGCGCTATGGCGTGCCGGCCTATGCGGCGGCGACGTTCGTGGCCTGGAGCCGGGTCGATGCCCAGAAGCATCATTGGTATGATGTGGCGGCCAGCGCCGGCCTGGCTTTCGGCGTCAGCAAGATTTTCACCACAAGCTACCAGCCGCCCGGATTGCGCTATGGCGTGACACCGACCGATGGCGGGCTTTATGCGGCGCTGGATTATCGCTTTTAGAGATCAGGCTGCCTCATGCTTCGACAGGCTCAGCATGAGGAACAAAAGACATCCTCACCCTGAGCTTGTCGAAGGGTGAGGGGTTAAGGCGCTCTAAACCCGTATCGCGACGTCGCTGAACTTGTTCACTTTCAGCAGCGGCGGGAACAACTTCATCCAAAAACCCACCACTAGCATGGTGCCGACACCGCCCACCACCACCGCCGGCACCGTCCCCAGCAAGGCGGCGGTGATGCCGGATTCAAATTCTCCCAGCTCGTTGGACGCACCGATGAACAGCATGGAAACCGCCGAGACCCGGCCGCGCATGCTGTCGGGCGTGGAAAGCTGGACCAGGCTGCCGCGAATATTGACGCTGACCATGTCGGTGGCGCCCAGGACGAACAAGGCCGCCAGCGAGACCGGAAACCAGGTCGACAATCCGAACACGATGGTGGCAATGCCGAAAACCGCCACCGCCCCGAACATCTTGGCGCCAACCTTTTTCTTGATCGGCCAATAGGTGAGAAAAAACGCCATCGAAAAAGCCCCCACCGCCGGGGCGCTGCGCAGGATACCCAGGCCGGTGGGCCCGACATGCAGGATATCGCGGGCATAGATCGGCAGAAGCGCGGTCGCTCCGCCCAAAAGCACCGCGAACAGATCCAGGGATATGGCGCCCAGCACCACGGGGCGCGAGCGCACGAACTTCACGCCTTCCGCCACCCGCTCATAGCGGGTCAGATCGGTCTTTTCCGGGGTGAAGCGCCGCCCGCCCAGCCGCGACACGATCAGCGCCGCGCCGACAAAGCCGGCGATGCAGATGGAGTAAACCGGCACCGGTCCCAGCGCATAGAGAAAGCCGCCCAGCGCCGGTCCCGAAATGGTGGCGGCGGTAAAGAAGGACGAGCTGAACGCCATGGATTTGGCGAGGCGCTCGGGCGGCACCAGGAAGGGCAGCAGCGAGGAGCCGGAGGGTCCAGCAAAACCGCGCGCCGCGCCGAACAAGACCAGCACCACGAAATACATCCACGTGCTACCCGGACGAAACAGGCTGAGAGCCAAGAACAGCGCGCTGCACAGGGCCTGCAGCCCCGCCGCCAGGCTGTAAACCCGCCGCTGATTGAAACGGTCGGTGATATCCCCGGCCGGCAGGGTCAAAAGGAACATGGGCAGAAACTGGCACAGGCCCACCAGGCCCAGCGCCATGGGCGTGCGCTCGATATCGTAGATCTGCCAGCCGATGGCGACCGACTGAACCTGGATCGCCAAGGTGGAAATGAATCGCGAGGTGACGAAGAAATTAAGATCGCGGTCGCGATAAAGGGGAGAGGCCGTGTCGCTCATCTGACTCGCGTGGATAACATGCGAGGGCGTGAAAGCCTACTTATAGGCTATGAGCGAAATGGAATTCTGCAGGTGCAGGGTTTGGACATTCGCGCCCGGCACCACTTCAAATTTCACCGCCGCAAAGCGCGGCTTGGACAAACGGGGTTGGGCGTCGCGGGAGAAGCCGAACGGCTCCTGCGGAATGCCGAACCAGCTGGTGTCTATTTTGTCGTTGCTGTTGATGTCCTGATAGCACTGGATGGCATAGGTGCCGGGGGCAAGATTGTTCAAGGTGATGGTGGTCCGGCCCGCCTCCGCCTTCACATCTGCGCTGGCGAGCGCAGCGGAATTGTCGTCCGGGTAGCGCGCCTCGTCATACAGTCCCAGCCGCAACAGGCCGCCCTTGGGCGAAACATCCTCGACATGGATCACCAGGCTGGCGGTCTGGTGCTGGGCATGGGCGGGAGACACCAGGCTGGCAGCCAGCAGCATCCAGCCCACCATCGCCAAGGCGGCCAGCGTCCAGAACAGCGAAAAACGCTGAAAGCCCCCGAGGTTCCCCATCCCCACCCTGCTGGGTTCAATTGTATCAATTTGTCGCAAAGTTCCGATTCCTAAGCAAGGGGCCTGTGGCCCTACACCTAAATCGGAAACCGGGGGGCCCGGTTCAACCCAACTTTGGTTCCAGTTTCTTACAGGCCTCGATCAGGCCTTTGACCGCGTCGGCGGACTTGTTCAAGCCCGCCTTTTCCGCGTCGGTCAGGTTCAACTCGACCACGCGCTCAACGCCCTTCTCGCCGATCACCACCGGCAGACCGACATAGAGATCCTTGATGCCGTAAGCGCCATCGACATGCACCGCGCAAGGCAGCACGCGCTTCTGGTCCTTCAGATAGCTCTCGGCCATCTGTATCGCGCTGGTGGCCGGGGCATAATAGGCCGATCCGGTCTTGAGCAGGCCGACGATCTCGGCGCCGCCATTGGCGGTGCGGGTGACGATCTGGTCCAGCCGGTCCTGATTGATCCAGCCCATCTTGACCAGCTCCGGCAGGGCGATGCCCGCGACGGTGGAAAAGCGCGGCATCGGCACCATGGTGTCGCCATGGCCACCCAGCACAAAGGCCGAGACATCTTCGACCGAGACATTCAGTTCCTCGGCCAGGAAGTGGCGGAAACGCGCGCTGTCCAGCACACCCGCCATGCCCACGATCTTGGCATGCGGCACGCCGGAGAATTTCTGCAGCGCCCACACCATGGCGTCCAAGGGATTGGTGATGCAGATCACAAAGGCGTTCGGGCAATTGGCCTTGATGCCCTCGCCCACCGCGGCCATCACCTTGAGATTGATGCCCAGAAGATCGTCGCGGCTCATGCCCGGCTTGCGCGGCACGCCGGCGGTGACGATCACCACATCGGCGCCGGCGATATCGGCATAGCTGTTGGTGCCGGCGAGCTTGGCATTGAAGCCGTCCACCGGAGCGGATTGGGAAAGATCCAGCGCCTTGCCCTGGGGCAGGCCTTCGGCGATGTCGAAAATCACCACATCGCCCAATTCCTTGAGCGCCGCCAGATGGGCCAAAGTACCACCGATCTGTCCGCCGCCGATGAGAGCGATTTTCTTGCGCGCCATGTCGATATTTCCAAATAAAAGTTTTCAATGGTCGCGCGGCCTTTTCCGCTTTCGCGGGGCCGCGCTCGGGGGCCTAACTAGCCCGCTTGGCCGGATGGGGCAAGGCGACAGATCGCCTTAAATCACTCGGCCACCAGCCGGACAAAGGCCATGGTGCCATGGGGAGCGCTGCCATAAGACGCCGTGGGCGAGCCCACGGATGAGGAAGGCGCGAAATCAAAGGCATAAAGCCCGCCCAGGCCGATCTTCCAATGCTCGGCCAGCCGGAAATCGCGGATGACGCCCAGGCTGAACTCGCCGGCGCCGCGAATCTGGCCGCCAGGCAGCAGCTCCTTGCTCTCGATACTCTCGCCGCGGGCGAACAAGGTCCAGTCATCGTCGGGCTTGAATTCGCCTTCCAGCAGAAACGCGTTCGCATCGGTGCCGTCACCGAGACGCTTGTTGCCGAAGGCCGCCGTGGCGGCCAGGCTGCCGAAATCGAACTGCCGGAAATAGGTGGCGCTGGCGGTAAAGCGGCGCTCGTCGATATCGGGATCGAGCCCTTCCGGGCCTTTGATCCAGCCATGCGAGACTTGCAACGACCAATTGGCCGAGGGATTCCAGGACAGCCGCAGCGCCGTGGAATCAAAGCGCGCCTGATCGAAATTGAAGCGGAACTGGTCCGGCTCGCGGCCGGTGAATTGCGAGACTTCCAATTTCCAATCGTCATGCACAAAGCCCGCGGTCGCCACACCAAAAGCGATATGGGTGGAATCCAGCCAATGATGGGCCAGCGGCGTCATGGGATTATCCAGCGACGAGACGCGGTGCATATAGGCGCTGGGCCCCAGCGCGGCTTCGCCGGGATAACCGCCATACAAGAACACACTGCTATTCTGGGAAAGCGGATGGCTGTAGGTGGCGGCCAGTTCCATCAAAAGATCGTGCGGATGCTGGCGGTCGACCAGATGGGTTTTGCCGTCGGCACTTTCGCCCGCCGCCAGCAGCAGCGGATAGCCGCGCCGCCCCATAAAGGCATCGCCGCTGAGCATGGCTTTGAATCCCAGCGTGTCGCCGTTTGCGAAATCTTTGCTCGCCATGGCCATCGCCATGCTGGTGGAAAACACCTGGTCGCCGCCGCGCGGGCCGCTTTGCCAATTGGCAATGCCGTTGACGCGGCCATGCAGCATCACCATCCAGTCGTCGGCAGGCAGATGAAGGCCCACATGCGAAGCCGCTTCCGGTTGCCAGCTGGTGCCCGAGGCTTCGCGCGACAAGCCATAGCTGCCCAACAGGCCGTGCATGCCCCCCATCGTGTCATGGCCCATGGCGCCATGATCCATGCCGGCCATGCCCTCGTGCTGGGCCGGCGGCGCGCCATGCTGATGGGCGTCTTGCGCCCAGACGGGCGTGGTCCATAACAGCAAGTACAAAATTGGTGTTCGCATCAGCGCGCGGTCTTGCTGAACAGGTCCACCAGTTCGGCGAACTTCCTGCGCGCATCCTTGACGTCGCCGCTCTTGATGGCATGGGCGACACAATGATCGGAATGGCTTTTCAAAACTTCGTCCTCCACCTTCTTGAGCGCCGATTTGATCGCCTGCAGCTGGGTGAGGATGTCGATGCAATAACGGTCATCCTCGATCATGCGGGCGATGCCGCCGACCTGGCCCTGAATGCGGGCCAAACGATCGAGAAGCTTGGGATCGTGATGCGGCATGTCATACCCCTATGGGGTATATGATGCTTGCGCAAGCGGAAAAAGAAAAGGCCGGATCTCGGAGAGATCCGGCCTTCTTTATCTTCATCGCGAAGAAAGAAGCTTAGATCGCTTCCTTCAGTTCCTTGGAGGCGCGGAACGCGACCTTCTTGGACGCCTTGATCTTGATGGCTTCGCCGGTGGCGGGATTGCGGCCCATGCGCGGACCGCGCTTGCGCACAACCAGAATGCCCAGACCGTTGAGACGGATGCGGGCACCCTTCTTCAGATGCTTGGTGATCAGGCCAATCGTGTCTTCCAGGATCGCATTGGCGCTCTTCTGGGAGAGTTCATGCTTCTCGGCCAGCTGGCTGGCAAGCTGACGGGTGGAAACGGTTTCGACTTTTGCTTTGGCGGCAGTTGCCATGGATTTCTCCCTCTTTGGCGAATCAACGATGAGCCCGATTTTACGGCATTTCTCGCAAGATAAAGGGGGGCGAGGTCAAAAAAGCGCAAGAAATTGGGGCTTTTTCTCACACTGCTGTGGAAAAGCCCGAAAATGCGGGCTTTTCAAGCACGTGAAGCATACTGCCGAAAGCAAAGAAGCGGCCGGCAACCGGCGCGACCATAAAAAAAGAGCCGCGCGAGAGACCCGCGCGGCCGGATTCTATCGGTATTTCTTGCGACTTTAGGCGGCTTCCGGACCGGCATTCTCGGTGCGCTCGCTGATGCGGGCGGACTTGCCGGTGCGGCCGCGCAGATAATAGAGCTTGGCGCGGCGCACCTTGCCCTTGCGCACCACCACCACCGAGTCGACCAGCGGCGAATAGATCGGGAAGACGCGCTCCACGCCTTCGCCATAGGACAGCTTGCGCACCGTGAAGGCCTCATTCAGGCCGGCGCCCTGGCGGGCGATGCACACGCCTTCAAACGCCTGAATGCGTTCGCGAGTTTTGTTCTGCTTGGTCTTCTCGTCATAGGTGACGTCCACCACCTTGACGTTGACCTTGAGAGTGTCGCCCGGACGGAAATCGGGCAGCGCCTTGGCCCTGAGCGAGCTCATCTGCTCGGCTTCGAGCTGCTGCAAAAGGTTCATTTTCTTCAGTCTCCGTGCGGGAAAAGCGGCATTCGAGCCGGCGCGTATAGCCTAGCCCTTGTCTTTTTCATAGAGGGTCCAGAGGTCGGGCCTCAGCCGCTTGGTCAGGCTTTCCGCCTCGCCCTGGCGATATTTGGCGATTTCCGAATGATTCCCGCTGGTTAAGACTTCCGGAATAGACCGATCCTCGAAGATTTGAGGGCGGGTATAATGGGGGTATTCCAGCAGCCCCGCCGCGAAGCTTTCCTCGGCTATGGAGGCATGGTCTCCCAAGACGCCGGGGATCAGCCGCACACAGGCTTCGATCAGGGCCATGGCGGGGATTTCGCCCCCGGCCAGGACAAAATCGCCCAGGCTGATTTCTTCGATGGCGCGGGCCTCGATCGCCCTTTGGTCCAGGCCTTCAAAGCGGCCGCAGAGCAGGATCGCGCCAGGCCCCGCCGCCAAGGCGCGCACCCGCGCCTGGTCCAGTCTTTTGCCGCGCGGCGACAGATAGATCAGCGGACGATTACCCCGCTCCACGGCATCGATCGCGGCTGCCGCCACGTCGGCGCGCATCACCATGCCCGGCCCGCCGCCGGCGGGGCTGTCGTCCACAGTGCGATGCTTGCCCAGGCCATGCTCGCGGATGTCCTTTACTTCCAGCCGCCAGAGATCCTTCTCCAGCGCCTTGCCGAGCAGCGAAAGCCCGAGCGGCCCCGGAAGCATTTCGGGGAAGAGAGTCAGAACGGTGGCCTGCCAGTTATTCGACATGATCGTTGTCTTCGGCGTCCTCGGGCACAGCGACCACGATAAAGCCGTCGGCGACGTTGATCACCGGCACGGTTTCCTTGGTGAAGGCCAGATGCACGCTGTCGCCATCTGCGCGGGCGAACTCCAGCACGTCGCTGGCGCCGAAATTGTGCAGGGCGTTCACCTTGCCCAGCACCCTTCCTTCGCTGTCGCGCACTTCCAGCCCGATCAGGTCGGCATGATAGAATTCTTCTTCGGCAGGCTGCGGCAGCGTGGCGCGGTCGACAAACAGTTCCGTGCCTTTGAGCGCCTCGGCCTGGTTGCGGTCGCCGACACCCTCAAACGCAATCACCGCCTCGCCCTGTTTTGCGGGGCGAAAGGCGGTGATCTTCAACTTGCGTCCGGACTTGGTGTGCAACACGCCATAACGCGGCAAGGCATCGGGCGCCTGGGTGAAGAGCTTGGCCTTCACCTCGCCTTTGAGGCCCTGCGCGCCGATGACGGCGGCCAGAAGAACGTCCTGCGCCAAGCGTTAGGCGGCAGCTTCGGCGGCCTTGGCATTCGCCGCGGCACGCTCCTGCGCCTTCTTCTTGGGCTGGGCCTTTTGCGGATTGTTGTGGATGCGCGCCTTCACCAGGCCGGCCTTGGCCAACCACTTGTGCACGCGGTCGGACGCCACCGCGCCCTTGACGATCCAGGCCTTGGCTGCTTCCAGGTCCAGCTTGAGGCGGTCGGCATGATCCGACGGCAGCAGCGGATTGTAGAAGCCGATCTTCTGGATGAAGCGGCCGTCGCGCGGATTGCGGCTGTCGGCGATGACGATGTTGTAGTGCGGGCGTTTCTTGGTGCCGCCGCGGGCGAGACGAATGCGAAGAGCCATGTTGTTTTTTCCTTACGTTAAAAGCCTAATTTACTGTTGCTTACCGCCGTCCCGGAAACATTCCGGGCGGCAATCCACCGGGCATCCCGCCCATGCCGGGCATCATCGGCATGCGGCCGCCTTTGCCCATTTTCTTCATCATGTCCGCCATCTGGCGGTGCATTTTGAGGAGCTTGTTGACTTCGCTGACTTCGACGCCGGCGCCTAGCGCAATGCGCTTCCTGCGCGAGCCGTTGATCAGGTCCGGGTCGCTGCGTTCGGTCTTGGTCATGGACTGGATGATGGCTTCCTGGCGGGTGAGGATCTTGTCGTCCAGCCCCGCCGCATCCAGCTGGCCCTTGATCTTGCCGACACCGGGCAGCATGCCCAGGACGCCCTTCATGCCGCCCAGCTTTTTCATCTGGTTCAACTGGGCCTTCAGGTCGTTCATGTCGAACTGACCCTTTTTCATCTTGGCGGCGATCTTCTCCGCCTCTTCCTTGTCCAGCGTTTCGCTGGCCTTCTCGACCAGCGACACGACGTCGCCCATGTCGAGAATACGGCTGGCGACGCGGGCGGGATGGAAGGGCTCCAGCGCGTCCAGCTTTTCGCCGGCGCCGAGGAATTTGATCGGCGCGCCGGTGACGCTGCGCATGGAAAGCGCGGCGCCGCCGCGGCCGTCGCCATCGACACGGGTCAGGATGATGCCGGTGACCGCGACCCGGTCATGGAACGACTTGGCGATATTGACCGCGTCCTGGCCGGTCAAACTATCTGCCACCAGCAAGGTTTCATGCGGATTGACCAGCGCCTTGACCGCTGCGACTTCGGCCATCAGCTGTTCATCGACATGCTGGCGGCCGGCGGTGTCCAGAATGACGGCGTCATAGCCGCCGACTTTGGCGGATGCCATGGCGCGCTTGGCGATGTCCAGCGGACCCTGGCCGGCGATGATCGGCAGAGTGGCGATGCCCGCCTGCTCGCCCAGCACACGCAACTGCTCCATGGCGGCGGGACGGGTTGTGTCCAGCGACGCCATCAGCACGCGTTTCTTTTCTTTGGTCTGAAGCAACAGGCCCAGCTTGGCGCTGGTGGTGGTCTTGCCCGAGCCCTGCAGGCCGACCATCAAAATCGGCGCGGGCGGCGAGCCGATATTCAGCGCGGCATTTTCCTGGCCCAAGGTTTCGACCAGAACATCATGGACGATCTTGATGACCTGCTGGCCGGGTGAGACCGAGCGGATGACATTCTCGCCCACCGCGCGCGGGCGCGCCTTTTCAATGAAATCCTTGACCACCGGCAGGGCCACGTCCGCCTCGATCAGAGCGGTGCGGACTTCGGCCAAAGCGGCGTCGACATCGGCTTCGGTCAGGGCGCCACGGCCGCGAAGCTTGTCAAAAACGCCTGTCAGGCGGGATTGTAAGGACTCAAACAATTTACAATAACTCCAAACACTTAAGCCCCAGGGGGCGCACCTGCGCTGCCTGGGGTCGATCCCCCGCGCCAGGCGGGGGACCGGAAAACCTTGGGTTTTCCGGAAACGGGGCGGGTTTTAGGCTCAGCCAGCCGGGCTGTCAAACAAAGGGCCCGACACGGCTAAGGAACTTTAACGTACCAACTCAGCATTGGCGCCCCCATAGGGGCCGGGCGTACACTCAACACCGGGCGGATATTGGGCGCCGAAGGGTATTTTTTGCTGTCATCGCCATTGCACGACTATCAGGACGATTTGGACGCCATCGCCGCGATACCGGCGGTGCCGTCCATTCTGGAAGTGATTTGCCGCACCACCGGCATGGGCTTTGCCGCCATCGCCCGGGTCACCAATGAGCGCTGGATCTGCTGTGCGGTAAAGGACGATATCGCCTTCGGCCTGAAACCCGGCGGCGAATTGAAGGTGGAAACCACCATCTGCAATGAGATCCGCGCCAGCCGTCAGTTGGTGGTGATCGATCATGTGGCGGAAGACCGCGTCTTCCACAGCCATCCCACGCCGGCGATGTACGGCTTTCAAAGTTACATTTCCCAGCCCATCATCCTGCCCGACGGCAGCTTTTTCGGCACGCTTTGCGCCATCGATCCGCGCCCCCATGCCCTGACCGCGCCCACCGTGCTGGGCATGTTCAAATCCTTCGCCGATCTGATCGCCTTTTATCTCGACACCCATTTCAAGCTGATGGCGAGCGAGAAAGAGAATGCGCGGCTGCACGAACAATTCCGCGCCGGCCTGGGCCATGACATGCGCAACACCCTGGCTGCCATGGAAGCCGGCACCAGGCTGTTGCAGAAAACCGCATTGGATGCGCGCAGCGCACTGATTGTCACGGAAATGCAGACCAGCACCCAAAAACTGTCGCGCCAGATCGCCGACGCCATGTTGCCCCATCAGAGTTGACAGGGCCGCACCACGCTTCGATGCTCCCCCAAAACAGGGGAGAGACGCATGTCCGAACTCAACCGCCGCCTGATGCTGGCCGGGGCCGCCGCCACGGTGCCTGGCCTGGCGCTTGCGCAGGAAAAGCCGCAATTCGGCACCCCGCTATCGGTGATCACCAATCCGCCGCGCGATTTTGGGCCCAATGCGCCGCCGCCCGGCTCCCCCGACCCCGATATCATCCGCGTCGATCCCAGCTTCGGCAGCCTGTTGATCGGCCAGGAAACCATCCGCCGCGTTTCCACCGGCTATCACTTTCTCGAAGGTCCCGCCTGGTCCTCGGTCGGGCTCTACGCCATCTTCAGCGACGTCAAGAACGACACGCTCTATCGCTATCTGTGGGAGACCGGCCAGGTCTCGATCATGCGCCGGCCGTCTTTCTCGACCAACGGCAACGCTTTCGATTTCCAGGGCCGCCAGCTTTCCACCCAGGACTATTTCCGCCGCGTGGTGCGCTGGGAATTGGACGGCTCGATGAGCATCGTCGCCGATGCCTTTGACGGCAAACCGCTCAACTCGCCCAACGATCTGGCGCCGCATAAGGACGGCAGTGTGTGTTTCACCGATCCGACCTATGGCGGCAACCTGGCGGAAGGCCATCCCGATGACGGCGACGGCCCCACCAATCCCGGCGGCTTGCGCGACCCGCGCATCGGTCACAGCGGCGTGGGACTGATCGGCGGCATGCACCAGACCTTGCCGATGAACATTTACCGCGCCGATCCCAGCGGCAAGGTCGAGATCGCGATTCCGTTCGAAACCGGCCTTGGTCCCAACGGCCTGTGTTTCTCCCACGATTACACCAAGCTCTATGCCATTCGCGGGGGCAGGATTTTCGTGGGCGATATCACCGGGACCAAGGTAACCAACCTGCGCCTGTTCACCGATTGCATGGTGGACGGGGTGCGCTGCGGGCCCGATGGCATGCGCGCCGACAAGGCCGGCAATATCTGGTCCAGCTCGTCCGCGCCTTTGGGCTATTGCGGCGTGACGGTGTGGAATCCGGCCGGAAAATTGATCGGCCGCATCCGCCTGCCGGAAGGCTGCGCCAATGTCTGTTTCGGCGGCCCCAAGCGTGACCATCTGTTCATGACCGCGACCCAGTCGCTCTACATGTTGCGGGTAAATATACAGGGGGCGGCACCCGGCTGAGTGCATTGACAGTCCGCCCGTAGCAGGTTCCCCTTCTCCCAGAACAACAATCTGGGAGGAGTTTCATGACTTTCGATCTGACGCGCCGCAGCCTGGTCGCGGGCGCCGCCGCGATGCTGCCCACCGCCGCCTTCGGCCAAGCCAAGGCGCAGCTGGCGCCGCTGACCTCGATCATGACCGGGCGCACCTACGGTCCCGACGCGCCGCCGGTGTCCTATCCCGATCCCGATATCCTCATCCTGTCGCCCGAGGGCAACAAATGCTTCATCGGCCATTCCAACATCCGGCGCGTCGGCACCGGCATGATCTGGGCGGAAGGCCCGGCCTGGAGCAACCAAGGCCAATATGTGGTGTGGAGCGATGTGACCGCCGATGTGCAGTATCGCTACATCTGGGAAACCGGCGAGATCACGCAATTCCGCAAGCCCACCTACAATTCCAACGGCAACACGTTCGATTTCCAGGGCCGCCAGATTTCGGCGCAGCATTTCCTGCGCCGGGTGGTGCGCTTTGAACATGACGGAACCCTCACCGTCATCGCCGACAGCTATAACGGCCAGCCGCTGAACTCACCCAACGACATCGCCGTGCACAAGGACGGCTCGATATGGTTCACCGATCCCTATTACGGCGGCCAGCTGTCCGAAGGTCATCCCGACGAAGGCCCAGGCCCGTTCACCGATGGCGTCGCCAACGGCAATATCGGCAATGGCATGCTGGGGATTGTCGGTTCCAAGAAGCAAGTGCGTCCGCCCGCGGTTTACCGCGTCGATCCTTCGGGGCGCATCGATATGGTGCTGGAAGGCAAGCCCGACCTGGTGGCCAACGGCATCGCCTTCTCGCCGGACTACAGCAAGGTCTATCTCTGCTGGGGCCGCAATCTGGCGGTGGCCGAGGTCGAGGGCGCCAAGATCGCCAACCTGCGCACCTTCACCGATTGCATGGTGGACGGCATCAAATGCGGTCCTGACGGCCATAGGGTGGATGCCTATGGCAATGTCTGGTCGGGTTCGACCGCGCCCCTGGGCTATTGCGGCGTCACCGTATGGAACCCGCAAGGCAAGCTGATCGGCCGTATCCGCCTGCCCGAGGTCTGCGCCAATGTCTGCTTCTGCGGGCCCAAGCGGGACCACCTGTTCATGGCAGGCTCCCAATCCGCCTATCTGCTGCATGTGGGGGTGCAAGGGGCGGCTATAGGGTGAGGCGCGACCGGCGTAGCCGGGCAAATCGATCCGGGGGATCGATTTGAGCGTCGAACGCCGCGAGCTTGGGCGAGCGGCCGGAGGGGCGGATCAGAGCCTCCAACCCTAGGGCTGGGCAGGGCGCTGGGCCGCCATACCGGATCCTCCGTTTACGGACCTGTGCCGGGGACTTAAGGTGGGGGCAGAAGTTCCCACCCGAAAGTTCCGCCATGCCCAAATTGCCCGATATGTCCGCCTCGGCCATCAAAAGCCGCGAGGCCCTGACCAAAATCTACAAGGCCTCCAAGCCCAAGGAGGCGCCTGCGGCGCCGCCCAAGCCCCGGGTCGCCAAAGGCCGTTAAGTGAAAAGCCCGCCGGAGACGGCGGGCTTTTTGTTTGCGCGGACACCTTACGATTTCAGACCGAGCTTCTGCGCCAGATAGACGAATGAGAGACCCCACATCTCGGCCGATTGGCGGTGATCGGCGGCGGCGGCGTGACCGCCGTCGGTGTTTTCATAGAACAACACCTCATGGCCCTGGGCCGTCATCTTGGCCGCCATCTTGCGGGCATGGACCGGCGAGACGCGGTCGTCGCTGGTGGCGGTGACGAAAAACACCGGCGGATATTTTCCGCCCGCCTTCACATTCTGGTACGGCGAATAGGTGAGGATGTAATCGCGTTCCGCCGGGATTGCCGGATCGCCATATTCCCCGATCCAACTCGCGCCCGCTCCGATATGGGTATAGGCGATCATGTCGATCAGCGGCACCTGGCACACCACCGCGCCGAACAGTTCCGGCTTCTGCACCATCACAGTGGACACCAGCAGTCCGCCATTGGAGCCGCCCATGATGCCCAGTTGCTTGGGCGTGGTCAGGCCGCGCCGCGCCAGATCCGCCGCCACCGCTTCGAAATCGTCATAGGCGCGCTGGCGGTTGGTCTTGAGCGCCGCGTCATGCCAGGCGGGCCCGAACTCACCGCCGCCGCGGATATTGGCCACCACATAGATGCCACCATGGGTCAGCCACAGCCGCCCGAAATTGGCGCTGTAACCGGGGGTGAGCGAAATTTCGAAACCGCCATAGCCATACAGCACCGTGGGCGCGGGGCCTTTGAGGCTTTTGGGCCGGGTCACGAAATAGGGAATCTTGGTGCCATCCTTGCTGGTCGCCTCGAACTGTTCGGTGACCAGGCCTGACGCATTGAAACGCGCCGGCAGCGACTTGATGGGTTTTGGCGCATCATTGCCGCCGTCGAAATAAAGCGTGGTTGGTGTCACGTAGTTCTGGAAGCTGAACATGGCTTCCGGCCCGAAATCATTGGCGGACACGATATCCGCCGAGCCCTGCCCAGGCAGATTCAGCACCTTGTCGCGCCAATTGCTCCCATCGGCGGTGAAAACATGCACCGCGCCGATCACATTGTCGGTGATGGCGGCATAGATCTTGTCGCGCCCGGTGCCCACGCTTTCGACCGATTGGCGCGGGCCGGGCGCAAAGATCACGTGCGGTTTTGCGCCGTCGCGGAACGCCACCAACGCGCCCTTGGGCAGGCTGACGCCTTCGCTGTCGAACGGTTGGCGCAGAATTGCGATCCAGGCACCGTTGAAAAAGCCTTTGACGTCGGCGGAACGCGGCATGGCCAGCTTGCGCACGCCGTCCTTCTCCAAAACGAAATAATCGCTTTCGAAAAAGCTCACGGCGCGGACCACCATGCCGGTATTGCCTTGCTTGGTGTGGAAGGTGGCGGGCGCCGAGGCGACGTCGCCGGTTTCGCCTTCATACAAGGTCTTGGCCGCCGCTAGCTGTTGGCCGCGCCGCCATTGCTTGACGATACGGGCATAGCCGGAAGTGGTCTCACCGTCCTTGGCGGTGGCGAACAACACGGTGTCGTCGTCCAGATAGGCGGCATCGCTCTTGGCCTCGGGCAGGGAAAAGCCGTCGTTGGCCAGGCTTTTGGCCTTCAGGTCATATTCGCGGATCACCACGGCATCGCCGCCGCCGCGCGACAGGCGGATCAGGCAGCGTGTCTGGCCGGGCGAACATTCGGAACCCTTGAAGACCCAGTTTTCTTTCTCCGCTTTCGCCAGCGCGTCCACATCCAGCAGCAGCTCCCAGCTTGGCGCGGGATTTTGGTAGTCGGCAATGACGGTGCGGCGCCACACGCCCTTGGGATTCTTGGCGTCCTGCCAGAAATTATAGACATGGCCATGGCGCAGGCTGCCCATGGGAATGCGGTCGGTGGCGTCCAGCACTTCCAGGATGGAATCGTAATTCTTCTGATAGCGCGGATCGGCCTTGAGCGGCGCCAGTGACTTGGCGTTCTGCTCCTTCACCCAGGCGAGCTGTTTTTCGCCATGCACCTCTTCCAGCCAAGCGTAGGTATCGTTGGGATCTGATGATGAAGGGGGCACGGCAAAGGCTCCTGTGGCAAGGACGGAACCGAGCATCAGGGCAAACAGGTTCGCGCGCATGGATGTATCCAATAATCGGCGGAACAGAATGGAAATTTTCACCTCGCCAGGCAATGGCAAAGGACAAGAAAAACCTTCGAAAAAGGGCGATGGAAAAGAAAGCTCCAGCCGCCTATAAGCTCCCCCATGACCGCCTTTCTCAAAATGCACGGCCTGGGCAATGATTTTGTGGTGTTCGACGCGCGCGAGCATGCCATCGACCTGAACGGCGCCAAGGCCAAGGCGATCGCCGACCGGCATTTCGGCGTCGGCTGCGACACGGTGGTCCTGATCCGTCCGGGCGGCGCCGAAGTCGATGCCGGCATTCAATTTTACAACGCCGACGGATCGGAAGCGGAATCCTGCTTCAATGCGACGCGCTGTGTGGCGCGGCTATTGCTGGACGAACGCGGCCTCACCCGGGTCAAGCTGTCCACCAAAGGCGGCCTGCTGGTCTGCAGCGATGCCGGCAAGGGCCTGGTGACTTTGGACATGGGTCCGCCTCGGCTGGACTGGCACCAGGTCCCGGTGGCCAGCGAAGTCGACACCGCGAACTTCTCGCTGGATGTCGGCGGCACCCCGCTTTCGGCGAGCGCCGTTTCCATGGGCAATCCCCATTGCGTCCTGTTCGTGCCCGATGCGGGCCAGGCGCCGGTGGCGCAGCTGGGTCCCAAAATCGAAACCCTGCCCTTCTTTCCCAACCGCACAAATGTGGAATTCGCCCAGGTCCTGGACAAGGGGCGCATCCGCATGCGGGTGTGGGAGCGAGGCGTGGGCATTACCTTGGCCTGCGGCACCGGCGCCTGCGCCACCGCGGTCGCCGCCATCCGGCGGGGCCTCACGGACCGCAAGGTCGAATTGGTGCTGGACGGCGGCTCGCTGATCATCGAATGGCGCGAGGCGGACGATCATGTGCTGATGACCGGCGCCACCGCCATGCCGTTTCGCGGCCGGCTGGAACTGGACAAATTGTGATTTCATGACGGTTGAAGTCGTCACTTTCGGCTGCCGCCTGAACGCCTATGAGAGCGAGGCTCTCAAAAGCCGCGCCGGCGAAGCGCAATTGCGCGACACTTTGGTGATCAACACTTGCGCCGTGACACGGGAAGCGGTGCGCCAGTCGCGCCAGGCGATCCGCAAGGCCAAGCGCGAAAATCCGGCGCGCCGGATCATCGTCACCGGCTGCGCCGCCCAGATCGAGCCCCAAAACTATGCCGCGATGCCGGAAGTCGATGCGGTGTTCGGCAACCAGGAAAAGCTCAGCGCCGAGGCTTATGCGGATTTCGGTATCGGCACTGCCGCGAAAATCCGCGTCAATGACATTATGCGGGTCCGCGAAAACGCGCCGCAGATGGTGGATCACTTTGACGGCAAGACCCGCGCTTTTCTGGAAGTGCAGAATGGCTGCGATCATCGCTGCACCTTTTGCGTGATCCCCTTCGGCCGTGGCAACAGCCGCAGCGTGCCGATGGGCGCGGTGGTGCGCGAAGCCCGCCGCTTGGTGGAAAAGGGCTTTGCCGAGATCGTGCTCACCGGTGTCGATCTGACCTCCTATGGCGGCGATCTGCCGGGCACCCCGTCCCTGGGAATGCTGGTGGAAAAGCTGCTGGCGCTGGTGCCGGAGCTGAAACGCCTGCGCCTGTCCTCGATCGACGCCATCGAAGCCGATCCGGTTTTGATGCGGGTCATCGCCGAGGAACAGAGGCTTATGCCGCATTTTCATCTTTCAGCCCAATCGGGCGATGATCTGATCCTCAAGCGGATGAAGCGCCGCCATGACCGCGCCGATGTGGTGCGGTTTTGCGACGACGTACGGCGGCTGCGCCCGGAAGCCGCCTTTGGCGCCGATTTGATCGCCGGGTTTCCCACGGAAAGCGACACGATGTTCGAAAACAGTCTGAGCCTGGTGGACGAAGCCGGGCTGTCGCGGCTGCATGTGTTCGGCTTTTCGCCCCGGCCCGGCACGCCGGCAGCGCGGATGCCGCAACTGCCCGGCGCGGTGGTCAAGCAACGCGCCGCCCGGCTGCGTCGCAAGGGCGAGGCGGCGCTGGCGGCGCGCCTGGACGGGATGATCGGTTCTCGTTACCCGGTGTTAATGGAACGCGGCGGCATCGGCCGTACCCCCTGCTTCACCCCGGTGCAAATCGGCAATGTGGCGCATGGCACTTTTCTGGACGTGCGCATCACCGGCCGCAGCGGCGAACAATTGACGGGCGCGCCCCTATGAGAATTTCCGCATGAGAACCTTCGGGGCGGCGCCGCCACCACCGACCTTCTTTGAACGCCTCAAATCCGGTCTGGCCAAGACCGGATTGGGCGAGATCCTGACCAAGAAGAAATTGGATGCGGACACCATCGCGGAACTGGAAGAAGCCCTGATCCGCGCCGATATGGGCACGGGCCAGGCCAAAAAGCTGGTCGCCGCCGTCGCCAAGGGCCGCTATGACGCCGAAATCACCGAACGCGAACTCAAATCGGTCCTGGCAAGCGAAATTGCCGCCCTGCTGGCCCCGGTACAAAAGCCGCTGGCCGCGCCGGACGGGGTCAAGCCCTTTGTCATCCTGGTGGCCGGGGTCAATGGCACCGGCAAGACCACCACCATCGGCAAGCTGGCCAAGCGTCTGGGTGAAGGCGGGGCCAAGGTCACCCTGGCGGCAGGCGATACCTTCCGGGCGGCGGCCATTGAGCAGCTGCGGATATGGGCCGACCGCGCCAAGGCCCAGTTCGTGGCCACCAAACCGGGCGGCGACGCGGCCGGCCTGGCCTTTGAGGCGCTGGAGAAGGCGCGCGTCCATGGCAGCGATATCCTGATGATCGACACCGCAGGCCGGTTGCAGAACAAAGCCGGCTTGATGGCGGAATTGGAAAAAATCGCCCGGGTGATCAAGAAACTGGATGCCTCCGCGCCCCATGCGGTGCTGCTGGTGCTGGATGCCACCACCGGACAAAACGCCCTGAGCCAGGTGGAGGCTTTCTCCGCCACCGTGCCTGTGACCGGATTGGTGATGACCAAGCTGGACGGCACCGCCAAAGGCGGAATTTTGGTCGCCTTGGCGGGGCGCTTCGGCCTGCCGGTACATTATATCGGGGTCGGTGAAGGCGATGACGATCTCCAGGCTTTTGTCGCCGCCGATTTTGCCCGCGCCCTGGTGGGGGCCGACACTTTGCATGAAGGACGTAACGTATGAACCCTCAAGTCCGGCGGCTGGTTCTGGATTTCGGACCGCTGATCATTTTCGGAGCGGTGTTTTTCGGCTGGGGCATTTTTGCCGCCACCGCCGCCATCATACCGGCGGTGCTGATCGCGTTGGCGATCGGCTACGGCCTGGAAAAAAAACTGTCGCCCATGCCGATCTTCACCGCAGCTGTGGTGGTGATCCTTGGCGGGCTCACTTTGTATCTAAAAAACGACGCCTTCATCAAAATGAAGCCCACCGTTGTATACGGTTTTTTCAGCGCCATTTTGCTGGGCGGCTTGGCGTTCAACAGCCTGTATATCAAGTACGCCTTCGCCATCGCCTTTGAACTGGATGAGGAAGGCTGGCGCAAATTGACGGTGCGCTGGGGCCTGTTCTTTCTCGGCCTTGCCTTCCTGAATGAAGCGGTCTGGCGCAACTTTTCGACCGGGGTCTGGATCTATGCCAAGATCGGCATGATTATTTTGACCTTCCTGTTCGCCATCGCACAGGCCCCCCTTCTGATGAAACATCAGGTCCCGAATGCGGGCGATAATGCGCAAGAATGATGCGTGAGCGGCATGATGCCGCGCGGACTATCTTCTTAAAATTATTGGCAGCTTCGCTTCGATGGTGCGGTTAAGTCAGGGTCATACCATGCGTTGTGCTGCGGTCGCGCACACGGATGGCGGCACTCACTATACGAGGGGTGCGGGCGGTTGATCACACCGCAGGTCCTTTGCAAAGATGGGCTGACAAAATTTGCGCATGGACTTCTGTACGCAAAACCGTTTTAACTTCGGCTTCCGGACTGCGGACCTTTCCTGTAACCCGAACACGGGGCATGATCGAGAACCACGCGGTACCAAAAGACCGACGCGTCGAATTAAGGGGTTATGGATGATGAAGGGGCAGCGCAGGCCGGGGAATGGTTTTGACCTTTCCGAAGCCCCCTCTCACCTGATCCGCCGCTGCCAACAATTCTATGGCGACCTTTACGCGCGCGAAGCCGGCGGCAAGGAATTGACCAAACAGCAATTCACTCTGCTCTGCGCGTTGGAACAGAATGACGGCACCAGCCAGACCGCGTTGGTGGAGATCACCGGCATTGATCGTTCGACGCTTGCCGAGATGGTGCGGCGGATGCTGGAAAAAGGTTTGCTGTCGCGCGAGCGCACCGAGGAAGATCAGCGCGCCAATGCGGTGGCGATCAGCCCCGCCGGCCGCAAGGCGCTGCGCGGCGCCCGCAATGCCGCCGACCGGGCGGAACGGGCCCTGCTCGAGGCCCTGCCCCAGCCGGAACGCCAGAAATTCGTCAAAGCCCTGTCCCAGATCGCCCAGGCTGCCGAGCAGCTGAACGGCGACGCCATCCGCCCCGTCCGCCGCAATGTCCGGCGCAGGAAAATAGGCGGCTAATCTCTAAACAGTGATGTCTATGTGCTGGCCCAACCGGCCAGAAGCACCCGCTTGGGGCTGCGGTGCGGCCGGAGCGGCCGCCGGGGCGGTCTGCTTGAGCGGCAGGGCCGAAAAGCCCTGGGCCGGGGCGGCGGTTTTTTGCAGGGCAGCCGCGAAATTGGCCCCACTCGACTGCTGCGGGGCAGCCTGCGGCATCTGCAGCCGCGCGCGGGCCTCGCGGGCGGCCTGCTGGGCGGCAATCAAGGTGGCGCTGACTTGCATCCCCCCAACCTGACAAAACAGGGTTAGGAAAGTGTTGACGTCCTAGGGGTTGGCTTGAGCCGCCTTGATGGCGGGAATGATCTGCTGATCCAGCGCGGCGGCCGTGACCTCGCCGACGAATTTCAGGCGAATGATGCCCTTGCCGTCGACCACAAAGGTCTCCGGCACGCCATAGACGCCCCATTCGATGGACGCGCGGCCGTCATCGTCGCGGGCGATGCGGGCAAAAGGGTTGCCCACCTCATCCAGGAAGGCGCGGGTCGCTTCCGGCTTGTCCTTTTGCGCCAGCCCGTACACCGCGATCCCCGGCACCTTGCTGAGACGGTTGAGCTGAACGGCCTCCAGGCGGCAAGGCGCGCACCAGGAGGCGAAGACATTGACCACACTGACATGACCGGCGCTCAGGTCCGCGGGCGTAAAGGCGGCGCTCTGCGCGTCCAATGCGGGCAGCACCAGCCGCGGCGCCGGCTTGTTGATCAAGACAGAGGGAATGACGTCGTCGTTGGGCGACCACAGGCTCTTGAACAGAAAAAACGCCAGGACCGCGAAAGCGGTGACGGGAATGATGGTGACCCAGCGGTTCATGACTTGGGTTGGCTCATTTGGCCGGCCTCCAGAGCCGCCAGCCGGGCCTTGGCGCGGCGCCAGGCCAAGAGGGTCCTGAGCGTCACGCCGCCCAGCACCAGCACCGTCACGCCATAGGCGGGCCAGATGTATACGGCATAGATACCCATATTGAAGTTCAGTGGGTCGAAATTCATCGTGCGCCCGCCTGCATCAGATTGCGCGCCCGCCGCTCGAGGATGGCGGTCCTTATGCGGACCATCCATAGGGTGAGGAACAGGAGAAAGTATCCCCCCATCATCAACAGCAGCGGCTTGAGAAACACCGGCGCCGTCCCACCACTGACGATGCCTTCGCCCTGGTGCAAGGTGTTCCACCATTCGACGGAAAAATAGATGATGGGGATATTGACGGCGCCGATCAGCGCCAAAATGGCGGCGGCGCGCGCGGCGCGAACCTCATCCTCGATGGCGTTCCACAGCGCGATATAGCCCAGGTAAATAAACAGCAGCAGCAGGAAGCTGGTCAGTCTCGCGTCCCACACCCAATAGGTGCCCCACATCGGCTTGCCCCAGAGAGATCCGGTGATCAGGCCCAAGAGAGTGAACAGCGCGCCCAATGGTGCGGCGGCGCGCGCGGCGGTATCGGACAGAGGATGCCGCCACACCAGTGACAGAAGCGAACAGACAGCG
This sequence comes from uncultured Alphaproteobacteria bacterium, assembly GCA_902825865.1. GTDB lineage: Bacteria > Pseudomonadota > Alphaproteobacteria > Micropepsales > Micropepsaceae > Rhizomicrobium. The sequence continues at coordinate 24,283 of CADECX010000033.1, forward strand.
ATGGCACCATAAACGTTCATCGCCGTTGTGGCGGCGGGAACGTGAATAAACATCATCAGCACGGTGCGGCCCTGCTGATAGTCCGGCGGCGCGCTGAAGCCCAGATAAAGACCGATGCCCAGGCACAGCAAAGTGCCAATGGCCGTGAAAGGCAGGACCACGCCGGACAGCCGCATGAAATTGTGCGGATTGGCATAGCGGAACAGGAACTGCATTTAGCTACCCAGGTTGAGGCGGACGCTGGCGGCGGCCGCGAAGGGACTTAGCAGCAAGGCGGCAAAGGAAAAAGCCGCCAAAAGCCCCAGGGCATTGACGCTGGCCAGTCCGTCCAGGGAAAGCGCCACCGCGCCGGCGCCGAAGATCACCACGGGCGACAGCAGCGGCAGGATGATCAGGGGCAGCAGCAGCCCGCCCCGCTTGAGGGACAGGGTCAGGCTGGCGCCGATGGCGCCCACGGCGCTGACCGCCGGGGTTCCGATCAGAAGCGAGACAAACAGGATCAGGGTCGCGGGCGGGGCCAGGTTGAACAGCAGCGCCAGCAGCGGCGACAGCAGGGTCAAGGGCAGGCCGGTGGAAAGCCAATGGGCGGCGATCTTGGCCAAGGCGGTGAGTTCCAGGGGCAAGGGCGAGAGCGCGATCATATCCAGGCTGCCATCCTCGAAATCGCCCTGGAACAGCCGGTCCAGCGACAACAGCGCCGCCAGGACCGCCGCGACCCACAGGATGCCACCCGCCATGCGGGCCAGCAGACGCAGGTCCGGCCCCACGCCCAAGGGCACCAGGGTCGCCACCAGCGCGAAGAAAGACAGGGCCAGGGCGGCCCCGCCGCCACTGCGGGCGGCGAGCTTGATGTCGCGCAAGAGCAGGGTCGCAAAGGGGCTCACAGTTTCAGGCTTTCATTGCCCAGGCCCAGGGGCTCATGGGTGGCGGCGATGATGATCCCTCCGGCACCGCAATGGCGCGCCATCAATTGCCCCACCAGCTGCTGGCCGGAAGTGTCCAAAGCGGCGAAAGGCTCGTCCAGCAGCCAAAGCGGACGCTGGGAGGCCAAGAGCCGCGCCAGGCCCAGCCGCCGCTTCTGCCCGGCGCTGAGATAGCGGCAAGGCAGATCCGCCTGACGCGCCAGCCCGACCTGTTCCAGCACCGCGCTATCGGCCTTTCGACCGTACAGGTTTGCGAAGAAATCGAATTGTTCGCGCACCGACAATTGCGGCTTGAGGCCGTCCTGATGGCCCAGCCAGCCGATGGACTTGCCGCGCTCTTCGGCATCGTCGCTTTCGTTCGAGGCGGCTTTAACCAAGATGCGGCCCGCCGCCGGCGCCAGAAAGCCGGCGATCATCCGCAGCAGCGACGTCTTGCCCGCGCCATTGGCCCCTTCCACCGCCAGCGCTTGCCCTGCCATGACGCGAAAATTCAGGCCGTCGAACAGCCTTTTGTCGCCGCGCGCGCAGGCCAGATTTTCGGCGGTGAGGGATGAGATCATTCTATCCATTCTCCATGGGCGGCCTTGAGCCGCCCATCCAACTTTGTTGGAACAAGATGGATGGCCGGGTCAAGCCCGGCCATGGAGAGGAGTTGGATCCTCAATACATATGTTGCCCGCCGTTAATCGACAGCGTGCTCCCCGTAATGAACCCGCCCTCATCGGCCACCAAAAACAGAACGCCGCGCGCAATTTCGGAGGCTTGACCCAGACGTCCCACCGGAATGCGCGCCACGATCTTGGCCAGCACTTCGGCCGGCACCGCCGCCACCATGTCGGTATCGATATAGCCGGGCGCGATGGCATTGACGGTGATACCCTTGGCGGCGCCTTCCTGGCCCAAGGCCTTGGTGAAGCCGTGAATGCCGGATTTGGCGGCGGCGTAGTTCACCTGGCCGTACTGGCCGGCCTGGCCGTTGATGGAACCGATATTGACGATGCGGCCGAAGCCGCGCCCCAGCATGCCGTCCCAGGCCGCCTTGCACATATTGTAGCAGCCGCCGAGATTGGTATCGATCACCTCATCCCAGGCCTGGCGGTTCATCTTCTTCATGGTGGCGTCGCGGGTGATGCCGGCATTGTTGACGATCACTTCCACCGGACCGAGTTCGGCTTCGACCTTCTTGATGCCCGCCGCGCATTCCTCGAAGGAAGAAACATCCCATTTGTAGGAGGCGATGCCGGTACGGTCGCTGAACGCCTTGGCGCGTTCCTCATTGCCGGCGTAATTGGCCGCCACCACATAACCCGCCGCTTTCAGCGCCACCGAAATCGCCTCACCGATGCCGCGTGTTCCGCCCGTCACCACCGCTACCCGTGCCATGTGCTTGTCCTTTTGCTGTCCCAATCTGGAAAGCAATTAGGCCCCATTTTTGGGGCGTTTCAAACAAATAACGATGCTGCGCTGCAGGAGCATCGGCGAACCCGCAGGGCGTCGCCGTGCGACCATCAAAAAAGCTAGCGTTCGACGGTAAGAGCGATACCCATGCCGCCACCAATGCAGAGCGTCGCCAGACCCTTCTTGGCGTTGCGGCGGTTCATTTCGAACAGCAAGGTGGTCAAGATGCGCGCGCCCGAGGCGCCGATGGGATGGCCGATGGCGATGGCGCCGCCATTGACATTCACCTTGGCGGGATCCCAGCCCATATCCTTGTTCACGGCGCAGGCCTGAGCGGCAAAAGCTTCATTGGCTTCCACCAGATCCAGATCGGCGGCCTTCCAGCCGGCTTTTTCCAGCGCCGCACGCGAGGCCGGAATGGGACCCGATCCCATCACCTTGGGATCGACACCGGCCTGGGCCCAGGAGGCGATGCGCGCCAGCGGGGTAAGACCGCGCGCGGCCGCATCCTTGGCGCTCATCAAGACCAAAGCCGCGGCGCCGTCATTGATGCCGCTGGCGTTGCCGGCGGTGACAGAACCTTCCTTGGTGAAAGCGGGCCTCAAGCCCGCTACCGTCTCATAGGTTGCGCCGTCGCGAATATATTCGTCGCTATCCACCACCGTGTCGCCCTTGCGGCCCTTCACCGTCACCGCGACGATCTCATCCTTGAAGCGGCCGGCTTTTTTGGCGGCTTCCGCCTTGTTCTGCGAGGCCACCGCGAAACGGTCCTGGTCCTCGCGGGTGATCTGCCACTGATTGGCGACATTCTCCGCCGTCATGCCCATGTGATAACCATTAAAGGCATCCCACAATCCGTCGCGGATCATGGTGTCGATGAAACTGAGATCGCCCATTTTCTGACCGGCGCGCAAATATGCGGCATGGGTGGACAGGCTCATGGATTCCTGGCCGCCCGCCACCACGATCCTGCTGTCGCCCTGACGGATCGCCTGTGCGCCCAAAGCCACGGTGCGCAGACCCGAGCCGCAAACCATGTTGATGCTCCAGGCCGGTGCGCCGATGGGAATGCCCGCCGCGATCGAGGCCTGGCGGGCGGGATTCTGGCCCTGGGCGGCGGTCAGCACCTGACCCAGGATAACTTCGCTGACTTCCTCGCCCGCGACTTTGGCGCGCTCCAAGGCGCCCCGGATGGCGACTTCGCCGAGCTTGTGCGCGGGAACGGTTGCAAAGGCCCCGCTGAACGCGCCCACGGCTGTGCGCGCGGCTGAAACTATGACGACATCTTCCATAGGAACCTTCCGTTGACGGACTTATCAATATTGCCGCGCGCAAAATGCCGCGAACGCGCGCATTGGTAAACAGCGGCAAAAAGACTGTTGTATTTCAGATACTTGATGAAACTTTGACAACCAGTCCGGTGTTGCGGCTGCTAAATGGCGCTGGACTCCCGCGCTGCGGGGTGGTGTCTTTATCGCTATCAAGCGCCCGCAGGATGGCGTGTATACAGCCGGGAAGTTGGGGGAATTACGTGTCAGAAGAGAAAAGCAAGGCCGAAGGGCCGGTGATCATCAAGAAGTACGCCAACCGGCGGCTCTACAATACGCAGACCTCCTCCTATGTGACGCTGGACCATCTGGCGGCCATGGTGAAGGACGGCACCGAATTCGAAGTGCAGGACGCGCGCACCGGCGAGGACATTACCCGCTCGGTGCTCACCCAGATCATCTTCGAGGAAGAGGCCAAGGGCCAGTCGCTCCTGCCGATCAAATTCCTGCGTCAGTTGATCCGCTTTTATGGCGACAGCCTGCAGGCCTTCGTGCCCGGCTATCTGGACATGAGCATGGACGGCTTCACCAAGAACCAGGGCGCCATGCGCGACCGCATTGCCGAGGCCTTGGGCGGCGGCAATCAGATGGTGGAAAATCTGACCCGCCAGAACCTGCAAATGTTCGAGAACGCCATGGCGATGTTCACGCCTTTCGGCGCCGCCGCCAAAGGCGGCGAGGCGCCCGCCAAATCGGCGGCCAAGCCCACCGAGGACATCGCCGATCTCAAGGAAGAGATGGAAGCGATGCGCCGGCAACTTGCCGAGTTGAGCCAGCGCAAGTGACAGCTCCGCTTCGCGGGGGCCTTATCGCAATCGCTGTTGCCATGCTGGCGGGCTGCGTCGCGCCCATGACCACGCGCGAAGCGCAAGGCGTAGCCCGGGAGCGGCTGGTCAAATATTGCAGCGGACGCTGCGGCGCCCTGGCCTTGGCGCATACCCAGAAGATCAAGAACCGCTGGCTGGTGGATTTCGACGCCCCGCGCCAAAAGTTCACCGTCATTGTCGAGAATAACGGCAATTCCCGCGTGACGGTCTGGGATAAGGCGACGCTCAGATAGTCACTTAGCTCAAGCGCCGCATTCCGCGGCTACACCCGGCCGCTCGCCCAACCTCGCGGCGTTCGTCGCTCGAAATGGTCCACTGGACCATTTCGTCCGCTTAGGCGGACCGCTCCTCACCCCAGCGGGGATCAGTAACCGGCTCGCCGAAGTGGAAGCCTTGGAAATAGTCGACGCCGAAGCTTTGCAACAGCGCGGCATCGTCGTCCGAGCTGACCCATTCCGCCACCGTCTTGATGTCGAAGCTCTTGGCCAGCCCCACCAGGGTGCGCACAAAGACCTGATTTTCCGGCGACTGGCTGAGATCCTTCACATAAGAGCCGTCAATCTTGACGGTATCGACATGCAGCATCTGCAGGTTGCGGAAGGAGGTGTAGCCGGCGCCGAAATCGTCGATCGCCACGCGCACGCCGAGTTCGCGCAATTGCGACACGAACTGGGCGTTTTCCTCGAAATGATGCAAGGCGGCGGTTTCGGTCAATTCCACGATCAGGCGCGACGCGACGTCCTTGGCGGCCCGGATATACTCCACGAATTCCTGCAGCCAGGCCGGGTCTGACGCCGCGGTGCCCGACACATTGACCGCCAAGGTCACATTCTTGTGCGCCTTGAGGGTGGCGACACAGGATTCCAGCGCGAAACGGTCGACCAGATGGACGATGCCCATCTGCTCGGCGGCGGGCACGAAATGGCCGGCGGTCAGTATGCTGCCATCGGGCTTGACCATGCGCAGCAGGCATTCGTAATGCGATGTCTTGCGCGAACGCGCCGCCACGATGGGCTGATAGGCCAGCTTGAGACGGTTTTCCTTCAGCGCCAGAACCACTTCGTCGGCGATCTGCATCTGGCGCAGGCGCGCGGTCTCGCGCTGCGGTGACGGCTCGTAAGCGGCGAAGCCGTCGCGGCCATTGGCGCGCGCCTTGTCCAAGGCTTGTTCCGCCCGCAGCATGGCTTCCTGGCTGGTGGAAGCGGCCTGGGGCAGCCACACCGCGCCCACCGAACAGGTGGCGGCAACCATGCCGCCACGGGATTCAATGCCGCTGGCGCGCACCGCGGCGCGCAGCCGGGCCGCGACCACGGCGATTTCATGTTCCCGGCAACTCTTGAGCAACACGCCGAACTTGTTGCCGGCGGTGCGGCCGATCACGTCGCTGCCGCGCAAGGTGCGGGCCAGGCGCTCGCCCACGGCCAGGATCACTTCATCGCCGGCGTCGAAGCCGAAACTGTCATTGATCATCGCCAGGCGGTCGACCGAGGCGACCAGGAAGGCGCAATCGCGATTTTCCGCCTTGGCGGATTCGATCGCCTGGGACAATTCCTCGCGCAGCGCGTTGCGGTTGAGATGACCGGTCAATTCATCGCGCGTCGCCAGATAGGTCAGGCGGCGCACTTCGCGCGAACGTTCGGTTGTGTCGCGCATCAAGCCGACCAGCCGCGCAGTGCGCCCATGTTCGTCGGGCATGCGTGTGCCGGTCATGGTGAAATTCACCGCCCCCAGCGCGCTGGCGATTTCGATATCGGCGAGGAAGAAGCCGGACGTCGGCTCCCGCGATTCCAGCACAGCCTGCAACTCGCGGCGGCGTTCGGGCGGAATGCCATCGAGGAAGCTGCGCGCCTTGGCGCTGTCCAGATGCATCGGCAGAATGTCGGTGGCGCCGTCCCAGCGAATGGCGCCGGTGGCGATATCCCAATCGAAGGCGGCGCAGCCGGCGGCCTGGGTGGCCAGGAGCAGACGCAGCTGGTCTTCCAGCGTCCCCAGTTGGACGAGGTCGTCTCGTTTCTGCAATGCGGTGTGCAACACGACCACCATCCCCAGGACCGGTTTCTCCGGGCCTTTCTGGAGGCAGTATGGCCGGGGCGGGCTTAAAAAAGCCCAAACCCAATACTCCACGCTTCCTGGAACGGGCCTTGCGTTTTATACTTACATGCGCGTGAACGGACCCTTGGACATTAACCTGCGGAGCGGCATTAAGCTTTTGGCCGCCCCTCTGCGCGCGTGTGAAAAATCCAGCGCTTCCAGCACTTTGGGCCGCCAGCCGCAAAACTTCGAAGCCGAAGAGCAAAAAACCGCGCCCATTCAGGTCGAATTGGTGTGCCAGGACGAAACGCCCAGCTTCGATCCATTCTGGGACGGCCCGCGATTGGTGCCCGCCTTTGTCGCCCAACTGATGGGCCAGAGAGACAAGGACCGGCGTGAGGCGAGCGTGTCGGTGGAAACCGCCTATGGCAGCGCCCGCTATCCCCGCCAGGCGCTGATACTGGACCGCAAGAGCTGATTTCCGTCGACCCAGCCGCGTCCTAGGCCACGAGTAGATTTCTCAAAACATAAGGCAAGATGCCGCCGTTCTTGAAATAGGCGACTTCGTCCGCCGTCAAGATCATCAGATAGATCGGCAGCTTGAAGGACGAGCCGTCCGGGCGATGGACAACGGCTTCCATCTTCTGGCGCGGCTTGAGGGTGCCCGACAGGCCGGGAATGTCGACCACTTCGCGACCCGTCAGGCCATAATCCTTGCGCGTCTTGCCCGCCTCGAAACAGAAAGGCGCCACGCCCATGCCGATCAGGTTGGAGCGGTGGATACGCTCGAAGCTTTCGGTGACGACCGCGCGCACGCCCAAAAGCTTGGGCCCCTTGGCCGCCCAGTCGCGCGAAGAGCCGGTGCCATATTCCTTGCCACCGAACACCACCGTGCCGTGACCGTCCTTCTTGTAGGCCTGGGCGGCGTCAAAGATGGACATGGTCTCGCCCGCCGCATCGGGACTGGCGTAATAAATGGTGTTGCCGCCTTCGGCGCCGCCCATCATCTCATTGCGGATGCGGATGTTGGCGAAGGTGCCGCGCTCCATCACTTCGTGATTGCCGCGGCGCGAACCATAGGAATTGAAATCCTTCTGGCTCACCTGATGCTCGGTGAGATAAACGCCGCCGGGCGCCGTCGGTTTGATATTGCCGGCGGGTGAGATGTGGTCGGTGGTGATGCTGTCGCCGAACAGCGCCAGCACGCGCGCGCCCTTGATCTCCTCGACCGGCGCCGGCTTGATCTGCATGCCCTCGAAATAGGGCGGGTTCTGCACATAGGTCGAGCCGATGTCCCACTGATAAGTCTGGCCCTTGACCAGCTTGACCTTGCGCCAGTTGGCGTCGCCATTAAAGACATTGCCGTAGCGCTTCTTGAAGCTGGCCGGCTTGACCGCCTTGCGGATGGCGGCGGCGATTTCCTGAGGGCTGGGCCAAACGTCTTTGAGATAGACCGGCTTGTCCTTCTGGTCATAACCCAGGGGCTCGCGCGTCAAATCCATATTGACCGACCCCGCCAGGGCATAAGCCACCACCAGCATGGGCGAGGCGAGATAATTGGCGCGCACTTGCGGATGCACCCGGCCTTCGAAATTTCGGTTGCCCGAGATCACCGCCGCCGCCACCAGATCGGCCTCGGTGACCGCCTTGGCCACGGCTTCCGGCAACGGCCCGGAATTGCCGATGCAGGTGGTGCAGCCATAACCGGCCAGGGTGAAGCCGAGCTTGTCCAGCGCCTTGTCCAGCCCCGCCTTGGCAAGATAGTCGGTGACGACCTGCGACCCCGGGGCCAGCGAAGTCTTGACCCAGGGCTTCACTTTCAAGCCACGCTTGACCGCCCTTTGCGCCACCAGCCCGGCGCCGATCATCACATTGGGATTGGAGGTGTTGGTGCAGGAGGTGATGGCCGCGATCACCACATCGCCATGGCCGATGGAAAGCTCGCTGCCTTCCAGCTTGGCGCGCTTGTTGGCGGTGTCTTCCTTTTTCCACGTCTTGATCAGGTGTTCGGCGAAATTGCCCGAAATGCCCGACAGGGGCACGCGGTCCTGCGGCCGCATCGGACCGGCCATGCACGGCTCCACGCTGTCCATGTCCAGCGACAGCGTGTCGGTGAATACCGGATCCGCCGATTTGGCGTTGCGCCACAGGCCCTGCGCCTTGGCGTATTTTTCCACCAGCGCGACACGCGGCGCCTTGCGCGCGGTGTTCTTGAGGAAGCGCACGGTTTCCGCGTCGATGGGGAAGAAGCCGCAGGTGGCGCCATATTCCGGCGCCATATTGGCCAGGGTGGCGCGGTCTTCCAGCGTGAGTTCGTCCAGGCCGGGGCCGTAATATTCCACGAACTTGCCCACCACGCCCTTCTTGCGCAGCATCTGGGTGACGGTGAGGACCAAGTCGGTGGCGGTGACGCCTTCGCGCAACTTGCCGGTGAGTTTGAAGCCGATGATCTCGGGGATCAGCATGGAGATGGGCTGGCCCAGCATGGCGGCTTCCGCCTCAATGCCGCCCACGCCCCAGCCCAGCACCGCCAAGCCGTTGATCATGGTGGTGTGGCTGTCGGTGCCCACCACGCTGTCGGGAAAGGCGACTTCGACGCTCTTATTGCTCTTGGGATCCTTGGATTTGCGGGTCCAAACCGTTTCGGCGAGATATTCCAGGTTGACCTGGTGGCAGATGCCGGTGCCCGGCGGCACGACGCGGAAATTGGCGAAAGCCTGCTGGCCCCAGCGCAGGAAGGTATAACGCTCCTTGTTGCGCTCATATTCGATGGCGACATTCTTCTTGAAGGAATCCTTCTTGCCGAAATTGTCGATCATCACGCTGTGATCGATCACCAGATCGACTTCGGCCAGCGGATTGATCTTCTCCGGATTGCCGCCCAGTTTCTTCATGGCATCGCGCATCGCCGCCAGGTCGACCACCGCGGGCACGCCGGTCAAATCCTGCATCAGCACGCGCGCCGGGCGGAAAGCGATCTCACGGTCGGACGTGCGGGTCTGGGCCCAATCCGCCACCGCCAGGATATCGTCCTTGGTGACGGTCTGGCCGTCCTCATAGCGCAGCAGATTCTCCAGCAGCACCCGCATGGAATAAGGCAGGCGGGAAATTCCCTTCAACCCGTTTTTTTCCGCCGCGGTGAGGCTGAAATAGACATAGCTCTTGTTGCCGACCTTGAGCGTCTTGCGGCACTTGAAACTGTCCAGGCTCTGCATCGGAAAATTCCCTTTGGGCTCGGGTGAGGAAAGAATCCCGTTTAGTCATAATTCGGCCCAAAAGGAAGGCGCGAAACCGTCTCACCACGCGATTTGTTAACGGTTTGTGTGGCGGAATCGGCCTTGCCGCCTGGACTAAAAAATGCCCCATTGGGGTGTCATTGTTTCGCTTAATGAGGGGGTTGGCGCTGCCAACCAGGGCGGCAACGACCGCCGCGGGACGCATCGTGAAAAGTATTTGCACATCGCTGTTGCTGTTGCTTGCAAGCGCGCCGCTTGCCCAGGCCCAGATCGACGCCCCGCCCGGCACGCCGCCGGGCATGGCGTCGCGGCTCGCCGCCGATCGCGCCAGCGCGATCAAGGCCGGGCGGTATAATGCCGGAGACAGCGGCAGCTTTACCCTGCAAGCCTATTCCGGCGGCAGATATCTGCTGCGCTTTGCCGACCGCGGGGAGAGTTTCGTCCTCACCTCCGAACGTGGCTCTCTTGGCGTCAAGCTGCTCAAATATGACACCGGCACCGTGGCGCTGCGCGTATCGATGTGGGGCGGGCTGACGCTTTATACCCAGGACGCGCCGCAAGGGGCGCCGGCGACCTATCAGGGTTCCGCCCAGCCTTCGCCGGTTCTGGCGGTCAACAATGCCGAACTGCAGGCCGCCTTGAACGATGAGGCCAACCACCTCAGCTATGTTCAGAATATCTCGCTCAAATTTTCCGCCGATCCGGTGGTGCTGGCGGCCGATCCGGAAACGCGCGGCCGCGCTTTCAACGCCTTGATCAACACCGCCACGGGTATCGAGCGCTTCCTGGCCGCGGCGCCGGGGGCGCGCCCGCTGCTGGTCAAACGCCTCAACAGCGTCAAGGTGGCGGTGGGCGGCAAGCCCACCATCGCCCTTTTGGGCCAGACCCTGGTGGTCAGCTTCGTGCCCGGCGAGGGCCATGAAGGCCATGCCTCGTCGCTGGCCATTCAGCAGGAACTGGGCAAGCTGTTTGCTGCCACCGCGCCGGACATAGCTACAAAGTAGCGAGACAAGCAAACCTCGAGCGAGGCATTCCGCCGAGCGACCTTCCGCATCCGACAGCTCCCTTCCCCCTCGCGGCGAAGCCGCTGGAGGGGGAAGGTGTCGCAGCGAAGTGTTTGCGGAGCAAACCTGAGCTGCGACGGATGGGGGTCATGAAAAAACGCTATTTGCTCATCACCGTTACACGACCCACGCTGGTGTCGCCGGCGATCAGGTTGTTGTTCTTGTCGAACACCCAGTAACTGGCTTCGATGAACTGGCCGGTGCCGATGCCCATGCCATTGCCCACCGCGCCCACCACTTTGCCGTCGCGGGTGAGCTTGAGGAACTGGCCGTCCTGGCCCGACGCCATCCAAGGATTGCCGCTCTTGTCGAAGTTGAGGGCGCAGACCAGGTTCTTGACCTGCAGCGTCTTCTTGAAGCGGCCATCCGCGGTATAGACCACGATGCGATATTGTTCGCGGTCGCCGACCCAGACATCGCCATTGGTGGGATCCACCGCCAGGCCGTGCACGTCGTTGAACTTGCCCTGCCCCACTTCGTTGCCGAAAAACTGGCGCACGAACTTGCCGTCGGACGTCAGCTGCATGACACGCGCCACGCCGGCTTTGTTGAAGGCGTCGGGGCTGTCGACATCGTTGGGGCTTTCATTGGCATGGCCCATGCCGATATAGACCTCGCCCTTGGGGCCGAAAGCGATCATCACCGGCTGCCAGAGCAGGCGCTGACCCTTGTCCTCGATCCAATCGCCGCGCTTGCCCCGCTCGCCGACCGTCAGCAGCAGCTTGCCGTCGGGCGACAGTTTCTTGACCGTGGCCTGGCCGGCATCCGCGATCCAGACATTGTCCTGGGCATCCACCGCCATGCCATGGGCTTTTTCCTGATAGCCGATCACGCTTTCCGGCACTTCCAGCACCAGCTTGTGGTTTGCGTCGAACTTCATCAGCTGCGTGACGCCGACGGGCGAACGCTTGAAGACCCAGAGATTGCCTTTGGAGTCCAGCGCCACCGACGGCACGCCGCCGATACCCTTGGGCAGGAAGTAGGGATAGGAAAATTTATAGCCCAGGGTCTGGTCATATTTGACGCGCGCCAGTTGGTTGCGGGCATAGCCGCCTTCGCGGCCGCAGATCGGCGAACCCTTGCAGCTGGGCGTGGCGACATAACCGTCCGGCAAGCTCCGGCGGGGACCGCGCTGCTCGCGCGGGATCACATTCACGGTGCCGTCGGCCTCCACCATGGTGAAGCCGGTGGAATCCGGAAACGACGGCGCCAAGGTCCAGGCGGGGGTGCCGTTTCGGGCCGGCTCGCCCTGAATGGCCAGGCGGTCGGCCTGGGCCAATGCGGCGGTGGTCATCAGGCCAAGCGCCAGCGTGGTGAGCGCGAAATACTGCTTTTTCATGGAAGTTTCCTCAGGTCTTTGGACAGGACGATGCGCGCCGCCGGCCTTTGCCGTCAACCGGCAATACGTCCCACTTTGTGAGTGTGCGCCGCAAAATTTATGTGGGGGATTTACGGCCTAAATCCGTCCGGCGCTAATTCGAAATGCGCGAATTCAAAGCCGGGCGCCACCGTGCAACCGACAAGCGTGTACTCGCCCAGGCTTTGGGCCGATTGCCATTCCTTGGGCGGCACCACGATCTGGGGCGCCTGCGCTTCATCGATATCGGGGCCCAGGACATAGACCTGTTTTCCGATGCGAAGTTCCAACGGCGCGCCGCGATAAAAATGCCAGACCTCGGCGGCATCCACCCGGTGCCAGCGCGATACCTCGCCGCCCTTCAGAAGAAAATAGATCGCGGTGGAAGGACTGCGGCCCGCTGCCGTATTGTCGCGGAAGGTTTCGCGAAAATGTCCGCCTTCGGGATGCGGCGAAAGTTTCAACAGCCTGATCAATCGATCTGCTTCCGTCATGGTGCTCACGCCGCCGGCCTGAGGCGCACACCCTGCGACGCCAGTTTCGCCATGACCGCGGCGACACTTCTGGCATCGTCCAGCGCATTGTGCGCGCGTCCCTGAAACGG
>CADECX010000034.1 GCA_902825865.1 uncultured Alphaproteobacteria bacterium
TGGTGAAGGCCAAGGACGGCAAGGCCTACACCACCCTGGGATATGCGAATGGACCCGGCGCCACGACCGATGCGCCGCGCGCGGACCCTGCCGCCGCCGATACAATGGCGCTGGACTATCATCAGCAGGCGCTGGTGCCGCTGGCGGGGGAGACGCATGGCGGCGAGGATGTCGTGGTGCGCGCATCGGGCCCGGGCGCGCAGCTGTTCCGTGGCACCATCGAGCAGCACAGCATCTTCCACATTATCCACGAAGCCATGAGGTTGAGATGACCAGGATTGATAACCCATCAGCAGCCATCATTGCCCTCCGCCGCTCGATCGGCGCGGGAAATGCCACTGCAGTTAGGTGACCGCACGTATAAATGACCGCTATTGGCCCAAAGCGGACATAGGGCGGATCGGGGCTGAATGTCCGCTTTTGGCGCAAAGCGGACATCGCGCTGACTGGGGTGAATGTCCGCTTTGGGTGAAAAGCGGACATTGGGCTGATGAGGGGCGAATGTCCGCTTTTGGGTAAAGCGGACATTGGGACACGTTTGACTTTGGCCAATTTGGAGGGGGCGCGGTTGTTTGTACCGATCTCATAATCATCTGTTGTCAAAGTTACCAGGCCACGGATCTTCTCTTTCATTAACAAAGAGCCGAACGCCCTCGTAAGACTCCCAGGAACTCCCGACGCTGCAAAACCATTCGAGAAACTGGGTCGTAGAATCCACCTGATCGGCATATTTGGAATTTGGAAAGGTTGTGAGCTCGGCAATGTAATCATTCAGCCAGGGCGCTGTTTTCGGAAGGCGTACGCGACCATTCTCAATATAGACTGTTTGGGCATGAAGGCGCATGATTTTGTCGCTGCCTGGATTTGGCGAACAGGCTTTGACAGGTATCCCGGTGTCCTGCGTCAGCTCCTGTATTAGCTGTGTCCCAGATGCCTTATCCTCGATAAGGACAGTGGAACTTGGAAACCTGCCATTTAATTCTATGATCGCCCGCTTGAGATCAGGATAATTGAGCCGCTTGCGGAATACATCCAGCAGATAAAGGATCCTGTCTTGCACGCCCCATGTTGTGCAGACGGAGAAATCGTTCAGTTCACCAGCCTTGTTGGCCGTGTCCCAGCTTTGGAAGGTCCAGTCGAACTTGGCTGGCTCTGAACCAGGCTCGTAGTATTTGAGCCATTCGGTTTTCACGATGACTCCTTCGCGCGGGGTGGGGTTCTGCTGATACTGTGCGGTAAAGTTGTATTCCGTCATACCCCGGCGCAGCTTTTCGAGGGTGGCTCGCGACTGAAGCGCCGGCTGGAGAACCTCGCCTTCCCGCCGGGTAAATTTCCGACGTCCGTATGGGCTCGCAATTTGGTATTTCGTGGTCTCAACCGCTATCGCCGGAAACGACAATACGTCCCAATCTTCATTCTCTTGCACATGGGCGACTAGATCATCGGCGTGCAACCGTTGCATTACGATAATAATTGTCCCTTCCTCCTGATAGTTCAGCCGGCTCCGCAGCGTATTGTCGTACCATCCGTTCACCGAACCCCTCCGGACGTCCGAAATCGCCTCATCGGCTTTCAACGGGTCGTCGATAATGATGATGTCGGCACCGCGCGATGTCACAACTCCGCTAACCGAGGTCGAAAAGCGCGATCCACCTTTGGTCGTTTCAAATTCTCCGACGGCCTGGCGGTCATCGGACAGGCGCGTTTCAAAGAGCGCCTGGTAGAAGGGGCTCATTATTAGCGCACGAGACTCCCGCGCAAACTTGTCGGAGACGTCCTGCGCATAACCCAAGCACAAAATCTTCTTTGTGGGATCGTGCCCCAGCAGCCATGCCGGAAAGGCAACCGTGGTGGCGTGCGATTTCAGGAAACGGGTTGGCATATTGATTATCAGGCGTCGGCAGCGCCCCTGCCGCACCTCTTCGAGTTTTGCGGCAAGAACCTCCAAATGCCAGTTGGGCAGGAATTTCGATCCCCCATTCAGTTCCAGAAACGAACGATGGATGAAGGCGCTAAGATCTTGTCTCAGAATCTCGGAGTACATATTGGAGGGTGATACGCCCATGTCACTTACTCCCCGTCTTGGGCTGACATAGCTTCATCCGAGCATATATCTCGCGCAGAACCTCGAGATCCTCGGGCTGGAAGGGAAACTGCGCGGGCCTGGCTGCCGCGGCGCGCGCCTCGATTTCATCGATCCAATCCAAAAGCTTTCCCATCGATTGTTGATCACCGCCGGCCGCCTTGGTGGCGAGCTGCATGGCGGTGGCGACAACCTTGGAAATCTTCCTCGGCTTGCCGTCTATTGTCGCTGTTACCTGCGCATTGGCGGCCTCCAGGATGATAGTGCCCAGGTTTTTGGACCCCTTTGGGCGCCCCTTGGGATTGCCAGATGTGCCTTTTCCAAATCGGGTGTGCACGGGCGGGTTGCCCTTACCGACCCTTGCGGCCCTTGGCGCGGCCTTTGCCGGCTTTGGCTTTTTGGCTTTGGCTGTTTTGGGTTTTGCTGTCTTTTTCTTTGGCATGCCGCGGCTCCTTCAGAGCAGATTGCTTCGCACTCAATTCCTCGAACGTTTTTCCCGTCCCAGCATGCACGGCCTTGAGATTGTACACGTCGGAAAATCTCCGGATGATGGTATCGGCATAATGAGGATCCAGCTCGATTCCATAACCCCGGCGACCGGTCTTCTCGGCCGCGATTAGTGTGGTGCCACTACCGCCGAAGACGTCCAGCACGATACCGCCGCGCTTGGAACCGTCCAGAATGGCGTCCGCCACCAAGGCCAGGGGCTTGACCGTGGGATGCATGGCGAGCTCGGCGTCCCGTTCCTTGCCGAACGTGTTCACACCGGCGTAACTCCACACGTTGGTCCGGTTGCGACCAAAACGGCCTAGCTCCACGTTGTTGATATGAGGCGCCTTTCCGCTCTTGAACACGAAGACCAGCTCGTGCTGGGAACGGTATAGGCTGCCCATACCGGCATTGGTCTTCGCCCAGACGCAGAGGTTCTTGAGTTCGCTGTACGATGCAGCACCGTCCAGGACCTCTCGCATATGCCGCCAGTCCATGCATATGAAGTGGAGTGACCCGTCGGTGCTGAATGCCACCAGACGTTCAAAAATCGTCCTCAGGAACTTCGTGAACTCGGGCCGACTCATCTCGCCGGAGGCCATCGCGAATTCCCGGTGCCTGAACTTGCCTTTTCCCGAGACGTGGCCAGCTATCGGCACGTTGTAGGGAGGGTCGGTGAATACCAATTGGGCTTTTTTCGAACCCAGCAGGACTCTGTAACTGGCCTTGTCGAGAGCATCGCCGCAGTACAAGACATGGTCGCCTATTCGCCAGAGATCTCCTGGCCGCGAGATCGCTGGCTTGGACCGGTCGATCTCAGGGACATTGTCGGCCTCCTCCGGTTCGGTCTGGCCTAGGTCGCCGATCAAGAGGTCGACTTCGGCGGTCTCAAAGCCTGTGACCGTGACGTCGAAGTTCAGTTCGACCGACAGTTCCTGCAGCTCCAGTGCCAGCAGGTTCCGGTCCCAGCCGGCATTCTCGGCCAATTTGTTGTCCGCGATGACATAGGCCCGGATCTGGGTTGGGGTGAGATGATCGGCCCGGACCGTAGGGATGTCGCTCATGCCCAGCAGCTTGGCCGCGGCCACCCGACCATGGCCGGCGATTATCCCGTCTTTCGAGTCGACCAGGACCGGGCTCATGAACCCGAACTGTTCGATGCTTGCTGCGATCTGTCGGACCTGCTTTGCCGAGTGTGTCCTGGGATTGCGAGTCCGGGGTTTTAGCCCTGCAGGGTCCTTATAGGCGATCTTGAGGGCAGCCATGGCGCGACTCGGGAGCTTGCCGGATCAAGCCTACCCTGGCGGCGGATTTTCCCTGTTATTTTCTCTTTTTTCCCTGTTATCCCCAAAAGCGTTCCCTGTTATGGGGTATTCAAAAAAGGCCCCAAAACGCCTGTAAATGCAGGGCTTTTGGGTCATTGGAGGACTTGAGAAGTCCCTTTTTCCGTTTTTCCCTGTATTTTTCCCTGTTATTGGCCAAATTGACCCGGAGACTGGTTCTGGCTGCACTGCGTCCACAGCCAATTCTGCCGCTGCATCTCAATAGCCTCTTTATGCGTTGTTGGAGCCCGATGCGTCGCCTGCCCGCCTTGCTTCTGGTTACCGCTCTGGCCGGCTGCGCCACGCAACCGCCGCCGCCCGTTTTGCCGCGTCCGCAGCAGCCGGTGATCGCGCCGCCACCCGCGCCGCCGCCGCCCGTGACGGCGCCGCAGCAGCCCCGGACGATCCCGCCGCAAATTTTCGCGGCCGGGCCCTTCTTTACCGACGAGGGACTTGCGTCCTTCTATGGCCGCGCCCATAGCGGCAAGCCCACCGCCAGCGGCAAAAAATTCGACCATCGCGACTTCACGGCGGCGCACCGCACCCTGCCTTTCGGCACCCTGATCCGCGTGACCGATCTCGCCAATGGGCGCACCGTCACGGTCGAGATCACCGATCGCGGGCCGCGGATCCCGACCCGGATCGTCGATCTGTCCTTTGCGGCCGCGGACGCGCTCGGCATGGTGGAAAAAGGCGTCACGCGGGTGAGACTGGAAGCCTTCCGCGCCGACCAGCGGGATTGACCGACATCGCTTTCCTTGGGCCCAAAGCAGGTTAGAAAAGGGCGCCCTGCTTTGAGGAGATCCCATGGCCCTGCTGGCGCCCATTTTCCTGCTGTTCGCCTCCAACGTCTTTATGACTTTCGCCTGGTACGGCCAGCTCAAATTTCCCAATGCGGTGCTTTGGCAGGTCGTCCTGATCAGCTGGGGCATCGCCTTTTTCGAATATTGCCTGGCGGTGCCGGCCAACCGCATCGGTCATCAGGTCTATTCCGCCGCCCAGCTCAAGACCATGCAGGAGATCATTACACTGCTGGTATTTGCCGTATTTTCGGTCACCTATCTCGGGGAAAGCCTGAAGTGGAACCACATGGTAGCCTTCCTGTTCCTGTGCGGGGCGGCGTTTTTCTCCTTTCACAAATGGGCTTAAGCGATAGGCTGGCGCCGGGCATTGGTGGGGATATCCATGCGTATTATTCTGCCGGCGGCGTTGGCCGCGTTGTTGACATCGCCGCTCATGGCGCAAACCGCGCCGCGGCCTGATCAGCTCAAATTCCGCGCCCTTTACAAGGAACTGGTGGAGACCAACACCACCTTGTCATCCGGCAGCTGCACCCTGGCGGCGCAAAAAATGGCGACGCATTTAAAGGCCGCCGGGTATCCCGATGCCGACCTGCATCCGTTCAGCGTCAAGGAACATCCCAAGGACGGCGGACTGGTAGCGATTCTGCATGGCAGCGATCCCAAGGCAAAAGCAGTGCTGCTGCTGGCGCATATCGATGTGGTGGAAGCCAAGCGTGAGGACTGGACCCGCGACCCCTTCAAGCTGATCGAGGAAGGCGGCTATTTCTACGGCCGCGGCACGTCGGACATGAAGGGCCAGGCCGCCATCTGGGTGGATATGATGATCCGCTTCAAACAGGAAAATTTCAAACCCCGGCGCAGCGTCAAGCTGGCGCTGACCTGCGGCGAGGAAACCTCCTATGCCTTTAACGGCGCGGCCTATCTCGCCAAGCATCAACGCCAGTTGATCGATGCCGGGATCGCCTTGAACGAAGGCGCGGGCGGACGGCTGGATGCCAGCGGCAAGCGCCTCTTGCTCAACATCCAGGCGGGCGAGAAATTTCCCCAGAACTACAAGCTGGAAGTCACCAATATCGGCGGCCATTCCTCGCGCCCGACGTCCGACAATGCCATCTACCGCCTGGCCTTGGGGCTGACAAAGATCAGCGCCTATCAGTTTCCCGTCGAATCCAATGACGCCACGCGCCAGTTCTTTGCCGCCATGGGACCGCAGCGGGGCGGCAAGATGGGCGCGGCGATGAGCGCCTTCGCCAAGAATCCCAAAGACGCGGCGGCCGCTTCGGTGCTCGCCACCGATCCCAGCTACAACGCCATTCTTCACACAACCTGCATTCCCACCTTGCTGAATGCGGGCCATGCCAACAACGCCCTGCCGCAGCGCGCCAACGCCAATATCAATTGCCGCATCTTTCCCGGCACCGGCATCGAGCAGGTGCGGGCCAAGCTGCAGGAATTGGTGGCCGATCCCCAGATCAAAGTCACCACCGAGGAAAAGCGCAGCGAAGTGCCGCTCAGCCCGCCGCCGCTGACCGCTTCTGTGATGGACCCGGTCAAGGCGGCGGCGGCCAAGACATGGCCGGGCGTGCCGGTGGCGCCGGTCATGCTGGCCGGCGGTACCGATGCCGCCTTCCTCAATCCGGTGGGAATACCCACTTATGGTCTCAGCGGCATCTTCGGCGATCCCGACGGCGGCGGGATCCACGGGCTCAACGAACGCATGCGGGTGCGCTCGCTTTATGAGGGCCGCGATTTCCTCACCGAGGTGGTACGGACTTATGCCGATCAGAAATAAGCACGCCCTTTTCGTATCCCTTGCCTTGCTGCTGGCCCTGCCGGCGCGGGCGCAGAATGCGACTCCCGATCAGCGGGCATTCCGCGACATCTACAAGGAACTGGTCGAGACCAATACCACCTTGTCGTCGGGCGACTGCACCCTGGCGGCCTCGCGGATGGCGGCGCGGCTGAAATCAGCGGGATATCCCGATGGCGATCTTCACATCGTGACCGCGCCCGGCCATCCCAAGGAAGGCGGGTTGGTGGCCGTGCTGCCGGGCAGCGATCCCAAAGCCAAAGCCATTCTGCTCCTGGCCCATCTGGACGTGGTGGAAGCCAAGCGCAAGGACTGGGCGCGCGATCCGTTCCGGTTCATCGAGGAAGACGGCTACTTCTACGGACGCGGCACCGCCGACGACAAGGCCCAGGCCGCCATCTGGGTCGACATGCTGGCGCGCTTCAAGAAGGACGGCTTCAAGCCCCGCCGCACCTTGAAAATGGCCCTGACCTGCGGCGAGGAAAGCGCGCCCTTCAATGGCGCGCGCGATCTGGCCGAGCGGCAGCGCGCTCTGATCGACGCGGAATTCGCGCTCAATGAAGGCGGCTGGGGCCGCATGGATGAAAAGGGCAAGCGCGTCTATCTGGGCATCAATGCGGGCGAGAAGACCAATCAGAATTTCCGGCTGGAAGTGACCAATCCCGGCGGCCATTCCATGCGCCCGGTAAAGGACAATGCGATCTATCACCTGTCGGCGGGGCTGATGAAGATCGGCGCTTACGATTTTGAAGTGCAGAACACCGACTCCAGCCGCGCCTTCTTCGCCAAGATGGGACCGCAGATCGGCGGCGCGATGGGCGCGGCGATGACGGAATTCGCAAAGAATCCGAAAAACGCGGCAGCGGCGAAGCTTCTGGCTTCCGATCCGGCCTATAATGCGATGCTGCGCACCACCTGCGTCGCCACCATGCTGGATGCCGGTCACGCCACCAACGCCCTGCCCCAGCGCGCCGGCGCCAATGTCAATTGCCGCATCTTTCCCGGCGTCACACCCAATCAGATAAAGGACAGACTGACCGCGCTAATGGCGGATCCGCAAATCAAGATCACCATCCTGCCGGGGCGCGGCGCCGGTGGACCGGCACCGAAGCTGACCGACACGGTGATGAAGCCGATCCTGGCGGCGGCGGCCAAGCGCTGGCCGGATGTGCCGGTCGTGCCGATGCTCGAGATCGGCGCCACCGATGCGTCGCACCTCTCCCGGGCGGGTATTCCCACCTATGGCTTCACCGGCATCATTTTCGAACCGGACGGCAGCCGGTTGCATGGCCTCAACGAACGCGTGCGGGTGCGGGCGGTCTATGACGGCCGCGAACTGCTCACGGATGTGGTCAAGGCTTATGTGCAATAAGCGGGCGTAGTTCCGCCTCCATGGCGGCGAACACGCTGGCCCAGTCGTTGGGCGCGGCCTGACGGAACAGGCGCAGGGACGGATACCAGGGACTATCTTCGCGGCCCAGGAACCAGCGCCAATCCGGCACAAATTTGAGCGCCACCCAGGCCGGTACGCCCAGCGCGCCCGCCAGATGCGCCGGCGCGGTGTCGGCGGTGATCACCAGATCGCAATGTTTCATGATGGCGGCGGTATCGAGAAAGGCATCGGGGCCTTGGTCGAAATCATAACGCTCCACCGTCATGCCCGGTGGAAGCTGGGTCAGCTGCTCCGACCCTGCGTTTTTCTGCAAAGCGATCAGCCGCACGCCGGGAAGGCGGGAAATGCTTTCCAGCGCCGATACCGCAAAGGCCTTGCCTTCCGAGCCCAGGATCAATTGGTTGCCCTGCCAGGCGATGCCGATGCGAAAGCCATGATCGCCGAGCTTGTCTTTCCAGCGCGCCACGCGCTCCGGCTCCGCCGAAAGGTAATGATCCGCCGCAGGGATGGTTTCGACACGCATACCCACCGCGAGCGCAATGCTGGCCAAGGGAATATGAAAATCAAAAGCCGGCGGCACCTGACCCCAACCGATCAATTCGACTTGCGGCGACGCGTTGCTGAGCAGCGCGATCAATTGATTGGGCACGGAGAGAATGACCTTGGCGCCCCGCGCCTGCGCATAGCCGACATAGCGGTAATATTGGATGGCATCGCCCAGCCCCTGCTCGATATAGGCGAACAGCGTCTTGCCGCTGAGATCCTGCGCGCCATTCCACAGCGGCTGGGAATAGTTGCGCGCCTCCATCGGCTCAGGCATGCGCTTGCGCCATTCCAGCAACGCCAATCCATTGGCGAAATCCTGCATCAGCAAATGGCAAAAGCCGCGATTGAGCTGTGCCTCCGCCATGGCCGGGTCCAGGCTCAAGGCGCGGCGGACGGACTCCAAAGCTTCCTCGATCCGTCCCAAGCTTTGCAAACTGGTGGCGCGATTGTTCCAGGCGTCGGCCCCATTGGGAACCAGAGCGAGAAAACGGTCATAGGATTGCAGCGCCTGATCGTAACGCAACAGCAGCTGCAGGACATTGCCGCGAAAGAACCAGGCCGAGGCATAGGCGGGATTGAGCGCCAGCGAACGGTCGTAATGGGCGAGCGCCTCCTCCTGCCGTTCCAGCGCGGCCAGAACATTGCCGAAATTGGCCAGCGCCAGGGCGTCATTGGGATTGGCGGCGGCGACCGGCGCAATCAGATCATGCGCTTCCTGGTGGCGATTTTGCTGGGCGCGCACCACGCCCAGCATATGGCGGGCATCCATGAAATTGGGATTTGCCGCCAACACTTGTTCGTAAAGCCGCGCCGCCTCGTCCAGGCGTCCCTGGCCGTGCAATCCCACCGCCTGATCGAACCACGCCCTCATCTCAATGGAGCTTCAACTTCGGCCGGACGATGTGATTGACATGTCCCACCAGGATCAGCGCCAAGCCCTTGAGCCAGCCGTGAATGGCGATCAGATGCATGCGGTAGAGCGAAACATAGACAAAGCGCGCCAGCCGGCCTTCGATCGCCATCCGCCCGCCGATCAGATTTCCCATCAGCGAACCCACTGTGGAAAAATGGCTGAGCGACACCAGCGAACCATGGTCGCGATAGACAAAATCCTTCAGTCGCCCACCCTTGATCAGGGCGCGGATATTGTAAAAGGCGGTGGCCGCCATCTGGTGCGCCGACTGCGCCCGTGGCGGCACGGGGCGCTGCTGCCCCGCCGGCAGGAACCAGGCGCAATCGCCGATCGCGAAGATGCGGTCATCACGCGTGGTCTGCAGCGTGGGCTTGACCACCAGCTGGTTGCCGCGCGTGGCTTCCAGGTCCAGTTTGGCCAGCATGTCCGGGCCTTTCACCCCCGCCGCCCAAACCCGCAAATCGGCTTTGATCAGCTCGCCGGATTTGGTGATCATGCCGTCGGCGGTGGCTTCCACCACCTGTTCACCGGTGACAATGCGCACACCCAGGGCTTCCAATTCCTTGTGGGCCGCTTCCGCCAGCTTCTCCGGCAAGGCCGGCAGGATGCGCGGGCCGGCTTCAATAAGCGTCACCTTCAACCGGCTTTCGTCGAACACTTCCAAGCCGTAGTGGCGCAGTTCCGACGCCGAATTGTACAGCTCGGCCGCCAGCTCCACGCCGGTGGCACCACCGCCGACAATGTCCACCCGCACCAAAGCATCGGCTTTGGGGTCGGCTTGCAAGGTGCGGGACACCCTGAGGCAATGATCCAGCAGCTTGGAGCGGAAACGGTCGGCTTGAAGACGGCTGTCCAGGAAGATGCAATGCTGCGCCACGCCCTTGGTGCCGAAATCATTGCTCACCGAGCCCACCGCCAGCACCAGATAGTCATAGCGGATACGGTGGCGGCCCATGATTTCGCGGCCGTCCTCGTCCAGGATGGGGGCGATCAGCACATGCCGGCTGTCGCGGTCGATACCCTCCATCACGCCATAGAAAAAGCGATAGCCCCAGGCATAGCCGTGACTGCGATAGCCGACCTCGTCGAGATTGGCGTCCAGCGAACCGGCCGCCACCTCATGCAGCAACGGCTTCCAGATATGAGTGCGGTTTTTTTCCACCAGAATGATGTCGAACTTCTCGCGCCCGAAATGGGCGCCCAGGCGGGTCGCCAACTCCAGCCCACCCGCACCGCCGCCGACCACGACAATTTGCGTTTTGCGCGTTTTTGTCATGCGGCGACAAATACCATGTCCGTGGCTTTCCCTGCTGCGCTTTTTCGGTCAGGCTGCCCCGCCAACCAACGAGAACTCCCTATGAGCGATTTCCGCATCAGCCTGGACAAGGCCAACACCATCATCACCGCCACCTTTGCCAAGGGCCGTGAGGCGGGCATGAAGCCGCTCTCCTGCGTGGTGGTGGATGCGGGCGGCCATGTGATCGCATTTCAGCGCCAGGACGGCACCAGCTTCCTCAGGCTGGACATCGCCCGGGGCAAGGCAGCCGGGGCGCTGGCCCTGGGCGTCAATTCCCGCCGCATCGGGGAAATGGCGGCGGAGCGGCCCAGTTTCATCGCCTCTCTGGGACATCTGGCCGCCAATGGCCTTATTCCGGTGGCCGGCGGGGTGATCGTCAAAGGTCCCGACGGCCTCGCCATCGGCGCGGTCGGCGTCACCGGCGACACCTCCGACAATGACGAGATCGCCGCCCTGGCCGGGATCGCTGCGGCGGGCTTGACGCCGTTATAGATCAGGCGGCGGTGCGGGAAATCCGGCGCACGAAACGGATTTCCCAAAAGGGCTCCGATTTGGTGCCGTCCGCCAGGGGCTGGGGCGGATAACTCACCACCGCCAGCGTGAAGGCTTCGCCGGTCGGCACGCCTTTTTCGTCCACCTCATTCTGGGACGACACGGCGGTGACGATGCCCTCGCCCATCGGCGTTTGCAGAGCTTCTCCATCCACCAGCCGGTGGCCCTTGGCGGCGACAAACTTGCCCGCCAGATCCTTCAAGGGCGTCACGGAAAAAGGCGTGTGCACGGCATGGCGCACCGCGCAGGCGTGGTTGGGCGGCAATTCGTCGGTCAGGATATACCGGCCGCTCTCACCTTGGATCAGCCAGCCCTGCCCCGGATCGTTCCTGAGAAACAGCTGAGTCTGCTCTTGCGTGAGCGCCACCAGCTTGCTCTCGGACGCGGCCAAGACCAGCGCCGCATCGTCGGGAAATTTCTCCAGGCAATAGGTCGCGAAAAAGGCGACGAATTCGGCGGGCGCCGGCGGCAGACCCGGCGGAGCATCCTGTGCCAGCGCGCTGCCCGGAAAGAACAGCAGAGCGCAGCCCAGGACCGCCTGCTTCATGCCGTTGGCCGCTCTTCGGGATGCAGCCTGCGGTCGGGATTGACCAGGAACCAGGGGAACATGCAGACGATGCAGACACCGGCCGCGATGTAGAAGGCGGTCTCCCAGCCATACCAGGACGCGAACAACGGCGTCAGCGAGGCGGTGGCTGCGCCCGCGATCTGCCCGCCCATATTGACCAGGCCCGAGATCACGCCGGTGAAGGGCCCGCCGAAATCCGCCGCCACCGCCCAATAGGTCGCCTGGCCCAGATAGAGCGCGCCGGCGCCGCCCGCCAGCACCAGCACCGCCACCGTGGTGTTCTCGGCATGGCTGCCGATAATCAGGAAGATGGCGGACAGGAACAGAGTGAAAGCGCCGAACAGGCTGCGGCCGACATACTGCCCCTTGTGCTTGACCAGCCAGTCGCTGATCACCCCGCCCAGCAGGCAACACGTCGTCATGGCGATGAAAGGCAGCGTGCCGAGCAGCGCACTGCTCTTGAGGTCCAATCCACGCCCGTCCTTCAAATAGATGAAGAACCAGGTGTGGAAAATGAAGGCGACATAGCCGAAGGCGATATAAGCCAGAGCCGTGCCCCAGACATCGACGCTGGTGAAAATCCTGCGCCATGGCACCGGCGGCATGGGGCCTTCGATCTTGACCGGCTGGCCGGCCTTGATGTGGGCTTTTTCCGCTTCGGTCACGCTTGGATGTTCCGCCGGCGTGTCGCGCGCCACCCAGTACCAGATCGCGGCCACTACCAGCCCGATGACGGCGGAGATGTAGAACACTTCACGCCAGCCATAAAAGGCGATGATCGCGGCCACCAGCGGCGGCGCCGTACCGGAACCGAAGCCGACGCCGCCGAACACCCAGGCATTGGCCTTGCCGCGCTCATGGGTGGGGAACCAGGCGGCGATGAACAGGTTGGACGACGGATAAGCCACCGCCTCGCCCATGCCCAGGATGAAACGTACCGCGATCAAGACCCACAGCGCGCCGCCCATGGTGGGCGGAACCAGCGCGGTGATGACGGAGAGCACGCTCCACCAGATCAGGCCATAGGTCAGGGTCTTGCGCGGCCCCAGCTTGCCCACAAGCCAGCCGGCGGGAATCTGGAAGGCGGCATAACCCAGCAGAAAGGCCGAGAACACCCAACCCAGCTGAATTTTGGAGATGCCGTAATCGGCGGCGAGATAGGTTCCGGCGATGGAGATGTTGCTGCGGTCGATATAGACCACCGCGCTGACCACAAAGACCAGCATGATCAACAGATAGCGAATCCTGCCCGACATTTTCCCTCACCCGCGCTTGTTATTTTAGTGTGCATATAAGCAAGCGCCGCATCCCGCTCAGCGGGACGCGGCTCACCTATTGAGAGCAGCAAAGCGTAATCTTGGGCTTTCGTCAAAGGCTTGCCTGAAAAGCCTTTCACACTGCGATATAATGCGCCGCAAACGGCCGCCAAAACCTGCCGCAGCGATGGCACTTGCGCCGACCCTCGCCATCCATTAAGGCCCCGGCTTCTAGGCTTACGCCATGAGAGACACTTACACATTCTAGTCGGGAAAGATCATGTCCAAGAAGCTTGAGGGAAAAATCGCGCTGATCACCGGCGCCGCGGCCGGCATCGGGCGGGCCACCACCGAACTGTTTCTCGCCGAAGGTGCGCGGGTGATCGCCACCGACCGGGACCTCAAGGGCATGGACGGGCTGGCGGCGGAAAAAGTGCAATTGGACGTCACCGATGCCGCCGCCATCGCGGCGCTGGCGAAAAAGACCGGCAAACTGGACGTGCTGTTCAACTGCGCCGGTTTTGTCGAGAGCGGCACCATTCTGGATAACGACGAAGCCCAGTGGCAAAAGTCGTTCGAGATCAACGTCTATGCCATGGCGCGGATGATCAAGGCCTTTCTTCCGGCGATGCTGGAAGGCGGCGGCGGCTCGATCATCAATGTCGCTTCGGTGGCGGGCTCGATCAAAGGCATTCCCAATCGCTGCATCTATGGCGCCAGCAAGGCGGCGGTGATCGGCCTGACCAAATCGGTGGCCGCCGATTTCGTCACCAAGGGCATTCGCTGCAATTCACTCTGCCCCGGCACGGTGGATTCGCCCTCGTTGCAGCAGCGCCTGCGCGACACCGGAGACTACGAGGCCGCCCGCAAGGCTTTCACCGCCCGCCAGCCCCTGGGCCGGATCGGGACCGCCGAGGAAATGGCCAGCATCGTGCTCTGGCTGGCCAGCGACGATTCCAGCTTCGCCACCGGGCAGAATTTCATCCTGGACGGCGGTATCACGATCTAAGTCGGTCCTGCGACACAGGATGTCTTGACCGCCTGCGGTCCGGGGTTCACAAATTCCGCCCATGCAGAGGCTTTTCCTTTTCGCGCGGCATGTGGCGTTCATCGCCCTGGTTGTGCGCGCCATGCTCCCGGCCGGCTGGATGCCCGCCGCCCAGGGCATGATCATCTGCACGATCGAGGCTTCCGCCGGCCACGACCAGAAGGCGCCGGCGGGAAAAAGCATCCATCACGATATCTGCCCTTTCTCGGCTGCTCCGCACCTGGCCTCGGTGCCTGACGTTCCGAAACTGATCTTGCCGGCCTTCCATGAATTTGCCGCCGCCACCGACCGGGATTATGCCGGGCATCTCGCGGCACGCTTCACGCCGCAATCCCCGCGCGCTCCACCCCTGAACGCCTGAGCCTTTTCATCCGCCGCGCTTAAACGCGGCCGCTCATTCGTTTTCGGGGAATTCCATGTCCAACTTTTCGCGCCTGATGGCGCAATCATCCGTTATCGCTTTGCTGCCCTTGATCGGCACGCCGGCATTCGCCCAATCCATCGGCCGCGGCATCCAGCCGGAATATGTCATCGTCACCGCCGACCGCGCCCAAAGCGCCGATCCGGCGGCGACCGACATTCAGGTCACCGCCGCCAAGGCGCAGGAACAGATCAACACCGTCAATACCGAGGACATGCTGAAATTCGCGCCGTCCCTGGTGGTGCGCAAACGCCATTACGGCGACACCCAGGATCCCATCGCCACCCGCACCTCGGGCCTGGGGGCCAGCGCCCGCAACCTGATCTTTGTCGACGGGATCATGGTCAACTCCCCCATCGGCAACAACAACAGCGCCGCCTCGCCACACTTCGGCGTCGCCGCGCCCCAGGACGTCAGCCGCATCGACGTGCTGTATGGCCCCTTCGCCGCCCGCTATGCCGGCAATTCCACCGGCGTGACGGTGAATATCACCACCCGCATGCCGGAAAAATTCGAGCTCTATGCCGACATCACCGGCGCGATCCAGACGTTCAGCAAATACAGTACCGATGACAGTTACGGCACCTGGCAGCTTGCCGGCGGTGTCGGCGACCGTTATGGCGCCTTCAGTTGGCGGCTTTCCGCCAATCACCTGGACAGCCACGGCCAGCCCTTGGGCTATGCCACCCTGACGCGCCCGGCTTCCACCAGCGCAGCCGGCACGGTGCTCACCGGCGCCTTCAATGATTTCAACCGCACCGGCGCGCCCATCGTGGTGATCGGCGATACCGGTTTGGAGCATCAGGTCCAGGACACCGACACATTGAAACTGGCCTATGATTTCGAGAACGGCATGCAGCTTTCCTATCTCGCCAGCCTGTTTCATCAGGATAACGATTCCAGCGTACGGACCTATCTCAGCAACGCATCCGGAACACCGGTCTATGCCGGCAACAGCAATATCGGCGGTTACAATTACAACATCGCCGCCAGCAGCTTCTCCAACAATGTCTATAACTGGCAGCAAAGCCAGTTGGCCCAGGGCCTGTCGCTGACATCGGCCAAGGACGGCGACTTCGCCTGGGAACTCATTCTCACCCGCTATGACTATCTCAACGACAAGCAGCGGGTGGCGACGGCGGCGCTGCCGGGCGCATTCACGGCGGGCGCGGGCACCATCAACCGCATGAACGGTACCGGCTGGTACACGCTGGATGCCAATACCGTCTGGCGCGGCATTGCCGGCCACGAACTGTCCTTCGGTTTTCATCGCGACGCCGAGACCTTCGCCCAGACCCGCACCAATCTCACCGATTGGATCGCGGGCGGACAAGGCACGGTGGTGAACGCCGCCAAGGGCCGCACCGCCACCAATGCGGTATGGCTGCAGGATATCTGGTCGCTGCTGCCGGATGTGAAAGCGGCGCTGGGCTTGCGCTATGAGGATTGGCGCGCTTATGGCGGCTCGAATTTCTCCACCGCGCCGGCGCTGAATGTCAGCCAGCCGCGCATTTCCGCCAGCACCTTGTCGCCCAAGGCGTCGCTGGGCTGGCAGATATCGGACAATTGGACCATGACGGGTTCCTGGGGCGTGGCCTTCCGCATGCCCACCGTCACCGAACTCTATCAGGCGATCACCACCGGCACGACTTTGACGGTACCCAATCCCAACCTGAAGCCGGAGCGCGTCAGTTCCTACGAGCTGGCGGCGGAACGCAGGACGGACAGCGGTTTTGTCCGCTTGTCGGTGTTCGAGGAAGACATCACCAATGCCCTGTTGTCGCAATCGGCGCCGCTGGTGCCGGGCTCGAGCACCCTGTTCAGCTTTGTGCAGAATGTGGACCGCACCCAGGTTCGCGGCGTCGAATTCGTCATCGATCAGTATGACGTCCTCTTCCCTGGGTTGGAATTGATGGCAAGCCTCACCGCCGCCGACGCCCGCATCCGCCAGGACAATGCGTTCGCCGCGGCGGTGGGAAAATTCATCCCCGGCGTGCCCAAGCTGAAGGCCAATGCGGTCGCGACCTATCGCCCCAACGATGAACTCTCCTTCACTTTGGGCGCGCGCTATGCCGACCGCAGCTTCGGCACCATCGACAATAGCGACCCGATTTCCCAGACTTTTCAGGGCTTCGCCGGCTACTTCGTGGTGGATGCGCGGGCCCGCTACAAGCTGAACGAAAACTGGAACATTTCCTTAGGAGTCGACAATCTCAACAACGACAAGTACTTCCTCTTCCACCCCTTCCCGCAACGGACCTTTGTGATGTCGGTCCATTATCAGCAATAGGCGAAAGTGCGATGAGCGATCTGCTGGCGATGTTCGTGACGGTGTTCCTGGCCGAGTTCGGCGACAAGACACAGCTGGCCACCGTGCTGTTCGCCTCGGAGCGGAAGATGTCGCCGCTGATGGTGTTTGTGGCCTGCGGCGGAGCGCTGTTGCTCAGCGCCGCCATCGCAACCTTCTTCGGCACTATCGCCAGCCGCTATCTCGCGGGTGTGCCGTTCAAGCTGATCGCCGGGATCGGCTTCATCCTGATCGGTGTCTGGACAGTGACGCAGTATTACCGGGGAGCTTAAGCTCTGAACCGTCCGTCCAGCCGGGCGATCAATTCCGCCGGGGTGAAGCCCAGGGCATCCAGACGCCCCGAACGCGCCAGCAGCGCCAAGCCGGTCAGCGCCGCGGCCACCAGCACCACATCGCGCTGGCTTTCGCGGCTGTTGGACGGCAAGCCGCTGGCATCCGACAAGGCCTTGAGCGCCGCGATCAGGCGGCCATTGAACAGCCGCTCGGCATCGCCGTTCTTGATGCTTTCATTGGGCGAACCGGCCAGCGCGGCGGAGGCCGCCGCCATGGTTTCGGCGCCGCGCAGCAATTCCAGCGCCGCCGCGCCCGCGCTCGCCAAGCCGCTGCCCGCACCGCGCATGGCGCGCGCCAGAGAGGTGAGATCGTCGGTGGCCAGCGCCAGCAGCAATTCGTCCTTGTTGCGGAAATAGCCGTAAAGCGCGGCCGGGGCGAAACCGGCTTCCGCCGCGACACCACGTAAACTGAGATCGCGGGCGCCATCGCGGGCCGCTACCCGCCGGGCCGCGTCCAGGATCGCGGTCCGGGACGCCGCCCGGGACACATCGCGCTGCCGCCGCTCCTTGGGAATTCGAACCGCCGCCTCAACCATGCCTGGATGATAGGTGATTCTCGCCCGTGCTCCGCCATGGAAAACGCGGCAAAAGGAATCAGTGCCAAAGGCTCAGCGGTCCGGAGAGAACCAGCGGTCGGCAAAACGCACCAGCAGCCCCACGATCATCAAGGAAAGGCTGAAACCGTAAAAGGCGTCGGGTTGGTTGGGACCATAGATCCGCGCAAGACCCATCAAGGAATAGCAAAGCCAGAAGTAACCGGCGGCGGTGCCGAGCAGCACACGGCGAATCTTGACGGGAATAAGCGGCTTGTCTCCCAGCCGCTTGATCGGAGCGGCCGTCAGCGCCATCACCAGCACCACGCTGCTGCCAAACAACGTCATCAGGGTGGCGCCCGGCGACAGGCGAATGACATTGGGCAGAAAAACCGAAATCAGATAGACGCCGTAGCTGGCGCAAAATCCCCAGACCAGCTTGCGGCCCAGGCTTTCGGGAGGCGCAAAGTTGGGGAACATGCGTGCCGCCAGGCGGCAGAGCGGCCCTGCCACCAGAGCGGCGAAAAAAACCAGGGACGCATAGCGCCAGGCCAATTGGCTGCCCAGGCGAAAACCGTTTTCGGCAAAGCCGCGGAAAAGTATGGCGCCGACAACCAGCGCCACCGCACCAAAGGCGATGCCGCCCACCAGAGGGCCAAGGGTCAGTTTGAAACGTGGAACTCTAAAGCGGCCAATAAGAGCCCGGCCCGTCAGGGCCGTATTATCCAGGGCAACCATTGCTGCAAAGTTCCACAAGACTGTTGCGGAATAGAACGCGCGGGACAGCCAAAAAGTGCCGTTATTTACCGCACTAGAGCCACGGCAAAGCCGTCCACCGGCTGGTTAGCCTCGTGCCGTGGCACCGCCGCCACAAGGCCGGCCATATCGAACCCGCTACGCGTGGCAAGTTCACGCAAATAGGCTTCGCCGTGCCGCCAGCGCCGCTTGGGCCCCAGTTCGAAACCGGTCCCTTCGCTTTTCTCGACGGTGAACAGGAAATAGCCATTGGATGAAAGGCGGTTGCGGGCACCTTCAAACACTTGTCCCAGATCGCCAAGATAAACCAGGGTATCGGCGGCCAGGATCAAGTCGTAGCGCGGCCCCGTTGCCGCGAGCGCCGTTTCCAAATCGGCAACCTTGAGATCGCCATAGATACCGCGCGCCCGCGCCTTTTCGATCATGGCGGGCGACAGATCCACACCATCCAGCCGCGCCGCCAGCGGCTTGAACACGGCGCCCGCCAATCCGGTGCCGCAACCCAAATCCAGCACAGAGAGTTCTTTTTTTATGGTCGCTCCGGCTTTCGCCGACGCTCCCATGCGTCCCGGCATCACCAGAGAAGCAAGATCGAACAGGATCTGCGGCGCGGCATAGGCCAACTGCCCGATCATGCGTTCGTCATAATCGGCGGAAAATTGATCGAACAGATGGCGGACATAGCCGGGATCGGAGCGCGGCGACGCCTTGATCGCTTCACAGGCCGCAAGCATTTCGGCCGGCGGATTCTCCAGGGCCTGCAGATTTTCCAGCGCCTTGTCCGGCTCTCCCGCCTTGAGCCAGGCGGCGGCGATCAGCTCGCGCGCCCGCACCAAATCGGGGTCCAGGCGCAGCGCCCGCTGCAACTCCGCGATGGCGGTGGGCAAGGCGTCCGCCGCCAGCAGCGCTTCGCCCAGGGCCAGCACCGCCAAGGCGACACCGGGATTGAGCGACACTGCCTCGCGCGCCTCGATCAGCGCGGTCTTGTTGTCGCCGCTCGCCAGCAGCGCCTTGATCAAAGTCAATCGCGCCAGCAAACCGCCGCGCCCGGCGGCCAAGCGCGCTTGCAGGGCGCGCGCGGCTTCCTCGGCCCGGCCCGACGCGATCAACGCTTCGGCGCTTTCGATTGGGTCTTCTTCAGTCAAGCAGGCCCCTCTTTAATCAAGCAAACAAAGGCCGTTGTTCAAGACCACGGTTCCGGGACGCTCCTTGACCGAGGCGCGATAGGAAATCGTGGCGCCGTCCTTCCACATCTCCACCACCAAAGTCTCGCCGGGAAAAACCGGCTTGGAGAAACGCACATCGAATTGCTTGATGCGCTCGGGCTGATACTCCGCCAGGGTGGAAAGCACCGCGCGGCAGGCAGTGCCGTAGGAACACAGGCCATGCAGGATGGGACGGGGAAAACCCACCATCTTGGCGAAGGCCGGATCGCGGTGCAGCGGATTGCGGTCGCCCGACAAGGCGTAGAGCAGTGCCTGGTCGGCGCGGGTGTCGCACTCCTTCACTAGATCGGGGGCGCGTTCCGGCAGGATATGCAAAGCTGGCCCGCCCTCCGGCGATCCGCCGAAGCCGCCGTCGCCGCGCGCAAAGATGGAGGTGACGATGGTGAACAGCTTGTCGCCGCACCCCGCCTCCCTTGTCGCCCGTTCCTGCACCAACACGGCGCCCTTGCCCTCGCCCTTGTCCAGGATCGCCAGCATGCGTTCGTCGGTTGTCACCTCGCATTTCGGCGGCAAAGGCTTATGGAAGGTGATGCGGCGCTCGCCGTCCACAACCATCGCGAAATTGATCTGGGATTTTTGCGGCATGCGCTGGCGTTCAGGAGGTGCCTCGCCGCGATTGATCACACTGGCGAAGGTGGGGACCACCTTCAGGCCGTTATTCTCATAGACGAAGGGCAGCTCCTTTTCGTCCAGCGGATCGCGCCCCATGCCCACACCCAGGGCATAGAGCATGACGTCCTTTTCGTCGTAGCGCGAGGCAAGGCCGGTGGCGCCGGACTGCATCATATCGTCGTAATCAATGGCCATGGTTCACCACAGAAGCTCTGCGCCAATCTAAGCCCTGCGGTGAAGCAATGCCATGACCTAAAGGCGGGCCGATTTAAGTCGCCACGACAAGCGGGCCCTGGCCATGCACCTGTGGCACGCCGTTCTTTTCGATACAGGCGCGCGCCGTGTCATAGCCTTCCTGGATCGCCTGGTCGAATTTCTTCCAGTCACGCAGCTGGATATCGGGCATGGGCGGTTCGATCAGATAGTCGCACTGCTCGCGCACGATGCGGCGCTGGGCTTCCGATCCCACCGTGCCGGAACGCATCAGGATGGAGATGATGGAGGGATGTCCCCGCATGCGCTGACCGAGAAGCCACCACCAGGGCCGTTCGCCATAACGGCTGTCCTGAGCCTGAAGATCGACCTCGCCGGTGATATCGCAGGCGATGATCGGACCGGCGCCATGCGCCTGTTCGCGCATCACATCCACCGGCAGATTGTTCATCACCCCGCCATCCACCAGCAAATGGCCGTGATGGGTGACAGGCGGCAGAATGCCCGGCAGCGCCACGCTGGCGCGCAGCGCCCGCCACAATTTGCCGTCGCGATGGATATGGATGCGCCCGGTGGTGAGATCGGACGACACCGCGAAGAAAGGCAGCGGCAGTTCCTCGATGCAGACTTCGTCGAAATGCTCGCGCAGCCGCTTGCTCACCTTTTTGCCCCGCACGATGGCGATCAGCGGCAAGGTAAAGTCGGACAGCGGATTGTCATCGACAAACACCGCGCGCATCCGGTCGCGCATCTCCTCGAAACCCCATTCCCGCGCCAGTCCGGCGGCGATGATGGCGCCCATGCTGGTGCCGCCCAGCTGGTCGAAGGGCACGCCGGCTTCCTTCAGGGCCTTGATGATGCCGATATGGGCGAAGCCCCGCGCCCCGCCGCCTGCCAGCACCAGGCCGACGGCGCGCCCGGCGATGAAGCGGGCGATGCGCGCCACATCGGCGTGATGGCCGGCGCGCAAATGATGATGGGCGCGGAACAGACCGCTGCGCACCGAGAAATGCTCCGGCAATACCGCGCTGGCCCCGTCGGGATGCAACAGCAGCAATTCCGGCGGTCCCGAAGCGCGTTCTTTGAACGCGGGAAGATCCAAAGGCGCCAGCGGCAAGGGCTGGTTGGCGCGCGCCAGCAGGAAGATGCGGTCGGCCTGGCGCAGGCAGAGTTGCGTCCAAGGACTGTCGGGCGCATCGCCGCGGTAAAACACCACGTCATGGGCCTGCTCGAAACTGTTGAACCATTCCGCGGTCTGGTCGCCGGCGCCGGCATCGAGCACGGCGGCGCGGCACCCCATGCCCGCCAGGGCCATGGTCAAGCGCTGGGCGATGGGCACTTCCGACAGGCCATCCTGCAGGGGCACGATGGCGAATGTTTTGGGCTGTGACTTGGGCGAGCGGCCGCGATTGGCGTCCTTCAGGCGCTTCACCAGCATCTGCATCAGATTCATCATCACCTTGGGGTGACGGGCGATCAGCGACTCAAAGCCATCAGGGCTGATCCTGAGCAGCTCGGTATCGCGCAGCGCCACCAACTGGGCGGAATGATTGCTGGAGCCGGCGATCAAGGACATTTCGCCCACCGTCTCGCCGGCGGGAATATGCGCCACCATCCGGCGCTGGCTTTGTTCATCGGAGACGAAAACCCCAAGACTCCCCGTCACCACCAGGAACAGCGCCGCGTTGTTCTCGCCGCCGCGCTCCAAGAGCGTGCCGCCGGGAAGCGCGAACCAGTTGGCTTCCGCCAGAAGATTGCGCAAGGCGGCGTCGCCGACATTTTCCAGCAGCGCAAAACTCTTCAGCCGCTCATACAGCGCTTCCGGATAGACGGTCTGTTGGCCGATGCGGAACGAGGACAGGAACGCCATGCGCATCCTTTACCCCATGGCTTTCGAAGTCACCAAGCGGTCCAGCCGCCATCGATGTTGAGACAGGCGCCTGTCATAAAGGACGAGGCCGGTGCGGCCAGGAATAGAAGCGGCCCGCCGATCTCGTCCGCCGCGCCGATGCGGCCCAGCATGGTGCGCTCCGCCAGCCGAGGTTCCAGGCCGACGGGCATTTTCCCCGGCTGGGGAAAGGGACCCGGCACCAGCGTGTTGACGCGAATCTTGTCGCGCCCAAGCTCGGCGGCGAGGTGGCGAGTGAGCTGTTCCAGCCCGGCCTTGGCGGGGCCGTAGTGAAAGGGGCTCTGCTGCTCGCGCTTGTCATAGAGCCCGGCGACCGGCGCGACCTGCCCATACATGGAGGAGATGTTGATCACGCTGGCATCGCCGCCGGCCGACACCGCCTGCTTCAAGGCGGGCAAGGCGGCGCGCACCGTTTCGAACGCGCTGGTCACGGTGGCGGCATAGGTGGCGGCGAAATCGTCTGGACCCAGCTCGGAAAAGGATCTTCCGGCCATCTTGCCGATATTGTTGACCAGCACATCCAGCCGTTTCAGGCCGCCGAAAAAGCCATGGATTTTGGCGACATCATGGGCGTCGAAGGCGGCCGGCTCGACCGACAGGCCTTCCCGCCTCAGGCCTTCCGCGAAAAGACTCAGCGCCGCCGCATCGCGTCCATTGACGATGACATGCGCCCCCGCACCGGCCAAAGCCCGGGTCATGGCCGCGCCCAAATGGCCGCGGCTGCCGGAAACAAAGGCGGTCTTGCCGTCCAGACGGAATATGTCCTGCGCCATGGAAATCGCTCGGAACCCAGCTGGACAAGCTGCCAGCGCAGGGTAAACAACTGTTTACGACAAGACAGAATTCTTGCTGCAATGCAGCATCGGGCGAGGCAGATCGCCTTATTGGAAACAGGCCTTGGCCACAGTAAAGTTGCAAATATTCTCACAATAGGACACCCACAGGGGCTGTTTGCCGGTGACCGGCCGGTTTGAAAGAGGACGAGTTTCGATGACCAGTAAATTTCTGATCGCCGCCTTTTCGGCGAGCATGTTGTTCGGCGCCAACGCGATGGCAGCCGATGCTGCAAAGGCGCCCCCGCCCCCAAAAATGAATGCCGCCATCCAGAGAGCGTTGAGCGACGCCCAGAAGGCGATGAACGCCAAGGACTATCCGGCAGCGCTGGCCGCGATCGACAAGGCCAAGGGGATTTCCGCTCCTTCGCAGTATGAAATTTTGATGATCAACCGCTTCGCCATGGGCGCTCATGTCGGATTGCAGGATTTCGCCGCGGCAGCCGTGGACGCCGCCGCCGCCGCCGATGTCGATCCGGCTGCGATCCCGGATGTCGACAAGCCCGCCGTCTACAAGCCGGCGCTGCAGTTGGCGATGAACGCCAAGCAACCCGCCCAAGCCGTCAAATACGCCAAGCTGTTGATGGCGACCACGCCGCCGCCGTCGGCTCAGGACATGGCCCTGATCACCACCGCGCTTTACCAGGGCGGCGATTTTGCCGGCGCCACCGCCATCGCGCAGAAAAATATCGACGCCGCCACCGCCGCCGGACAGAAGCCGGCGCTCAGCGACTTGCAGATCGTGATGAATTCGCAGGTCAAGCTGAACGACCAGGCGGGCGCCGAAAAGACGCTTGAGGCGCTGGTCGCCAATCACGGTCAGGCGGCTGACTGGAATCAGTTGATGGCCGTGGCGCTCACCACCAAGGGCATGCGCGATATCGACTATATTTATATGGGCCGGCTGATGTTCATGCAGGGCGGCACCGTCACCGCCTCGGACGCCTCGCTGATCGGTTCCACCGCCAGCAAGCTGGGCTTCCTGGGCGAAGTGCAGGAATCGGAAAAGCGCGGCGGCACCGGCTTCACCCCGGCCGGTGACAAGGTCGCCGCCGACAAGAAGACCATTCCGGCCCAGATCGCCGCCGGTCCCAAGCAGAACGGTCTTTATAACGTCAAGCTGGCCCAGGCCCTTTACGGCTATGGCATGTATCCGGAAGCCATCGCCTCGGCGCAGCTCGGCAAGTCCAAGGGTGGCGATCCCGATCCGACCGAAGCCGATATGGTGATCGGCCAGGCGCAGGCCGCTTCCGGCAATTATGCCGCCGCCGCCACGACTTTTGCCGGCGTTCAACAATCCAATCCGGCTGCGGCGCGGGTGGTGCGGTTGTGGACCTACTACGTCAAGGGCAAAGCGGCCCCGGCAACGGCGGCCGCTCAGTAAAAGCATCGCAAACCAAGGGGCGTGGGATATCACCGCGCCCCTTTTTTTATGTTTTGGGGCGAGCATGAATTTGGTGGCGGGCTTCGCACCGTTCATCCTGTTCACGATATTGTCGCGCCTGTCAGTCGATTTGGCGCTGTGGATGGCGTTCGCCACCGCTTTCGTCGTCACCATCCGCGATTTCGTCGAAAGTCCGAGCCTGCGCCTGCTCGACGTCGGCAGCCTGCTTCTGTTCGCGCTGCTTGCCCTGGGCCGCGGCTTCCTGGATCCCGGCCTTTCCCTGGCTTCGGTACGCTTCATTGCGGCCCTGGTCTTGTTCCTGCTGCTTGGCCTGCCCCTGGCGCTCAAACGGCCTTTTTCGGTGGACTATGCCCGGCTGGATCCGCGCGAGGCGGGCTGGCCGCCCGAATTGTTCCTTCGCGTCAACTATCTGGTCTCGGGCGCATGGACCGCCGCCTTTGCCGCCATGGCCGTCGCCGATGGCGCTGTAACCTTTGATGCGGGATTGCCGCTTTATGCCAGCGTCGCGATCAGCCTGATCGCTTTGGCTTGCGCGATCACCTTCACCCTGCGCTATCCGGCGCTGGCAGCCAACCGGTTGAACGGGTAGGGTCTTTCCGGTTTCGGAGATATCGCATGAAACAGGCAGTGATTGTCTCGACCGCGCGCACCGGCCTGGCGAAATCGGTGCGGGGCGGTTTCAACGAGACACATGGCGCAGTGATGACCGGCCATGCGATCAAGCACGCGATCGCCCGCGCCGGCCTCGATCCGGCGCAGATCGAAGACGTCTATATCGGCTGCGGTTTTCCGGAAGGCGCCACCGGCAACAACATCGCGCGCGAGAGCGCGATCTGGGCGGGCTGCCCGGTCTCGACCGCCGGCGTCACCGTCAACCGCTATTGCTCCTCGGGCCTCAACGCCATCGCCATGGCGGCGCAGCAGATCATGACCGACGGCACCGATATCGCGGTGGGCGGCGGCGTGGAATCCATTTCCCTGGTGCAGATGGGCGGCGTCAATCTCAAGCATTTCACCGAAGAGCATCTGCTTGCCGTCAAGCCCGCTTTGTGGATGACCATGATCGAGACCGCCGAGATTGTCGCCGAACGCTATGGCATCAGCCGCGAACGGCAGGATCAATATGCCCTGCAGAGCCAGCAGCGCACGGCGGCGGCGCAAGGGAGCGGCAAGTATGACGACGAGATCGTCCCCCTCGCCACCAGGATGAAAAAGATCGACAAGGCGACCGGGACGGAAAGCCTGGTGGACGTCACGGTGGCGCGTGATGAAAACAATCGTCCCGATACGACCTTGGAAGGATTGGCGGCGCTCAAGCCGGTGCATGCCGGCGGCCAGCAAGTCGCGCAAGGCAAATACATCACCGCGGGCAATGCCTCGCAATTCGCCGATGGCGCCAGCGCCTGTGTGTTGATGAGCCAGGAGGCCGCGGCCAAACAGGGCCTTGCGCCGCTGGGCCTTTTCAGAGGCTTCGCCGTGGCGGGTGTCGAG
Source organism: uncultured Alphaproteobacteria bacterium (assembly GCA_902825865.1). Classification (GTDB taxonomy): domain Bacteria; phylum Pseudomonadota; class Alphaproteobacteria; order Micropepsales; family Micropepsaceae; genus Rhizomicrobium. The sequence goes on from CADECX010000034.1 coordinate 26,120, forward strand.
CCGGACGAAATGGGCATCGGCCCCGTCCTGGCGGTGCCGCGGCTCTTGTCGCGCCACGGCTTGAAGGTGAGCGACATCGACTTGTGGGAATTGAACGAGGCCTTCGCCAGCCAGACGCTGTATTGCATGGACAAGCTCGGCCTGGATCCCGCCAAGACCAATGTGAATGGCGGCGCGATCTCGATCGGCCATCCCTATGGCATGACGGGCTCGCGTCTCACCGGACACTTGTTGATCGAAGGCCGCCGCCGGGGCGCCAAGCTGGGCGTGGTCACCATGTGCATCGGCGGCGGCATGGGCGCGGCCGGCCTGTTCGAGATACTGCCCGGCTGATCATGACGCGCGCCGCACTGATCCTTGTCACTGCCCTGCTGCTGGCCGCCTGCTCCAGCTTGCCGTTCCAGGCGCCGGCAGAACCGTCACCGCCCGATCCCAAAACCCAGATGGGCGCGCTGGAAACCCGCATCGCGATCCTGGTGGAGGAGCAACGTCAAAAGCTCGAGCCCAAGGCCCGGCCATTGGCGATCGATCCCGAACTGTCCAAAATCGCCCGCGCCCGGGCCAACGACATGGCGGACAAAAACTATCTCGCCCATGCCGCGCCCAATGGCGATACCTCGGCCACCTTGCTGATGAAGCAGGATGAAAAATGGCAGGGCCTGCTGGGGGAAAACCTCGCGGCGCAGCACTACACCAAGGAGAGCGGCGTGGCGGTCGACGTTTTTGCCCAACGCTTCATGGACGAATGGCTGAAAAGCCAGCCCCACCGGGACAATATGGTCTTCGCCAACTACGATCATGCCGGCGTGGGGGCGGCGGTGAACGGCGATACGGTTTATGTGGCGGTTCTGTTTTCCACCGACCTGGGGCTTAAGCCTCCCGCCGCCAATGGTCCCGCCGGCACCGTCACCACCTGGGATAGTCCCGCTGCCGCCAGCGCGATTCCACCGGCGCCGGAGCCCTTGCGGTTGCGCGGATCGGCGGGCGGGCGATAGAGCCTGCTCAACTATCTGTGCATGGTTCTGTGGATGGCTGCCGGTCCGCCGCTTGTTACATCAACATTCCTTTACACTATATGTACGCCCCGGTACTTTCTGTAGCGGGTGCGCGATACCAGTGATTCGAAATGCGGGCAGAACTCCCCTGGAATGTTGCGGGTATTCCGCCGGAAGCGCGGGAAGCCGCCCGGGCGGCTGCTCGGCGTGAGGGCCTGTCTGTCGGTGAATGGCTGACGCGCCGTATTTTGCAGAGTTTTTCCGGCCTGGAAGACGAAGCCGCCGGCGGCTTGGACAGTTGGGGGCTGCCGACACCCGCGCTTAGCCGCCACGACAGCGAGGAAATGCTGGCCCGGGTGGGACGCAGCGAATCCGAATCGAACGATTCCTGGCGCCGCATCGAGGATCAGTTGCGTGGGCTGGGCCGCCGCCTGGAGTCCAGCGAACGCACCCATAGCGAAAGCAATCGCGTGCTGTCCCGGACCGCACAGGAAATCAATCTGAGCGCCCGCGAACAGGCGCATGCGCTGGAGCAGCTTGGCCACAACCTCACAGCCTTCAACGAAAGACTGGAGCGGCTGGAACGCGGCGGCGCCGGCGATAACATCAAGGAAGCGGTCAAGGCCCTGCATCTGGGCCTGTCGCGGCTGGCCGAGCAGGTCACCAACACCGCCGGCCACTCCACGACCCAGATCGCGCAAGTCACCGACAATCTGGAGAAGCTCGCCGGTCACGTCGGGCAGATCTGGGAAGATACGGACAGCGCCGCCCAGCTGCTGGAGCGGCGTATCGATGTCAGCGAGCAGGGATTGGCGCAGCGCATCGCCAATGCCGAACGCGCCATCGAGGCGCGTGTGGCGGCGGTCGAGAAGATCGCCCAATTCAACCACAATGCCCTGGATCACGCGCTGGAACGGCTCGAGGCGAGCGACGACCAGCGCGTGGCTGACGAAGCCGAAAGCCAGCGCCGCGTCACCCTGCAGGAAGAAAGTGTCCGCCACCTGCAGGACTCCATCGCCCGGGTGGAATCGCTGCTGCCCGGCCCGGAACTCGACACGCGCTTGGGCGGTGTCGAACGTTCGGTCCAGGACCTGGCGGACCGTTTTGAGCGCAACGATCCGGCGGAGAGATTTGACGCCGCCATGCAAGCCTTGTCGCACCGGCTGGAAAAAGTGGAGAGCTCCGCCGCGCTCGAAGCGCCGTTGCAGGTCATTTCCGAGCGGCTGGAAAAGCTGGAAACCGCGCCGCCCGCCGTCTCCCGGGAAGACTTCGAAACGCCCCTGCAGGAACTGTCGCAGCGGCTGGAGAAACTGGAAAAAGTTCACGCCGAATTGCTGGCGGAATTGCACGCCAAAGCGGCGGAGCCATTGGTCGAACCGCCGGAGCCTCCCGAACCCGCCGTATCCAGCGCCTTTGATGCGCCGCCTTTGGAAAGCGTCAATTCGGAAGCGCCGCCGTTCGAACTTCCGGCGCATGAGCCTCCCGCCTATGAGCCGCCGCCCGTGGCGCTTGCGGCGTTGGACGATGAGATCGATTGTTTCTCCGCGCCGCCCGCTTTTGCTTTCGATACCCCGCCGCAGTCCGATTCGGGCCATGCCGAATCCTTCACCCCCGATTTTGACGATGTCTTTGAAGAAACGGTGCGCCCTGTCTTTGAAGAGCGCCCTGTTGAAGATGGCGAGTCGGACAATTTCCTCGCCCAGGCCCGCCGTTCGGCCCGCGCCGCATCGGAACAGGCCGAAAATGAAGGCCGCGGCCGGTTATCGTCTTTCCGCGGAAATCCCAACGAAGCTGTAGCCGAGGAAAAGGACAAGCCGCGCTATCTGATCCCCATTCTGGTTGTTCTGCTGGTGTTGGCCGCCGCCGCCGCCGCCTTTGTGCTGAGCCAACGCGCCAAGGCGCCGGCGCCGATACCGGTCCCCAGGCCCGCCGCCACTGCCAGCAAGCCCCCGTTGCCGGCACTGCCTGACGGCGACCAAACCACGCTTGCGACCCCTCCCCAGGCTGACGGCGAGACCATGGCGGCAAATGGTGGCGCCGCATTGGATTTCAGTTCGCAGCGCTCCGAACCGGCCGCCTCGGATGTGACGGCGCCAACTTTGCCGTCCACCGCTTCATCGTCCCAGACTGCCGCGCCCCAGGCGTCCGCGCCCCAAGCGCCCGCGCAGAAGACCACCGCGTCGCTCAACCAGCCGAAAGCGAGCAACGTCCCGGCTAAACCGGTATCTGCCAGCACGGCCAAGCCGCCCAGCGCTGCTCCTGCCAAGCCGGTGACGGCCAGCGCTGCCCCGGCCAAACAGGCGCCTGCCACGCCGGCCAAGGCGTCCAGCACTGCTCCGGTCAATCAGCCGCCCATCAGCACTGCCGCGGCCAAGCCAGCGCCTGCCAACGCGGCTCCCGCCAAAGCCGCCAGCCCCATCGATAGGGTGATCAGGCTCGCCAATGCCGGCAATCCCACCGCCCTGACGATTCTGGGCTTGCGTTCTGTCGATGGGACCAACGGCGCGCCGGTCAATTTGCCCGACGCGATCAAGTTCCTCACCCAGGCGGCCGAAAAAGGCCAAGCGGTGGCGCAGTACCGTTTGGGCACGCTGCATGAGCGCGGCCAAGGCGTCGCGGTGGATGGCGTCAAGGCGGTTCACTGGTATGGCCTGGCGGCGGCGCAAGGCAACCGCAAGGCGATGCACAATCTGGCGGTGGCCTATGCCAGCGGCATCGGCGGCAAGAAGAACATGGCGGAGGCCGCGCGCTGGTTCGCCAAGGCCGCGTCCTTGGGCCTTTCGGACTCCCAGTTCAATCTGGCGGTTCTCTATGAACGCGGCGACGGCGTGCCGCAAAGCCTGGTGGACGCCTATAAATGGTATTCCATCGCCGGCGCCACCGGCGACGCCGAATCCAAAGCGCGCATGAGCGTGTTGCAAACCCAACTCAGTGAGCCCGACAAGGCAGCGGCGAACAGGTCCGTCGGCAGCTTCCGGGCCGCGCCGCTGAGCCGCGCCGCCAACGTGCCGCCAGAACCGGCCGATCTCGGCAACTGATTTTAAGCCGATTTCTGTTAGGTTTTTTGCGTTGACCCTGTGGGCGCGCGCGCGCATGGTCGTGGCAATGCTGCGCCGTCGAGCCGCCTGATGGAAATCTATCTTCCTGTTGCGGAAATGTCCGTTAACTGGCTGGTGCTGGTTGCGCTGGGCATCGGCGTCGGATTCCTTTCCGGCCTGTTTGGCGTCGGCGGCGGTTTTCTGATGACCCCGCTTCTGGTCTTTACCGGCATTCCCTCCACCGTGGCGGTGGCCACCACCCTGTCCCATATCACCGCCTCGTCCATGTCGGGGGCGCTGGCGCAATGGCGCAGACGCGCCATCGACTTCAGCATGGCCGGCGTGATGCTGGTGGGCGGCGTGTTCGGCACCATGTTCGGCGTATGGCTGTTCGCCTTGATGCGCCGTCAGGGCCAGATGGACCTGATCGTCTCCCTGACCTATGTCATCCTGCTGGGCATCATCGGCTTCATCATGATGCGCGAAAGCCTGGCGACGCTGAAGGCTTATCGCAGCGGCATCCCCGTCAGCCACCATGTCGTCAATCGCGGCTGGATTCTGGGCCTGCCCTTCAAGATGCGGTTCCGCCAGTCGCGCCTCTATATCAGCGTGATTCCGCCGATCGGCATCGGCTTTGTGGTCGGCACGCTCAGCGCCATCATGGGCATCGGCGGCGGCTTCATCATTGTGCCGGCCATGATCTATCTGCTGCGCATGCCGACGCGGATGGTGATGGGCACCTCGCTGGTGCAGATCATCGCCGTCACCTCCTTCACCACGGTGTTGCAGGCGACTCACAATTTTTCGGTCGATATCGTTTTGGCGGGCCTGTTGGTCTCGGGCGGCGTGGTGGGCGCACAATTGGGCGTACGCGCCGGAGCCAAGCTGCGCGGCGAACAGTTGCGCTTTCTCCTGGCCCTGCTGGTGTTGACGGTGTGGGCGGGCATGGCCTGGCAGCTGGTGGCGCCGCCGGCCGACATCTATTCCCTGGCGGAGGCCGCGCCATGAGGCCGCGCCTGCTGGTACTGGCATGCCTGCTTCTGGCGGCGCCGTACGGCGCAGCCTGGGCCGAGGATCTGGTGTCGGGCATCAGCCAGGACACCATCCAGATCACCTCCAACTATACCGGCACCGATATTGTGGTGTTCGGCGCCATCGAGCGGCCGCAAAGCGTTCAGGGCCGCAACATTGTCGTGGTGGTGCGCGGCCCGGACCATGCCATCACGGTGCGCCGCCGCAACCGCATCGCCGGCGTCTGGATCAACAACGACGCGGCGCGCTTTGAAGGCATGCCCGCCTATTACTACCTGGCCTCGACCGAGCCCGTCGCCCGCATCGCGCCGCAAGACGCGCTGGCCCGCTATGGCATCGGCCTGCAGAATTTGAAGCCCTCCGCCATCGGCAGCCATCACGATCCCGAACCTTTCCGCCAGGCGGGAATTCGCCATTTGCAGCGCGAAGCGCTCTATGTCGAAAGCCCGGGCAGCATCGACTTTCTCAGCGAGACCCTGTTCCGCACCCGGGTGCCGGTGCCGGCAAGCGTGACCCGCGGCCAGTACAATGTCGAAGTCTATCTCTTCCGCAACGGCGAGGTGGTGAGCGCCCAGTCGACGCCCTTTTTCGTCGACGCCACCGGGCTGGAGCGGCGGCTGTTCAACATGGCGCACAATGCGCCGCTCTATTACGGCTTGGCCTGTGTCGCCATGGCGATGATGCTGGGCTGGATTTCGGCGGTGCTGTTCCGCAGGCCGGATTAAACCGCGATGCGCCGGGCCATAGCGTAAACCCGCCTTGTGCCCAGCATATAGGCGTGAAACGAACCGGCGAACAGCGACGTGAAAGCGGCATCGCCCACATCCAAGCCGCCGGTATAGGCGCCGAAGGACGGCAGGATCAGCCGAAGACCGTCGGAGACGAAACAGCGGCGGCGCACGCTGCGGCCCCATTTCGCCACACTGGCGCAGGGATGCAGATGGCCCGCCACTTCTCCGGCTTGCGGAACACAAGCAGGTTCGTGCCGCAAAAGCAGCCCGCCCAGGCGCAATTCCGCAGCCACCTCGCCGTTCAGCCAGCCAGGGGGATGCGGGTCATGGTTGCCCGCGATCCAGGTGAAGTGCGCCGCGCGGCCCAGCTCGCCCAGCAAGATGCGTTCCTGCACGCCCAAGCGGTCCGCCGCGTCGCGATCATGAAAAGAATCGCCCAGCGCGACCACCCGCGCCGGCTTGTGGCGCGCGATGGCCTGCGCCATCCGGCGCAAGGTATCGGCACTGTCATAGGGCGGCAGGAACTGGCGGCCCCGGGCATAGGAACTGCCCTTTTCCAGATGCAGATCGGCAAACATCAGGGTGGAATAGGACGGACTGAACGCCGCGCCGCAGGCATCCAACAGCACACTCTCGCCATTCACCTTTATCAGCAGATCATTCATCTCTAATCCACACGCATGGCGTCGCGTATCAACGCATCCTCATTGTCCCGCAGAATAGCTTCGTCCACCTCACCCGCAACCATTTCGCGGGAAATTTCCAGCAGCGCCGGTACCGCCAAAGGCGAGACCCGGTCCAGGCGGCGGGTGACCAGCCGCTTCTTCACCCGCGCCAGCATGTCGCCCAACCGGGCGATATCCAAAAGCCCGGTTCCCGCATCCTGATAGGTGGCGCGCAACAGGACATGATCGGGCTCATGCTCCCGGAGCACGTCGTAGATCAGGTCGGACGAAAACGTCACCTGGCGGCCGGATTTTTCTTTTCCCGGAAAGCGGCGCTGGATCAGGCCGGCAATGATGGCGCAATTGCGGAAGGTGCGCTTGTAGAGATTGGATTCGGCCAGCCAGCTGTCGAGATCATCGCCCAGCATGTCCTGATCGAACAGCGCGTCCATATCGATGCCGCCCATGTCTTTTGCGCCCCAGACCGCCAAGGCATATTCGTTGGCGACAAAACCCATGGGATGATGACGGCCGCGCTCCAGCCGCCGGGTCAAAAGCATGCCGAGTGTCTGGTGCGCGAGCCGCCCCTCAAAGGGATAGCAGACCAGATAGTGGCGATTGCCGCGCGGAAACGTCTCGATCAACAGCTGGCCGGGCTTGGGGATCACGCTGCGCCATTCCTGGATCTTCAGCCATTCCTGCACCGGGTCGGGCAAACTGCTCCAGCTTGCGGGGTTCGACACCATCTCGCGCACGCGCTGGGCCAGAAAGGTCGAAAGCGGAAACTTGCCGCCGTTGTAGCTGGGAATTTGCGCCTCGGGGTCGCGGGCGCGGGTGACATAGGCGCCGGTCTCGCGCAAGCCCTCGAAGCGCAGCACGTCACCGGAGAAGATGAAGGTATCGCCCACCGCCAGCTGTTCGATGAAATATTCCTCCAGCTCGCCCAGTTTACGGCCGCCCGCGCCCGCCGGCCGCCCTTTTCCTTGAAGGCGGATTTCCACCATCGGGTCTTCCACAATCACACCCGCGTTCAAGCGGTATTCCTGCGCCAGACGCGGATGCGCCAGGCGAAAACGGCCATCCTCGGTCTTGCGCAGCCGCGCATAGCGGTCATAGGCGCGCAGCGCATAACCGCCGGTGGCGACGAAATCCACCACCGCGTCGAAATCCTCGCGCGTCAGATGGGCATAAGGCGAAGCGGCCCGTACCTCGGTGAACAGTGCATCGGCGAAAAAAGGCGCGGCACAGGCGGAGCCCAGCACATGCTGGGCCAGCACATCCAGGGCGCCCGTCTTGAGCCGCTCTCCGTCCAATTCCCCCGCCAGAACCGCATCGCGGGCGGCATTGCACTCCAGCACTTCAAAGCGATTGGCGGGAACCAACAGCGCCAGGCTCGGCTCGTCCAGCCGGTGATTGGCGCGGCCGATGCGCTGGACCAGCCTTGCGGCGCCCTTGGGCGCGCCGATGCAGATCACCTTGTCCACCGCGCCCCAATCGATGCCCAGATCCAGGGTCGAGGTGCAGACCACGGCGCGCAGATTGCCCTTGGCCATGGCCGCTTCCACCTTGCGGCGCTGTTCCTGGGCCAGCGAGCCGTGATGCAGGGCGATCGGCAGATTGGCATCGTTGATCGCCCACAATTCCTGGAAGGTGCGTTCCGCCTGGCTGCGGGTATTGACGAACACCAAAGCAGTCTTGGCACTTTGGATCGCGGCCATTACATCGATCATGGCGTGTCGCGCCAGATGCCCCGCCCAGGGCACATAGGAATCCGATGTGCTGATCTCGATCTTGGGTTTGGCGCCGCCCTTGGCGATAACCAGTCGTGACAAGCATTCTTGACCCATCGGTTGCGGCATCAAGAAACGCTGGAGCGGTGCGGGGTCTTTCACCGTCGCCGACAGGCCGACGCGCCGATGTCCGGGCGCCAGGCTTTGCAGCCGCGCCAGCGCCAGCTGCACCTGCACGCCGCGCTTGGAATTGTACAAGGCATGCAGCTCGTCCAGCACCACGGTGCTGAGACCCGCAAACATCTGGGCGGCGCGGGGATGGGCCAAAAGCAGGCTGAGCTGCTCCGGCGTGGTCAGCAGAATGTCGGGCGGCGTGTGACGCTGGCGCTGGCGGCGCGCGGCGGAGGTGTCGCCGGTGCGGGTCTCCACCGTTACCGGCAAATCCATTTCCGCGATCGGCGCCTGGAGATTGCGCGCCACGTCCACGGCCAGCGCCTTGAGGGGTGAGATGTAGAGCGTGTGGAGGGCAGACTTACGGGCGCGTTTGGGTTTCTCAGCGAGATCGATCAGGCTGGGCAGGAAACCGGCCAAGGTCTTGCCGCCACCGGTCGGCGCCACCAAGAGAACGCTTTCTCCCCGCGCCGCATGGTCGGCCAAAGCCAGCTGATGGGCGCGCGGTTGCCAGCCACGCGACGCAAACCAATCCTGGAATTTGGGGGGTAGCATGGCGAGAACAAACCATGTACCAATATCGAAAAGCTAGTCCTATTTGTCGCCGAGGAGACGCTTCAGTTCGGTCTCGGGCGTGCCGTAGAAGCTGCCGGCGATCTGCTCGATGCCGGTGCGATTGACCAAGGTCAGCTGGCCGCGCCGCGTGGTCACCAACCCGCGCCGCTCAAAGCCGTGGATCGCCACGGTGACGCCGGCCCGGCGCACCCCCAGCATCACCGCCAGGAATTCATGGGTCAGCGGCACGGCATCGCTGGTCATGCGGTCGTGCGCCATCAACAGCCAGCGCGCTAGTCTTTGCTCCAGCTTGGCGCGGCCATTGGCCAGCGCGGTGTGCGCGGTCTGAATCATGAAGCCTTGTGCCCATTTCAGCATCAAGGCGCGCAGGCCTTCGCTTTTGGCGATGGCATCGCACAAGGGTTCCTGCGGAATACGATGGCCGCTGCCGCCGATCTGCATGTAAGTGGAATGCTGGGCGCGGTTGT
>CADECX010000035.1 GCA_902825865.1 uncultured Alphaproteobacteria bacterium
CTTTCCAAGCCAATTTCTATCAATTCGCTTGGTACAAAAAGAGCCGGGCAGGTCAGAGCTGTTTCGCCGCGTCACGCGCTCTGCGGGCATCCAGGAGGGAAACGGCCGGATACTTTCCTAGGGCAAGCGTCTTTTGCTTACCGTTAAAACGATACGCCAAGCTCCAAAGCCGTGATCCGCCCGCGGTAACCAATACGTACAGTCCTTCGCCATCACTGAGCTTGTAAGGCGCGTTCTTTGGCTTAAGAACACGCACTTTTGCGTCCGTCAGCGGCATGTTGGTGTTTTCCCGGAAAGTGTTGGTGTTTCTGGCAAAAAACACCAACAACTTACGCGGATACCGGCGCACAGCCCAGTCTTATGGCGTACAGAAATGCAGTATTTATGGGGCTATTTTGAGAGTCGAGAACGCCTGCGCACACAGGCGAACAAAACGTTGGTGGGCCCGCCAGGACTCGAACCTGGGACCTAACCGTTATGAGCGGTCAGCTCTAACCAACTGAGCTACAGGCCCTTCCAAAAGGGGGTATAACAGGATTTTACCGCCCGCCAACGCCCTGATTTTGCCCCCGTTTCCCTGCAGTATCACCCCTGGATGGGTGCCCGATTTGGAAAGTAAAAGACCATGAAAAATGCCGTTTTTCTTAGCCTGGCCTTGACGGGACTGCTGGCCGCCGCCCCCGCCTGGGCGCAGACGGCGCGCACCATCTCCATGACCGGCCATGGCGAGATAAAGGCCGTGCCCGATCAGGTTCAGGTCAATGCCGGGGTTACCAGCAGCGCCCCCACCGCCGCCGCGGCGCTGACCGCCAACACCACGCGCATGAAAAGCGTTTTCGACACCCTGCGGAAAATGGGTGTGCCGGAGCGCGCCATCCAGACCATCAATTTCTCGGTGTCGCCGCAATATACCGGCGGCGCCAACAACGAACGTCCCCGCCTGACCGGCTATCAGGTCAATAATGAAGTTTCGGTGCGGCTGGACGATGTGTCCAAACTGGGTGCGGCGCTGGATGCGCTGGTCACCGCCGGCGCCAATCAGATGAACGGCATCAACTTCTCCATCCGCGAACCGGCGCCGCTGCTGGAAAAGGCGCGGGCTGCGGCCGTAGCCGACGCGCGCGCCCGCGCCGAAACCTATGCCAAGGCCGCCGGCGTCACGCTCGGGCCGGTGCAGAGCATCAGCGAAGGCGGCAGCGAACCGCCCCGGCCAATGTACAAAGCGATGGCCATGATGGCCGAGCGCAGCGTTCCGGTGGCGGTAGGCGAGGAAAGTGTCACGGCCGATGTTTCGATAGTGTGGGAAATCCGCTAGAGCCATTATATTGGGTGCATGACGAACCCCTTTTTCGAAGATTGGACCGCGCCTTTCGGCGCCCCGCCGCTGGACCGGATCGCGCCCGAGCATTTTCCCGCCGCCTATGACCGCGCCTTGGCCGAACACAGCGCCGAGATCGGGACAATCGCGGCAAATCGCGAGCCCCCCAGTTTCGACAATACTGTCCTGGCGCTGGAAAAAAGCGGCAAGCTGCTCACCCGTCTGGAAGGTGTATTCGGCAACCTGACCTCGGCGGCGACCAACGAGGCCTTGCAGGCGATCGAGCTGGAGATGGCGCCGCGCCTGTCGGCGCATTGGAGCGCCATTCTGATGCATCCGGTGCTGTTCGCGCGGTTGGATGCGCTGTATCAAAAACGCGCCGGCCTGGGTCTGGATGCCGAAAGCCTGCGGGTGCTGGAACGCTATCACCTGGATTTTGTGCGGGCGGGCGCCCAGTTGAACGCCCCCGGCCGCGAGCGATTGGCGGCCATCGGCCAACGCCTGGCGGTGCTGGGCACCCAATTCTGCCAGAATGTGCTGGGCGAAGAGGAAGACTGGTCGCTACCACTCAACCAAGCGCAAATGGCCGGCATTCCGCAAGGCGTGCGCGACGCCGCCGCCGCGACCGCCGCATCGTTGAAACTGGATGCGCCCTTTGCCATCACGCTTTCGCGCTCCAGCGCCGAGCCCTTCCTGCAATTCGCCGACGACCGCGGCTTGCGCGAGCAGCTGTGGCGCGCCTGGACGGCGCGCGGCGATAATGGCAATGCCCGCAACAACAAGGCCCTCATCACGGAGATGCTGGCCTTGCGCAGCGAACGGGCCGCGCTTCTGGGCTATGAGAATTTCGCGGCTTTCAAGCTGGCCGATTCCATGGCCGGAACGCCGCAAAAAGCTCGTGCCCTGCTGGAAGACGTATGGGAACCGGCGCGCAAACGCGCCTTGGAGGAACGCAATGCGCTTCAGGGGTTGATCGCGCGTCAAGGCCAGAACTTCCGCCTGGCGCCTTGGGACTGGCGCTATTATGCCGAGAAGCTGCGCCAGGAAAAATACGACTTCGACGCCGAGCAGTTGCAGCCTTATTTCCAACTCTCCAACCTGATCGAAGCCGCCTTTTTCACCGCCCAAAAACTGTTCGGCCTGACCTTCCATGAGCGCCGCGACATTCCGGTCTATCATCCGGATGTGCGGGTCTGGGAAGTCCGCCGCCAGGACACGGCGATCGGGCTGTTCTACGGCGACTATTTCGCGCGGGCAGGCAAGCAAAGCGGGGCCTGGATGTCCAGCTTCCGCGACCAGCAAAAGCTGGACGGAGAAGTCCTGCCCATCATCACCAACAATTCCAACTTCAGCAAAAGCGATCCCTGCCTCTTGTCCTTCGACGATGCGGTGACCCTGTTTCATGAGATGGGCCATGCCCTGCACGGCTTGTTGAGCAAAGTGCGGTTCCCGCGCCTGTCCGGCACCAATGTGGCGCGCGATTTCGTGGAGCTGCCGTCGCAGCTTTTTGAGCATTGGCTGGAAGAACCGGCGGTGCTGGAGCGCTTTGCCCGCCATTATCAGACCGGCGAGCCGATTCCCAAAGCGCTGCTGGAGAAATTGCTGGCGGCCCGCAACTATGGCCAGGGCTTCGCCACCGTGGAATTCCTCGCCTCGGCGCTGATCGACATGGACTTCCACACCTTGCCGCCCGGCAGCGATCCCAAGGCGGCCCAGGCCGCAACCCTGGCCCGCATTGCCATGCCGGAGGAAATCGTGCCCCGCCATGGCGCCCCCCATTTCACCCATGTGTTCGGCGGCGACGGTTATGCCGCCGGCTATTATGCCTATCTCTGGTCGGAAGTGTTGGATGCCGACGGCTTCAAGGCGTTTGAGGAGACCCAAGACCCCTTCGATCCCGCCACGGCGCAGCGCCTGTACCAGTTCATCTATTCGGCGGGCGGCACACGCGACTTCGCCGCCGCCTATCGCGACTTTCGCGGCCGCGATCCCAAAGTTGAAGCCTTGTTGGAGGGGCGCGGCCTGCTCGCGCCGGCGGCATGAGAAAAATACTCGCCTTGCTTTTGTTGCTCGCGGCGCTGCCGGCGCAGGCCGCGACCGCACCCAAACCGTCCATCAAGGATTGGAAGCAACTGCCCGTGGAGACCGTCCAACCCTATAACGAGGCGGCCAATGCCGATGCACAAGTTGCCGCCGCTTTCGCCCGGGCGCAGAAATCCAAGAAGCGGGTGCTGATCGATCTGGGCGGCAATTGGTGCGTCGACTGTATCGTGCTGGCCAATTTCGTCCGCTTGCCGGAAATGCGCCGCTTCATGGATGCGCACTATGAAGAAGTTCTGGTGGATGTCGGCCGCTTCAACCGCAACCTGCAGATCCCGGCAAAATTCGGCATTACCGGAAGATTGAAGGGCGTCCCCGCTCTGCTGATCGCCACACCGGACGGCAAGCTGGTCAATGGCGAGAATATCTTTGCCACCGCCAGCGCCAGCAGCATGACGCCGGATGCGCTTGCCGCTTATCTGGCGAAATACGCCGACTGATGCACCTCAGTCCTGGCTTTCCAGGGCTTCCCGCTCCATTTCCAGCGCCAGCCAGCGTTCTTCGCCGGCGTCTTTCTGGGCGCGGATCTCCGCCAATTCCGCAGACAGACTGGCGAACCGTGCGGGATCGCGGGCATACAGGCCGGAATCGGAAAGCTGGCCTTCCAGCTCGGCCATCTTGAGTTCCGCAGCCGCGATCTCCCCAGGCAATGTCTTGAGGGCGTGGGCGTCGGCGAAATTCATTTTCGGCGGGTTCGTGCGCACACGCTTTTCCGGCGCTGATTTGGGCTTTCGAATTTCGGCGCGTACCGGCGCCGCCTCGCCGCGCTGCACCAGCATGTCGCCATAGCCGCCGGCATATTCGGTGAACCGGCCATCGCCCTCCGCCAGGACAATGCCGGTCGCCACCCGGTCGAGAAAGTCGCGGTCGTGGCTGACCAGAAGCGCGGTGCCGGGATAGTCGGCGATCACTTCTTCCAGCAGGTCCAAGGTTTCCAAATCCAGGTCATTGGTGGGCTCGTCCAACACCAGAAAGTTGGAGGGCGTGGCGAACAGCTTGGCCAAAAGCAGCCGCGCCCGCTCGCCGCCGGACAAGACCTTGACGGGGGTGCGCGCCTGTTGCGGCGTGAACAGGAAATCCTGCAGATAGTTCATCACATGGCGCGGCTTGCCCGCCACCATCACCGTATCGCCGCTGCCATCGGTCACCGCCGCCGCCAGCGACTGGTCGGGATGCAGTTTGCTGCGGTTCTGGTCCAGCTTGGCCATCAGCAGGCCTTGACCGAGCTTCACATTGCCCTTTTGCGGCGAAAGCTCGCCGATCAGCAGCTTGAGCAGGGTCGTCTTGCCCGCGCCGTTGGGCCCGACAATAGCGATACGATCACCGCGATGGATACGCTGGGTGAAATCGCGCACGATCTCGTTATCGTCATAGGAAAAAGCCACGCCCTTGGCATCGATCACCTTGGTGCCGCTGCCCGCGCCCTCCGCCGCTTCCATCTTGACGGTGCCCAACTGGCGGATTTGCTCGCGGCGTTCGGTGCGCATTCCCCGCAAGCGCTCCAACCTTCCGACATTGCGCTTGCGCCGGCCCGTAACACCATAGCGCACCCAGTCTTCTTCGGCAGCGATGCGCCGCTCCAGCTTGTGACGCTCGAGCTTTTCCTTTTCCAACATCTCATCGCGCCAAGATTCGAAGGACGCAAAGCTTTTCTCAAGCCGGTGTGTCTTGCCGCGATCCAGCCAGACCGTGGCGCGGGAGAGATTTTCCAGGAAGCGCCGGTCATGGCTGATCAACACTAGCGCGCTTTTGCCGGATTTGATCTCGCCTTCCAGCCATTCAATGGCCCGCACATCCAGATGATTGGTGGGCTCGTCCAGAAGAAGAATATCGGGACCGGGCGCCAAGGCCCGGGCCAGGGCGGCGCGGCGCGCCTCGCCGCCCGACAAAGTGGCGGGATTTTCCGTTCCCGACAGGCCCAGATTGCCCAAGAGATAGAAGGCGCGGTTGGGGTCCTCATGGGACCCAAGCCCGGCCTCGACATAGTCGCGGGTGGTCGCGTAACCACCCAGGTCGGGCTCTTGCGGCAGATAGCGGATGGTGGCGCCGGGCTGGGCGAAACGGGTGCCGCCATCGGCCTCTGTCAGCCCCGCCGCGATCTTGAGCAAGGTGGATTTGCCCGAGCCATTGCGGCCCACCAGGCATAGCCGGTCGCCTGCGCCGACCATGAGTTCCGCGCCGTCCAACAGGCGCTGGCCACCGAACGAAACGACGATATCCTTGAGATGCAAAAGCGGCTTCATGGGCCGCTATGTGCTGGTCCCCGGCGCCGCAAGCAAGAGGAATCTAACGGGTTTTCGACGTCACCATGGCGCCGGGGCGGGATACCATCTTCAGCACCGCCTCGGGGCGTTCGGTCAGCGCCTTGCCGTCAAAATCGAACACCCGGATATCGCGCTCCACCGAACATTGCACCAACAGCCGCTTGCCGTCGTCGCTGAACACCGCGCCCTGGCAGGCATGGCCCAGCTGGGCATCGGCGATATGGGTCAGCGTCCCCTTGCCGACACCGAACAGGCTGAGCTTGCCAAACACGCTGTTGAAATTCGGCGCATTGGGCACGGTTGCGGATCCGTTGCCGATCACCAGCGCGACATACTTGCCGTCCGGCGACAGCACGGCGGCTTCGGGCAAGGCGCCGACCTCGACCGCATAGGTGATCTTGCCGTTGGAGGTATCAGTCACGGTGGTGGCGGCGCTGCCCTTGGCGGTGGTGGGCGAGCCGCCGAAATTGTTGACGATCAGATAGCGGCCGTCGTGAGTCAGGGTGCCGCCGTCAGGCTGAACGCCGACCGAATAATCCGCCACACGCGAGATCTGGTCGCCCTTGATCGCCAGCTTGGTCACTTTGCCGTCGCCGAAGCGCAGCGCATAGGCCGTGCTGCCGTCGCGGGAGATGATCACATCGCGCGGCTCAGCCTTGGCTTCCAGCTTGACCTGGCTGGCCTGGGTAAGTTGACGATCCTTGATGGTGAAAAGGGTGATGCTGTCATCACCCACGCCGGTCACCAGGGCAAAGCGCGCCTTCTTGTCCAGATAGATGCCGGTCGCGCCGAGGCCCGCTTGCACGGTCTGCAGCAGTTGCGGCTTGGTGGGATTGTCCAATCCGATCACCGCCACGGTGCTTTCCGCCGTCAGCTTGCCGTCCGCACCGAATTTCTGCGGACAGGCCGAAAGCGCAAAACTGTAATCCGCCGCCACCGCGATGGCGCTGGGCGGGCCCATCTGGGTGGCGCAGACATGCAGCATGCCGATCACCTTGGGCGCCTTGCTGCTGGAAAACTCAATCGCCGCGACACTGTCGGGGGTCGGCACCATGGGCAGGCCGTCACCGGCCCGCACCTGCTTGCCGTCCTGGCCGGAAATCACCAGATCGGCGAAAGCCGCCACCGGCGTCAAAACCAGAGCCGTCGTGAGCAGAATGGTGCGCAAAATCATGGTGTTTCCCCGGCTGTTCTTCTCTGATTGAGACGAGACTAGCGCCCGCATCCCCTAAAAGAAAAGGGCGGGTGAGCCGGAAATGCGAAAGGTCCGGGGGACCTTTCGCCCGGCGAACGCCGCAGCGGCACGCGTAAGCGCGCCGCGAGGCGGGGACTTCACCTGCGCTTTTTACGATAAGGAATAGGCCGTCTTGATCTGGGTGAAAAACTCCACCGCGGCAAAACCTTGCTCACGGTTGCCATAAGAGGAGCCGCGCGAACCGCCGAACGGCACGTGATAATCCACGCCGGCGGTCGGCAGGTTGATCATCACCATGCCGGCTTTGACGTTGCGCTGATAGTGACGCGCATACTTGAGGCTGGTGGTGACGATACCAGCGGACAGACCGAAATTGCCGCTATTGGAATGCGCCAGGCCTTCCTCGTAATCCTTGATCTTGACCACCGAAACGACCGGGCCGAACACTTCTTCCTGATTGATGGTGTCGCCGATCTTGGTGTCCACGATCAGGGTGGGGCTCATGTAATGGCCGGGGGTGGCCAGCTTCAGCGGCTCGGCGCCGCCGGCCAGCAGACGGCCGCCTTCCTTGATGGCGATATCGACATATTTCAGATTGCCGGCCAGCTGGGTGTCGGTGACGGCCGGGCCCATCTGAGTGGCGGCGTCGAGCGCATTGCCCACCTTCAGCGCCTTGGCGCGGGCGGCAACACCCTCGACGAACTTGTCATAGATGCCGGCCTGCACGAACACGCGGCTGGAGGCGGTGCAGCGCTGGCCGGTGGCGAAATAACCGCCATCCACCGCGATCTGGATGGCGCGGTCCAGTTCCGCATCGTCCAGCACCACCAGCGGATTCTTGCCGCCCATTTCCATCTGCACGCGGGCGAAATGCGACAGCGCGGCATTGGCAACCTTGGCGCCCACGGTCTGCGAGCCGGTGAAGGAGACGCCATTGACGTCGGGATGCTTGGAAAGGGCGTCACCGATGATGCCGCGGCCCAGCACCAGGTTCGCGATACCAGCCGGCGCGCCGGCCTCATGGATGATTGACACCAGCGCATGCGCCACTGCCGGAGTCGGATTGGCGGACTTCAGCACCACGGTGTTGCCGAAGGCCAAGGCGGGGGCGATCTTCCAGGCCGGAATGGCGATGGGGAAGTTCCAGGGCGTGATCAAGCCATACACGCCGACAGCTTCGCGATAGGTCTGGATTTCGACGCCGGGACGCACCGATTCCAGATTCTGGCCGTGGCGGCGCAGCGCCTCGCCGGCGAAATATTTGAAGATACGGCCGGCGCGCACCGTTTCGCCGGTGGCTTCGGGAAGGGTCTTGCCTTCTTCGGTGGCGAGCAGCTTGCCCAGCGCATCCTTGCGCTCGATGATCATGCTGCCGATCTTGTCCAGCAGGTCGGCGCGGACTTCCGGGCTCGAACCCGACCAGCCCGGGAAGGCGCTGCGGGCGGCGGCAACGGCGTCGTTCACATCCTCAACCTTGCCGTCCGGGAACTTGGCGACGATCTCATTGGTGTTGGAGGGATTGGTGCTTTCGAGCGCGCCGGGGGCGGAAATCTGCTTGCCGCCGATGAAATGGGTCAGGGTCTCGGTCATCAAATCTCTCCTGGAAAATGGGGGGGAAATTGCTGGGGTGTATTTAAGGGGTTGGCCAAGACATTCCAAGCCTTGGGCCAACCCCGGAACTGCATCCCAGAGCTGTCATAGGGGTATGACGGATTGACGCGTCAGGCGCTTAAAAGCCCACGCCGGACAAGGTTTTTCATCAAATCGGAAATGCCGAACGTCCAGGGCGGCACCTGCTTGCAGGTGGAAACCCGGTTCTCCAGCACGCCCAGCTTGGGGGTGGAGATGCGGACCACATCGCCTTCCTTGTGGGTGAAGCCCGAGCCCTTGACGTCGCGGTCCTGGGTGGGCGCGAACAGGGTGCCCAGAAACAGCACAAAACCGTCGGGATATTGATGCTCGCTGATGGTCTGTTTCACCAGTTCCAGCGGATCGCGGCTGATTTCGGACATGGTGGACTTGCCTTCCAGCCGGTAATTGTCGGTGCCGACGATTTCCAGCTCGACCACCGCCTGGCGCACGTCATCGATGGTGAATTTGTCATCGAACATGCGGATGAAGGGGCCCAGCGCCGAGGCGGCATTGTTGTCCTTGGCCTTGCCCAAAAGCAGCGCGCTGCGCCCTTCATAGTCGCGCAGGTTCACGTCATTGCCCAAAGTGGCGCCAACCGCCTTGCCGTGGCGGTCGACCACCACCACAACTTCCGGCTCGGGATTGTTCCAGGTGGACTGGGTGCGGATGCCGACATAGTCGCCCCAGCCGACCGACGATAGCGGCGGCGCCTTGGTGAAAACTTCCGCATCGGGCCCGATCGCCACTTCGAGATATTGCGACCACAATCCGTCGGCGATCAGTGCGTCCTTAAGCTTGGCGGCTTCCGGCGAACCCGGCACCACTTTGCGGATATCAGTGCCGATGCGCGCCGCCAATTCCTCACGGATCGACTGGGCCCTGCCCGGCACGCCCTTGGCGCGTTCCTCGATCACCCGCTCAATGGCCGACACCGCGAAGGTGACACCTGCCGCCTTGACGCATTGCAGATCCACCGGCGCCAGCAGCTTGACCTTGGGCTTGCCGCCATTCGACCAGGCGGTCTCAAGACCGAGATCATTGATGTCGCCCAAGTCCGCCCCTTGCGGCACGCCGTTCCACTTTTCCAGCAGCTCCGAAACGGTTGGCGCCGCTTTGCTGACGTCGAACACCCGGCCTTCCTTCACCACAATTGGCGTGGGGCCTTCGCCCATATCGATACGGCCAACCAGCACGGCATCGCGCCAATCTTGCGGCAAGGGAAAGCTACTCTTGGTCATGGCGGGTTCTTACAGCTCTAGCTTCAACGTGTTGCGGATGTAATTGGCGGTAATGCGGGCGCTTTCCTTGGGCGTACGCCAGGGGGATGTATCCAGCTCCACATTTAAGTGACCGCGCCAATTGATGGACCTCAGATAGGAGACGATGGCCGGAAAATCCACCCCGCCCTCGCCCATCGGATAGAAATAGGGGTCGTTCATCATGTCGCGGTCGGGCTTGGGCACATTCTTGGTGCCGCCCTTGTCCTCGCGCTTGGTATCCTTGAAGTGATACTCGATCACGCGACTGCCCAATTTCTTGGCCAGCGCCACGGGGTCCATCCCCGCCATGGTGATATGGCCGGTATCCAAAACAAATTGCACATTTTCCGGCTTGGTATTTTCCATCAGATACATGGTCTCGCGCTCATCCTGGATCTGGCTTCCCAGATGGGCGTGGACGCCGAACTTCATGCCCAGCTCTTCGCGGATGCGCCGACCCAGAAGTTCGCAGGTCGTGGCGATTTCCTTCAAATCCGCCAGCGGCGTGCCATTGGGTTGCTTGCGCGGACCGGTGTTGGTCTTCTGATGATCGCAGCCGAAGCGGCGCGAGAAACGCGTCATATTGAAGTGATTGTCAACCACCGCCTGGCGCTGCGCCGGATCGTGGAAGTTGACGCTGCCGCCCGCCGCGCCGCCGGTGATGGCGGTGAACTGCGCCCCGATCTCATACATGCGGTGCTGCAAGGCTTCCCAGCGGTCGGGATAATAGACTTCGCGCTTGACGCGGGCGCCCTTGGGATACTTCCAGCTATAGCCATCGGGCCAGGCCTTCATCGCCTGGGTGTCGCGCGGCGCCGGCTCAAAGCCGTCCGACGTGGCGCAGAAGGAAGAACCGAAAATTTCGAAATAGCGGAAGCCGACGTCGCGCCCCTCGGTGATGCCGACAAAGGGACTGCCTTCCCAGCCGCCGCGTGTGTTGGTGGTATAGCCGATGCGGAATTGCTGCTGCTGGGTCAGCAGAGGTTGCTTTTCCATCCGGGGCGACCCGGCATAAGCCGGCCCCGTGGTCTGCGCATAAAGCGGCCGCGCGGCCAGCAATCCGCCCGCCGCAACCGAAAGGCCAAAGAATCTCCTGCGATCCATCGTCGTCTTCCTTCCCCTGGAGGTCCAGCGCCTCTCGCGGGCGCCTTCGTGCATAGAGTTTAATCAGCCGGGGGCGCTATCGCCACCCCGGCCTACCAGACCTACTCTGGCTACCGGGCCCAACTCAAGCATCATCCGCTCGTCTCTCAACATGTGGAAATCACCGGCAGATATTGCAGTGCAATATTGGAATTTATGGGTATAACCGGCCCCGTTCAGACTCCAGTTCAGACTGAGGATCACAGCTTATGATTTACGCAGGGCGTTTTTTGGGCCGCAACGCAATCATCACCGGCGGCGCGTCCGGCCTTGGCCTGGAGGCGGCCAGGCGCATCACGGCCGAAGGCGGCAAAGTCTCGCTGTGGGACCTCAGCCCTGAAGCCCTGGCAAGCGCCAAAAGAGAAAGCGGCGCTGTCCATACCGTGGCGCTGGATGTCAGCGACGCCAAGGCGGTCGAGGCCGCGGTGGCCGATTCCGCCAAGGCGCTGGGCAAGATCGACATCCTGATCAACAGCGCCGGCATTACCGGCGCCACCCAGCCAGTCATCGGCTATCCGATCGACAGTTGGCTGAAAGTGATGGATGTCAATGTCAACGGGCTTTTCTATTGCTGCCGCTTTGTCGCGCCGCTGATGGTGGAAAAGGGTTACGGCCGGATCGTCAACATCTCCTCCGTCGCCGGCAAGGAGGGCAATCCCAATGCCAGCTCCTATTCCGCGGCCAAGGCCGCAGTGCTGGGCTTCACCAAATCCCTGGGCAAGGAACTTGCGACCAAGGGCGTGATCGTCAATGCGGTGACGCCGGCGACATTCGAAAGCCCGATTCTGAAGAATGTGCCGCAGAGCCATATCGATTACATGCGCTCCAAGATCCCGATGGACCGCTTCGGCACCGCCGGCGAAATCGCCGCCGCGGTATGCTGGCTGGCCAGCGAGGAATGTTCCTTCACCACCGCCAGCACGCTGGATACGTCGGGCGGGCGAACCACCTACTGAGGGTCGGGTGGCACTTATTCGGTGGCGCAGCTGCCCTGCGGTCGCTGCGCTGGGCGGACGCACGACCTACTGAAGCAATCCTTATTGGCGATGTTCCGGAAAGCCGGCGCCGCCACACTTTTTTCCATTTTTGATCAATAGGTTACTGGAATTTTCCCTGCTGACAGGGCCGTCCGGCGCGTTAACAATTTCCGCCACAAAAAAGATGCGCCCGGACCGCTATTTATCTGATCTTCAGCCCCCTCGCCGCATCTTCCCGGGGCCGAGAATGAGCCCTTTTTCCCGATGGTCCGCCTGATGACAGAGATGCGTGAGAGCGACGATCTCTATATCGATATCGACGGCACCTTGCTGCGCACCGACCTGCTGCACGAAGCCGCCTGGCGTCATGTCAAAACCGCGCCTTGGCGGATCTTCACCTTGCTGCGCCTGGCGCTGAAGGGACCGGCGCCGCTGAAGACCTTTTTGGCGCGGAAAATCCAGTTCGATCCGGCCACGCTTCCCTACGAAAGCGCGGTGACCGATCTCATCGCCCAGCGCATAAAACAGGGCGCGCGGACCATCCTGATCACCGCCTCGCATCAGACCTATGCCAGCCGGATCGCCGAGCATCTGGGTTTGCCGGGCGGCGGCTATGGCAGTTCCAAGCGGCTGAATCTCAAGGGCGCCACCAAACTGACGCGCATTCAGGCCCTCAACCAGGGCCGGGAGTTCGTCTATGCTGGCAACTCCAGCGCCGATCGTCCGATCTGGGCGGCGTCGAAAAAGGAAATCCTGGTGAACGCACCTTCCAAGGACGTCAAGGCGGCGACGGAATCGGGGCGAGCGGAGTTGGTCGTGAAAACACGTCCGCCAGTTTGGCGGGCTTTCCTCAAGGAAATGCGGCTGCACCAATGGGCGAAAAACACCTTGGTGTTCGTGCCGCTCTTCACCTCACACAGCTATCGCGACCCGCATTTGCTGGGGCTGGCGTTCCTGGCCTTTCTGGCTTTCGGCCTTTGCGCCTCGGGACATTATTTCCTCAATGACCTGCTGGACCTGGATGCCGACCGGGCCCATCGCACCAAATGCCGCCGTCCCCTGGCCTCGGGCGATCTGCCGATCCTCTATGGCCCCTTGGGCACGATCCTGCTGACCGCCGCCGGTCTGGCCTTGGCCATCGCTTTCCTGCCTTGGAAATTCACCGCCCTGCTGGTCGGCTATCTCGCTTTGACCAACCTTTATTCCTTTTACCTGAAGAGCAAATCGACCGCCGACGTTTTTGCACTGGCGCTTTTGTACACGGTCCGTGTGGTGGCCGGCGGCGCCGCGATCGCGATCAGCCTGTCATCCTGGCTGCTGGCCTTTTCGATGTTCGTGTTCATCAGCCTGGCCTATCTCAAGCGCTATATCGAAATCGTCGCGCTGGCCGAAGGCCAGGCCAAAGGGCGCGGTTACGTCAAGGACGATGCCGACACCATGTTTTCGCTGGGCGTCGCCAATGCGACCGCCTCGACCGTGGTTCTGGCCTTTTACATTTCTAGTGCAGAAGTCAGAACACTCTACCAAGAACCGGGCGTGCTCTGGCTGCTCTGTCTGTTGATGCTCTATTGGAGCAATCGCATTTGGATCGGGGCCAGGCGCGGCAAGATCCATGACGACCCGGTCGTGTTCGCCATCAAGGACAGGGTCAGCCGCTATGTTTTTCTGGCCATGATCATCGTGGTGCTCGCGGCCCGCATCCTGCCAAAGGGGACTTTATGAAACCGGCGATTTTTACCGCCATCCTGGCTGCCGTCTCATTGTCCGCTCTTGCCCAAGTGGCGCTGAAACTCGGCACCGGGCCGCTGAAATCCACGGCCGGAAAAAGCACCGCCGATGTGATCCTGGCGGTGGCGGCCGAGCCCTTCATCTGGATCGGTCTCGCAATCTACGGGGCATCGGTTCTGGGCTGGATATGGGTTCTGTCCAAAACCGATGTTTCGGTGGCCTATCCCTTTGTCGGTCTCGGCTTTGTCCTGACCGCCGTCATGGGCGCCGTGTTCCTGCATGAGAATGTCTCGCCGCTCCGCATTGCCGGAACCCTGCTGGTCATTTTCGGCTGCGTCCTGATCGCCCGCTCGGCTTGACCATGACGGACAAGCGCGCCGATATCGTCTGGCCTTTGATCTTGACGGCCGTTGTTGTGCTGCTGTTCGTCACCGGCGCGCCAACCGACACCGCCTTTTCCTGGCCGGACTCACCCCGGCATGCCTTGAACGGCGCCTTCCTGCTGGATTTCGCGCGCGATCATCCGCTGCACGATCCCACCGGCTATGCCTACAATTATTATGCCCAGTATCCGGCGCTCACCATCCTGTTCTATCCGCCGCTGTTCTACGTTTTGCTGGCGGCCTTTTATGCGATTTTCGGCGTTTCGCAGACTGCGGCAATCGCGGCGGAATGCGTCTGCTACGCCGCCCTGGCCATCGGCAGCTACCGGCTGGCGCGCTTTTGGCTGGGATCGCTTCCCGCTTTCGGCGCCGCCCTGATCCTGATCTCGGCGCCCGAAATCGCCTATTGGGGCCGGCAGGTGATGCTGGAGATTCCCTCCTTCGCGCTTCTGGTCTGGAGCGCGGTGTTTTTCATGCGCCATCAGCGCGAAAACCGCATCGTCTGGCTTTATCTGGCCGCGGCGCTGGCGGTGCTGGCGGCTTATACCAAGCTTACCGCCCTCTTTATTGTGCTGATGTATTTCATCGTGCTGCTGCAGAGCCGTGGCGCCAGGCTGTTTGCCGACAAGCACAGTTACATCATCGCGCTGCTGACAATTGTCGGGCTGGTGCCGCTTGCCGTCCTGACCTTGAAATTCGGCCAAGCCAATATGCAGTCGGTCAGCGGCATATCCGACAGCGAGGTTTCCCGCGCAACCTTGTCGGGCTGGCTCTGGTACGCCAAGCAGATGCCTGCCCAGTTGGGCTGGCCCGCATTGCTGGCGGCGCTGCTGGGTCTTGGCTCTCTGGCGCTGGACCGGAGCCGGATACGGGAATATCTGCCTCTGATCCTGTGGCTGGTCATCGGCTATCTGTTTTTCTCGGCCATCGATCTCAAGGAGGCCCGTCACAGCGTCTTTCTGCTGCTTCCGCTTGCCGTCATCGCCGCATCCGGCCTGACCTTCCTGCTGCGCAAGCAGCCCGCGGCCGCAAACGGCGTGCTCATCGCAATCGGTGTCTTCACCCTGGGTTGGACGATGCATGCCAGGCCGGTTCAATATGTCGCCGGTTATCGCGAGCTCTCCGACTATATCGCCCAGGTCGCGCCCAAGAATGCCGTGGTGGTCTTTTCCGGCTATCGCGACGGATCCTTCATCTACGCCATGCGCACCCATGAGGAACGGCGTGACATCTCCATCATACGCAGCGACAAGCTGCTGCTCAGGATCGCGGTGCGGCGCAGCCTGGGCGTGGAGCAGAAATTGATGAGCGAGGATGAGATCCAATCCATGCTCAACGGATTGGGGGTGCAGTATATCGCGGCCCAGCCGGATTTCTGGACCGACCTGGAAGCCATGAAGCGGTTTGAGAATGTGCTGCATAGCAGCCATTTCCAGAAGCTGCGCACCTTCACCATGCCCGCCAACTATCCCGCCCAGGAAAAGCAGATCGTCGTCTACAAAAATCTCGATCCCGTCAGCGACAAGCCCCGGCAGCTGAACATCGAGCTTCCGATGATCGGCAAGAAGATTTCCGGCACCGTCGGCCAGAACGGGTCGGCCAAATAGGAGCGACCGGCAACCCGTAGCGGCTGCGAAGCAGGCGCGGCAGCACTGCGCCGGATGACTTTTTCTAAGAATACCTGCGTAGATAGTGCAGGACGGCGATCTCAACCGGGCGCAGCCCACCACGGCCGCGCTTGGGAATTCGCAGCCGCAACCCGCCCTCCTCGAAACCGGTAAAGATCGCGGGATGAATGTAGCATTTCCTACAGACCGCGATTGTGTTGCCCAGTTCCTCAGCCACCTCCGCCACAATGGCGCGCGCCGCCTTCTTGCTCGCCGTTCCTTCGAAGTTACTGAAGCCGACCGCCGCCTTGACAGTTCCAGCCCAGGTGCGGAAGTCCTTGGCGGTAATATCCCGGCCGGTGATTTCCTTCAGATAGGCGTTGACGTCGGAGGAGGACAAGCCGCGGATCGACCCGTCCTCGCCGCGATACTCAAACAGATTCTGGCCGGGCAGCTCCTGGCAGGAGCGGACGATTTTCGCCACCCGCTTGTTGTGCAGCGACAAGGACCATTCCTTACCGCTCTTCCCTCGAAACAGAAAACGTATGTCGCCGCCCCGCACCTTCACATGGCGATTGCGCAAAGTGGTGAGGCCGAAGCTGCGATTGTTGCGGGCATAATCCTCATTTCCTACTCGGATCAGTGTTTCTTCCAGCAGGGTAACGATTGCGGCCAGAATCTTCTCGCGCGGCAGGCCGGACAGGGCCAGATCCTGCTTCAGGCGCCCCCGCAAACCGGGCAAGGCTTTCGCGAAATCGACAAGATGCGAATATTTTGCGCTGTCGCGCACCGCCGCGAAGTCCGGATGATAGCGATACTGCTTGCGACCGCGCGCATCCCGGCCGGTCGCCTGCAAGTGCGCGTCCGGCTGGGGCGAAATCCACACGCCCTTCCAGGCCGGCGGTATCACCAGGCTGTTGATCCGCTTTAACAGCGTGCGGTTGCGCACCGCCTTTCCTGACGGCAGACGATAGTGAAAGTGCCCGCTGGCTCCCAGCCGGCTTATGCCAGGCTGCTGATCGGTGACATAGCTGAGACCTGCCGATGCGGCCGCGTCCCGGTGTTCGCTGAGGTCGGACATGAACCAATGGTTTTGACGATGACCTACGGCCTGCCGGTAATGAGAAGCACGAGCAGGATAATGACAACGATTCCCAACCCGCTTCCCGGGTAATAGCCCCAGTTCGCGCTGTAGGGCCAAAGCGGCAGGGCGCCGATGAGCAGCAGGATCAGGACGATCAGCAGAACCAGGCGCATGGCGGATTCCTTCTTTTTATTGAAGGCGGTAATGCGTGCCTCAGAACTGGGTTCCGATCCCCTTCGTACATTTCATCGCCGCCCACGCTGGCGGCGAACCAAATAGGCAGTCACAAGCGGAAACCGGCGGGCTTCTCGGGCGTTGCGGAGTGGAACTTGCGAGGAATCCCATCATGACCGTTCGAACCTCACTCGAAAAAGCCGCCAAATCGGTGCTTGGTGCCATTTCGCTCCCAACCGAAGGCGGCCCGGACATTCTCGACACGCTGCAAAGCGAACATGAGGAAGTCCAGGAATTGCTGGGCAAGTTGGTGCGCAGCGACAATGGCCGCGAGCAAAAGTCCCTGCTTGCCAAGATCAAGTCCGCTCTGGTGACCCATACAAAGGCGGAAGAGCGGGTGGTCTATGACGCAGTTCTTGCCCTCAAGGGCGTGCCCGCGAAGGTGGATGGCAAAGAAGGCTATATCGAGCATGGTCTTGCCAGCGAGACGTTGAAAAAGCTGGACAAGCTTTCCGCCAACACACCCGAGTTCAAAGCCGCGGCCAAGGTGCTCAAGGAATTGATCGAGCATCATGTGAAGGAAGAGGAGCGCAACATCTGGGCCCGCGTGCGCGAGAATTTCTCAGGAGAGCAGCGCGCGAGGATGAACCGCGATTTCCTGGCGGCGAAGAAACGGGTGAAAGTCTCCTAGCGTTGTACGGTTGGATACCAATCCAGTTTCCGCCGCGCCGGCGCCCCATTCTTGGGGTGCTTAAAAAGGAAGCATGCCCCGATGCGCGCCGATCAGTTAGGTAGAATTACGGAGTTCGTAGGTAGAACTACGCAGTGAACGAAGAACGACTTGTCAGAATTTGCGGACTGACAATTTGCCAATCTTCTTTTGTTCCTAACGGACCGCCACGGTTACGCGCAGGAAGGTTGCCGGAATGGAGGTCTTGTCCTTGCTGGGACTTTTGTTCTGGCTCTCGAACAGCGCCTCCAGTTCCTTTCTCAATTCCTCTGCCCGCCCGTTTTTCTCCGCCGCTTCGAAGGCGTTCATGGTGGGGCCGTAATAAAGCCGGAAGGCATCGACCATCTCAGACGGGGTGCCGGAAAAATTGAAAACATAGGTGTCGCGAAGGAAGGATATCTTGTCCTGCGCGATGCCGGCCTTGCCGAACCGCTCGATGACATGGGCTTCCACGCCCCAGGTCATCGGGCTGATGAAGCCTTCCGGAGGCGGCGGGGTGTAGGCGGCGCTGATTTTCAGGATCTGCGCCACCAGGGTGGGATCATTGGGAATCCAGTTGCCCATCACGATCCGTCCGCCGGAGCGGGTCACACGCACCATTTCCCGGGCGACATCAAACGGCTTGGGCGCGAACATGGCGCCGAAGATGCTGACCACCAGGTCGAAGCTCTTGTCCTTGAGGCCCACAAGATCGGTCGCATCGCCTTCCTGAATGCGAAGATTGGCAAGCCCCAATTCCTTGGCGCGGCGGTTCCCTGCCTCGACAAGATTGCGGGCGATGTCGACACCCAGGACATCGGCGCCAAGCTTGGCTTCCGGCACGGCGGTGGTGCCGTCGCCGCATCCCAGATCCAAAACCTTGAAGCCCGGTTGGATTCCAAGACTGGCGATCAAGGCCTCGCCGCTTTCGCGCATGCTGGCCGCGATGCGGGTGAAGTCGCCTTTTTCCCAAAGTGCCTTGTTCGGATTCATGTGCTTGCCTCTTCGTGCGGACGCGGGGCTCAATTAAGTCGTCCGGCCTCCGCTCTCAACAGGGAAAGAGATACAGAAACTGAAGCGCGGTCCCCGCGCCCCAATAACTTATTGATTTTATTGTGAGAAACTTGGAGCGGGCGAGGCGAATCGAACGCCCGACCCTAACCTTGGCAAGGTTAGCGATGGCATTCCCTTGGAATTCCTCCAGATGCCACTACATTCCTTAGGACCAAAAATGCAGCGATTATCGCTAGTTGGTTCATTCTTGCAGCTGCGTCGAAATTCCCGCCCAGCCCTCAAGTTTGGTTTCCCGGTGGTTTCCCCGCTAAATCGAGTAGAAGCCTATGCCGCGCCTGACGGTTCCTTTTGTGAGCAGTGCCAAGCCAGACCCGTCCGGCAAGGACTTGTCCTTCTTTGACGGCCGCATCCCGGGTTTTGCTCTTCGGGTCAAACCATCAGGCGTGAAATTTTATTTCCTCCAGTATCGCGATCCCTACGGAAGGCAACGCCGCGTGGGCATCGGGCCAGCTTTGACCCCAGACCGCCGCGATGGGCTAACCCCCAGCCAAGCGCTCAAGAAGGCTAGAGGAGCCCGGGCAGCGATTGACGGGGGCAAGGACCCAGCGGCGGAGATCGCCGCCAATCGCAATGCCAAGACCGTTGCCCAGCTTTGCGACGAATATCTGAAGGCCAATGCAAACCGGATTAAGCCGTCCACGCTTTCGGTGGACAAGAGCAGAATCGAAACCCACGTTAAGCCCCTGCTCGGCTCTCGGGCCGTGGCAAGCCTAAAGCCGACTGATATGGAGAAGTTTCTAGCCGACGTAACGGCAGGAAAATCTGTTCGACTTGATGTCAAAGGGAGGACCAAGCGCGGCGGCGTCGCCCGTGGCGGCAAGGGCGTTGCGTCACGAACTTTGGGTATGCTTGGAACTATCCTTCAACGAGCAGTGCGGGACGGGATTCTTGCCAACAATCCTGTTCGCGGTGTTTTGCGACCCAAAGATCAGCCCAAAAAGCCGCCCTTTTCCTTCGCGGCGGTTACGGCGATTGGTATGGCCATGAAAGAGCTTGAAGCGGAGGGCGAAGGCGCAGTCGGCCTCCGTGCAATTCGATTTTTGCTCTTGTCCGGCTTTAGACGCATGGAGGCCCTGACGTTGCAGTGGGGTGCTGTAGATTTTGAAGATCATTGTGCGCGGCTCCAAGACACGAAAACCGGCAAACAGACTCGCCCTCTCGGAAGTGCTGCGCTCGATCATCTCTTGAAGTTCAAACCCCAAGAGGCCGCGCCGAGGGACTATGTATTCGCCGGTGAGGGGAAATCAAAACACTATGTCGGGGCACCCAAAGCTTGGGCCCGAGTATGCAAGCGGGCAAAGCTGGTTGAAATTTCTTTGCATGGACTCAGACATTGGTATGCCAGCGCGGCCGCAGAGATGAACTACAGCGAATTAGTCATTGCTGGACTACTCGGTCACTCCGCACGGGGCGTCACGGGTCGATATGCCAACACGCCGGACTCCGCACTTGTTGCCGCCGCCGACGCTGTCTCCCGACGCCTTGCTGAAGCATTGGGCGGATAAATGGCATCACGCCCACCAAAGCCGAAGTATAAAGCTGAATTGGCAACGCCAATTAAGATGAGCCGACTGAGCAGGGTCGTGCGTGATCAATTTGGGCCGAAGGGTCAAGAGTGGGAGCAAAAGGCTTTTGAACAGGCAAAATCCATTGTGCAGGAAAAAAAGCTCAGTGCGTTGGCCAGTCACTATGGGCTCACGCTGAGTTCGGGTCTAATTCCCATCGCTCCAGAAAAATTGAAGTTGCTGCTCTTGCGGTTGGCTGAAGACCATGTGCGCGGATTCAAAGTGGCCGTCAAGAAAGGAGCACCCAAGAAGGCTTCCGCGACAGAGAACGAGTTCAAAATCTATTTTAAGGTTAGCACCCTTATGTCGGAACGCGGCCTATCCGTTCATAGGGCTTGTCAGATCATCGCCACCGAACTTTCTCGGGCAGCGGGGCGCAACGGCAAGGCGCTGAAGGCCGAGGGTGTGAGGTCAATTTATCGGCGAGTTGGTTCAATGCTTGGACAATCAGGAAAATAGCATCTCGAGTCAAATTTCACTGGTCAGAAAAGTGTTCGATCTTTTTTGACCAGTTTGCAGGCCTCAACCTTCTCCTGCCACGCTGGAATTTCCCAGTGATTGCAGGAGATACTTATGGATCAACGCAATCGCACACTTTTGAAGCCAAAGGATGTTAGCGCCTATCACCCATCCCTGAATGAGCAACGCCTTGCGCGCCTCAGGCTGGAGGGTGACGGTCCGACGTTCATCAAGCTGGGGCGGTCGGTTTACTATGACCCAGTAGATATCCACGAATGGCTGGATAAAAACCGTCGGAGAACGACATCCGATACGGGTGACAACGCAATGCTGTCGCCAGACAGCTTCAGCAAGAGTGCGTCCATCACCAACACATAAGGGGCCGCTCTTGCGAGGCGGCCCAATGTGCAGAAATGAATGTTTGGAAGACATACTCATTGAAGCACTTATAGGCCTTATCGGCAAGGCGGCTCTCAATTCGAGGGCTATATGACCAGACGAAAGAACTCGAAAGGCCGATCTACCGGCCAAATTCGCTTTGTCGCGTTGTACCACTGGGTGACAACCTCGGAAGCGTGGCGAGACCTCGATTGCGTCGCGCGGTGCGCCTATACGGAACTCGCAAGACGCTACGCCGGTCCGGGATCGAACAACGGCCGCATCCCCTATTCAGTGCGGGAAATGGCCGAGGCGCTTGGTACAAGCAAGGCGACCGCATTGCGGGCGCTTAATCGGCTCAAAGACCACGGTTTCATTGTCTTGATGAAGGAAGGCGCATTCAGCATGAAGCATCGCCATGCAAATGAGTGGCGGTTGACGGAATATGGGTGCGACGTCACCGGCCAACTCGCCAAAAGAGATTTCGTGCACTGGAAAAAACAAAACGCGGTTTCAGCACAGCACCCCAACGGGTGTCGAGACGAAACCGAATAGGTTTCGTGATGGATCGGGCAGGAGCGGACAGGCCTTGTACGGTTTCGCCAGAATACCCGTTGGTTCATCTCACGGTTTCGCTAGAGGTACACTGTTAGTTACCATGGGGTGTAGGTATTTGAGCGCGCGCTGGGATAGCCCCGGCGGCCCCGTGCCCTTCCGATGGCGCGGGCCCGACGGGGCGGTTCTCCGTTACGAAAATTGAACGTTGATCTCTTTCTTGGGCGGCGCGGCGTTCCGCGCCGCTGCTAGAACAGGGGCCCGACGCGAGAATACGCCTGCCAGAACCACTCAGAAGCCCTACAGAGACACGCCGCCAACACCGCGCGGTGTTTTGGGGTCCGCGACGAGCAGGCACCCGTCAGCCGCTGAGTCCCCGCCACTGCACCGCTCTGGTCAACTTTGCCACCGGGGGTACCACGGAATTTTGCAGCTTCCTTTCTGAGGTGGGCCCCATACTCGTTGGCACCAGCCGTAGCGTTAGACTTAGGTTGCCTCGGACGTGCTAGGCTCGGCACGACCACCTGACACGTTACAGGGGTACCGCCGCCTATGCAGGAGACGCTTTCGAATTTGGCGATGTTCAAGCCGCCTGAACGCGTGGAGCGGACGGGCCTAACGGGTCACGGATTCCGGGCCACGTTCCCCACCTAGGCGCGGTTCTGCACCACGCGGGAAGGGCCATGGGCAAGCTTGCCCTGATCAAAGGATGTCGCAAGCTGATCGGCTCAAAAGCCGTTGGCGTCAATTGAACCGGCAGCGAAGAAGTGGTCAAAGCCACACGCCACTTCCAAACCCCAAAAGCAGCGCGGGCGCTAGATGCGCCCGCTAAACCTTGCTAGATTCTGATTTGGTGGGGGTGGGCTGCAACCCAAGCTCCATTCGTACCAACAGCGCGCGCCATCGGTTAGATGCCAAACTGTCCGAATGGTGTATCGTGCAGTGTTCAAGATAGTTTTCACCGTGAGCGATGCACTTCTAACCAAAAACGACCGGATGGAGGCGCTTTCGAGCGCCTACGTCGGCGCAATTGCCGCTCATGCGGGGTATGTGGTGTCAAACGGTAACTACGACCGAGACAGTATCGACCTCGTTATAGAAGCAGGCGCGGCAATGCGCCCGAATATTGGGGTACAATTAAAGGCGACGGCGAAAGTGGCAGCTAACACAACCGGTTTTAGCTTTCCTTTGCCCGTCAAAAATTACAACGATCTTCGGATTGTCACTCAAGCACCGAGAATATTGGTCGTATTTGCGATGCCCAAAACAGAGACGAGTTGGCTGAATCACAAGCCTCAACGGCTTATTTTGAAGCGGTGCGCCTACTGGACTTCTCTTCTAGGTATGCCGCCGACAACTAATACTGACACCGTCTCAGTGCCGATTGACACGGCAAAGGTCTTTGATTGCCTTACACTGTCTGCGCTGATGGAAAAATCTCGGAACGGGTTACCGCTATGAGAGTAGATATTCTGGACGCTCAAGCTCTGATCAGCGTCTCGCCAGCAGCGCTTCGCGCGTTCGCTGTGGCGGAAGGGTGGAGATCACACGAGAGATACGGCGAAACCAGCGAAGTCTATCTAAGAACAAGCAATGAAGGCGTCACCGAGATCATTCTCCCAATAATTCATGAGATTGGAGATTATGCCACTGTGGTGGCCCGCCTTCTTAGAATTTTTTCGCGTGAATTAAAGATGGATGAGCTGGCCATTTTCCGCGACCTTACGCATGCCGATAGAGATGTAGTCAGAGTTAGGACAACAGATGCCAGCGATGACGGCTCAATATTTCTTGAATCGGGCGTAGGCCTTATCGCCAACGCCAGAGACATGCTTGCGTCGGCGGCATGCGCCGCCACGGAGGCGCGCAAGACCTACCGTGTTGGCAAAATGCAGCAGGCCAGCAAATATATGGATCGCGTCAAGCTTGGCCAGACAGAGATTGGTAGTTTTGTAATTACGTTGCTTGCTCCCGTTCCTCCGGCGCTAGGCGATGACACAATTCGTACGCAACCAATGCTGTTGCCGGAATTGGAGGAGGAACCTTACGAGCGCCGAGTTACTCGCGTGTTTTCAAATGCATTGGGCGCGACGAAGGCCGCGCTCGCAGAGGCCAACCGAGGACAAGGACGCAGCGGATTTGATGCGGCTGTTAGTCAAGGTGTGAGTGCTAACCTATGTGAAGCAATTGCCGCCATATGCGAAAGAGGTTCCGGAGCGGAAATATCCTTGTCATGGGCTAAGACACGGCCTACGCCGACCCCAATTAAAATCGCTCGGTTTAGTAGAGAGGACGGCGAGGTACTTAAAGAAGTAGCTCGTGAATTTCGGTTGAAAGAACCGAGGCCCGATACCGTTCTACTTGGCTATATCCCAAATTTGCAGCGGTCAGAAAGTCAGACAAGCGGAACTGTCAAACTTCTGAGCATTATCGACGGACAGCCCCATTCAATCACGGTGGACCTTCTCAAGGACGATTACGAATCCGCGGTTGAGGCACACAGAAGGCAGATTGGTATATCTGTCACGGGCGATCTTGTGCGCGAAGGCCAACGCTGGAAACTTGTTCAGCCCCGAGATGTAGCGATGGTCAATTCATAAACCGAACGAATGCCTTCGTCTTACTCTCAAGCATAAAGCGTTTATTAGGAGCGGCATCAAGTCACGTTGGTCTACCGCTTCATGTTCGTAAAGGTCCAGCAAAAGCATCGGCCACGCAGTATCCGTATTCTCTTCTTAGCGGGAGCATCCAATGCTAATTGGCGCACCAAATATGTCGCGCCCAGCCATCCAGTTCTTTGCAATGTTTTCGCGGATAGAATACGCGATGAAACGCTGCGATGCTTATCGCACGCTAATCATAAATAAGAAGAAACCTCATCGGAGTTGGCTGCAAGCAGATTGGTCCAAACTCGCAACGTCATCCAACATCCAAAACCTTTGGCCACAGCTTGAACAAGACTTAAACGCCCAAGAAATAATTAAATCGCCGCCTCGCCTGCTCACGCTTAAAGGCCAGTCGGTGGAATTTGGCGATCAACCACCGCCCTGCACTGATGTCGGCGAAATGTTTATCGCGATGAAAGATGTAAGAAATAATTTGTTCCATGGGGAGAAGGGAAATGCGTCCCAACCTCGCGAGGTCGAATTGCTGGGTGCGGGATTATACATTATGGACAAAATTCTTGAAGTAGAACCCGAGATTTTAGCCAACTATTGGTTCTGATGGAGCTACGTCATCCATACGTGCGGCATCTGCCGATCGCGTGAATTGTTCTGCTTCTGGCGAAACCCCATCGACAGCCTGTGCGACCGCCGGGTCGTCCTGGCACCAATTCGGTCACAGGAATATTAAGCGGTGGGGCACCCCGGATTTTTTCAGTATGCAGGAAATGATTGGGGGCCCACTCCTCATGCTGGCTTCGATTTCTGCTCTAAACGGCCTTCACTGCTTATTGCTCCCGCCACCTTCGTATGCCTCAATAGCCATATAGGGCAGGCTTAGGGGGACTGGGAAAACTGAGGCTCGGAATACCGATACAGAAGTGGTAGCCGTTCCGGCAGCTGGACCTAAATAAAGTCAATTCATCATCGTGCCGGTGAGGGCCGCATTCATGCCGCTGACGGCAATCATCGAGTTTCAATACTGAAGGCAAAATACTATATGGCCGTTAAAAAATCCGAGCTCTATTCCTCACTTTGGGCTAGCTGTGACGAGCTACGCGGCGGCATGGATGCTAGCCAGTACAAGGATTACGTCCTCGTCCTGCTGTTTGTGAAGTATGTCAGCGACAAATTCGCGGGTCTCCCATACGCGCCCATTACAATCCCGGCTGGCGCGAGCTTTGCCGACATGGTCGCGCTCAAGGGCAAGCCCGACATTGGCGATCAGATCAACAAAAAGATTCTCGGGCCCCTGGCGCTCGCCAATAAGCTGTCCGATATGCCTGACTTCAATGACCCGACAAAGCTGGGCGACGGCAAGGAAAAAGTCCAACGTCTCACCAACCTGATCGCCATTTTTGAGAACCCGGCTCTCGATTTCTCGCAGAACCGGGCAGACGGCGATGATCTACTTGGCGACGCCTACGAATATCTAATGCGGCACTTCGCCACCGAGAGTGGCAAGAGCAAGGGCCAGTTTTATACGCCCGCCGAGGTAAGCCGCATTATCGCGCAGATACTCGGAATCCGCCACGCACAAACCTCGAATGACACCACCGTCTATGACCCAACTTGTGGATCGGGTTCTCTACTTCTGAAAATTGGCGACGAAGCCCACCACGGCAAGGAGGTGAAGGTCACGCTTTACGGGCAGGAAAAGGATAACGCCACCGCTGGTCTGGCCCGAATGAACATGATCCTGCACGACTATCCCACGGCGGAGATCAAGCAGGGCAACACTATTGCCAACCCACTTTTCACTGACGGCCAAAGCGGGCTCAAAACCTTCGACTATGTCGTCGCCAATCCCCCCTTCAGCGACAAACGCTGGAGTACCGGGCTCAATCCTGATGACGATCTCTATGGCCGCTTCACTGGGTATGGCATCCCGCCAGACAAACAGGGCGATTACGCCTACCTGCTGCACATTCTTCGGTCGATTAGACCAGCTGGTAAGGGCGCGTGCATCCTGCCGCACGGCGTTCTATTTCGGGGTAATGTCGAGGGCACAATCCGCAGGAGCCTCGTCCAACGTGGCGTGATCCGGGCCATCATCGGCCTTCCGCCTAACCTGTTTTACGGCACCAGCATTCCCGCGTGTATCATCTTGCTCGACAAGGAGGGCGCGAACGCCCGCAAGGGCATCTTCATGATTGATGCCTCAAAAGGCTTCATCAAGGACGGTCCGAAAAACCGCCTACGGGAGCAGGATATCCACAAAATCGTGGATACCTTCACGCGCCAAGTTGAAACTCCGCGCTACTCCCGCATCGTCCCTGTCGCGGAAATCAGCGATCCGAAGAATGACTACAATCTCAACATTCCGCGCTACATAGACGGTACCGAGCCTGAGGATTTTCAGGACATCACCGGCCACATGTGCGGCGGCATTCCCAACCGCGATCTCGACACTCTCAAGCCCTACTGGGAAGTCTTCCCCGCTGTCCGGGCCGCTCTGTTCGAGGAAGCACGCCCGGGGTACAGCAAGCTCCGCATTCCCGCTACAGAGATCAAACCCACCATATTTGACCACCCCGAGTTCACCGCGTTCAATGAAACCGCAACCCGGCTCTTCCATAAGTGGAAAGAGTCTAGTGCCGCACAGATCAAATCCTTTGGCAAAAATGGGCATCCCAAGACACTGATAGAAAGGCTTTCAGAAGATCTGCTTTCCACGTTTTCAAAAGCGCCCTTGCTGGACCATTACGACATCTACCAGCACCTCATGGACTACTGGGCCGAGACTATGCAGGACGATAGTTATCTGATCGCCGCAGATGGCTGGGTTGCTCGTACCGCTCGCATCCTAGAAATCGATAAGAAAGGCAAGCCTAAGGACAAAGGCTGGACCTGTGACCTCGTGCCCAAGCCGCTCATCGTCGCCCACTACTTCGCCAAGCAACAGGCGGAGATCGACGCGCAGCAGGCCGCACTCCAAGCTGCCACCGCAGAACTTGCAGAACTGGAGGAGGAACACGGCGGCGAAGAGGGTTTTTTCGGAGCATTGGACAGGATCGCCAAGGCCGAGATCAACGCCCGGGTCAAAGAGATCAAAGGCGACAAGGAGGCGGAGGAAGAAGCCGCGGTACTCAAGCGCTGGCTGAACCTTTCCGAGGGCGAGACCGCGCTGAAGCGCGAAGCGAAGGAGCAGGAAGCGGCGCTCGACCAGCTCGCCTACGAAAAGTACCCGATTCTTACCGCCGCGGAAATCAAAGCGCTAGTGGTGGACGACAAATGGATGACGCGCCTCTCGGTTGTGGTGCAGGGCGAACTCGACCGCGTGTCTCAGACACTGACCGGCCGCATCCGCGAGCTAGTCGAACGCTACGCCACACCGCTGCCTCAGCTCGCCGAGGAAGTGGAGACGCTCGCTGCGCGCGTAGAGGCGCACCTCCGGAAGATGGGGGCTTCATGGAGGTGAGGCCCGGGTATACGCAAACTGAGTTCGGTTTATTTCCGGCGGATTGGGAAATTACCACGATCGGCCTTCAGTGCCAAATCTTTGGACGGATCGGTTTTCGAGGTTACACCGTCAATGACATTGTCAGTGAAGGCGATGGGGCAATAGCAATCAATCCTTCCAACATACAGGATGGCAAGGCTGTCTTCGATAAGTGCACTTACATTTCTTGGTACAAATATGAAGAATCACCTGAAATAAAAATCGATGACGGTGACATTGTCCTAGTCAAGACCGGATCGACCGTCGGTAAAACTGCATTGATCAAGAATCTTCCCGGTAAAGCGACGCTCAATCCTCAGATGGTTGTACTGAAGAAGGTAAAGCCCGCACGGGAATTTCTAAGCTACATGATGGCATTTCCCATCATACAAAACCAATTATCCGCTGCGGTAGTCGGGGGCGCGTTACCTACGCTATCCCAAAAGCTGGTAGCTGCATTCAGACTCCACCTTCCTCCCAGTATGTCTGAGCAGCGCGCAATCGGGGCGGCATTGAGTGACGTGGATGCGTTGTTGGACGCGCTGAACCGGCTCATTGCCAAGAAGCGCGACCTCAAGCAGGCCGCCATGCAACAACTCCTCACCGGAAAAACTCGTCTGCAAGGATTTTCAGGGACATGGGAAGTCAAGCGGCTGCAGGAGGTAGCAACCGCCGACTGGGGCAACACTGCTATAACTAAGGCGTCGTATCGGGATCATGGATACCAAGCATACAGCGCCTCTGGGCCTGACGGATACGTCGATTGGTTTGAGAGAGAGTTAGATGGTGTTGTGATTAGTGCGATTGGTGCGCAATGCGGCAAGACTTGGTTGGCACAGGGAAGATGGACACCAATCAAGAATACCATTTGGTTTGAAGCCGATGGAAAAAAGGCAGACATAAGTTTTTTATTTAGGGTCACAGCAAACCCAGAGTTTTGGCCGAAAAGTGGTCAAGCGCAACCGTTCATCTCTGTGACGGGAGTTCGCAATGCATTTTTGATGTTGCCTCCAACGATCGCGGAACAGGCAGCAATCGCTGCAATCCTTTCGGACATTGACGCTGAACTGGCTGCCCTTAAAGCTAGGCGCGACAAAATCCGCGCCATCAAGCAGGGCATGATGCAGGAGCTGCTCACCGGAAGCACGAGGTTGGTATGAGCGGCGTCGGAAAACCTGAACGCGCAACACAGAACCGGGTGATCGCCCTGTTTCGAGATGAACTAAAATATCGTTACCTCGGCGACAAGAGCGACCAGCAGAACAGCAATATCGAAGAGGGTCTACTTACGGCCTACCTGACCGCTGCAGGGTATTCACCCGCGCAGATCAGCCGCGCTTTCAACCTGCTCCAGACTGAGGCCAATAATCCTAACCGCAGCCTCTACGACAATAACAGGGCGGTTTACAGCCTGCTGCGCTATGGCGTGGACGTGAAGGTTGAGGCGGGCAAACCGGCTGACACCGTCAAGCTCATCAACTGGGACCAGCCGGAGAAAAACGACTTCGCTATTGCTGAGGAAGTGACGTTGCATGGGAACCTTAAGCGGCGGCCAGATCTGGTGCTCTACATCAATGGCATTGCCGTCGCGGTCATCGAACTAAAGAACAGCTACACCTCCATCGGAGATGGTATTCGTCAGTTACTGTCCAACCAGCAGAAGGCTTTCAATCAAGGGTTCTTTACCACCGCGCAGTTGCTATTCGCGGGAAATGATTCCGAAGGGGTGCGCTATGGTACAATCAAGACCGACGAGAAATTTTTTCTCACATGGAAGGAAGACGAGGCGGATAACAGTCGCTTCAAGCTTGACAAGTATCTCCTCAAAATGTGCCGCAAAGACCGGCTTATCGAGCTAATACACGACTTCGTTCTGTTCGATGGCGGTGTAAAAAAGCTGCCCCGCGCTCACCAGTATTTCGGCATAAAGGCGGCGCAGGAACATGTCCGCGCTTACAAGAATGGCATCATCTGGCACACGCAGGGCAGCGGAAAAAGCATCGTAATGGTGCTATTGGCGAAGTGGATATTGGAAAACAAGCCGAAAGCCCGAGTGCTCATCGTGACGGACCGAGATGAGCTCGATAAGCAGATCGAGGGCGTATTCGCTGATAGCGGCGAAACCATCTATCGCACTAGCAGTGGCCACGATTTGATAGCCCAGCTTGGTCAGGCCAAGCCGCGCCTGCTTTGCTCCTTAGTACACAAGTTCGGCAAGAAGGGCGTGAACGACTTTGACGCATTTGTCGAAGAGCTAAAAAGCCAACCCAGCCCTGCCGTTGGCGAGCTTTTCATCTTCGTAGACGAGTGTCACCGCACCCAGAGCGGCAGGCTGCACAAGACGATGAAGGCTATGATGCCCGGCGCGGTATTTATCGGATTCACCGGCACGCCTCTACTTAAGAAGGACAAGGCTACTAGCCACGAAATCTTCGGCGGCTACATCCATACCTACAAGTTCGACGAAGGCGTCGAGGATGGCGTTGTGCTGGATCTCTCCTATGAGGCCCGGGATATTGAGCAAAGCCTCGGATCGCAGGACAAAATCGACGGGTGGTTCGAAGCGAAGACTAAGGGTCTGAACGAGTGGCAGAAGGCGGCATTGCGCGAGCAATGGGGCACCATGCAGAAGGTGCTCAGCTCCCGATCACGCATGGAGCGTGTGGTCGAGGATATCGTCTTCGATTTCGGCGTGAAGCCCCGCCTTTCCAGCCAGCGCGGTAACGCGATACTGGTGGCATCCAGCATTTTTGAAGCGTGCAAGTATTTCGAGCTATTTCAAAAGACCCCACTCAAGGGCAAATGCGCGGTGGTGACATCCTACAATCCGCAGGCACAGGACGTGACGCTGGAAGATACCGGCGCGAACACGGAGACGGAGAAACAGTTTCTCTACAGCACCTATATAGCGCTGCTGAAGGATGTCGTGCCGAAGCCCGGTAAGTCCAAGACCGAGACCTATGAGGACGAGGCAAAGAAGCTTTTCAAAACCCAGCCCGCGAACATGAAGCTGTTAATCGTAGTGCAAAAGCTGCTCACAGGCTTTGATGCGCCGCCCTGCACCTATCTCTATATTGACAAGTCCATGGACGATCACGGCCTGTTCCAAGCCATATGCCGCACCAACCGTCTTGATGGCGACGACAAGCCTTTTGGCTATATCGTGGACTACAAGGATCTGTTCAAAAAGGTGCAGGGAACCATCGCAGTCTATACGTCGGAACTTGACGAAAGCATGGGCGACGGCAGTTCTGAGGTGCTTTTGGCAGACCGTCTGAAAAAGGGTCGGGAACGGCTGGACCAAGCCCTCGAAGCTCTTTCCCTGCTGTGCGACCCTGTGCAGCCGCCCAAGGGGGAACTGGAACACATTCACTATTTCTGCGGTAACACTGAAAACCCGGACGATCTCAAGGAGCATGAGCCTCAACGTGTGGCACTTTACAAGGCCACTGTGACGCTGGTGCGAGCCTACGCCAACATCGCCGATGACTTGCCGGGCGCGGGATACACGGCCGTCGAGATAGCCCAGATCAAGCTGGATGTTACCCGCTATCTCAAGTTGCGGGACATCATCCGGCAGGCCAGCGGCGAAACCATCGACCTCAAAGCCTACGAGGCTGACATGCGGCACCTTATCGACACCTATATCGAGGCGGACGCGCCACGCAAGATTTCCGATTTCGGGGACATTGGTCTGCTCGATCTCATCGTAAAGAGCGGTGTAGCGGACGCCGTCAAAAGCCTGCCGGGGGGCATCAAAAATAGCCCCAAGGCAGTTGCCGAGACCATCGCGAATAATGTGCGCAGCAAGATCATCAAGGAGCATCTTAGCGACCCCGGCTTCTATGACAAAATGTCGGCTCTTCTGGCCGAGATTCTCGACGATTTGAAAGCGGCACGGATAGACTATGAGGAATTTCTAAAGCGCATCGCTGACGTGGCAAAGACGGTGCAGGCTGGGAAAGCGGACGATACCCCCGAGACGCTGGACACGCCCGGCAAGCGGGCATTATTCAACAATCTCAAAGGCGACGAAGCACTTGCGCTGAGGATCGATGAGACGGTGCGCCGAGTGCGGCCAAACTCGTTTCGAGGTAATCAGGCCAAGGAGAACGTCATCAAGGCCGCACTGTTGCCCCTCTTGGGCAATAACACGGAGGAAGTCGAGCGCATTTTTCTGATCATCTGCGCTCAGCCAGAATATTGATGAAGATCCAAATCGGTGAGATTGCGGCGGATGTTGTCCGCAAGGATATCAAGAACGTTCACCTTAGCGTGCATCCACCAACGGGACGGGTGACCATTTCCGCGCCGTCGCGCATGAGCCTCAATACCATCCGGGTCTTCGCAATTGCCAAAATCGGCTGGATTCGTCAGCAACAAAAGAAACTCCTTTCACAGGAACGCGAGACGCCCCGCGAATATCTCAACCGCGAGAGCCATTACGTGTGGGGGGAGCGGTATCTGATGAAAATTATTGTGGATGAGGGCCCCCCGTCCGTGATTTTGGTTCATCGCCGCATGACTTTTCGCGCCCGCGTCGACTGGGATCGGAAGAAAAAGGAGGAATTTATCGAT
The DNA here is from genome assembly GCA_902825865.1 of uncultured Alphaproteobacteria bacterium. GTDB lineage: Bacteria > Pseudomonadota > Alphaproteobacteria > Micropepsales > Micropepsaceae > Rhizomicrobium. Next base: position 32,288 of record CADECX010000035.1, read on the forward strand.
GGCTGGTATCGCAGCCTGATCAAGGCCGCGGCGGCTCCCCTGATCGCTAAATGGGAGCGTAGGATGGGAGTGGAAGTCGAACGGTTTTTTGTGCAACGCATGAAAACCAAGTGGGGCAGCTGTAACGCCGGCGCGCGCACAATCCGTTTGAACACCGACCTTGCCAAGAAGCCTCGAGAGTGTCTCGAATACATCGTGGTCCACGAGTTGATCCACATGCTGGAGCCATCCCACAATGCCCGCTTCATCGCGTTGATGGATGAATTCATGCCGAATTGGCAGTCTCGTCGGCAGATGCTCAACCGATTACCTGTCCGACACGAGAGTTGGATGTACTAGTATTGTAGATCCCACTCTGGGAGCATAGCTGGCAGCCATCGGTGCCGCCGTTTCGTTTGATCGCCCTTTCATCCACGCTCAAAGGCGAAACAGTTGGATACCTGTCGACACTGAAGGACGGCCCTAATGCTACACGCCCTTAATTTCAACAAGGCGAATGTCAGAAGCCTCTTCAATGTGGGCCACAGAGTTCCATTCGAAGACCTGATTACATCAAGCATATTTGGACCCCTAGAATTTATGGGCTTAGCTGACCGGGCGGCGATAATCTCGGCGTTACTGAAGGAACTCTCTATACCCCTGCACTGTACCCCGACTCCTCCGATCAAGATCGAGTTCTGGAAGCAGGTTCCTGTTCGCTCGTCATCTCGATTGAGCACGGTGGAGTGGGACATCACCATTGAATTTGGTGCAGATTCGAGACTTCTGATCGAGGTCAAGTGGGGCGCGTATCTTTCGAAGGACCAGTTGGCGGATCAATGGAGCAGCATCACTGGGTCCCGCGAAAACTGTTACCATCTGCTTTTGGTCAGAGACCAAAATCGTTATCGAGCTGACATCAAAGAAAATATTAAAACCTTAAGATCTTCCAGTGACCGCAGACTGTACGCGAGCAAACTAAAAGATCTTTCGTGGGCGCGGTTAGGCGAGCTACTACAATGCCTAGCTGCGGATAAAGCACAATCTGCTCAAATACGAGCGTGGGCGACACATGCTTCGAAACTTCTTGTGCGCGAAGAATTTCGGATTATGCAAGGGTGGTCGCAAATCGGATTGCGAAAGGTTCTTCCGCTTAAGTGGAAACTTCGGAGTGTAAACGATGGTCTCTGATCCTATTTGGGATACGTTTCACAATGCCGATAGAATTGGCACGGAAGCTTCAAAGATATGGACGGCAATTGATGCCACCTTGGCCGATCCGAAAGGAATGTTCGGCGCATGCACGGAGATTGCCGATGGCAAAGATTGGGGCGAAGGCGAGTGGGCATGCGTGAGCGCATGGGCAGCATATAAAGTAAAGTCGCGCGGGTCACGGAAGCGCTTCGCACTCACGTTTTCGACCAGCTTCTTTTCAACACGCGAACTTGATGGGACTTGGCCGCACGCTGAAAGGGCAAAGCTGATCACAGCTTACTCCCCCGATGTTCGCGGCCACTGGAAATTTGGAGACGAGTTCGGATTAAACGGTAACGGTGCGGCCGAGGGGTGCGAACAAGGTAAGAGTTCAAACCTCTGGATTCGGAAGAATGGACGAACTAAGGACCTGCGCGAATGCGCTTGGTTTTTTGTCACCGCGTTAGAAGTTATATGTTCAACCCAAGATCTCGAGAGTGAAGTTTTGAAACCCGCCAGTTTACTGATTACCGGAGATACTGAGAAAATTGCCTTTCGGGGTGTCCGTGGCGTCTTGAGATGAGCTGGTTGGGTGCCCTCGCCCTCGTAGATCCGTACGCCTTCAAGACACTGTCCGTGTATACTGAGCTTGGCGGGTAACGAGTCTGAATCGGTGGAATTAGTTCTGGGATTTTTTCCGCAGCGGCTGAAACTGATCTGCGGTGCTCATCGGAAATACGACGGGCAACCCTGTCGGGCGAGGGCACTCCAGAATGGCCGCTGCAAGTTGCACGGGGGAATGTCCACCGGCCCCAAGACCCGGGAGGGCCGTGCCCGGATTTCTCAGGCCCAGAAGGCACGCTGGGCGGCACGCCGGATTGAAACCTGAGGGCGGGGACGCGGGCTAGGGCAGCTTCCGTGTCCCATGGACAGCCAGCCGTGTCCCGCGACAATCGAATAGGGAGGTAGCTCAACGGCAGATCGGCCTCTCACAATGGCCGGGCGCAAGTTCCCCCCTGCCGTCCCTGCCACCGCCGTAGCGCCTACTAGCGCTGGATCGCGTAGCCGCTGGTTACGTGACAACCGCAAAAGTCCGGCCATGACACCTCACTTCTTCCCAGTACGCGCGCGCGCGACACGACAGGGCGTCTTATGGGGTATAGCTCAATGGGAGAGCGGGCCGCTGGCCAAGAGCTACGTCTCAATCATGCGAGTAAGGGGGCTGAAAGGCCTATTTTCCGAACAGTAACGCGCGCACGCGCGTCTTGAGGTAATACCGAGCTACCTGTGAAACGTCGCGCCTCTGACGCGGTCAGCAGGTAGCGTAACGCCCTTGGGAAACCGCCGTCGGGCGTAGCATACACACGTGCTGGCTAACCTATTTGGTTTCCCAGAGGTTTCCTCGTGTTCAGACGCAAGCGCCGCCGACACCCCCGCGCCCCAATAACTTATTGATTTTATTGAGAGAAAATTGGAGCGGGCGAGGCGAATCGAACGCCCGACCCTAACCTTGGCAAGGTTATGCTCTACCCCTGAGCTACGCCCGC
>CADECX010000036.1 GCA_902825865.1 uncultured Alphaproteobacteria bacterium
GCGCGGGCCGTTGCTGGGGGGTGGAGGATTTCTTCCGCAAGGTGCCCGGGGTGAGCGATGCCGTCTCCGGCTATGCCGGGGGCACCACCGACAACCCCACCTACCGCGAGGTCTGCGATAGCGACACCTATCATGCCGAGGTGGTCGAGGTGACCTTCGACCCGGCCAAGGTCCCCTACCGGACCCTGGTCGAGCTGTTCTTCCGCATGCACAACCCCACCCAGAAGAACCGCCAGGGGCCGGACTTCGGCACCCAGTACCGTTCGGTGATCTTCACCCATGGGCCGGAACAGGCCCGCATCGCCGCCGAGGAAAAGGCCAAGGTGGACGCCTCGGGCAAGTGGAAGCAGCCGGTGGTGACCCAGATCGAGCCCGCCCCTACCTTCTGGCGGGCCGAGGAAAGCCATCAGCGCTATTTCGAAAAGCATGGCGGGTCATGCCATGTGAGCTATGCGGAATTGCAGGCAGAGGACGCTCGATAACTCCCAGTGTCATCCCCGGCCGAGCGCCGCAAAGCGGCGCGAGGGGATGACAGGTGGGGCTTGTGGTATCGTGAAGCTGATCGAGGGACGGCGTACGTCACAATGACACCATTGATTGCCCTGGGTATCTGTGCAATCGCGGCGATCATTCCTGCTTATTTTGTCGGGCGGAAAATTCGTGGGATCAAGCGCATTATTTTGGCATGGCTTGCGGGTTTTGCATGTGAGTTCGTAGCAACGCAGGGAGTTTTTTTCTTTGCTGTATCAACAAATCCTGAAGCTTCACCTCTGGCTATAGCCACGTCGCTTCTGCCTCCACTTTTGATATTGGCTGTCCTTCCTGCTTTAGGGCTCGGCGCTGCCATCTTGACTGACCACCTATGTTCGCAAGCTTAACTCAACCTGATCCAGTGCCTCTTACTTCCCCGCCGCGCCCCGCACCTCAAACGCCACCGTCGCCGAATTGCCGCCCGCCAGATGCAGGGTCACCGGCACCTTGCCGCCGATCTTCATCTTGGGCCGCTCGCACATCAGGTGATAACCGCCGGGGGCAAAGGCGATCTTGCCGCCCGCGGGCACCTTCACCTCTTCCATCATCATCATGCTGGTCATGCCGCCCTTGTTGGAGGACTGATGGATCATCAGCATGCCGCAGGCATCCGACGAAGCGCCGGTGATGGTGACGTCGCGCCCGGTATTGTTCTGAACGGTGAAATAGCCGCCCGCCGGCAGCTTGCCCGGCAGGGACCGGAACCAGGCGCCGCTGATGTCGAAGGGCGCCGCCTGCGCCGTTACCGAACTCGCCAGCAGGATCGCAACACTGAAAGCTTTACTGGGCCTTCTCACGTTCTTCTCTCTCTTCGTTCAAGCGCATGGTCACCAATACCACGATCATGGCGGCAAAGCTGGTCAGGGTTCCCGGCAGCCAGATGATCAGCCCGCCATAATGCTGGTCGTTCAGGGCGGTCATGTCCATAACCCGTCCGCAGATGGTGTAAACCGGATAAATGTCGCGCTCGGTCAGGGACAGGATGGCGCCCAGCACCATTTGCGGCAATTCGATCACCAAAATCAGGGCGGCGCGCATCAGATGCGACAATCGGGCCGGCGGCTTGGCTCTGGAGTCCAGGATCAGGGACCAGAACATCACGCCATTGACCGCCATGGTCCAGTTCATGAACTCGTACAGCTTGGCGTCCAGCATCACCCGGGTGTGAAGCTCCGGGATCAGCCAGAGATAGAGCAGCCCGACGAACAGGAACGGCGCCATCACCGGATGCTGCAGAAAGGAAATGGTACCCTTCACCGGCCGCGATGCGAACACAGGCTTGAGGAAATCCGGCAGCCCCGCCCACAGTAGCGGCCCGCTCATGCCCAGGGCGATGAAAAAAGCCCCGAAGTGATGCAGCACAAAATGCGCCCAGCGGTGCACGAAGAACATGTGCTGGGCGTAATAGTCGATGCGGGTTTCCAGCACGATCCAGAAGCTGGCCACGCCAAGCACAAAACAGGTCGAGCGCCACAGCGGCGGATGTTGCGCCTTGGGCAGAATTTTCAGGCCGCAGAAAAACCACCAGAAGGTCAGCGCCGTGGCGAGATAAATCGGCCAGGAAAATTCCCAAGGCAGCCAGAACGGCAGATAGGCGGGATAAAGGGCGCAGACCAGATACAGCACGGCGCCAAGCGCCAATATCGCGCCATACCACAACCAGTCTTTGCGGGGTTGCGGCATCAGCTTTTCATCAACCGCGCGACATCGCCGCGTCCGTCGCGGATCAGACCTTCGCGCGCGCCGTCATGATCGGCCGCCTCGCGGTTCTGGCTGAGCTTGTACTTGCCTTCCAGTTTGGCAATGCTCAGCTCGAAACCGACAATGGCGCGCACCATGCTGTCAATGTAACTGGCGGGCGCATCGTTGATCGACCAGGGCTGCTCCCTGCCAGCTTCATGCGCCGCGCTCAACGCCCCGACATGGGCGCGCAGCCATTCGGCATCTTGAATCCAGTTGATCGCGCCCTTGGCATGCACGGTGATGTAGTTCCAGGTCGGCACCACCTTGCCGGCCTCGGCCTTGGACGGATACCAGCTGGGCGAGACATAGGCGTGCGGCCCCAGGAAGATCGCCAGCGCTTCGCCCGTACCCGCCTTCCATACTGGATTGGCGCGGGAGACATGGCCGCGCAACATTCCGTCTTGCAGCAGCATGGGCAGATGGTTCGCCTCCAAACCCTGGGTTATCAGAGTGGCAAAACCGATCCGCCGCACGGCATCGTGCAGCACCTCGGGCCGGTCTTCTCGGAAAGGATCGGGCACATACATGACCCGCGATAATATGCACCTCGTGCCCCCTCGCCCAGCGTGATAAAGACGCGGGCGCCATGCGTATTTTCGCCCTTATTCTCGCCCTATTGCTGACCGGTTGCTCCAAGCCTGCCAATTGGCATATGACCGATATTTCCGGCGCCATGCCCAAGCTCTCCTTCCACATGTCGTCGGAAGGCAGGATGGTCCGCGCCGAGGATTTTCGCGGCAAGGTCGTGGCGCTGTTCCTGGGCTTTACCCACTGCCCCGATGTCTGCCCGGCGACCTTGGCCAATCTCACGGACATGGCGGCCAGGGTGAACAATCCCGATCTGCGCATTCTGTTCGTGACGGTGGATCCGGACCGCGACAGCGATGAGACAATCGCCCAATACGCCAAGGCCTTTTCACCCCAGGTGGTGGGCTTGCGTGGCGGGCGCAATGAGCTGGCCCAGCTGGCGCGCACCTATCGCATCGCCTATGGGGTGGACAAAGGCCCGCCTTATGAAGTGACGCATTCCGGCGCGGTCTATTTCTTCGATCGCGAGGGCAAGACCCGCCTGGTCACCACCGACACATCAAATGCGGCGGCTATGGCGGAGGATGTGAAGCGTCTTCTTAATTGAAAAGGCCTGCGGCTAATCCGCTTCGCCAAACCAGCACCAACCCGCCGACAACTGTTATCCACGCAGCGAAAAGTCGAATTCGCAGTATCGAGGTGTTCGGATCGAGTATTCTGATCGCGATCAGGCGTGATCTCACAATACTTGGGAATAGCAACGCGAAAGGTCCCATGAAACTCATCATGGAAAAACCAAATCCCAACCCCAGAAAATTCCACCAGCGTTCGGGCAGTAAAAAAGCCAGTACCAAGCCCGCAAGGACAATCGCGCCTTCGGTCAGCCATTTCTTGTTTATGTAGATTATCGCATACCTCAGATATGCAGCGCCGCGCCATCCGCCGCCAGCACCGCTTCATGCATCATCTCCGACAGCGTCGGATGCGGGAAGATGGTGTGCGCCAGTTCCTGGTCGGTCAGCTCGCCGGTCTTGGCGATGACATAGCCCTGAATCAGTTCGGTGACTTCGGCGCCGATCATATGCGCGCCCAGAAGCTCACCGGTGGCGGCGTCGAATACCGTCTTGATCAGACCATCCGCCTCGCCCAACGCAATCGCCTTGCCGTTGCCGATGAAGGGGAATTTGCCGACCTTGATCTTGCGTCCCGTTTCCTTGGCCTTGGCTTCGGTCAACCCGACAGAGGCGACCTGCGGCCAGCAATAGGTGCAGCCCGCCACATTCGAGGTGTTGAGCGGATGCACGCCCTTCACGCCGGCGATTTTCTCGGCGACGATGACCCCTTCATGCATCGCCTTGTGCGCCAGCCAGGGCCCACCGACCAGATCGCCGATCGCCCAGACGCCATCCACGCCGGTCTCGCCATATTTTCCGGCGACAATATGGGTCTTCTCGACCTTGATGCCCGCCGCTTCCAGCCCGATGTTTTCGACATTGCCGACAATGCCCATGGCCAGGATCACCCGCTCCACCGTGACTTGTTCGGTCTTGCCGTCCTTGGCCTTGAGGGTACAGGTGACATTGTTGTCGCCGCGCTTCAGGTCTGTCACCGTGGTGCCCAGCTTCAGCTTCATGCCCTGCTTGGTGAAGGCTTTGGCGGCCATCGTCGAAATTTCCTCATCCTCGACCGGCATGACGCGGTCCAGCACTTCGACCACGGTCACCTCCGCGCCCAGGGTCTTGTAGAAGCTGGCAAACTCGATGCCGATGGCGCCCGAACCGACAACCAACAGAGACTTGGGGAATTCGGTCGGCACCATCGCCTCGCGATAGGTCCAGACCAGCTTGCCGTCGGGCTCCAAACCGGGGAGCGTGCGCGCCCGCGCGCCGGTGGCCAGCACGATGTTCTTGGCCGTGTAATCTGCGGTCTTGCCGTCTTTCGTAACCGACAGCTTGCCCTTGCCCGCGAGTTTTGCCTCGCCCGGAATGACGGTGACCTTGTGCTTCTTCATCAGGAAGCTGACGCCGTCGGACAATTGCTTGGACACGGCGCGGCTGCGGGCCACGATCTTGGTGACGTCGAACTTGAAATTGTCCGCCGAGAAGCCGAACTCGTTCAGCCGGTGCATCAAATGCCAGATCTCGGACGAGCGCAGCAGCGCCTTGGTCGGGATGCAGCCCCAGTTCAGGCAGATGCCGCCCATGCGGTCACGCTCGACCACTGCGGTCTTGAGGCCCAATTGGGCGCAGCGTATGGCGCAGACATAGCCGCCCGGCCCGCCGCCCACCACGATCACGTCAAAGGAATTTACATCAGCCATAGATCACACTCGCAGCGAGTAAGCCGCCGAACGCCGGCAGCAGGACAAAAACCGAATAGACAAAACCGACACCGGCGAATTTCAGCCCGGTCCGGACCCAGTTCTGGGCATAGAAACGCTTCATCGCCAGCAACAGATAGGTGCAAACCACGGCAAAGAACAGCCAGGCCACCGCCGCGCCGGACACCATCTGCGCCAACACCCCGGCCAGCAGGAAGACGGCAAAGCCAAGACTGTGGAGATTCAGCGAAAATACCAGATGGTCGACAAACAGAAATTCCCGCCTGCCCCAGTAGAACAGCGCCAGCACAATGGCGAACAGCGGCAGCAGCAGGAACAGGATGCGCGGCAGCCATTCGGTCAAAGGGCCGTTCAGGGCGGCGGGATCGGCCTGGAGCCGGTACAGCGTCTCGAAGAAGGTGCGCTGGAAGGTGTTTTCCTGCGAGCCGGGAACGGCCTGGCTGCGGACTTTGTCGAGCGCGTCCTTGGGTGCCGAGGCCGCGTTCTGCACACTGCCGATGGGCTGGAAGAATACCATGTCGGTGGTGACCGCATTGCGCGGCGGCCCTCCTTCGACATTGCCGGGAAGAGTCCGGGAGGTCAGGCTGATTTGCACAAGCGTCAGTTGGGTGAAGGACAGAACCACGAAGAACAGCACCGATACAAACAGGTACAGCCGCACCGGCGGCACATAGCGCTGGATGCGGCCCTCATGGAAAGCCAGCGACAATTCTCCGGGCCGGAACAGCAGCGCCAAGGTGGTGCGCGCGGTCCGGCTTTCCAGGCTGAGCATGTCGGCGATAAAGCCGCGTATCAGGCGATAGAGCGAGCGGCGATGGGTGTCGATTTCCTGGCCGCACGCCGAACAGAAAGGCCCGGTCAGCGTCGCGTGACAATTGGCGCAACTAGCCGAAACTGCTTCCGGGGCCCCCGCCATCTCCGGGCTAGAGCAGCATCGAGGCCGGTTCCTCGATGAACTGCTTCAAGGTGCTGAGGAACTTGGCGCCGGTGCCGCCATCCACCACCCGGTGATCGGCCGACATGGTGACGGTCATCACCGTGGCGACTTCGATCTTGCCGTTCACCACAATGGCGCGCTCCTCGCCCGCGCCCACAGCGATGATGCAGCTTTGCGGCGGGTTGATGATGGAGGTGAAATTCTTGATGCCGTACATGCCCAGATTGGAGACCGAGAAGCCGCCGCCCTCATACTGATTGGGCTTGAGCTTCTTTTCCTTGGCGAGACCGGCCAGGGTCTTGACCTCGTTGCTGATCTCCACCAGCCCCTTGGTCTGGGCCTTGAATATGATCGGGGTGATCAGGCCGAAATCCAGCGCCACGGCGACGCCGACATCGGCATCCTTGTGCTTGAGGATGGCGGTATCGGTCCAGGAGGCGTTGACGTCCGGATGCTTCATCAGCGCCATCGCGGACGCCTTCATGATGAAGTCGTTGACCGACAGCTTGTAGGCCGGGACCTTGTCTTTGCCCTTTGGCGCGGCGGCGTTCATCTTCTCGCGCACCGCCATCAAGGCATTCAGGTTGCAATCGACGGTGAGGTAGTAATGCGGGATCAGCGTCTTGGCGCTGGTCAGGCGCTTGGCGATCGCTTTGCGCATATTGTCGTGCGGAATTTCCTCGTAGGAACCCGCCGGATAGAGCAGACGTGCATCCGGCAGCGGCGCCACGCCGGGGATGCCCGCGCCGGCGGCGGCAGGCGCACCCGCGGCGGCAGGCTTGGCCGCACCCGGTTTCGCATTTTCTACGTCTGATTTCACAATGCGTCCGCGCGGGCCGGTGCCGGAAAGGCCCGACAGGTCGACGCCCTTGCCGGCGGCAATGCGCCTGGCCAGAGGCGAGGCGAAAATGCGCGCGGAATTTGTTTGTTGGGCGCCTCCGGCGCCGGGGGCTTTGGCAGCAGGAGCAGCAGCAGGCGCGCTTTCGGCTTTCACCGCCGCGCCGATGTCTTTCATGGCGCCGGCGATATCGGTGGCCGGCGCTTTCGCACCGCCCGACGGCACCGCATCGGCGCTTTCACCCTCTTCCAGCAGCACAGCGATGGGCGCATTGACCTTCACGCCCTCGCTGCCTTCGGGCACCAGGATCTTGCCGATCTTGCCCTCGTCCACCGCTTCGAATTCCATGGTGGCCTTGTCGGTCTCGATTTCGGCCAGGATGGTGCCGGACTTGACGGTGTCACCTTCCTTGACCAGCCACTTGGCGAGCTTGCCCTCTTCCATGGTGGGCGACAAAGCGGGCATCAGAATATTGGTGGCCATGGTGCTTAAGCCTTGTAGCAGACGGCTTTGACGGCCTGGATCAGGTCATCGACCGTCGGCAAAGCGAGCTTTTCCAGATTGGCGGCATAAGGCATGGGCACGTCCTTGCCCGCAACCTTGGTCGGCGGCGCGTCCAGATAATCGAAGGCATCCAGCGCCACGCGCGAGCAGACTTCCGAACCGATGGAGCAGACCGGCCAGGCCTGTTCGATGGTGACGATGCGGTTGGTCTTCTTCACGCTCTCCAGCACCGTGTCCATGTCCAGCGGACGCAAGGTGCGCAGATCGATCACCTCGGCGTCGATGCCATCCTGCGCCAGCTTCTCGGCGGCTTCCAGCGCCTGACCGACGGTGATGGAGTAAGCCACGATGGTGACGTCCGCGCCGGGGCGCACAATGCGCGCCTTGCCGATGGGCAGGACGAAATCGTCCAGCTTGGGCACCGGGAAGCTCTTGCCATAGACGATCTCATTTTCCAGGAAGATCACCGGATTGGGATCGCGGATCGCTGCTTTCAACAGAGCCTTGGCGTCGGCGGCGAAGTAAGGCGCGATCACCTTCATGCCGGGAACGCTGGCATACCAGGCGGAATAATCCTGGCTGTGCTGGGCGGCGACACGGGCGGCGGCGCCGTTGGGGCCGCGGAACACAATGGGACAGCCCATCTGGCCGCCCGACATGTACCGGGTCTTGGCGGCACTGTTGATGATCTGGTCCATCGCCTGCATGGCGAAGTTCCAGGTCATGAATTCGACGATGGGTTTGAGGCCGTCAAAGGCCGCGCCCACGGCAAGACCGGTGAAGCCATGCTCGGTGATCGGAGTGTCGATCACCCGGCGGGCGCCGAATTCTTCCAGCAGGCCCTGCGAAATCTTGTAGGCGCCTTGATATTCGGCGACTTCCTCGCCCATCAGGAACACCAGCTCGTCGCGGCGCATTTCTTCCGCCATGGCGTCGCGCAAGGCATCGCGCACGGTCTGATTGACGAATTCGGTGCCGGGCGGGACTTCCGGCTCGGCGGCAACCTCGATCTTCGGTGCGGCGGCTGCGGCGGGCGCTTCCGATTTCGGCGCATCAGCCTTGGGGGCTTCGGCTTTCTTGGCCGGAGCCGCGCCGGGCGCTTCGCCATCGGCCAGCAAAGTCGCGATGGGCGAATTGACCTTCACGCCCTCGGTGCCTTCGGCCACCAGAATCTGGCCGATCTTGCCCTCGTCCACGGCCTCGAATTCCATCGTGGCCTTGTCGGTTTCGATCTCGGCCAGGATGGTGCCGGACTTCACGACATCGCCTTCCTTGACCAGCCATTTGGAAAGCTTTCCTTCCTCCATGGTGGGAGAAAGCGCGGGCATCAGGATCTCGGTGCTCATCAGGCGTATATATCCGTATAGAGTTCGTTCAAGCCGGGTTCGGGGCTTTCGGTGGCGAATTCGGCGGCTGCCACAACCACCTTCTTCACCTCGGCGTCCATCTGCTTGAGGTCTTGCTCATTGACCACGCCGCGATCGATCAGTTTCTTGCCGTAATTCTCGATCGGATCGCGCTTCTCGCGATATTCGGTCAGTTCTTCCTTGCTGCGATACTTGGCGGGATCGGACATGGAATGGCCGCGATAGCGGTAGGTGTTCATGGACAGGATGATGGGGCCCTTGCCCGAACGGCAATATTCCATCGCCTCGGCGCCCGCGCTCTGCACCGCTTCCACATCCATGCCGTCGACATTGATGCCGGGAATGCCGAAGGACGAACCGCGCTTGGAGAAATCCGCCACCGCGCTGGAGCGCTTCACCGACGTGCCCATGGCATAGTGGTTGTTCTCGATCACATAGATGACCGGCAGCTTCCACAGCTCGGCCATGTTGAAGCTTTCATAGACCTGGCCCTGATTGGCGGCGCCGTCGCCGAAATAGGTCAGGCTGACGGCGCTCGAGCCGCGATACTGGTTGGCGAAGGCCAGGCCGGTGCCGATCGGCACCTGGGCGCCGACAATGCCGTGGCCGCCATAGAATTTCTTCTCGCTCGAGAACATGTGCATCGAGCCGCCCTTGCCGCGCGACAGGCCGGTGGAACGCCCGGTGAGTTCGGCCATCACCGCCTTGGGATCGAGCCCTTGCGCCAGCATGTGGCCGTGGTCGCGATAGGAAGTGACTTGCTGGTCGCCCTGCTTGGCGGCGCCCATCAGGCCCACCACCACCGCTTCCTGTCCGATATAGAGATGGCAGAAGCCGCCGATCAGGCCCATGCCGTAAAGCTGCCCGGCGCGTTCCTCGAAACGGCGGATGAGCAGCATGTCGTGATAGAGTTTTTTCTGGGATTCAGAGTTGCTTTTGGCAGCTTCCGGCATGGGTTTTGGGGGCCCGTTTTTCTGGTTTTGGTAAAGCTGAAAAAGGTTGTGGCAAGGCCCAAACCGGTTGGCAAGAACATTGTTATTTTATTGCGCTGCACTTTCCGAACACTGTTCGCGAAGTGTGAAATGTTGTTGCGGCAAGGGGGTGGCGTCGCGACAGGACGTGACGAAGCCCCGCCCGCACGGCGCACTTAACTGGCCAACTGCGGCAAAGTGAAAGAGATCAGTTCTTGCGCGGAATCGCGACTTGGTTCGGCGCGCCGTCCATCAGCTGGGTCCGCGCCAGCTCCTCGATCAGGTCGGGATCGGGATTTTCGGTCATCAGGGCGATGCGGTGCTCCAAGCGGGCGCGGTTGGCCTGAAGTTCGGCCAGCTGCTCGCGCTGGATGCCCAGCCTGGCCTGGGTATCTTCCAGTTCCAGAATGCCGCGATTGCCCCAGATGGCATAGGCGCCGAAATAACCCACCACCGCCATGGTGACCGCGGGAACGATCAAAACGGTGATAAAGCGGGTGACGGAGCGCTTGATTCGCATGCGCCCAACGAATCACAGACTGATTCGGCTGGTCAAGAAAAAATGGGTAAAAGATTCAAGGAACTTAGCGCCGGGAGGATTATTATCCGGGCCTTGAGTCTGTAGATTGGTGAGCTGTGCGGCCCCTGACGGCACTATCCTGGTTTGTGGCGGCCTTCCTGGCGGGGGCGGGATTGTTCCTGGCCACGCGCCCGGTGCCGGTGCTGCAGGCTCTGGTGGACGGCCTCCGCCCCAATCTGTTCGCGCGCTGCCGCGATGCGGGCGCCTGCGCCCATCTGGAGATCGCCCCGCCCCCCGCTCCCAAGCGGCGGGAGATGCCGCCCTCGGATATGGATCGAGCTTAGTTAGCTCCTGAGGATCGACCGTCCCGCATACAGCGCCGCGTCGCCCAACTGCTCCTCGATACGCAGCAGCTGGTTGTACTTGGCCAGGCGGTCGGAACGCGCCAAGGAGCCGGTCTTGATCTGCCCGCAATTGGTCGCCACCGCCAGATCGGCGATGGTCGAGTCCTCGGTCTCGCCCGAACGATGGCTCATCACCGCCTTGTAGGCGGCGCGGTGCGCCAATTCGACGGTCTCCAAGGTTTCGGTCAGCGAACCGATCTGATTGACCTTGATCAGGATGGCGTTGGCGGTCTGCTTGTCGATGCCCTGCTTCAAGCGCTTCACATTGGTGACGAAGAGATCGTCGCCCACCAGATTGACCGTCTTGCCCACCGCGTCGGTCAGACCCTTCCAGCCCGCCCAATCATCTTCCGCCATGCCGTCTTCAATCGAGACGATCGGATAACGCTTGCAGAGATCGGCATAGACTTTGACCATCTCGTCCGGCGACAGACTCTTGCCCTCGCCTTCCAGCTCATACTTGCCGTTCTTGAAGAACTCGGTCGATGCCGGATCCAGCGCGAAGAAAATCTCCTCGCCCAATTTGTAACCTGCCTTCTCCACCGCCTTGGCGCAATAGCTCAGCGCCTTAGCCGGCGATTTCAGGTTGGGCGCGAAGCCGCCCTCGTCGCCGACATTGGTATTGTGGCCGTCCGCATGCAGCGACTTTTTCAAAGTGTGGAAGATTTCGGCGCCCATGCGCAGCGCCTCGCGGAACGACGGCGCGCCCACCGGCATGATCATGAATTCCTGGAAGTCGATCGGGTTGTCGGCATGCACGCCGCCATTGATGATGTTCATCATCGGCACCGGCAAAGTGTTGGCCTTGGGCCCGCCGACATAACGGTAGAGCGGCAGGTTTGCCGCGTTCGCCGCCGCCTTGGCCACCGCCAGCGACACGCCCAGAATGGCATTGGCGCCCAGCCGCGCCTTGTTGGGGGTACCGTCCAGCGCGATCATGGCGCGGTCGATCTTGATCTGGTCCTCGGCTTCCAGTCCGGCCAGGGCGTCGAAGATTTCACCGTTGACCGCCGCGACGGCCTTCTCCACGCCCTTGCCGCCATAGCGCTTGCCGCCGTCGCGCAGCTCCACCGCCTCATGCGCCCCGGTCGAGGCGCCCGACGGCACCGCGGCGCGCCCGAAGCTGCCATCCTCCAGCCGCACATCCACCTCGACGGTGGGATTGCCGCGGCTGTCGAGGATTTCGCGGCCGGTAATGTCCAGGATGGCGGTCATGTCGGGAACTCCCTAAGCTGGGTCCGGGTTCTAGAGACACCCACCGCCCCCTTCAAGGGCGGGCCGGGACCAGAGGGAAAATCATGACATTAGCCGCGCCCGCCATCATCCTGACGGCCGCCGTCACCTTGCTGGCCATCCTGATCTCGATCTGCCTGCAGATTAACACCGGCAAGGTGCGGGGCCGCACTGGCATCAAGCCCCCGGCCATGAGCGGCGATCCCGCACTGGAAGCGGCCCTGCGCGCCGAGGGCAACACGGTGGAACAGTATGTGCTGTTCCTGCCCGCTCTGTGGCTGGCGGCGCTGTACTTCCAGGGCTGGGTGCCGCCCATCGTCGGACTGGTCTGGTGCCTGGGCCGCGTGATGTACGCGGTCGGCTATATGAACCAGCCGGAGAAGCGCTATCCCGGCTATATGGTCAGCGTGCTGGCGGCGCTTGTCCTGATCGTGCTGGCGGTGATCGGCCTGGTCAACGCCTGGATGGCGGCGACAGCTTAACGCTTCACCACGGCATCGATCTCCACCAGCTGCTCCAACAGCGCCGGGAAATCCTTGAGCTTGACCATGTTCGGCCCGTCGCTGGGGGCGCGGTCCGGGTCCTGATGCACTTCCATGAAGACGCAGGCCACACCCGTCGCCACAGCGGCGCGCGCCAGATAAGGCACCATGGTGCGGTCGCCGCCGGATTTGTCGCCCTGCCCGCCAGGCTGCTGCACCGAATGGGTGGCGTCGAACACCACCGGCGCGCCGAAGCCCGCCATGATCGGCAGCGCCCGCATGTCCGAAACCAAAGTGTTGTAGCCGAAGCTGACGCCGCGCTCGGTCACCAGCACATTGCCGTTGCCGGCGCCGGTGATCTTGGCGATCACATTCTTCATGTCCCAGGGCGACAGGAACTGGCCCTTCTTCACATTGACGCATTTGCCGGTATGGGCCGCCGCCACCAGCAAATCGGTCTGGCGCGACAGGAAGGCGGGGATCTGCAAGATGTCCACCGCCTGCGCCACCGCGGCGCACTGGTCGCGCTCATGCACATCGGTGAGAACCGGAACGCCGAAGCGGTTCCGGATATCGGCGAAAATGGGCAGCGCCTTTTCCAGCCCGATGCCGCGCGCCGTGCTGGCGCTGGTGCGGTTGGCCTTGTCGAAACTGGTCTTGTAGACCAGCCCGACCCCGAACTTGTCGCAAGCCTCCTTGAGCGCACCCGCCATGTCGAAGGCGTGGCTGCGGCTTTCCAGCTGGCAGGGTCCGGCGATGATGGCGAGCTTCCTGTCGTTGCCGATCTCGACCCGATTGGAGTCTGGGCCGAGGGTCACGACCGAATTGGGCTTGAGGACCGGATTGTGGTTCATGCGGGGATTTTATCTGACTGCCCCGGTGACAGCAAACTCCCCTCCCCCGCGCGCGCGTCAGCGCGCTTGCATAGGGGGAGGTGGCTGTAGCTGACCGAGGGCGTGAGCCGGCAGGCGAACGCCTGACAGGCAGCGAAAGCCGGAGGGGGAATTAGTACTGGATGACGGCTGCCGTGGCCGCCGAGGCCGCTACGCCCGAGAAGGGCGACAGCAGGTTCATCGCATCCGAGAAGATAGTGGTGTGCACCTTGACCACGTCACCGGGACGGATATCGGTGGTGCGGTCGGCCGGCACCTCGATTTCCTCATTGCTGCCCTCGCGGCGGATGAAGACCACGCTTTCCACGGCAGACGGCAGGAAGCCGCCCGCCAGCGCCACCGCGTTCAGCGCATTCATGTGATCGACATAGGGATACTGGCCGGGCCGCGCCACCGCGCCGATGATATAGAACGGCCGGTAGCTGGCGACATCCACCGCGACGCGCGGCGATTTGAGAAAAGCCGGCGACAGCGTGTTGGCGACGGCACCTTCCAATTGCTGGGCGGTATAACCGGCGGCGCGCACCTCGCCCACCAGCGGCAGACGGATAAAGCCCGCGCCATCGACGGTGAAATCGCCGGACAGATCGGCCTCGCCGAAGACGGTGAGTTTCAGCTTGTCGCCCGGGCCCAGTCGATATTCAAAGCCGCTGGGTGGGCGGGAATAGGCATAGCGATCACTCGGCGGTAGTGCCGCCGCTGTGGTGGCGCGCGGCGCCGGATAAGCGGGCTGCGCGGGCTGGGCGGGCTTGTAGCCGTAAGGCGTGCCCGAAGGCGCTGGTGTGTAAGTCGCGGCCGGCGCAGGCGCGGACGGGCCGCGGTTCGGCGCGGAAATCGTGTCGTAATTGTCGCCGGAGAAGCGCTTGAGGCCGTAATTGTCGTCCTGGGCGCGCGCCTGAGCGAACACCGCGGACAGCACAAGGCTGGCCAGCATAAGCGTGGCGATACGCACTAGGAAAACTGGCAGAACCCGGCCCATGCGCGGATGGTAGCCGGGCCCTGTTACTGAATTGCTAGTGACCCGGCCGCGAGGGTGAAGGAAGCGTTAACGCTCAGCCCGCGATGCCGACAGCCGTCAGCACCGCGCCGGCGGCAAAACCGGTGACGCTAAGCCCGCTGGCGATGATGGCGAACAGGCGCAGGCGTTTGGATTGCGGCGGAATCCTGCCGCCGCCATGTTCTGTGGTGATCATCTGGGTGAGATAGGCCAGCAAGGTGGTAACCACCGCCATGACCAGGCCCGTCAGAAAGCAAATCAGTGGCCAGAACAGGATATGCGCCATGGCCGAACCGTTATGCTGGTCATTGGCCCAGACCTGGCCCACGAACGTCAGCAGAGCGATCACCGCCGCGCCATTCACCAGGGTCAGTGTCCTGATGGCCAGGATGGCGAACTCCACCGCGGCCTCGAACATGTGCTGCGGGAAATCGTCGGGGGGCTGGGCCATCAGACCAACCGGCTCTTTTGCACCGCCGCCGCGATGAAGCTGGTGAACAGCGGATGCGGCTCCAGCGGCCGCGACTTCAGCTCGGGATGAAACTGCACCCCGATGAACCAGGGATGTTGGGGAATTTCCATGATCTCCGGCAGCCGTCCGTCCGGCGACCAGCCCGACACGGTCATGCCGTGCTTGGCCAGGTCCTTGGCGTAGTTGGTGTTGACCTCATAGCGATGGCGATGGCGCTCGCTGATCTCGGTCGAACCGTATACCTCAGCCACCCGCGAACCCGGCACCAACGTCGCCGGATAGGCGCCCAGCCGCATGGTGCCGCCCATATCGCCGTCGGCGACGCGGGTCTCAACCTGATTGCCTTTGACCCATTCGGTCATCAAGCCGATCACTGGATGCGTGGGTTTGCCGATCTCGGTGGTGCCGGCGCCTTCCAGCCCCGCCAGGTCGCGCGCCGCCTCGATCACCGCCATGTGCAGGCCGTAACAGATGCCGAAGAAGGGCACTTCGCGCTCGCGGGCGAATTTCACCGCCCCGATCTTGCCCTCGGTGCCGCGCTCGCCGAAACCGCCCGGCACCAGGATGCCATGGACATTCTCCAGGAAGACGGCGGCGTCCTCGCGTTCGAACACTTCGCTGTCGATCCATTCCAGATGGACCTTCACATTGTTGGCCAGTCCGCCATGGGTCAGTGCTTCCGACAGCGATTTGTAACTGTCCTTGACCTGCATGTATTTGCCGACCACGGCGATGCGCACTTCGCCTTCCGGATTCTTCACCCGCTCGACGACATTCTTCCAGCGCGACAGGTCGGGCTCCGGCGCATTCTCGATGCCGAACACTTTGAGCAACTGGGTGTCCAACCCGACATCGTGATAGGCCAGCGGCACGCGATAAATGGTGTCCAGATCCATGGCCGGGATCACCCGCTCGGCCGCCAGATTGCAGAACAGGCCGATCTTGCGGCGGTCCTCGTCCGGAATGGGATGCGAAGCGCGGCAGAGCAGGATATCGGGCTGGATGCCGATGGCGCGCAGCTCTTTAACGCTGTGCTGGGTGGGCTTGGTCTTGAGCTCGCCCGCCGCCTCGATGAAGGGCACCAGGGTCAAATGGATGAAAGCGGTCTGTCCCCGGCCCAGATCATTGTGCAATTGGCGGATGGCTTCGAAGAAGGGCAGGCCCTCGATATCGCCCACCGTGCCGCCGATTTCCACCAAGAGGAAATCCAGCCCGTCGGTATCGGCGAGCACGAATTCCTTGATCATGTCGGTGACATGCGGGATCACCTGCACGGTGCGGCCGAGATAGCCGCCCTTGCGCTCCTTCTCGATCACCTGGGAATAGATGCGGCCCGACGTGACATTGTCGGACTTGCGCGCCGACACGCCGGTGAAGCGCTCATAATGGCCGAGATCCAGATCGGTCTCGGCGCCATCGTCGGTGACATAGACCTCGCCATGCTGAAACGGGCTCATGGTGCCCGGATCGACATTGAGATAGGGGTCCAATTTGCGAAGGCGAACTTTGTAGCCGCGCGCTTGAAGCAACGCGCCGAGAGCGGCGGACGCCAGACCTTTTCCCAGGGAAGAGACCACGCCGCCGGTGATGAAAATTAACCGGGCCATGGGAGGCCACCATGTTGAAACACGTGCACGCGCGCAAGCGCAAAATCGGAATTATTTTCCGCCGCTAACAGGTCCGCGAAAAACGCAGAACTACTGGGGTTTGGGTACCGACGGACCGGCGGGTGACGGAGCAGGCGCGGGCATCGGCTTGGCCGGAATATTGGCGGCGGGAACCGAATCGAGAATCGAGCTCTGGTCGCGGCCGCCCAGCGCCAGGATGTTGAGCAAAATGCAGGTGAGGAAGAACAGGAAGGCCAGGATCGATGTGGTGCGGGTCAGCGTGTCGGCCGCGCCGCGGGCGGTGAACAACCCGCCCATGCTGCTGGAGCCGCCGCCCATGCCCAGACCGCCGCCTTCAGAGCGCTGCAACAGCACAAAACCGATCAGGGCGATGGAGATCACCAGTTCGGCGACAAGAAGGATGGTCTGCATGGCGGATTCCGGCTTCTTTAAATGGTCGCTCCGGCTTTCGCCGACGCGCTTTACTATTGGTCGCTCCGGCTCAAGCCGAGGCTCCAAGGCGCGGCTCTTTAGAGCCTTTTGCGGGAAATAGGAAGCGGGGGACGGTTTTTCCAGCCCGGACCGGGCTTTAGCTCGCCAGGGCCCTGGCGTTACGGGCCCTGATCAGGGCCACGGTCGCGTCGATCTCGGTCATCTGATCGCTGGCGCTTTTCTCGGGGTAAAAGACCTGGTGCAGGCTCAGCGCGGCATGCCCCAGCAGATGCAGCGTGGCATTGCGGTCCACCCCCGCCGCCAGCCCCTCCGCCGAGGCCAGCACAGACTGGCACCATTCCTGGGCGGCGTTGAATTCGGTGTCCTCGCTTCTGGTACTGATCGACTTGGCCAGCAACTGAAGCTTGACCAGGTCCTGCGGCGGCCGGCCCGCCGCCGCCACGGGCTGGTCCTGCAGCAGCCGCCACAGCACGCAGATCTGGAAGGCGTCGCGGCGCATTTTTTCCGATGTCAGCTTTTCGCGCGCGGTCTTGAGTTCACTGTCCAGCTTGCGGGCGATCTCGTCGGCCGACAGCTTGTCCTTGGCCTTCATCTTCAGCGAATTGGGCGGCTCGAACATCTCGACATTGGAGGCGCGGTTATTGTCCTTGCGGCGGTCGGGCCCGACATAATCGGTGGTGATGACAAAGCCCTTGCGGCGGTCGACATGGGCTTCGATGCGCTGGCGCAGCAGCGCGGTGGAAAAGGGGCGCAGCAAAAGATCGTCGGCGCCGCTGGAAATCACCTGGTTGATCAAACTGGCGCTGTTTTCCCAGGCGGTGACGATGATCACCAGGAAGGGGTTGTAGCCGGCCGCGCCCTGGCGCATTTGCTGGATCACCGAACAGAGTTCATCGACCTGGCCCTGGGACTCGCACAACACGATGTCGGGCGGCGATTTCTGCACCGCTTCCAGGAAATTTTCGAGGGTCGGAACGGTTTCGGTCTTGCGGAATCCCAGCGTGTACATGGCCGCGCGCGTCGTGGCGCGGTTCGCCGACACGGGATCGTAAATAAGGACGTCAACACTGTCGAAAGACAGCTTGCTCATAGCCCACCAACCGCAATGTTTTATTATATTGCTGTGTTATTGCGGTCAGAATGCCGCCCTTTGTCTTAAGAAAGGGTCAGAAATCTTGGTTACTTTTTTTAACCGGCGGAACCCGGGATGCGCGCGGGTTTGAATCGCTAGGCTTTGACCGCCGCGATGATCTTGAGAAAATCCGCCGCTTTCAGGCTCGCGCCGCCGACCAGCGCGCCGCCCACCTCCGGCAGGCCCAGTATTTCGGCGGCATTGCCCGGATTCACCGATCCGCCATACAGGATCAGCATTCCCTCCCCCGCCGCGCCCAGCCTGGAAACCAGGCAGGCGCGGATATGGGAATGCATCGCCGCGATGTCGTCGCTGGTGGGGGTGCGCCCGGTGCCGATCGCCCAGACCGGCTCATAAGCGATCACGCTGTTGGCGGAGGTCGCCTCGGGCGGCACGCTTTCATTTAACTGTCCCTGGCAAATATGCGGCGCCTCGCCGGCATTTCTCTGCGCCTCGCTTTCGCCGATGCAGATGATGGCTTTGAGCCCGGCGCGCCAGGCGGCCCGCGCCTTGGCTGCCACGTGGGCGTTGCTTTCGCCGTGATATTGGCGGCGCTCGGAATGGCCCAGGATCACAAAGGATGCGCCGGCGTCGCGCAGCATCTCGGCGGAAAGATCTCCGGTGAAGGCGCCCTTGGGCTCGGCATGACAATCCTGCCCGCCCAGCGCGAAGGCGCCCTTCACATGCCAGGCGGCCTGGGCGATCAGGGTGGCGGGCGGACAGACCAGAACATCGCAGGCGGGTGCCGCCAGCGCCTGTTTGAGCGCCTCTAGCTCGCCCAGGCTGGCCGGGGTCCCGTTCATCTTCCAATTTCCCGCCACCAGCGCCCGCATCGCACCCTCTTTCGACCAGATAAGACCTTGTATTTCCCGCATTTGGGCGGCAAAACCCGCCAGCCACGCGGCTTGCCGGGACAAGGCCCCCTCCCTATCATCCGCGGCCTCAGGACGCCACGCCTCTAAGTCACGGAATTCGCAGTCATGATTCAATGGATGCACAAACTTTCCAAGCACTGGATCGTCACCGTGATGATGGGTGCCTTGACCCTGTCCTTTGTGCTGTGGGGCATCGGCCTGGAGCAGTTCGGCATCGGCAACACCACCCAGGTGGCCAAGGTCGGTTCGGCCCAGATCGGGTCGCAGGAATTCCAGCGCACCTACCGCAACTTCCTGCGCAACCAGAGCGAGCGCATGGGCCAAGAGGTCACGCCCGAAATGGCGGAGAAAATGGGCCTGGGCCAGGTCGCGCTGCAGCAGATGATCGGGCGGACGGCGGTGCAAAATGAAGCCGCAAAGCTGGGGCTGATCACCTCCGACGGCGCGGTGGTTCAGAATGTGCGCGGCATGGAGCCGTTCCGCGGCACCTTGGGCAGCTTCGACCGGCCCACCTTCCTGCAGGCCATCGCCCGCGCCGAATATACCGAAGCGCAGTTCCTCGATGAGATCCGCCAGGAAATGACGGTGGAGCAGCTGACTCAGGCGGTGGCGGACAATTTCATTCTGCCCATGGGCTATGCCCAGGCGATCGCGCAATTCATCGGCGAAAGGCGCGCCGCCGACTATGTCGTGCTGACCCCGGCCATGGCGGGCGAGATTGCCGCGCCCAACGACGCGGCGCTCACCGCCTATGTCAAGGCGAATGCCGCGCGTTATTCCACGCCGGAATATCGCGAGGCCGAATATGCCGCCCTCGCGCCCAGCGATGTGATGGCTTCGGTCACCGTTACCGACGCCCAGATTCAGCAGCAGTACGACGCCAACAAGAGCACCTATGTGATCCCGGAAAAGCGCGACGTGCAGCAGATCGATTTCAAGACCATGGCCGAGGCGCAAGCGGGCCGCGCCAAGATCGCATCCGGCACCAGCTTCGACGCGCTGGCGGCCGAACACGGCCTCAAGCCGGAACAGACCTCGCTGGGCACCCTGACCGTGGAGGAACTGCCCGATGCCGAGCGCGCCAAGGCGATCTTCGCTTTGCCGCTCAACGAAGTCAGCCAGCCGATCAAGACCGGTTTCGGCGGCTTTGTTCTGGCCCGCGTCAGCAAGATCGCGCCCGGCACCTCCAGGTCGCTGGCGGATGTGAAGGAAGAGCTGCGCAAGGACATCACCAACCAGCTGGCCAGCAACAAGCTGGTGGATGTGGTCAATGCCTATACCGACGCCCGCTCGAACGGCGACGATTTCGCGGAAGCGGCCAAGAAATCGGGCATGAAATACGCGCGCATCGCTTCGGTTGACAGCAGCGGTCTTGACGCGAAAGGAGCCGCCGCCGATGTGCCGGCCGATCCGGAATTCCTGCCCGCCATCTTCAAGGCGGATGTGGGCGACGATGTCGATCCCTTCGCCAGCAAGATGGGCGCCTATTTCACCCTGCATGTGATCGGCGTGACGCCGCCCAAGCTCAAGCCGCTGGAACAGGTACGGCTCCAGGCGACCAACGACTATATCAACGAGCAGCGCGCCAAGGCGCTGGCGACCAAGGCGCAAACATTGGCGGCCCAGGCCCGCAAGGAAAAGTCGCTGGACTCCATCGCCATGCAGTTGAACGTTCCGGTGCAGCACAGCCCGGCCTTGACGCGCGAGACCAATACCCCGGTTTTCTCCGCCCAGACGGTAAGCCGGCTGTTCACCGCCCCGCCCGGCGGCGTCGATGTCGGCCCGCAAGGCCAGGGCGGCGACTATATGATCGCGCTCGTCTCCGGCATCAGCCATCCGCCGGTGAATCCGGCGGAGCCCGGCTTCCAGGCCGGTGTGGCGCGTTTCTCCCAAACCGTGGCGCAGGATTTCAACGCCAACCTGGCCGTTGCCGCCCGCCAACGCGAAGGCGTGAAGGTCAACCAGGTGATCTTCAATTCCCTCATCGGCTCCGGCCAGTGATCGCCGGGTGAGCCATGATCGAACCGGCGTTTGATGCCTTCGCCTCGGGCTATGAGGCAGGCCGGGCTCAACTTCTTTATACAAGGCTGGTGGCGGACATGGAGACACCGGTCTCCGCCTACCTGAAGCTCGGCTTCGCGCCGGGCGGCGCGGCGCGCGACAATGCCTTTCTGCTGGAAAGCGTTCAGGGCGGCGAGACGCGCGGGCGTTATTCCATCATAGGCCTGATGCCGGACCTGATCTGGCGCTGCCGCGGCGGTGTGGCCGAGATCAACCGCGCCGCGCTGCATGACACGGACAGCTTTGTGCCGGAAAGTGCCAAGCCGCTGGAAAGCTTGCGCGCCCTGACCCGCGAAACCCGCCTGACGGTGCCGCAAGGCCTGCCGCCCATGGCCACCGGCCTGTTCGGCTATCTGGGTTACGACATGGCGCGCCAGGTGGAGAATCTGCCCAATCCGCCGCCCGATACTTTGGGCCTGCCCGATGCGATCCTGCTGCGCCCCACCATCACCGCCATCTTCGACAGTGTGAAGGACGAGATCATCCTGATCACGCCCGTTTGGGTGGACAAAGACGTCGACGCCAAGGCGGCCTACGCCCGCGCCACGGCGCGGCTGGAAGATGCGGTGGCGGAGCTGGAACGCCCTGCCCCGCCCAGCGCCGCCCACTTAGACGGAAAAGTGCCGGCCAATCTGCCCACCGGCGTGCCCATCGAATCCAACATGACCAAGGACGAATATTTCGCCGTGGTGGCGCGCGCCAAGGAATACATCATGGCGGGCGATGTTTTTCAGGTGGTGCCCAGCCAGCGCTTCCGCCGCCCCTTCGCGCTGCCGCCCTTTTCGCTATACCGCGCCCTGCGCCGGCTGAACCCGTCGCCCTATCTTTATTATCTGGCGATGCCGGGCTTCCAGATCGTGGGCTCCAGCCCCGAAGTGCTGGTGCGGCTGCGCGACGGCAAGGTCACCATCCGCCCCATCGCCGGCACTCGCCCGCGCGGCAAGACGCCGGAAGAAGACAAGGCGCTGGCCGAAGAGCTGATGTCCGATCCCAAGGAACGCGCCGAGCATCTGATGCTGATCGATCTGGGCCGCAACGATGTCGGCCGCATCGCCAAGACCGGGGCGGTGACCGTCACCGGCAGTTTCTTCATCGAACGCTACAGCCATGTGATGCATCTGGTCTCCAATGTCGAAGGCGAAATTCGCGACGGGCTGGACGCCGTGGACGCGCTGGCGGCCGGACTTCCCGCCGGCACCCTGACAGGGGCGCCGAAAATCCGCGCCATGGAAATCATCGACGAGTTCGAAAAGGAAAAACGCGGCGCGGTTTACGCGGGCGCGGTGGGCTATTTCGCCGCCGACGGCTCGATGGACACCTGCATCGTGCTGCGCACCGCTTTGGTCAAGGACGGCACCATGTATGTGCAGGCGGGCGGCGGCGTGGTCGCCGACAGCCAGCCTGAGGCCGAGTATCAAGAGACCATCAACAAGTCCAAGGCCCTTCTCGCCGCCGCCGAGGAAGCGGTGCGCTTCGCCAGCGCCGCCAAGAAGGGGCAATGATCGCCGTCCGTCCCTATAACGGTACGGAAAGCCGAACAATTCTCGATATCTACAATCGCTCGGTACGAGAAATTGCAGCCCGCGACTATACGCCGGCACAAATCGCCGCCTGGGCCCCGGAACATCGTGACATCCAGGCGTTTGCCGCCCGGCTGCTTTCAAAGCCAACTATCATTGCCGAGATCGATGGCCGGGCCGCCGGATTCTGCGATCTGGAAGACGACGGCCACATCGATCTCTTTTTCGTTCACCTGGATTTTCAGCGTTGCGGCGTAGGGCGGGCGCTCCTGGCCCACATCGAGGTTCGCGCCAAACAAATACGCTTGGCTCGGCTCTATGCGGAAGTCAGCATCACCGCCCGCCCCTTCTTTGAACGATACGGCTTCCGCGTGCTGGCGGAACAGACGGTGGAAATCCGCGGTCAGTCCCTTCGCAATTGCCGAATGGAAAAATTATTCTAGCGCGCCGCGACCTTCGTCCGCCGCTCCGCCTTCAGCCGCATCGCCTCGTCCAGCGGCACCAGGGTGACGCCGTGATCCTCGGCCAGCCATTTGGCCAGCAAGGTCAAGGTCACATCATGGGGATGACCGATGGCGATGGCGACGCCGTTGCGTTTGGCCTCGCGCGCCAGATTTTCCAATTCGGCGCTGACGGCTTCGGGGCTGGGATCATCATCCAGGAAAACATCGCGGCTCGCCGTCATCACCCCCGCCGCCCGCGCCACTTGCCTCACCGCGCTTTGCGGCCCGGTGCGGGAGTCGAAGAAGAACAGATGCCGCGCCTTCAGGCTTGCCATCACCGGTTCTAGTGCCGCGCTGTCGGCGGTGAAGCGGCTGCCTTCATGATTGTTGATCCCCACCAGCCCCGGCACCCGTGCCAGGTTCCAGCCCATGCGGCGGGTGATCTCCTCCGCCGTCATGTCGGGCTTGAGCCCCATCGCGCCGGGCTCCTTGCCGTTGAGCGCCTGCATCGGCACATGCGCCAGAACCAGATGGCCGCGGCTCGCCGCCGCTTGCGCCAGAGCAGGCGTGGTCTCGGCATAGGGCAGAAAGGCCAGCGCCACCTCCTTGGGCAGCGTCATCGCCTTATGGGTGCCCGCCAGCTGCGCACCCAGATCGTCGATGCAGATGGCGATCACCGGCTTTTGCGCCGTGTCAGGCAACACGGGCGGCGCCATCGCTTCCACCAGCCAGTCCGGCCTGGGCGCGGCGGTGACGGGATAAAGCACGCGGGGCGCTTGACGGCTGTGGTCAAAGCCCTGAGGCACCGGCAGGCGCACCACGCCGTCGGCGCCGGATTGTGCCGTCCTCTGCGCCACCGCATCCAGCACTGTGGGCAAGCCCGCCAGCGCCGCATCGGCGCCCAGCGCCAGCCCGCCGCCGAACAGGAGGGCCGCGACTATGAATGACAGGCGCCGAATCAGTGATTCGCGAATCATGCCCCACTCTGCGGCAGACCCGAATCAAGTCAACCTAGTCCGCGGCTGCCGTCGTGCCACCAACGGAGACGGCGCGCCCTCCCCTTCGCGCGAAGCGCCGAGGGGGAGGTGCCGTAGCAGCGCTTGCGCTGCGAAGGGTGAGATTGGCGGCCAAGCCAACCGAACGCCGAGCACCGCTAGGTGCGAAGGCCGGACAGAGGGGGTCATCAAAAAAAGCCGCGCCTAATCGGCGGCTGCCGTTGTGCCACCACCGGAGACGGCGCGGCGGCAAAGCCACACCATGCCGATCAGCACAATGCAGATCCAACCCGAGGCCCAGAAGATATCGTTGGCCGCCAGCAGATAAGCCTGGCGCATGGCGTTGCGCGCCACCGCCGCCTTGGCCGACAGATCGGAAAAACCGGAATCATGCAGATATTGCAGGGTCTGGCGCAGGCCCGGTGTGAAGATGGTGGTCTGGTCGGCCAGCCGGCTTTGATGCAGCGCCTCGCGCCGGTCCCACAGGGTGGTGACGATGGACGCGGCGAACCCGCCGGCGGTGATGCGCGCGAAATTGGAAAGCCCCGAGGCCAGGGGAATTTTCTGCGGCGGCACGCCATCCAGCAGGATGGTGATCATGGCCAGGAAGAAGGTGGCCATGGCGATGCCCTGCACCAGCAGCGGCAAGGTAAAGTCCAAAAAGCTCGCCTCATTGGTGAAGCGCGAACGCATCAGGAAGGACGCGGCAAAAGCGATAAAGGCGATGGTGGCGATGATGCGGGCATCGACCCGGCTCATCATCTTGGCGGCCAGCGGCGTCAGCAACACCGCCACCACACCGGCGGGCGCGGCCACCAGCCCCGCCCAGGTGGCGGTATAGCCGACCTCGGTCTGCAGCCAGAGCGGCATCAAGAGATTGTTGGCGAAGAACACGGCATAGCCCAGACAGAAAGCCAGGGTGCCCAGCGCGAAATTGCGGCTTTTGAACAGCGACAGGTCCACGATCGGATTCTTGGCGGTCAATTCCCAGATCAGGAAAGCGGCAAAGCCGATGGCGGTGACGATGGCCAGGATCACGATCTGGGTCGAGGCGAACCAGTCGGCATCCTTGCCGGTATCCAGCATGATTTGCAGCGCGCCCACCCAAACCACCAGCAGCGCCAGTCCCATCGTGTCGATCGGCAGCTTGCGGGTCGGGGTCTCGCGGGTCTTGAGATTGCTCCAGCACAGGAAGGTGACCGCCAATCCCACCGGCACATTGATCAGGAAAATCCAGCTCCAGTGATAATTGTCGGAAATATAGCCACCCAGGATCGGGCCGCAGATCGGCGCCACCAGGGTGGTGATGGACCAGATGCCCAGCGCGGTGCCGCGCTTGTCGGGCGGAAAGATGGAGATCAGCAGCGCCTGGCTGCCGGGGATCATCGGCCCCGACACGCCGCCCTGCAGCACGCGGAAGAAGATCAGCGACGGCAGGCTCCAGGCAATGCCGCAGAGCAAAGACGCGACGGTGAAAGCCAGAACCGAAAAAACAAAGGTGCGCACCACGCCATAGCGCCCCATCAGCCACCCCGTAAGCGGCACGCCGATGCCGTTGGCTACGGCAAAGGCGGTAATCACCCAGGTGCCTTGATCGGTGCTGGCGCCCAGATTGCCCGCGATGGTGGGCAGCGAGACATTGGCGATGGTGGTGTCCAGCACCTGCATGAAGGTGCCCAGCGCCAGCACCAGGGCGGTGATGGCAAGCTGGCTACCCTTCAGCGGCTGCATTTCGCCGCCGGCGCTCACCTTACCGCTCCGCCATTTTCCCGGAGGATGCGGGCGATCATTTCATCGGCCATCGGGCCGGAATCCTCGCCGGTATTGGCGCGGGTGATGCCGGCGCCGACACGGGAGGTGACCAGCGGACCGGACTGATCGCGCACATCGGCATCCACCGTCACGCTAAGGCCCACGCGCAAGGGATGCTTGGCGATATCCTGGGGATCGAGCGCGATGCGCACCGGCACGCGCTGCACGATCTTGATCCAGTTGCCGCTGGCATTCTGCGGCGGAAGCAATGCAAAGGCGCTTCCCGAACCCGCGCCCAAGCCTTCGATATGGCCGTGATAGGTGACGCCGCCGCCGTAAATATCGGCCTTCACCGTCACCGGCTGGCCGACCCGCATGCGGGCAAGCTGCACTTCCTTGAAATTGGCGTCGATCCAGACATGCGACAGCGGCACCACCGCCATCAAGGGCGTTCCGGCAGCGACCTGCTGTCCGGCCTGCACCGTGCGCTGGGCGATCACGCCGTCCAGTGGCGCGATGATGCGCATATGGCCGTAAGCGATGGCCGCGGCGCGAAGCTGCGCTTCCGCCGCCAGCACATCGGGATTGTGGGCGATGTCGGTGCCTTCGATGGATGTATTGGATTGCCGCAAGACGCCTTGCGCCGAATTCACCGCGGCTTGCGCCGCCGCCACGGCATCGCGGGCATGCGCCAATTCCTCGCCTGAGACGGATTCGGTGGCAAAGGCCTTTTGGCGGCGGACATAGTCGCCTTGCGCCTGCGCCAGCGCCACGCGCGCCTGGTTTACTAGGGCCTCGCCGGAATCGGATCTGGAGAATTGCGCTTTCACGCTGCGCACCACCCGCGCCAGATTGGCCTGGGCGGCCTGCAGATTGACCGTGGCGATGGCGGGGTCGAGCTCGATCAGCAACTGACCCTGCGTCACCGTCTGGGTATTGTCGGCATGCAGCGCCAGGACGGTGGCGTTTTCCTTGGAGGTGACGGTCACCACATTGCCGCCGACATAGGCGTCATCGGTGCTCTCAAAACCGCGGGCATAGATCAGCCAGTAAACGCCATAGATCACCGCGGCGGCCAGCGCCACGCCGCCCAAAATCAGGAACCAGAAACGGCGTTGCCGGGTCTGAACATCGGCAATGGGAGTATCGGTGATAGCAGTCATGACACACGTCCTAGGGGGATTCAGGGAACGGATTTGCGCAGTTCGGCGGTCTGGGTTGCCGGCTCGAAGCCGCCGCCGACGGTCAGCATCAGGGTGATGCGCTGCTGCGCGCCTTGCGCCACCACGCCCGCCAGCGCCTGGCGCGCCTGAAG
This sequence comes from uncultured Alphaproteobacteria bacterium, assembly GCA_902825865.1. Classification (GTDB taxonomy): domain Bacteria; phylum Pseudomonadota; class Alphaproteobacteria; order Micropepsales; family Micropepsaceae; genus Rhizomicrobium. The sequence continues at coordinate 26,915 of CADECX010000036.1, forward strand.
CAAGGTGGCTTCCGCCGTCAGCATGGGAAGCTGGGTCTGCAAACCGCTGCGGTAACGGTCCTCGGCGATGCGGAAGGCTTTTTCCGCACTGGTCACCGCGTCCTGTTGCTGCACGCGCTGGGCTTCCAGACTTTTCACTTGAGTCATGGCGTCGGCGGTTTGCTTGATCGCCGCCAGCACCGCACCGTTATACTCGGTCACCGCCAGGTCGAGTTCGGCGGTGGCCCTGGCATATTGGGCGCGCAGCTTGCCCGCATCGAACAGCGGCAGATGCACCGCCGGGCCCACGCCCATGGTGAAGGCGTTGCCGCCCACCAGATTGGAAAGGCCGATGGCCTGGAAACCCACCAGGGCCGCCAGATTGATGTCGGGGAAAAAGTCGGCATGCGCCGCCTCGCGCCCCTTCATCGCCGCCCGCACCCGTGCCTTGGCGGCCAGGATGTCGGGCCGCCGCGACAGAAGATCGGCGGGCAATTTTTGCGGCAAGGACAGCGCCACATCCAGATTGGGCTTGGGCCGCGTGATGGTGGCGTAAGCGTCCGCCCCCTGCCCCGCCAGCGCGGCAATGGCATGCAAATCCATCTCGCGCGCCGCGGCAAAGCGCAGCTGATCGGCCTTGGCGATGGAAAGCAGCGACTTGGCCTGCTCCACCGCGCTGCCATTCTCCAGCCCGGCATTGAAACGGCCCTGGCTGATCTTCAGGATTTCTTCGCGCTCGGCGACCGTGGCGTCGGCAATGTCGCCATACTGATAGTTCAGCAACAGATTGATATAGACCTGGGCGAAAGCACCCGACAGCGCCAGATGTGCGGCTTCGGCATCCAGGGCGGCGGCTTCGGCGCTGTCGCGCGCGCGCCCGATCAACGCCGCCTGCCTGCCCCAGAAATCCAGATTCCAGCTCAGGTTGGCGGTCAGCGAACCGTACCAGCGATAGCTGCCGCCATAGGGCGGCGGAATGATGTAATCCTTGCTGAACAAGACGCGCTGTTCATTGCCGTCAAAGGTGACTTGCGGCCGGTCCTCGGCGCGGTTCACCGCCAGTTCCGCTTGCGCGGCGCGCAACCGCGCCAACGCGCCCGCCAGAGACGGATTGTTGGCGATCACCAAACCCGCCAGCCGGTCGACCTGCGGGTCCTGAAAGGCCCGCCACCATTCGCGCGGCGCGCGCGGCGCGGCCTCACCGGTCAGGCCCAGGCTGGATTGCTGAAGTTCGCTGACTTGCGGCGTGGTGGGCGGGGCATCGACACAGGCGCAGAGCAACAAAGCAGTCAGCAGCGCACCGGATTTTTTGGACAGGCTCATGACGCCTTCCTCGCCCTGACGGATTTGGCCGTCACGGATTTAGCGGTCACCGGCTTGGCGATGGGAACATCGGAAATCAGCAGCCGGGATTTCTTGCCCTGCTTGCTGTCGGCCACCAGCACCAGCCGGGTCAAAAGGTTGATCAGAGTATCGACCTCTTCATGGCTGAAATGGGCCAAAAGCCCGTTCCAGAAATACATCACCTTGGGCGCCAGGCCCTCGACCATATCGCGGCCGCGCGGCGTCAGCGCCAGGGTCACCACCCGCCGGTCGGTGTCGCTGCGGTCGCGGGTGACAAAGCCGCGTTCCACCATCTGATCGACAAGGCGAGTCAGTGACCCCGCATCGTGACAGATATTCTGCGCCAGATCGCCGGCGGTCTTGATACGCCCGTCATGCAGGGCGACCAGGGTGGTCCATTGCGAAAAAGTAAGTTCCTGGTCCACGAACAGGGCTTCCATCTGCGGCAGCACCTTGTTGCCGCAGATCCGCATCAGATAGCCCACGCTGTTCTTCATCGCGTAGTTGCTGGTCTTGTAATACGGCTTCAGCAAGGTCGCGTTTCCTGTGCAAACAACCATTGTTAAGACAATACTTGTTTAAGCAAGCATATAGACCTGTTCGCCTCCTCCCGCAAGGGTCCGCTAGACGGCTCGAGCAAATCACCGGAAAAGAAGCCCATGCCGTCTTTTGTCTATGTTCTGGCAGCCAAAAATCCGGACGGCCGGACCATCACCTATGTCGGCTGGACCCTGGACCTGGAACGGCGGCTGGCCGAGCACAATGGCAAAAGGCCCGGCACACAAAGAGGCGCCAAAACCACGCGGGGGCGTGTCTGGCTGCTGGTCTATGCCGAGAAGCACCGCACCCGCAAAGGCGCGATGCGCCGGGAATTTGTGCTGAAGAACGACCGGAAATTCCGAGCCTTGTTGCGCGGTTCCTAGGCTATAGTTCCGCGCGCGACATTTGGGGCATGCGATGATTTTCGAACAGATCGCCACCGGCGGCTGCCAGTCTTATCTGCTGGGCTGCGACGACAGCCATTCCGCCATCCTGATCGACCCCAATATCGCGCAGATGGACCGCTATCTGGGTTTCGCCGCCAAGGACGGCGTGCGCATCCGCTATGTCCTGGACACCCACACCCATGCCGATCATTTCTCCGCCGCCAAGGAGCTGGGCAAGACGTTGGGCGTGCCGGTGGTGGCCAGCAAATTGTCGCCCGCGCCCTATGCCGATTTCCGGCTGGATGACGGCGAGATTTTGCGGGTGGGCAATATGCGGCTGCGCGCCCTGCACACGCCGGGCCATACCCGCGATTCCATGTGCATCCTGGCCGAAGACCGCATCTTCACCGGCGACACTTTGCTGATCGGCGGCACCGGGCGCACCGACCTTCCCACCGGCGATCCCGATCAATTGTATGATAGCCTGTTCGGGCGGGTGCTGAAACAGGACCCTGCCCTGCTGGTCTATCCGGCGCATGATTACAAAGGCCGCAGCCATTCCAGCATCGGCGAGGAGATCGCCAACAATCCGCGTTTGCAGAAGCGCGACCGCGCCGAATTCATCGCCATGATGAAGCAACTCAATCTCGACGCCCCCACCCATCTGACCGAGGCGCTGCGGACCAATATGAGCGGCGGCAAGACGGTGGCGCAGCTTCTGTCCGAGGCCAGCGCCCATGTGCCTTTTGTATCCATGGCCGAACTGGCCGAACGGGTTGGCCGCAACGATCTGGGACTCATTCTGCTGGATGTGCGGGAGAAGGATGCCTTCGTTTCCGGCCATATTCCCGGCGCCCAGCATCTGCCGCGCGGCCAGTTGGAACTGCGCGTCAACAAGGAGCTGCCCGATCCCACCCGCCGCATCCTGGTGGCCTGTGAGTTCGGACAGATCTCAACCCTGGCGGCGGCAACCTTGCGCGAACTGGGCTATGTCAACGCCGCGGCCCTGGACGGCGGCATGAAGGCGTGGCGCGAAGCGGGACATCCGGTGACGGTGCTTTAGCGTCCGACCAATGTCCGCTTGCGCCAAAAGCGGACATTTGCGCTGCACGCTGATTGGTAGCGGCTTGGCACTAGCGCCGTTTGACATGGCCGATTGCGCGTCTGTATCGTCAAGAAAAAAAAGCAGATGAACCGCTTTCTCCACATCGCGACCGCCACAGGCGTGGCTCTGACGGGGCTTTTTCTTGTCCTGTTGGGCGCGCGTCTGGCGATGCTGGGCGGTTCGCCCTTTTACGTGCTTTTGGGTGTCGGATGGCTGGTGACCGCGGCTCTGCTGTTGCGGCGCGCGGCCGGGGCGCTTGTTCTGTTCGCGGCAACTCTGATCGCCACAATGGGGTGGGCGCTGTGGGACAGCGGATTCCAGTTCTGGGGCCTGGAGGTGCGCCTGGCCGTTCCCGCCGTGTTGGGCTTGTGGATGCTGATCGTCATCCGCCAGCCTGGCCGTCTTCCACTCGGGCTGACTGTCGCGGCGGCGCTGCTTTTGCTATCCGCCAGTTTCCTGGCGCGTGAACGCTTTGAAATTCACAATTCGGCGCCGCGCACCGCTTTACCGCTTCCGGCCGCAGAGGGTGGCCGCGACTGGCCGCACTATGGCGGCGGGCCCAATGCCGATCGCTATTCCAGCCTGGCCCAGATCACGCCGGACAATGTTTCCAAGCTGGAGGTGGCGTGGGTCACGCACACCGGCGACCACAAGCAGAAGATGACGTTTCAATCGCCGGCTCTCAAGATCGGCGATACGCTCTATTTCTGCAGCGGCAGCGCCTGGGTCTTCGCGCTCGATCCCGTCACGGGAAAGATCAAGTGGCGCTTTAAACCGCCCGCGACGAGCGTGCGGATTACCGCATGCCGGGGCGTCACCTATGCAGAGTTGGCCGATGTGCCGGAGGGAACACCCTGCCGGACACGCATTTTCGCGCCCGCGCCCAATGCGGGGATTGTGGCATTGGATGCGCAAACCGGTGCGGTGTGCGACAGTTTCGGTGAGCACGGCACCATTGATTTGAAGGACGGCCTTGGGCCAAATGCCCTCCGGCTTACCGGCATCAGTTCGCCACCCACTTTCTTGGACGGCAAGCTGGTGACAGGTCATTATGTCTCCGACAATGTCCATGACCGCGAGCCGTCCGGTGTGGTGCGCGCCTTCGATGCCCGCACCGGCGCACTGGCCTGGAGTTGGGACATTGGCCGCACACCCACCAACAAGCCTCTGGCGCCGGGCGAGATCTACACGCCGGGAACGCCCAATGTCTGGGGTCTGATCACCGGCGATGCCGCGCTGGGGCTGGTTTTCCTGCCGACCGGAAATCCCACGCCGGATTATTTCGGCGGGCAGCGGCGCGATTTCGATGAGCGCTACAATTCCTCCCTGGTGGCGCTGGATGTCGAAACCGGGCTGGAGCGCTGGCGCTTCCAGACCATTCACCACGATCTATGGGACATGGATGTTCCGATTGGCCCGACCTTGCTGGATTTCGGCGGCCGGCCGGCGCTGCTGCAGACCACCAAGCGGGGGGAAGTCTTTATCCTGGACCGGGCCACCGGCAAGCCGCTGTCGGAGGTTGCCGAAAAACCAACGGCGCGGGGCGAGATCAAGGAAGACCGTTATGCGCCGACCCAGCCCTGGAATGTCGGCATGCAGTCGCTGTCGGCGCCGCCTATCCGGGAATCCGACAGTTGGGGCGCGACCTTGCTCGATCAGCTGGTGTGCCGCATCGAATACCGGTCGCTTCGCTATGACGGCCCGTTCACGCCGCCGTCCCTGCAGGGCACCCTTATGTATCCGGCATTCTTCGGCCTGTCGGATTGGGGCGGCGCATCGGTGGACCAGGCGCGCAACCTGGCCTTCGTCAATCTCAGCTATCTTCCTTGGGTGGTGCGGCTGGTGCAGCGCGACGAGGCGGTGCGGCGCAAGATCGTCGAACCTTGGGACGGCGCCGGTCCGTTGCCACCGGACGCGAAACAGGGGACTTCACCGCAATACAAAACGCCCTATGTCGCGCTGCTTCGGGCCTGGTTGAACCCCATCGGCGTGCCCTGCCTGCGGCCGCCGTTCGGCGAGATGGCGGCAATGGACCTGCGCACCAGGAAAATTGCCTGGAAGCGCAGCTATGGCACCGCCCGGCACAGCGGTCCGTTCGGTCTGGACAATCCGCTGCCGCTGCCAACCGGCATTTATAACGTGGGCGGGCCGATCTCTACCGCCGGTGGGCTTGTTTTTATGGCGGGCGGCCTGGATCGGGCTTTCCGGGCACTGGATTCCAACACCGGCGATGAATTGTGGAGTGCCGATCTGCCGGCGCCCGGCGCCGCCACCGCGTCCTCCTATCTTGGCCGGGACGGGCGGCAATATGTGGTGATCGCGGCGGGCGGACATTGGAGCATGGGCAAAGCCGTTAGTGATCAGCTGATCGCCTACGCCCTGCCAAAAAATAGCGCCTCCGGAAAATAGACGGCGCACCGATCCGAATGTCCGCTTTGGGTCGAAAGCGGTCATTCAGCCAAGCGCAGACCCAATGGCACGCTCGAGAACCAGAAGACCCGCGCCTATCGCCAGGATTGCTGAAGTTCTTCCAGCGGCTGTTCAGAAACCTGGATCGCGCCACTGCGCGGCCGGTCGATGTCCAGGATCATCACCAGTGCCAGGGTCATCGCCACCAGCACGCACAGGGTGGCGATGCGCTGCGGCCTGCCCTTCGCCGCCGCCGTATAGCCGAGCATCGCCGCCGCCAGCACCGCATAGAGCAGCAGCACTGTCAGAACTCGGTTGGGAACATGCGCTGCCCCCGCCGCGCTCCTCGCCGAGGCCAGATCGAAGCTCTGGTTCATCGGATCCATCAGGGCGCGCGTCACTTGCGCATTGGGCTCGGTGCGTACCGCCTGGCCGGTCGCGGACCACAATTTCTGCTGCAGCATCACCGTTCGGGCCGACAAAACGCCCGTGTCATCCGTTTCCGACCATTCCAGCCTTGCATCGAGATAGGCGCGCAACAACTGGCTTATCGCTTCCTTGTTCGGCTCCTCCAAAATCTGCGCGCGCAGCCAGGCGGTGTCGATGGCATTGGCCTCCTGCACCACCAGATTGCGCCTGTCCTCATGGCGATTGAGCGCCAGCGAGAAGGTGAACCCCAGCAGCAAGGCGAGCAGGCCCAGAACCGCCGAGAGAAGATAGTCGTGGCTTTCGGATTCAGTCTCGCCCGCTCTATGCAGCAACCAGACCTGGCCGCGATAGCCGATCGTGGCGGCAACGGTCAGGGCGGCCAGGATTACCGGCGCGATGACGGTCAGAGGAAGGGATCCGAGCCAAGACATGTCGCCCCTATCCTACTGCTCCGTCGGCCGCTCGCTCAAGCTCGTGGCCATCACCGTATGGCCAGCGTAGCCTTGGCCCGATCTACCAAGGCGCGAGGGATTTTGGTCATCCGAGCAGAAGCGCGCGCGGAGCGTACCCAGCGTACGTGAGCACGCGCGACGCACTCGGGGACCAAAAGACCCGCGCCTACTCAGCCGCGATCTGGTTGCGCTTGTCGAAGTTAGCCCACACGCCCTCGCCGCCATCCCAACTGCCGCGCGAGGCGCCCTTGGAATATTCGGTGGCGCGCTGCTCGAAGAAGTTGGCGTGCTCCACGCCATTGAGGATTTCCACCAGCCAGGGCAGCGGATGGGCCTTGAGCTGCTTGTAGCCGGTATCGGTGACCTCGAAATTGCCGAACACCGGCTCCAGCTTCAGCTGGGTCAGCCGCCAATCGGCGATATAGCGGACATAGGATTTGATCTCCGCCGCCGTCATGCCCTGGACTTCGCCCAGGCTAAAGGCCAGATCGACGAAACCCTCTTCCAGCCCGACCATGGTGTGGGCGACGTCGCGGATATCGTCGCGCACCGATTTGGTGACGCAGCCGGTCTCGTCGGCCCAGGCGTGATAGAGCTTGGTGATGCCCTCGCAATGCAGGCTTTCGTCACGCACCGACCAGGAGACGATCTGGCCCATGCCGTTCATCTTGTTGAAGCGGGGAAAGTTCATCAGCATGGCGAAGCTGGCGAACAGTTGCAGCCCCTCGGTGAAGCCGCCGAACATGGCGAGCGTGCGGGCGATGTCGGCGTGGGTCTCGACGCCGAACTTCTGCATGTAGTCGTGCTTGTCGCGCATCGCCTGGAATTCCAGGAAGG